>CAZQOB010000001.1:0-47068 GCA_964594885.1 uncultured Acidobacteriaceae bacterium
TGGACTCCGCCGCGGTGCCGAATCCGGCGTACTGTCGCATGGTCCACAAGCGGCTGCGGTACATCGCCGGATAAATTCCGCGCGTGTAAGGAAATTCTCCCGGCAGCCCCGGATGCTGCGCAGCTTCGTCTTCGCGCAGACTGTCCGCCGTATAGAGGCGGTCGAACAGGAGGCCGGAAAGTGTCTTGAAATGCGCTTTGCGCTCTTTTGATTTCTCTTTGTTGGATTCGCTCATCGCTCTGACTATCGGACTTGGCGCGCCCTGCGAAATGAACCCCAGGAGAAAATGGCCATCACTACGGCGACTCCGCAAGCGGCGAACACCAGCCAGTGCGCGACATCGCGAGTCCAGGCGCGCACCGCGCTCTGCAGCCATACAAACGCCAACACGCCAAACACGCCGCCGACCACTTCATGGAAGATCTGCCGCAGAGTCACCCAGACCCGCGCAAATCCGCGCTTCGGCTGCGGCTCGAGCGAAGTCACATCGTTTGTCGCCACCGCATCATCTTACCGCACCGCTCACAGCTTCCATCTTGCGTACATGAAATCACCTGTACGCATTGCCAGTATCAACGGCTGTGACGGTTTGGAGACAACACCGGCACTCTCTCTTGTATCCAACATAACAGGGACCTACAATCGCATTGCGGTATGGGAGAGCCAGCCTTGCAACTCGACGACCAACTGAAAAACCTGCTTCGTGAACTTGGGCACGCAATCAACGACACGGTCTCCGATTCCGACCGCATCACTGGCGCGATTGCAGGAGTTCGCGCGCACGGTTACGACATCGTGCTCAAGCTGGACGCCACCATTGGCCTAGCCCGCCGCGACGCCGCCGGCCAACAGGACTCCAAGCTCACCACTCTCGATCGCCGCTTCCTGGAGTCCCTGCGCATTCAGGTGGATCAGGATTCGTTTCATGAATCCGAGCAGGAGCGCAAGCCGTCTTCCAGGCTGGCCATGACCCCGCAGGATATTCGTTTTCTCAAGTCGCTTCGCATCGCCACCGAAGAACTGGAATGAAATTCTCTGCCCATCCCGTTTTTCTGCGTGTTGTTCTGGCAGCTGGTTTTGCGGCCATTGCCGCAACCGCGGCCAGCGCGCAGGTTCCGGTGCCGATTGCCGAGGCCGCGGTCCCCATTATCATCGGGACCGTCAAACCACACAAAGGCCCGCAACCGCCGAAGTTTGAAGGAACCGTGATGAACGCCAACATCATGCAAATCACGGTGCGCGCCAAAGACAACGAACTGTCCATCCAGACCTTTGCGCTGTCGGCGGAAGCCTCCGCCAAAATGCAGCAGGTCATGGACAAGGGCGGCTACCAGTACGGCGACAAAGTCACGATCTTCTATGATCCCGATTCCAAGAAAGCCCTCAAGATAAAAGGCAAGCCCTCCAAGGCGATTTAGTCCCTCCGTCAGGAATTCTTCCGCAAAAAAAGAGGGCCCGCGCACGAGCCCTCGTCAAACGATTCTGATTCGTTTAGTTTCTAGTGCGGCCTGCCGCCGCCACCGCTGCTTCCGCTGCTCGAACTTCTAGCGCCCGAACTGGAAGAAGTTGAGCCACTCGAGCCGCTCGACCATCCCGATGAGCGCGACGATGAACTGCTGTTGCTTCCACTTCCGCTGCTGAAAGTTCGTTCGCTGGCCACCGACCGCGGCACGCTCGGTGGGCGTGGCGGCGGTGTGTTGCGCGCGTTGGGTACTGCAGAGGTTTCCCGGCCGTTCACTCGGTCTGGCACTGCCGGTAGTCGTCCCAGGTTGCTGCGGCTCTGTTCCGGATCTATCTTTACGCCGCCCCGGCTCTGCTCTTGTCCGCCAGCAACAGCCGTAGCATCCGCTTTCTCGGATGCGCTGCGTTCTAGGGTCTGCGCTCGATTCGCGTTCACAAACTTGTGTTCCGTCTGGTCATAAACGATTGCGGATTCCGAGCCCCTCGGTCCAGCCCCCATCGTCCGCGAAAGCCGCGCTGGCGCGGACGCCTCCGCCAGACGAGTCTGCATGATTTCGCGTGTCGGCTTGCTCTCCACTCTCCATTTTGCGGGCTCGCTTACCGCGGTCTGCCCGGAGACTCCTCGTGGCGTTACGCTAAACACGCCCTGCGAAAGATTCAGGGGCGTCTTGCCTCTTACGTCCAGCGGATGCGCGGGCACAATGCCCACGGTTCCACCCGAGTGCACCCAAACTCCCGTCACTGGCCTGTACCGCCCAACGTTTCCTGCTCCAACGCCGTAGGGGCTCCACACCCAGCCGAGCCCCGGCTGAAACAGCCATCCGCCGTAGTGATAAGGCAGCCAGCCCCACGGCTGCCCGCCAATAAACGTCCACCCGAAAAGCGGATCGTAGTACCACGAACCATAATCGAACGGCGACCAGCCAAATCCTACTCCGTACGGCCGCCAGCAATATCCGTATCCCGCCATCGGGAACCACGAACCGTAGGTGTAGAGGTCCCCAAATCCCGAAACGTAGTTATAGTTATACGAATTGGAGTACTGCAGTCCGGCGGTCGTCGCTGTGTTCACCGAATCGATTCGTCCCGAAACCCACTGGTCAAAATCGTCGCTTGCTGGAACGCGTCCCACTTCCATCGAATCCGGCTCTCCGGCCCGAACACTAAGCGACTGATTCTTATCCAGCAATTTTTCTTTGCCATTCACGAGGGTAGTCAATCGCCCGCGCAACACGTCCACGCTGCTGCCATCGTCAAAATTGTTCATGCGGAAGGTCGCCTTGGTCTCAGCCTGCACGCTGAAGTCGCCGCCGGTCACGCTGAAATAGTCGCCGCGCCCGGGATTCACATAAAACTCTGCACTCCCTTGCCGGAGGATCAGCCTGGTCGTAAAGCCGCCGTCTTCGCTCGATAGATCGTAAAATTCCAGCACCGTGTTTTCCGCCAGAAACGCCATCGCGCCATTTTCAAATTCCACTTCCGCCCGGCCAGAGTCCGTCGCTACGGCGTAGCCCTGCCGGATCGGCAGATTCAGCACCGCCTGCTCCCAGTTCGCGTGCCCATCGCTCAAAGAATCGCCTTTTACGTCGCGTGTAAAGCGCACGTCCCCCTGAACCAAGCTCAGCCGCACAATCCGCGCGTGGCCGGAGTCGGCTAATGCCGCTTGCTGGCCGTAACTGCACACCACGACCAGAACACCAATGATCGTCAGGAATAGCTTTCGGCTGGACATTGCTCACCCCCAGGCGGGGACCCCTTCATCAATTCCATCTAGTAGGACGCCGCCGTTCAGCGCCCGGTTACCTGCTGGTCGAGCGCCTTGTGACTCCTGAAAGCCTTCCCACCCAGTGTCTCCATCCTCCCCGTTCGTCCGGTTAGGGTCAAGCAGGATTGCCTGGCCGGCAAGGGCGGTTCGATTTGCCCTCCAGAGTGCCGGATTGCCGCCATTTCTCAGCTCCGATCCATGGGAATTTTGGGGGAATCTTGCTTGCCCCCATCACTTGACACCCCCTAAGTGAAACATTAGTTTCAGGTTAGGAGTCCTTGCTGTCTCGCGGCCTGCGGTCGGAGCGCCGAATTGCTCGGCCGACGTGCGTTCGGGATCGCCATTTGCGCCCAATCGCAGTCTAATTTGTTAGTGGGGGGGAATCACCATGTCTCGAAGTCTGAAGTTCGCTCGGGTGTTCTTACTGGCAGTCATCCATTTGGGTTTTGGCGCAGCGGTTTACGCGCAAGGCGGCGCCACAGGCGCCATCAGCGGAGTCGTTCTCGACACAACGGGCTCAACAGTCGCCGACGCTGAGGTACAAATCATCAATTCCGCCACGGAAGGCATCGTGCGCAAAATTCCCACGGGCAGCGACGGCTCCTTTGTCGCAACGCTGCTTCCTCCAGGCGCTTACATTGTAGTCGTCAACAAGTCCGGCTTTTCCCAATCCAAGGCCGAAGGTATCGATGTCCGGGTTACCGAAACCACCAGAGTCAGCATCACTTTGAAGCCCGGCTCGATCTCCGAAAAAGTTGAAATCACCGCAGAAGTCTCGAGCGTCGAGACCACCAACGCCGCGACCGGCCAGTCACTCAACACTCAGACCATACGCGACCTGCCTCTGGCGACGCAGAATTATCAGCAGCTTCTCAGCCTTTCCACGGGCGCGCAGAGTGAATTGAACGCCTCCGCCCAACTCGGCCGCGGGAACGTCCGCATCATCGTCAACGGCCAGCGCGAAGACAACAACAACTATCTCATCGACGGCGTGAGCGCCACCGACTACAACGTTGCTCAAGCCACCTACATTCCGCTGCCGAACCCCGACGTCATCCAGGAATTCAAGGTGCAAACTTCTCTCTACGACGCCAGCCAGGGTCGCAACGGCGGCGGCAACGTCAATGCCATCCTGAAGAGTGGAACCCGCAATTTCCATGGCGACGCGTACGAATACTTCCGCAACGACGCGCTCAACGCCAACGAATATTTCCTCAACCAAGCCGGCCAGCCCCGGCCTTCGATCAAGCAGAATATCTTCGGTGGCTCTCTCGGCGGCCCGGTCGGCAACGAGAAGGCCGGCTTCTTCTTCGTCAATTACCAGGGGACGCGTCAGCGAAGCGCCCTTTCGCCGGGCACCGAAATCAACAACCCGGGCTTTCCCGTGCTGCCCGCGGATCGCTCGGAAGCGAATTTAATCGCGACCTTCTTTCCGGCAGGCCTGCCCGCAGGCGTTACGAATCTGGATCCCGTCGCGGTCGCGTTGCTCAATTTCAAAAGCAACCAGTTCTCTGATCCGGGCGGCTTCCTGATCCCCACTGCCGTCGGTACAGTCGGCCAGCCCGGCTCGCTCATCATCAGCAAACCTGGCAAATACACTGACGACCAGTTCACAGCCAACTGGGATCGCGAATTCCGCAGCGGCCAGGACAAAGTGGCCGCGCGCTTCTTTTTCTCAGATGCCGAATCCGTTTTGCCTTTCGGTGCCGGCGGCTTGCAAGCTTCTCTTGGCGGCACGCTTGCCAGCAGCATCAGCGCCACCGATCTCGATTTCCCCTTCGATATTCCGGTGCACGCGCGCTTCTTCAGCGCCAACGAAACTCACCTGTTTTCACCGACGCTGGTCAACGACTTCCGCTTCGGCTTTGTCCACATCAATGACAGCCTCATCAACGTCCCGCCGGTCACTGCCACCGACCTCAGCATCCAGCGTCCGACCAACAAAGTCACCTCTTCCATCTACAAGTTCACCTTGGGCTCCTCAGGATTCCAGATCGGTCCTACTCCCCCAGCGGACCAGTTTCAGAATCAGGACACCTACAACTTCACCGACACCGTGAGCTGGGTCCGCGGCCCGCATGTCCTCCGTTTTGGCGGCGAATACAGCCGCGTGAAACTGGACAAGCTCTTTCCGCAGGTTTTCAACGGCCAGCTCTTTTTCGTCAACGGGACGATATTCGGCTCTTCGGATCACACTTCCTTCACCGACTGGCAAAAATTCCTTTTGGGCGCCCCAGACTTCAGCTTCGGCGGCGGCGGCGTTTACAATCACCAATATCGCACCAACGACTTCGCGTTGTTCGCACAGGATGACTGGAAGGTCCGCCGCGACTTGACTCTCAACCTTGGCTTTCGTCTCGAGGAGCTCGGTGCTTTCTACGATAACCTTTGCCACATCGGCAATCTCGACGAAGACCTAGCCAGCAAAGGCCAGTATCCGTTCATCAACGGAAAGTGCGCCAACAGGCTCGGTCTGTCCGGCCTGACGGGTTCGGGAAGCAATACCACTTATAAGAACGACTACGCGCGTGGTCTCGCCCCCCGCGTCGGGCTGGCCTACGACTTCGGTGCAAAGCACAGCACCACGCTGCGCGCTGGCTACGGCATTTACTTCGTCCGAGAGGACGTCGGAACCGTGGACCAGCTCAGTTTCCAGGCCCCCTACCTTCCTGTTGCGTTCGGCGGCGGAGCCCCTGGCAGCTTCGGCAATTTCTTCGAAACCGGGGTTAACGCGCTTCCCACAGCCGGTACTCTCGACCCCAATTTCATTCCTTGCCTGGGCGTATTCCAGGGCTTTAGCAACGGCGACACCACAACCTTTCCGAACTACGGTTGTGCCAGTGGCAGCCCAGGGGTTCTGCCCTCACAATTCATTTTCGGCTTGACCGTGCCGCGCCACTTCGTCGTTCCCAGCACCCAGCAATGGAACCTGACCTTGCAGCGCGCTCTCGGCAAAAACTGGGTCCTCGAACTCGGCTACGTCGGCACTCACGCCTCGCATCTGCGCGAGACTCGCACCAGCATCGAAGCCCAGTTGGCCAGCCCCAGCCATCCCGTCACCCTCACTGGTTCGAACTGCGACGGTACGCTACTCGGCTCGAACCAGTCTTGCACCATAATGATCTCGACCGAGGGAAACGGCGCTGCCCGCTCCAACAACGCCGGTATCAACGGCTACAGCGGCTTCCAGTTGTTCGCCAACGATGCCTACTCCCACTACCACTCGCTGCAAACCACCGTTTCCCGTCGCTGGGCTCGCGGATACTTCCAAAGCGCTTACACTTGGTCGAAATCCACCGACGCCACCTCCAGCGGCAATACGGCTCTCAACACGGCGTTCAACGATGAGATTGATCTGAAGAATTCTCGCGGACCGTCTGACTTCGACCGTCCGCACCGCTTCGTTGTCAGCTATCGCTACGACCTGCCGCTGTTCTCCACCGCGACCGGCGTGGAAAAAGCGCTGCTCACAAACTGGTCGGTTAGCGGCATCACCATTGTGCAGTCGGGCTCGCCTTTCTCGGTAACGGACTCGGCCGCAGGCACCGCTTACCTGGGGCCCGGACTGGCTTCAGCCACGTTAGGTGGCCAGCTTGCTTCCGGGGGCTCTATCGGCGGCGGCCTTACCAGCGGCGATATTCACGCCCGCGTGAACAACGGCTACCTGAACCCGGCCAATTTCACCACCGCCCCGTTCCTCGATCCGTCGCAGGGCGGAGACGGCACCGTCACCATCTTCGGCAATCTGGGCCGCAACATTTACCGCGGTCCGCACCAGCAAAACTGGGATTTTTCGTTGATTAAGACGTTCCAGCTTACCGAGCGCCAGAACCTGCGCTTCGCGACCGATTTCTTCAACATTTGGAACCACGCCAACTTCGCAAATCCGGCGATCAATGATGTGGAAACGTTCATCTGCACGCCGGGCGTCAATGGTTGCCCGGCGAGCGGGATCAACCCTAATGCGCCTTTCGGAAAAATTTCCTCCACTGTTGGTACACCGCGCCTGATCCAATTCTCGCTGCGGTATTCGTTCTAATACCTGCAATCCATTTTTCGGGGGCACGGTGCCCCTTTCCTATTCCCTGTGAAGCAGCCATTGCTGGTTGTGCCGCAGGCAAGCCGCAAACTGCAAACCTGCAGTCCGAGTGCTAAACTTTTTCCGGCCATGACCCGCCGCATCGCATCGCGCGTTTCCGAGCTAAACGGCGAAGGCGCCCTCGCCGTTTTCTCTCGCGCCAAGGAACTCGAGCGCCAGGGCCGCTCGATCATTCATCTCGAGCTCGGCGAGCCGGACTTCCATCCTGCCGCGCCCGTCGTGGACGCCGTCCGCAACGCCGTCGCCAACGGCCGCGACCGCTACTGCGCCACCCGCGGCATTCCCGCGCTTCGCGAGGAAGTTGCCTACTATCTCGCGCGCACGCGAAGCGTCTCGGCCACCGCCGAACAAGTCCTTATCGCTCCAGGCTGCAAAATGGCTCTGTCCCTTGCCATGATGGCTCTCATTGAACCCGGCGACGAGGTTCTCTATCCCGATCCCGGTTTTCCGATCTATCCTTCGTTCACCCGCGGCCTCGGCGCAAAAGCCGTTTCGTTCAGCCTGGTTGAGAAAAACGACTACCAGCCCGATCTTGCCGAAATCGCGTCGAAAATATCGCCAACAACACGGGCTCTGATCTTCAATTCACCAAACAACCCGACCGGCACAGTTTACGATGACCGGATCGTCGAAGGCATCGCCGATCTCGCCCGGAAACACGACCTGTGGATCATCACCGACGAAGTTTACGCACGCATCGTTTTTGGCGGCGAATATAAGTCCATCTGGAATCTGCCGGGCCTGCCCGAGCGCACCGTCATCATCGACGGTTTCTCGAAGAGTTTCGCCATGACCGGCTGGCGACTCGGCTACGCTGTCGCTCCGGTCGAAATCATTGACGCCATGGATCTCCTGGTGCTCAACACTTTCACGTGCGCCGCGGAATTTATCCAAGTCGCAGCGATCGAAGCGCTGCGCGATTCCACCGAAGCCGTTGACGCCATGGTCGCTGAATACAAGCGCCGCCGCGATCTGTTCCTTGGCTCGCTCGCGAAAGTTCGCGGCTTTCGTTGTTACGTTCCCGAAGGCGCCTTCTACGCCTGGGTCAATATTGAAGACACCGGGCTGCTCGCCGAACAAGTGCAGAGGATTTTGCTCGAAGAAGCCGGTGTTGCCGCCATCGCCGGCGCCGCCTTTGGCGCGCACGGGCAAAATTATCTTCGCTTCTCCCTGGTCAGCGCCCGCCACCTTCTCGAAGACGCTCTCGACCGTATCCAGCGCGTCTCTGTAAAATGGCGTGCCGTTACCGCGTAGCACTTTCGTAGCACAGCCACTCCTGGCTGTGCCCAGTTTTAGGTAGCGCCGGGCTTTAGCCCGGCATCCTGTCCAAGGACCAAAAATGAAACGTCTGTTCCACTCGCTCGGAGCTCTGAATCTTATCCTCGGCCTGGCTAGCGCCGCCTTCGCGCAATCCAGCCCCTATCCCACCACCGACCTCCACAAGCTCTACGAAGATCTCCTCGCCAAAATCAACGCCATTCCGATCTACGACAACCACGCCCACCCCGGATGGGCCGACGACAACGATGTGGATGCCATGGCCGCTCCCCCCGACGAAAGCAGCGTCCTTCGCCTCCGCGATGACAATCCCGAATTTGTCACCGCCGCCAAATCTCTATTCGGTTACCCTTACGACGACTTCGCCCCCGAACACGCCAAATGGCTCGTCGACCGCAAGAAAGCTGCCGAAAAATCCGGCGACACAAAATATTTCGACACCATTCTCGACAAACTTAACGTCGAAACCTGCTTAGCCAACCGCGCTTTTATGGCCCCATATCTCGATGCCAAGCGCTTCCATTGGGTCTTCTTCGGCGATTCTTTTTTCTATCCTTTCGACAATCGCGATCAGATCTCGAGCACTCCCGATAACGGTGTGTACATCCCGCTCCAGGAAAAAATGCTCGCCCGCTACAAAAAGCAGATGAACCTCACCGGCCTTCCCGCCGATCTGGGTGGTTACGAAGATTTCATTAGCGCAACCATGGCCGAAAACCAGAGGCGCGGCGGCGTGGCCATGAAATTCGAAGCCGCCTACTTCCGGAGCCTCTATTTCTCCGATCCTCCGCGCGAAAAGGCCGAAGCCATTTACAACAAATACCGCTCTGGCGGCGTCCCCGCTGCGGACGAATACCGCCTCTTCCAGGACTACATCTTTCGTGTCCTGGTCGTCGAGTCCGGCAAACTCCACCTGCCCATGCACTTCCACACTGCCGTCGGCATCGGCGACTACTTTTCCCTCCGCCAGGGCAACGTGCTCAATCTCGAAAACGTTCTTCGCGATGTCCGCTATAAAAATACTACTTTCGTCCTGGTTCACGCCGGCTGGCCCTACGAACGCGAAGCAGCCCTCCTCACCGCTGTCAAGAATGTCTACCTCGACACTTCTTTTCAATCCGAGCTTCTCTATCCTTCGCAGTTCAAGGAAGTCCTCAAGCAATTCCTCACTCTTTTCCCCGACAAAATGATGTACGGCTCCGACGCTTTTCCCTTCAACGACGCGCTCGGCGCAGAAGAAAGCGCCTGGCTCGCCGCCCACACCTCGCGCACCGCTCTCGCTGCAGCGCTTGCCGAACTCGTCAGCGAACGCGCCATCAGCCAGCCCAAGGCCCTCGAACTCGCGCACCAGTATCTGCACGACAACGCTAGCAAGCTTTATGGAGCATCCAAATGAGCACACCATCGGCGGGCAAACTCGAACCCAAATACATTGCCTGGAAAGACATCGAGCGCGAAAAGCTCAACCCGCTCATCGAGCGCGAAATGGTGCACGGCCAGCAGATCATGGTGGCCCGCGTCTTCATCAAGAAAGACGGCCACGTGCCGCGGCATCAGCATCACAATGAGCAGCTGACGTATATTCTTGAGGGTGCCCTCAAGTTCGCGATCGAAGGCAAGGAAATCGTCGTGCGCGCGGGCGAGGTCCTCTGCATCCCGTCCAACATGCCTCATGAAGCCTGGGCCCTCGAAGACACCCTGGACCTCGACGTCTTCACGCCGCCCCGCGAAGACTGGCTCAACAAATCCGACCACTACCTCCGCCACGGCCGCTGACTGCGGTTCTGGAGTGCGGCGGCTTGCCGCTGCTTTTCTTCGTGTAGCCAGAGCTCAACGCCGCTGCCTCCTACTCTCGGCTGTTCGCTGCGCGCTCTGCCCGTCACCGCGTGGTTTTCTACGTGCGGGTTTTCCTCTCCGCACATACATGACTTTCCTGCCCCTTCGCATTTCCTTTTCTGCCTACCCCAAACGAATCTCCATAGACAAACGCCCCGCCTCTTGTTTACCGTAAATACTGCCAGCTACACGCGTGGGGTTTGTATCTTCGAGGATTGCCAAATGAAAAGGTTCCTTCTTGCTGCCGCGTTCGCTTTGGGCCTCTGCAGTTCACTTCCAGCTCAACAAAGTTTTCAGCCACTCGTTGAGCCCCCTTTTCAACCAATGGTTGCTTCTGCCGCGCTGCCCTCCGCGCCTTCGGCGACGGCTCAGCCGGCCTTCACGCTCGTTCCGAGCCTGGCCCTGCACACCGCCGATCTCTCCGCCGCGGCGCCGCAACCAGCGTTTCCCTCGGCCTCGCCGGCGCCGCAATTTCCCGGCAGCCGCGACATTGACTTCTACCGATGGGACCTCGGCGTCGGCTACGAATTCATGCGCTTCAAGTCCACGCCCTTCGACTCCAATTTCAGCGGCGTGAACACCGACCTCGGTTACAACTTCAAGGACTGGCTGGGTGTTGAGGGCAACGTCGTCTCCGCCTGGGGCAGCAACGTTCTTGGCGGCGAAAAATCGAAGGAAGTTCTATTCACCGGCGGTGTGCGGATCAGCATGGGCACAACCAAGCGTCGCTGGACGCCCTGGGGTCATGCACTGGTTGGCGGCATCCATGTCTGGCCGCAGGTGGCCGGTCAGACTCGCACTGGATTCGCGGTACAGGCCGGCGGCGGCGCCGACTATCGTCTCAACGACCGCCTCTCCGCGCGTGCCAGCGGCGACTATGTCCGCACCCAGCTCTACAACACCTCGCAGAACAATTTCCAGTTTGGAGCCGGCATCGTCATTCACTTCTGACATTGGGGGCTCAGCTTCGGCAGCCAATGCCTTCCACACCAGCCACTGGTCCCAGTAGATGCGTCGGAATCACCGGCTCCGGCAGGTCCCCCAGAATAGAATCCTCTCCGAAACACGAAGTAATCGATCCAGTCGCCGCTGCGAGATAAGCGTTAACAACGCTTCAGCACCGGCGCTATCCCCGCCGTAAGCCTAGCCGCTTGCGCATCGGAAAGGTCTTCACTACCAGCAACTCCCACATTGCTTCCCGCAAAGACAACCGTTTCCTTTTTCTTGTGGCAATTTCGCCATCTGCTCGCAACGTGTGGGTCGCATCTTCCATCGTGTAGTCGTGCAGAACTTTCCCGTAAAGCTCCAGATTCCTCTGCGTCTCCTGGCTTTTCCAGATCGCCTCCATCCCACCGTCCACATGCGCGTAGTCGTGATTCTGATGAATCAACGGCGCCACTTCCGTCAATTCCACCACCGGCATCTTGGCGTTGTGCGCGGCCTTGATGAACCAGTGGTCAAACCACGGCCGGCCCAGCGCGAACGGCGGCACGTACTCGTAACAGCTCTTAGGGAACACAAAGATATCGATAAACGCCGTCGAGGCCAACGTGCCGCGCTGCTGCGTTGCCGCCTGCAAACGCTCCTCCCACCCCTGGTTGAACCTAAGTGGCTCGCGAATATCAATATTGATCCGCTTCGATACGCCCAAAAACTTCGGCATCCGGCGGTGCACCGACGCAATCGCCTTAAGGATCGCGCCGGTCAAAATAATGTCCGCATTTACGTAGCAAACCAGCGAATTCATCGCCAGCCGCCGGCCCTCTCGAATCACTCCGTCCAGCAGCGGCGTCCCGTGCGTATTCCTTGCCAGGTCCGGCAGATGGGTCACGCCAAATTCCCACGCCGTCTCCGCCGTGCCTTCCTCATCGGCAAACAGAATCACCTGGGGCCGGGGCTGCAATGCGATCCAGCTCTGTATCGCGTTCCTCTGAATCACGCCGATGTGCCCTTTGAACGGTTTCGGCGTCGCCAGAATCGTCAGCATTCCCTTCCTCGTCCTTGCCCACTCGTCGTCAAGCGCCAAAGATCTTTTTCAAAGTGTCCCGTCTCAGCCTCAGTTTCTTGCGCATTTCAAAAGTATTGTTCAGCATCCCCTGCTTTGTTCTCATCGCGTACAGTTGGGCAAAAAACCTGCGCATTGGCGTGCGCACAATTTTTCCGCCTTTGGTCATCGCGTGCGATGCATCGTGCAGGGAACGCTGATGCTTTTTCCCGCCCGCCATCTCCAAGTTTCTCATCGCCACGGAATCCTCGTTCGTGCCCTGCTTGCCTGCAGGGTGGTAGCCGTAGTTGTGATTTTGATGAACCGCAGTCAAATAGCGCGATGCATCCACCACCGGCAACCCGCCCTGCAGCGCCCGCCACACCAGCCAGTGATCCCAATAGCTTCTGCCAACCACCAGCGGCGGCACATCGCGATAAAATCCTTTCGGAAACACAAAAAAATCAATGAAATCCGGGCTCTGCTGAAATCCCGTCGTCCGCGCCTTTGCCTTCAACTCTTCTTGCCAGCCTGCATCTGCAAAATCCACCGGATCGGTCACATCGGTATCCCACCGACGGCCCACCAGCAGAAACTCTTTCCGCCACGCACGCGCTTTTTCCATCGCCGCAATCAACTCAAGAAATTGCACGATGTCGCAGTTGGAGTAGCAAAGGAAGTCGTTCCGTGCAATCTCCTGCGCTCGCCGGAACATGTAATCCAGATACTTCATGCCGGATTCGTGTTTCCTCGCTTCGGGCTCATGCCGCAATCTCAGCTCCGCGCAAATCTCGCGCACTCCCGCTTCGTCCCCGAACAGAATCACCTCCACGTCCCGATGCAGCAGCTTCCAGCTCTTCAGCGCGTTCCGCTGAATCACTCCGCTGTGCCCTTCAAACGGCTTTCCCGTCGCAAAAAAAGTGATCATTTGCTGTTTGCCCTAGTACTGGAACTGTGCTCGACGTCAGCCGACAATCGTGCAGAAGATTTCCGTTTACGTTACCAGTATGTTACGAATCTTGCGTTGGCCAAATCACCGCCCCCTGATACAAGCGCCGTAGAATCTATACCTTACTGGGTTTCTCGGGTTGGAACGGCAAATGCTAGAACTAGTACCTAAGAACTCTGTTTCGGCGTCCCAGCCCGGAAATTGAGGAACCATGACCTGGACAAAGGCCCTTCTGTCCTCCGCGTTTCTGATTTTGCTCGTCCTATCCGCTGCTCCTTCTTGGGCCGATAGCGTGCCGGTGCAAAACGCCTCATTTGCGAGCAGCAACTCCTTAACGACGCCATTCGGTGGCGGACCCTACAACTTGGGTCCCATCCCTAACTGGAACACCAGCGGCGTGGCCGGCTCCTGGGCACCAAATTCCACCGAATTCTCCTCGATTCCTGGCGGCACGACCATAGGCTTTACCAATGATGGCACCATTTCCCAGACGCTGACCGGCTTCACCGTCCTTCCCGGCACTTTGTACACTCTTTCCGTCTTCGTAGGCGACCGCCTCGACGGCGCTTCGGGAAACTTCACTATCGCTTTGGATGCTGGCAGCACGACACTTTGCACTTTTTCCGGCAGCAGCGCCAGCATTACCGCGGGTACTTTTGCCGATGAAACCTGCACCTTCCAGAGCGGTGCTGTCGTCCCCTCCGGCGATCTCTCTGTCGTTCTTACCGGTACCTCGCCCGGAATGCAGTTGGACGTTTCTACCGTAAGCGTCAACACTCCCGAACCAGGCTCCCTGGCCCTGACCGCGGTTGGTCTCCTCTTCGGCTGCCTCTTTTTCGCTTTCCGCCGCAAGCAAACCGCCTAGGATCCCGGCAACACAGCCTTCTGCAGCACGAAGCAACCCAGGTTGTAAGCACATCCATGCGGATTCGTCTTGTCGTTTCTCGGCGTGAAGCTGAGTGCCGTCTGCCTGTCGCATTGAGTCCACTGGTTGAACCGGTTCTTATGCCAAAAAACTTCTTTTGTGCACCGCAAACTGCCAAAAAGCCGCGGCAGCCGTTCCGCTCCATACACGCGGCACCACGGAGCCATCACAGTATCTTGTCCGCACGGTACGGTCATCAGCACTTTTCCGCACGGCTTCAAGATTTCCTCGAAGCGCCGCATCACCGCGATGTCGCGGTCTTCTTCATTCACGGAAATTCCGTATCGCCCGGCCACTCCAACGTGCTCTACCGACGAACAATCAATCACCAAATCGAAATGATTCTTCGGCAGCTCCAACTTCAGAAAATCGCCTTGCACAAACTTGACGTTCGGATGCACCCAACAAAACGCTTGCGGCTCCAGATCGTTTGCGATCACCTGGTACCCCCTTTGCGCCGCAGCCAGGCTCAGGTATCCCTGTTCGCAGCCAAAATCCAGCGCTTCGCCCGGACCCTCCCCCATCTCTCCGCTCAGAAACGACCACTCGATATTCCGCTCGCCGCCAATGTCAATGCGGACCGTCGTGGAATCCGGGCCGCTGAACCGGCGCTTGATCATCTGTAGTGAGCGCCGCACTCCCCGCGGAACATAAACCGGAATGAAAATTTTCTCCGCCATTGCGCAAGCTCGAAATTTATTCCCTTCGCAGGCCGTCAAGCATCGGCATTCGCTCGGCCGGACAGGCGACAAAATTGTCGTCGTAGTGCTCCAGCTCACCCGATACTTCTGCCAACGATCCATCCTCAAGCATCCTGAACCACTGGTAGTCGCGCACATTCAGATGCTTGACAATCTCTTTCGCCGGATAGCCCCACGGTGCGGTCCGCAGGTCATACACCTCGGCTAGAACGACCGGGCGCGGCTGCGTTGCCAGCAGTTTCTCTGCTCCGGCCAGTACATCCAGCTCTCCGCCTTCCACGTCCAGCTTGATGAAGTCCACCCGCCCTATTTCTCTTTCCCTGAGCCAATGATCCAAAGTATCGACAACGACTGTCAGCTCATGAACCTTTCCGTGAATCGCCGGAGGCCTAAGGCTGTTGCAGCCCGTCTCCTGCCGGTTCACCACAAAAAGATTGGCTTCGCCTTTATTCCTTCCCAGCGCGATCCCGGCCACCGACACATTCCGAATGCGGTTGAGCCTCAGGTTACGATCCAGGATTTTTCTCTCTCGCGGCGATGGCTCGAACGCGTACACCTTTCCATTCGAACCTACTTGCCGTGCACTGATCACCGTGTACAGGCCGTGGTGTGCGCCAACATCCAACACCACCATCCCGCTTTTCAGAAACCTTCTGACAAAAAGCTGCTCGTTCGTTTCAAACCTTGCTTCTGCTATCCCGGCGTCGATCTCATTGTCTCTCAGCACTAACCAGGCGCCGCACGGGAGCCGGACGGGAATCGGCAGTCCGGGCGCCCACTTCCTTAAACGGAACGTCAGGGAAGCGTACTTTCTGGCGCTGGGATATCTCCAAAACCGCCGCGCTCGGTCGAACAACCCGTTCTCTCCGACAACCTCCACGTCCTCGTTTTTGCCACCGTCCGCATTCACAGCGCCGTCCGGAATCTTCCAAGATTTGCCAACCTCCGAAGCCCCACACCTGCTCTGCTACCGCTCCGTGGATCCCAAGGCTTAATATCGCTATGAGGTTCACAAACCTCGACTAGTTCTGCCGATTCTAGTGGCTCAGTCGCCGCCGCCAGCAGCGTTCGCGTTCGCCGCATTCCGGTTCCGCTGCGGTATGCGAAATGATCCGGTTGCGTCTTCAGCGTATAGACATGCTTAAACCCAGCGCGGAATAGCATCTTGATCAGGCACGATTCTGTCGGGTAAAACGCAAAATGCTGCAAGCCCTGGTCCTCCAAGACTTCCTCGTCGATCAACGCCATTAGCGGCTCCTCGCCGGGGAACGTCACACTCTCCACCAGCGCCACTCGTCTCGTCAGTTCTTTGAGGTGGCGCACTACCAGCAACGGATTTTCCAGGTGGTAGAGCAGCCCAAAACAGAACACCAGATCGAATTTGCCGAATTGCCGGAGAGCTTCGCTCTCCGCGTTGGCGGGCACAAACTTAATGTGCGCGAAGCGACGAGCAGCCTCAGCAACATTTTCTTCACGCGCGTCCACTCCGATGACGTCAAAGCCAATTCCACTGAGCAAGGCGGAAAAATGTCCCACCCCGCAACCAACATCAATCGCCGTGGTCAACTGCTCTTTCTTCCGAACGTCGGCAAGGATCCGCTTGGCGGCATCTCCTCTCGCCTTATTCAGTTGTTCATAGTGACCGCCGTCAAAAATCCTGGCTTCTTTCACTTTCCAGCTCCTCGGCGTTCACGCATGAAAAACCGCTATCAATGTTCAAGACGCCGCTCCATTCATCCAAACGGTGTTGATACCCTTCCGTCGCAATATTCAACTCCGGCAAGGCGTCCCACTGATCCAATCTTCGTCCATCCTCCCAGATACTCACTTGCCACTGATAAATCCCCGGCCGTAGCGGAAGGTGCGGGAACGAATGGCATAGGCTGTGTATGCCCGCCTCCAACTGCAAATCTCCAGCAGCGTGGGCCCACATCAGCTGCCTCTCTGAATTGAAGAGCGCAATGCCGTGTTCGCCGTGCTGGACCGGCCTGGATAGCTCCAGAATGAATTTGACGCTGAACGCACCAAACGTCGAAAGCGTGTGTGGCGGATTTGCACCCGGCTGGTCAATCTCCCAACGTACGAAGCATCCGCTTGAATCTTGTCCCCTGCGCGTCGCAGAACCGCGGTCCGAATCGAGCATCTCCGATTCGTATTCTCCGAGGACCTCATGTGCGGTTCCGCTACGCCGAATCTGGCCGCCGTCCACCCACACCACTCGCTGCGAAAGCCTTCGAATCTGGTTCAGTTGATGGCTCACCAGCACCACCGTCCGGCCGGTCTTCGCCACGTCCCCCATCTTTCCAAGGCACTTTTTCTGAAACTTGATATCCCCCACCGCCAGCACTTCATCTACCAGCAGAATCTCCGGTTCCAGATGCGCCGCCACCGCAAACGCCAGCCGCACGTACATCCCGCTCGAATAATGCTTCACCTGCATGTCCAGAAATTTTTCGATCTCCGCGAAGGCCACGATTTCATCGAACTTGCAGGCAATCTCCCGCTTGGTCATTCCCAGAATCGCGCCACTCAAATAGATATTATCGCGCCCGCTCAACTCCGGATGAAATCCCGTCCCCACCTCCAGCAGACTTCCCACTCTTCCGTAAATCTCCGCGTAGCCCGTCGTCGGCCGCGTAATCCGGCTCAGAATCTTCAGCAGCGTCGTTTTCCCAGCGCCGTTGCGCCCGATCAGCCCCAGCACTTCGCCGTGCTTCACTTCCAGGTTCACATCTTTCAGCGCCCAAAACGTTTCGCGTTTCTGGCGTTGCAGCAGCGTCCATGGAGCACGCAACGTCCGCGCCAGCTTGTCGCGCAGCGCGTGATACCGTTCGTGCTCGCCAAGCCGGTACCGCTTGCCCAGTCCCTCCGCCCGTATGGCTATTTCACTCATTATCCTCAGACCATGTCTGCCACAGCGCCTTCCATCCTCTGGAAAAACACCAGCCCGCCCACCAGAATCACCGCCACCGCACACGCCGACGCCAGCAGCAACGCTCCGGGCGGCTGCCCATGCCCTGTCAACGCCCAGCGAAATCCTTCGATCACGCCCGCCATCGGATTCAATCCGTACAGCCATCGCCACTTCGCCGTAACCAGGCTGCTCGGATACGCCACCGGCGAGGCCAGCATCCAGAACTGCACCAGAAACGGCGTCACATACTTCACGTCACGGTACAGCGCATTCAGCGCGGAAAGCCACAAACCGATACCCAGTGCGGTCGCCAGCGCCAGCAGCAGCAGCACCGGCAGCCACAATGCATTCACTCCCGGACGCAGTCCGTAGCCCAGCGCCATCGCCAGCAGCACCACGAACGCAATGCCAAAATCCACCAGTCCGGAAAGTACGCTGGATAGCGGCAGAATCAGCCGCGGGAAATACACTTTCGTAATCACGCGCTGATTTTCCACGACAACGTTAGTCGCCGCCGTCAGCGACGTCGAGAAATAGGTCCACGGCGCGAGCGCCGCAAAGTAGAACAGCGGATACGGCAAACCATCCGACGGCAGCTTCGCCAGCCTCCCGAAGAACAGCGTAAACACGCCCATACTCATTAGCGGCTGCAGGACTACCCAAGCCACGCCGATCGCCGTCTGCTTGTAGCGAACTTTCAAATCCCGCCACACCAGAAACAGCAGCAACTCACGGTACGCCCACACTTCGCCCGGCCGCAGCTCCAGCACCGATCGTGGCGGCTCAATGCGCACCGTCGCCGGCGCCGCCAAGCGCTCCGTCAACTCCTGCTCTGTCACCGCCGTCGCCATCTTTTCCAGCTTAACCTTCCCATCCCCGGTCAGCAATCGCCGACCACTGGTCTTGGATTTGCGATCTCGGACCCCTGATCCGCAAAAGCCTAACTCCCTTTCCTCGTCAAAAACCATTCTTCAAAATACTTCCGCGAAAGATAGGCCACCGTCACCGAACAAATTCCTACCACCATCGTTCGCGTCAGCAAATATCCCGGACGGTTCGCAGGAACGTTTCCGATATGTCCGGTAACGGCCACATCAAAACACCAGAAAGCCAGAATGTGCACCAGATAAAGCCCGTAGCTGATGTACCCAAGGAATTGCAAAAAGCGGTTCTCAACCAGCCGGTGATACTCGCCCGAACCCGCCAGCAACACCAAACCTAAAATTCCCGTCAGTCCCGCGTTCAGCACCGTCATTTGAAACGCAGCTCCCACCCAGCCCTGCCGCGACAAAATTCCAAGCGGAACCCCTACGCACCACGCTACCAGCGATCCTCCCAGCAGGATCGTGCCCCACTTCGCAAAATCTTTTCGGCTGACCGCCGACCGTCGCAGCCAAATGGCCACCAGCGCTCCGCATGCCAGCCCGTCCAGCGAGTTCCACGTGTACTCATTCCAACGGTATCCGGTGAATGCAGACCCCCAGCGCAAACTCAAGCAGCGCGACAGCGGGCTCAGCACGATGACCGCCACGCAAAACTGGGTCAGCCTGGCCAGCGAAAAATTCCGGCACACCGCCGGCCACAGAAAATAGAAATGCTCTTCCACTGCCAGCGACCACAGCACGTGGTACCCGATCACCACGCCGAACAGGGACGTCAGATTCGACAGAAAGAACAGGCTGAACCACAGTGGCGGAGCCGTCACCCACGGCGTCAATGCCAGAATCCCCAGCACGGCCAGATACGCCGGAAGAATTCGCAGCGCGCGCCGCTTATAGAACCGCGCGTAGTAGTCCGGCCGTGGCGCGCTTTCCAGCAGGATTCCAGAGATTAGGAACCCAGATAGCACGAAGAAAAGATTTACTCCCCAGCGCCCCGGCCATGCCGCCGTCAGCACCAGCCGCCACGGTTTGTTCCATTCCGCAAGGCCCGGTTGCACGTACAATCCGTGGTACAAAAACACGGCCAGGATCGCCACGCCGCGCAGCGTGTCCAGCTCCGGCATCTGCGCGCGCAGAATCCCATTCCCCTTGTTGTTTGCTGTCTCCCCGGCCGGGCCGCTCATGAAGATTTGCTCAGATTTTCCCCTTAACTTTAGCTCGTTACGGCTCTGGCGGCGAAATCCTCATTGCAACCAGCCCGGCATCCTACGAAATCGCGGTGGGTCACTGAAAGCCAAAGATCCGGTATCGGATCTGGTCTGTGATATCGCGTGTAGCTTGACTCCCGCAGAATCAACGCTTCCGGATCGGTATCAAAACAAACGACTCCGTTTAGAATGAGCACTTATGCAAAAACTGGGGAGGGAATATCCGATCTTCGGGTCTGTAGTTCTCCTGATCCTTATGTCTGATCCCTGTTCCCTGATCCCGGATCGCTTTCAGCTCTTCCGGGCGCCGCCACCTTTGCAAATCCTGGCACTGGAACCGCCGATTCTCGCGCCCTGCGGTACCAGTTCTGTGAGCCCAGCCACTGCCGTCCTGCGTAAAACCATCGAGGCGGAAGCAGCAAAGCCGGTGCCATGGACACTGCCCGGAACACTTTGCTCCTCAGCGGCGCGTCCGAATGCTGCACCCGGTAAATCGTCCGCTCCGTTACAAACGTCTCCCAAGGCCACCCACCGTCCAGCTTCAGCCGCAGCAGCGCAGCTTCGGCCTCGACAATTTCCAGCAACGCGGCAATCGCCTCCGGAGGTGCGCCTGTTTCTGGCAGCGTCTCGCGCAGCGAATTCGCCAGCGCCGCCAGTACCTCGGCCTTGCGCCGCTGACCGGCTTTACTCGCATCCGCACCCAGAAAAAGATTTCCGGCATGGACGCGGTAGTGCGTCAGAGCCTCCGGCAGCACCTCGAAAGGAGCCATCGCTGCGGCCATGGAGAAAAGGTATTCATCGGCTTCGAAGACCAGTGCTTCCGGCACAGGTAGAATTCTCTGCGCCAGCTCCGCGCGCAGCGCCAGCCGGCTGGTCCCGAAGTAGCAGCGGCTCAGCCGGAAGAATCTCGCCGCTTCCGCGCTGTCCACGCGCAGCCGCACCTGGCTTCCCGGCGCGATGATTCTTTCGCGATGATCATCAAATGACTCGATGAATCCGTGGCCGATCATTCCGAGCGACGCATCCGCGGAGAAGGCTTCCGCGATGGTGCGCAACTTTCCCGGCTTCCACCAATCATCGCCGTCCAAAAACACGATCACTTCGCCGCGGCATTCCGGAATTCCGGCATTAAACGCCGAAGCTTGCCCGCCATTTTGCTTGCTCATGAGGCGAAGCTGCGGCTCGAACCGCCCCACGATTTCCGCGGTGCCATCGGTCGAGCCGTCGTCAATGACGATGATCTCCCGGCGGGAGGCGGGGAAGTCTTGCTCCAGCACGCTGCGAATCGCGGTCTCAATCAACCGCTCGTGATTGTAGGTATCAATCAGGACGCTGAGCTGCATCGGGCCGGAGGCTTTCACGCCTGGCCCTAAATTCACACGCACTCAGTCCGGTTTGCGAGCCAGGCAGTACCAATAGGAAACCTAGAAACCGCCGCCATTGTACCTAGGGAATCGCGCCGGCCGCTATCGGAAAGCATTTGGCGTGTTTCACGCGACTCACCAGCTGCACGACCAAGCGAGGTTATAGTTGAAGGCCGAGTATGAACGCTGCGGGTCGGACTGTGGTGCAGGGAAACAGTGTGGACGCACAGACCAGGTGCGCCCATTACCATTCAGCTCTGGACATTGTGGCGATCCAGATGAAGTGCTGCCGCGAATTTTATGCCTGCAAGGATTGCCATGAAGAACTGGCCGGCCACAGTATCGAAGTGTGGCCGCAGAGCGAATGGAGCAAGCGGGCGGTGCTGTGCGGCGCGTGCCGCGAACGAATGACCATTCACGAGTATTTGGGATGCGGCAATCGCTGCCCGGCATGCGGCGCCAGATTCAACCCGAAGTGCAAGAATCACTATCACTTCTATTTTGGGTCCGACACCGCGGAGAAGCGGTAGCGCTTCTATTTCGATTCAAGAATAGGCACAGCAAAGAACAGAACGGACTAGCCGGCAGAGGAGCCGATGCTATGCTGGCCAGACAGCAGCGAAAATCGACACGTTTTAAGGGCCCGGTTACTGGTAAGCGGAGCGCGGCGGCGTGATAGAAACTGAAAATTCAGGAGCGGCGGCCGGAGCGCGGTCTGCTATTCCACGATGGGTCGCGGCGGCTCTAATGCTCGCGGTGATCCTGCTTATTGCCGGCATTCGCTGGCGGCTGCGGGAAACGCCCCTTGAGCGCGACGAAGGCGAATATGCCTACGCCGGACAGCTAATCCTGCAAGGAATTCCTCCTTACCAGCTTGCTTACAACATGAAGCTGCCGGGAACCTATGTGGCCTACGCGGCGGCGATGCGGATCTTTGGTGAGACGGCCGCGGGGATTCACATTGCCGTGCTGCTGCTGAATGCGTCGACCACGCTGCTGCTCTATTTTGTGGGGCGGCGCTTGCATGGACGCCTGGGAGGCGTGGCCGCGGCGGCGGGCTATGCGCTGCTTTCATCGGGAACCGCAGTGCTGGGGTTCTGCGGGCACGCGACGCATTTCGTGGCGCTGATGGCGGTGCCGGGAATTTTGTTGCTGCTGATGGCGCGGAAGTCAGGAGATTGGAAGACGTATCTGGCGTCCGGCGTGTGCATGGGACTGGCATTTGTGATGAAGCAGCCCGGAGCGGTGTTTGTTGCGTTTGGCGCGCAGGAGATTTTGCGGAGTGCGTGGCGCGAAAAGACAGAGAAAAGCAAGATTGTCGCGCGACTGGCAGCGTACGGCGCCGGAGCCGCGATCCCCTACGCCTTGACCTGCGCCTGGCTTTATCGTGCGGGCGTGTTCAGTAAATTCTGGTTCTGGACGGTGTCCTACGCGAGCCAGTACGCGGTTTCGACCGGAGCGCGAGAGGGTTGGAAAAACTTTACCGACATGGTGCCACAGCTGTTCTGGGCTTCGCCGCTGATCTGGGTGCTGGCTGCCGCAGGGGTATGGATCGCGCTGCGAACGGAAGGCGCGAAGGCGCTCGTGGGATTCGAATGCAGCCTGCTGGCCTGGTCGTTTCTTGGCGCGAGCGCGGGGCTCTATTACCGCGATCACTACTTCATCGTGATGTTGCCCGCAGTGTGCCTGCTGGCCGCAAAAGCGCTGACCTGGATTACGGACGAACTTGCCAGGCGTGAGAAAGCATCGATTGCGATTCCCTCGATCGTTTTTGTTCTGGCGTTCGGACTTGCCCTGTTCGCGCAGCGCAAAGTCTTCTTTGAACTGAGCCCGGAGGGCCTGATGCGCTTTCAGTACGGCGGAAATCCTTTTCCGGAGGCGATCGAGTTCGGCAAATATATCCGGGAGCATTCCGATGCGGACGCCCAGATTGGGATTCTGGGCTCAGAACCGGAGCTCTGTTTCTACGCCGGGCGGCACTCGGCGACGGGCCAGATCTACATGTACCCACTGATGGAAGAGCAGAAATACGCCGGACAGATGCAGCAGGAAATGATCGACGAAATTGAAAACAACCGGCCGGAGTACATGGTCAAGGTGCTGGTGCCGGCCTCGTGGCTGCGCAAGCCGAATTCTGACTTGCGGATTCTGGAGTGGGGCGACAAATATCTGGACGACAACTATCGCCTGGTGGGAGTCGCGGACATCAACTACCAAACCACGTACAAGTGGGACCTGGATGCCGTGGGCTATGCGCCGCGGTCGCGCTACAGCATGTATTTGTACAAGCGGAAGATTTGAGCCCTTCAATCGGCTCTGGAGATGACCAGGCGAATGGCTGCGGATTTAGCTGTTGTGAGCGGCGCTGCCGAGATCAGAGTCGGCGAGGCTTTGGGCGGAGCTCAGATAGGTATGCGAGATTCGGTCGTGCCAAGTGAGTTCATCCTCATCCCATTGTGACCACAGGAAGCCGAGGAAAAACGTTCCTGCGGAGAGCATGTAACCGACTGCGCGCATCGCAAGCTGGCGCGGCGAAGGTTCTTCACCGGAGAAATCGACAACGCGCAGACCGCGCAGCATCATGCCGGGAGTAGTGCCGCCGAAAACGGTGAACAGTGCGAAGTACTGCACGTAGATCAAGGCGAACGACGCGAGGTAAATGGCCGCGCTAAGCTTGCTGAACGCGAAGTGACCGCCGATCGAGCCGAACAGCGCCAGGAAACCTCCCCAGGGAAAAAGCAGGCACGCAGCATCAATCAGGCCGGCGATGCGGCGCTCTTCGATCGAAGCGACCGGATACAAACCTGTGTGTTGTGAAATAGCGGATTCGGTTTCCTCCGGAGGCAGTGCCGTTTCCGGGTTTTCCGCTCCAGGAGGCAGAGAGACGTCGATGTACATCTGCGTGTCGTCGGATTTGCGGTTGGCCGTGCGTCCGATGGCGATGCTAAATGAGAAATCATCGTCCTGCGCGGCGGGCTCGGGAAGCGGCGATTCGGCCACAGCCACCGACGAAAGATCCGGAGCAACAGGATCGCGGCGTTCGAACGGCAGTTCCGGCTGGCCGTCGGAAGATTTGCGTTTGCGCGCGCGATAAGAGGCGAGGCGCTGGGAGACTTCGTCGCGCCAGACTGGTTCCGCGTGCGATTCGGGCGCGCGGGTTCCGTTCGAAGTGTACGTCGAGATCTCGGCCGATTGGGCGGGAGAGTCGGTACTGCAAAAACTACAAGCCCGCGCTCCCAGAGGGAGTATCGAGCCACACTGCAAGCATGTTTTATTCACCGGTGGTTTTGCGCTGCGGACGCTTCCACTCCGGCGAGGAGTGAATCAGACTCTAAGCTTAGCACCGCGCGAAAAAAGCAAGCAGGAATTGTGCGTCGGGAGCGGCGAAAGCGAAAAGGGGAAGTTCTGGCAGGGTGCTTCAGGCCCGCTGATCGATTGCAGTCACAGCCAAGAGTGGCTGTGCCAGCCTAGCTAGTGCAGCATCTGCTGGGCCAGGAGGTCCCGGCTGAAGGCGATGCGGCGGCCGAGGACAACGGCCGCGTAGTAAGAACAGTGCGCACGCTCCGCATCAGCCCAACTCTTAAGCGAGGGGGCCAGGCCTGCAACCGTCGTGCGGACAAAACGCAAGAATTGGTAGTAAATGCTGATGGCGCGCATCTGCCCGCGTTCTTCCGGGCGATCCGGGCAAAGATTGAGCAGCTGCACGACGCGGGTGAAATCGTCCGGAGAAGCCGTGTTGGAGATGCCGGTCACATCCTTCACTTCCTGGGGCAAGGACTCCTTGGCCGACGCCGCGATTAGCGAGCGGCAGTAGGAAAAAAAGAACAGCATCAAAGATGCCAGCGAACAGACGAGTATGACCGAGGCCATCATCGATGCAGTACCGCCAGTCTGGAAGGCGCCAAGCGGGCTTCCTTGGGTACGCGCCAAAAGGTGCAGGCCCAGGCCAGAGGCAGGAGGCATCCGATCAGCGGATCAAGGGCCTGCGCTATCGAAATTGCCGAGGGATACAGGTTGCGCAATGCGTAGTTGGCTGCAAACAGACTGAAATAGACGCCGAGCGCTAGCACCAGCTGAATCAACTGGGTACGCGTCTCACGGAGCTTCAGCATAGCACCCCAAAGAATGTAAGTAAGGACGAGGCCAACAAAGTAGAGATTTTGCGAGAGTTCCACGACGAACGGGCCAAGAAGCCGCGCGGAAGATTGAGCAACGACCAGGTAGGAGAAAAGCGCTGTGGCCGCGAGGAGGAACGAGGCGCCGAAGATGACATAGTTGTCGGCCTTCATTTCCTTGAAGACGTGGACAAACAAGCTGATCAGTGCGAGGTACAGAGCGATGGTCAGCAGCGCGTCGGAGTAATAGTAGAAATAGAAGTACTCGCGAGAGGTGTAACCGTAGTGATAGAGATATCGGAAGCGCAGAATATCACCGGCCGCGGAAGCCATCACGTAGAGAGTGAGAGGGAGGTAACGGACAAAGACTTTGGCGCGGATTGCGCACACCACCACGCCTACTTCGAGGACGAAGCAAGTACACCAAATGAAGAATTCAAGCGGACCAGGCACGTCTAATCCTCTATCACGCCCCGGCCGTTGTTTCAGCCTAAGCAGCTGATTCTAAATCAGCTACTAAAAGGGCGAGGGAGGTGTCGGTGCCCCGCCATTCCTAAACGGGCTGGGAGGTGTTGGTGCTCCCCCATTCCGAAAAGGACTTGGCGGAGTTGGTGCTCCACCGTTCGCCATCGCAACCGTGCCACCGTGATCGGAAGTAGCAGCGGTCTTCAGTGTCATTGCGCACGCGAGGACAGCCATCGCGAGCGCGATCACGCCGAGTTTCTTCGACATTGGGCCTCCGAGGTACCCACCTAAAGCGCAGGTATCGTACCTTTTTGGACACCAATGTCAAGTAGTCCGCGAGGCGGACCACTACTTTTCGTGCTGAACAGAACTTATCGGGCTGGCCGACCTAGGGCAAAATGCCCCAGCGGGCTCCGAGTTCTGTACAGCATGGGAAGGATGAGGCAAGGGGGCGCGTTCGACAACGGTACTGTGGTACTAGAACCAAGTCTGGCTGCGGCGTTCCAAGGCTTCCCGGAATTCGAACGTCACGCTTTCTAGGCAACGAACCGCTGCGACTGGCCAGGATGCTTGACGGGGGCGGAAGGGACTTCGTAGGATAAAAGACTGCTTTTCGCCGGCGTAGCTCAGTGGTAGAGCGAGGGTCTCATAATCCCTAGGCCGTGGGTTCGATTCCCCCCGCCGGCACCATTCCTTCGCCTTGATTTGAAAGGAATTACACGCCTGCGTTTCTCCGTGTACCCGCCGTGTACCCTTCGTTGCCGTTCAGGAGTCTCCCATGTGCGCCGGAAATCGGCTTCCAATTGTTCTTGCCGTGCGCGAACCCAGGGCGCGTAGTGCTTCTCCGTGATCCGCACACTTTGATGTCCTAGCAGAATCGAGACGCGTTCAATTGGAACGCCAGCAAGGAGCAATTCCACAGAAAACGTATCGCGGAATCGATGCGCGTGGCCGTCAGGAACTCCGGCCAAGATCATGTGGATACCGAGCAAGCGGGGGAAAAACTCGTGAACCGCCGCCGCTTGGCGTATGTGGCGGTGTCGCGCGGACGCTACGACGCGCAAATCTACACGGACGACAAAAGCCATCTCACGGAACGACTCTCGCGCGATGTGTCGCACCGACCCGCGACGGAACCAGAACGCGCGCAGCAGCAGTCAGCAGCACAGAAGATCGAATCATCCGTGGCGAGCCAGACACAAGCTATGGCCGCGCAAACACAGAGTATCGGGCATTAGCTCCGCTGCTTCGTGGTGCGTTGCGTGAGAGCGACTTTCGCCCGTACCGCTACCTCAGAATCGGCCTCATGTATTCTCGAATCATCTCGAAATTGCCGGTCTTGAAGTCACAGAAGTCAGCCCCAACAACGAACATGTCGCAGGCATAACGCAGTGAAAAGTCTGTTTTGTCGGTGAAGCGGACAGTTAAATACAACATTCCGTCTTCGATAGAATTGGTTATGAAATCCACGACCTTGCCGTGAACTTCGGGATATTTTCTGCGAATCCGCGCGTACTTCTTCTTGATCGCCTTGTCGATCCTTCTGCGTTCTCTTGCGGTGATGGGGTTTACGCGTGAACCCCCGACCCGCACAGCCTCGCGCTTCTTACTCATGAGCGGCCTCTGGCACTCCGTTCTTGACGACCGTATCCGGTGTTGGCGCACCATTTGGTTTGCGGCTGGAGTGGACCGCTCCGTTTTCTCTTCGTGTTTTCTTTGAGCGTTTGCGTGGGGTGAGAAACTGAACCAACGGAGGTTTGCCCTCCAGTTTTCGCTCGCGTTCGACTGTACGCATCTTACAGATTTCGTCATTGGTTAGGGGTTCGTCGGAGAGCCAGACGTTATATTCTTCCTCGAAACGGGGCTCATCGTCTTCTTCCAGTTTGCGCATTTCGAGCATGAATTGCAGGTTGATTATGGAACGACGCCGTTCGAGACCAGCTATTGACTTGTGATAAGTCTCCATAAAGAGTTTGGGCGATTTCTTCAGGCGTAGCGCTCCCCGAACAGCTTCGTCGATACCGCGATTCACCAGATACAGCGCTTCATAGAGATTTGCTTTCTCCATGACCAAGCATCCTTTCTGCGGCTAGGCCGCGTGTTCGGCGGTTAATATGGCGGTCGGGACACACGACGGCCAACAGTGTCGCTTACCGACCCGGAGGAAAAATCACGTGGGACGAAGTTCAGCTAGGGGGAATGAACAGATGGGGCGGGTTGCACGCCAAAGGGGAACCCGCTACCTTTTCTGGCAGCCATCGTTGCCTCCTTACTCGAGGTGATGTTGGTGAGGAGCGCGTCGGTGTTAGTAGCACTGACGCGTTCCGCCTATCTCACTTTTTTTTCGTTTTCTTCTTGTAGCGGAGCTTCCTGCCGTTCTTGAGCTTCGGCAACAGCTTCCGAACCCTTTCAATGTCGCTGTCGGTCCAGATGTGAACGGTGATACCACCAGTCGTGACGGTCTTGGGTGCAGGGAGCTTTTTCATCACGATGTACCGACTGAGAGTAGCGACATGCAAGCCCAATTTTTTAGCCGCCTGACGTGTGGAGAAGCTCTTCATTCTAAGACAGTGTCTTAAATAGCTCGGGAAATGTCAAGTCCAATCTGAGAGAGTTCCCTTCGCTGTCGCCGCTGTAAAGGGGCAGGCCCGCTAACTGCGGCTCCCTACGGTCGCGCTTGAGTGCAGCTTCGCTGCGGGAATGTCCTGGCCATGAGAGGTATGGACCTCTCTGTTCCAGTTCTCTCGACGCGGAGACTCAGTACAGCGTTACGGTTTCCGTGTCACGATGTCAGCGCGAATCACTTCGAGGTACTAGCGGGCGGATTCGACAGCTTGCTCAGCATCGTGGTGAGAAACAAATCCGGTGTCGTCATAAAGAGCTAGGTTTCGCTTCCGCCGGAGACGATCAAAGACTGTCAGTAAAGCGGAATGCTTCTTGTCGATGCGTCCCCGAACAAAATCGATAATTGCGATATGGTGCCCTGGTTGTCTTCTGGCACGAAAACCATAACTGAACATGAATCCCAAGGAAGCCTTGAGCATTGCTTCATAGGCTTGTTGAAGACAGGCTTCCTCATCAAAGGCGAGAATTTTGTGGGCCGAGGCGAGCTTCTTATCCGCGCTCGCAAGGAAACGATCAATTTGCGCCCAGTCAACGTTGTGCGGCTTGAGTTTTTTCATTCGGACCTATGAGCGAAACGCGTTTATTGTGCCAGACGTTTTCGAGGAAAGCATCTTTGCGAGCGCGGCGTGAGTCCACTTCCTTGCGCGTCAGAATTGTATAGCTAACTTCGCGTCCGAGTTGCCGCTCGATTTTTCCCATCGCTTCCGCCAGCACTTCGCTGCGAGGAGTGCCGATCACGATCACGTCTATGTCACTGGCGGCATCCTGCTGATTGCTTGCGAACGATCCGTACAGGTAGGCTTCCTCGATTCCTTCAATTTTCTTGAGGGATTGTGCAATCAAGGACGGCGCTCCGATGGTCTTTGACACTATGCTGCGAACTTCGGCAAACAGCGGATATTCTCGGTTGAGTTGGAAATATTTCTGGCGACCACTTACTTCCGACCGAAACAATCCTTCGGTTTCCAAACGGCGCAACTCCTTCGATAAATTGGCCGGGTCAATGGCCAACCGTTGCGCCAAATCTCGAAGATGGAGCCGCGCCGTAGGATTGGCAAAATAGTAGGCCAGGAGCCGTTGGCGTGCCCTTGAGCGCAAGTCAATCATGGTCACATTCTACCACAAATGTGGTAAAAGCTAACCACGATAAAGAGTGGGAACGTCCGACATGCGGCTGGCAAAGCGGCCTGTCCAGAACGGGCAAGCCCTTGACTACGTTCTCATGCGCATTCACAAAGACACATGAATAGGTATACTTAGTGATTGTATATGAGAATCCAGAATCAAGTCATTTGCACACACATGCAGGAAGACACATAAATGGTGAGCCTTAAGCAATCTATATGAGAGAAACAAATCCCAGGGTCTCGCTAACCCAATTTGCCCAGTCCTCACCTCTCTTTACGCTAGAGGAGTTGGGCCATCGCTACGGCAAAAAAGAGCCAAGCCGCTCAGTTCGCAATATGCTTTACCGGCTCAAACGTGAGGGCCGAGTCCGACAGTTGACGAAGGGAGTTTATGCCGGGGCTCTTGCCACTGCATCTGTGAACAGGTATAGCGTGCCGAGCAAACTGCGCCAAGACGCTGTTGTTGCATTTCATTCTGCCCTTGAATTCCACGGCGTAGCGAACCAAGTGTTCCAGACTGTCTACTATCTCTCGGTTCGTCCACGGAGGGACGTGACCTTTGACGGTGTGACTTACCATTGTGTTGCACCGCCGCGCCAACTCATGCGCACGCATGGGTTGGATTTTCAAGTCGAGTTGAGCCGCGACAAAGTCCGCGTCACAGGCAGAGAACGATCCATAGTTGATTGTCTTGCCTTCCTTGAGTACAGCGGCGGAGTTGATGAGCTAAATCGTTCGCTCGCAATGCTTCCTTCCTTCAATTTCGACGTTGCTCTCGAATATCTCAAGCTTCTTCGCATGCCTTGGCTTTACGCACGACTAGGCTTCCTCTTGGACCGACACGCCGAGAAACTATTTTTCAAGGGCAAATCGCGGGATGCTTTTCTAAAGAGGCTTCCACGAGGAGTCGCGTATCTAGACCGGAAGCGCCCAGGCAATCGCTGGGTTACCACCTGGAATCTCATGGTGCCTGAAACGCTCGCCACATCAGGCGACCAGGTGGTACGCACGTGAAATTAGACGCGGCCTACGTCAAGCGAATCGCGGACGCCACTGGTTTCGACGCTGTGCAACTGGAAAAGGTGATCCGTCTGAGGCAACTAACAAGACCGAAACTTTTCTCGGGCAATCGGCGATATTTTGAACGACTTGGAACATCCACCCCAGGCTTTTGTGTTCGGTGAATTGTCATGCCCTTTCCGCGATGCTTGCGAATCGGAGATAGCCGAGACAACAAAGGCGCGATCCCTAGAGAGACCGCGCCTTGTTCTTCCTGAAATTGCTTACGCGCTTATAGCCCTTGCCGTGGCCATGGCCATGACCGGCTCGTATATCTTGATCTCCGGGCGCATGTCCAGGGCTTCCGCGTAATTGACCAACGCCTCCAAGCTGAACTTGGCGATCTTTCCTCTCAGGAGGTCGCTGACTCTCGGCTGTGGCTCCCGCAAGATTTTTACCAACTGTGCTTGCGAGTAGTTACGGTTCTTCGCGTACCGGATGATCTTCCGGTGTAGGGCCGACTTCATTCCCAGAGCTGTCGCCTCTTTTCGGGAGAATCCGAGTTGATCGAACACATTTTCCTCTCGACGCTTACGCACTTTTCTGCTCCTTTCCTGCTGGGGCATCCTTTCTCGCCTTGATCGCTTGCATCCTTTTCTTCGCTATTTCAATGTCCGCCTGCGAAGTCTCGTTTGTCTTCTTCTTGAAGCAGTGGAGAACGTAAATCCATCCGACGTGCAACCAGTACATAAGCCTATACCAAACGCCCTTGTGTTCATCGCGCAGCTCCTGGACACCAGGGAGGACCTTGCCCATCCACTTGCTGTCCAAAGGCTCCTCGTGATGTTCAAGGCGCTCTAGCTCGCCGCCGAAGTTCTCCTTAACCTCGTCGGGCCATGACTTGATTTCTTCGAGGGAATTACCTTCCCATTTGATTCTGCCCTTTGAACCCGGTCTTGTCATAGCTACTTTTATATAAGTTTTTATATGAAGTGTCAAGCCCTATTCTTAGGCCCTGTTTTCGTGGGTTGGCGCTTAGCCTTAGAGGCGTGACATCAGTTTCGGGGATGGTTGACGCCAGAATTCGCTATGGCATGTCATATTTCGCATACTGCGGTCTTCAGGAACACGATGCCGCCAGCGGCACAGGTTATCTTCGCCAACAGAAATCGGCGACCAGTTTGACGAAGCGTCTCCTTCCGTGTACCCCGCGTGTACCTCACTTTGGCAAATTCGGTGTTTTTGGCGTTTCTCGCGTTTAGTAGAATCAATAAGTTACGGCGGGTCAATCAGGCTCCGAATCCCGATTCCCCCCGCCGGCACCATTCCTTAGCCTTGATTTGACAGGAATTAAGCGCGCCTTTTTCCGCGCAAATTCCACGTCTCAGCAAGGAACGCCTTCAGCCTGAGGCGCGGCAGCTCCTCCCGCCGAATGGCTCGGCCAGAGGGGAATCGCCAAACGTTTGCGTGCCTTGCTTGAGGACCAATCCGCCTGGCTGCACGGCTCCGGCGCAATCCTCCCCCGGCACCAAGGCCATCGATTCGGCCGGTAGCCAAACCTCCCAACGCTTAGTTCCAATCGCCACAACTTGCCTGTGTCGAGACGGGTATGACAGACTTTCGCGTCAAATCGCTAACCGCAGGTGAAGAGGATAGCAAACCGATTGGATCAGCCACCTCCAGTCCGGGTGTTTGTGAATCCGTCCGCCGGCCGCGGCAGAGCCGGCCGGAAGGCAGCTGCAGTGCGGGCGGCCTTTGCGCGCCGGAACTTTCGCGCCGAAGTGATCGAGACGGCGTCTGCCGAAGATTTCATTCAACAGGTCCGTCAAGCAAAAGCGGAAGGCTGCCGGACGATCGTTGCGATGGGCGGCGACGGAACCCTGCAAATACTGGTGCGCGAGGTGATCGGACGCAAAGTCATGGTCGGCGTCATTCCCACCGGCAGCGGAAACGATTTTGCCGCGGCACTGGGGATTTCAGAGAACCCGGATACGGCAGTGTCGGTTATCGTGAATGGCAGGACGCGCCAGGTGGATGTGGCGTGCGTGAAGTTAGCGGACGGAGTGCAAAGAATCTATCTGGGCGGCGGCGGGATGGGACTGGATGCGGAGGCAGCGCGCCTTGCCGGCGGGCGATTTCTGATGTGGCCCGGCAGAATTCGTTATCTCGCTTCGGCGATCGCCGCGCTGCGCCGGTTCGAAGGTATCGACGTGCAGGCGGAATTTCTGGACGGAGAGACGCAATCCATCAGAAAGACGGTACTGCTCGCCGTGGCCTTGAATACTCCGACCTACGGGGGCGGTTTGCGCCTTGCGCCTCAAGCGCAAACCAACGACGGCAAACTCGACCTGGTGCTCGTGGACTTGCTGCAAAAGCGCCAGGTGCTAGCATTGATTCCCAGACTGCTGATCACCGGCGATTTGAAAACAGAGAAAGTGATGCGCATCCAGGCAGAGCGGGTCAGACTCTCTGCCGCTGGCCAAGCCTGGTTCCAAGGAGACGGCGAGCTGCTGGGCCGCGCGCCGGTGGAAATCAGCGTACTGCCCGGTGCGCTGCAAATGCTTGTACCGTAGTGCAGCCTGCGCGGGATTACGGATTCTTCTTGTGGAACACCTTGCGCCGCACGTCCGGCCAGAACTCCTTCATTTCGTTGGAGAGCCCGTCCCACATGATCAACATTCCGAAGGTGGTGAGATTGCGGCCAAAGGTGCGGTCTTCCGGCGCGTGATAAATGTTGGAGATGCCGGCGGCTACGGCGTTTCCTACCGATTCCGAATAATTGAAGTGGTCGTTGCCCGAATCGGTTTTACAGACGAAAAGCCTCTCGACTCCATGCCAGGCGCGGCGTTTGAACCCGCCCTTGCCCATCTGGTAGTAGCGCGGATCCTCTTTGAGCATGGACGGAAAAATCGCGACAGTCATATACGTTCCGATGGAATTGTCGGCAAAAGACGAACCGAAGCGCTTGCCGTAAGCGCCCCATCCTTGCCCCCAGGATTTGGGCGAATTGTTGGCTTGCGCGATTCCCGCGAGCGCGCCGTTGAACGGGTATGCGAACCAATCGAAGACGCTGGCCGTCGCGATGCGGTACTTCTGTCCGGCGGAAAGCGGTGGAAGGGTGGTGGCATTTTCCACCGTGCCGTAGTTTGGCATCACCGTGAAGATGCGGTCGTTGATAGTGCCGGTTTCCTTTTCCAATTTGCTCTTGCCGGTAATTTCTGTTCCTTTGGGAGGATCCGGCTCCTGTTTGTCGGCGGGCTTGTCTGGCTGCTGCGGCTGTGGAGCGTCAGGCTTTTGCTGGTCGGCGGGGGCTGAAGGCTGTGGTCCCGCATCCTGGGCGCGCGAAGCGCCGGCGGATACCAAAAGGAAAAAAAGTAACGAGGCAAGCGCGCCCTTGCGCGGGCGGAAGTTCATTGGGCGGCGCGGTTTATCCGCGGGAGATTTGACGAACCGTTCGGCAGACAAGGTTTCCCTTTCCAGGTACTATTCGATGCAAGTTTGGTTTCAAAAGGGTGCAGCCAGAGGCACCAAACTACAGTTTACCGGGCGCCGCGCGGCAAATCTGCCAACAGGTTTCCTGAGGTTTCCAACTGCACAAACAGCTGGCAAGGCGAAAAAACCGCGAGATTAGCTTTTTTTGCGTTCCAGCTTGAGCGTCAGCACGATATCCATGCGGGTCTCAAAACTGGAGACGTTGCGAGTCTGGGATTTCGCGCCGTCTTTTTCGGCGTGCAGTTCGTAGTCGGCGTTTGGATCTAGACCGCTGAAGCGATAACTGCCTTCGTTGTCAGCGATGTAGCTGCGCACCTGGTTGGTGCGAGTGTTCTTGAGAAAAACGACGGCAGCGGCGACAGGCGAGTCGCCCTTATCCACCACCACTCCGCGAACTGTTTTCAGTTGCGAATCATGCTTGCCTTGGGCGGCGACAATGAATGCAGCGAACAGCAGCACGACTGAGACGATTGCGAGGCGATGGCGGGCGGTCATAATTTCTTGCCTTCCTGATGTTCCATCCGGAACACCAAGTCCTTGAAGCGATCGCCAGTCTTGGCGTCAACCGCGATGGACTGATCCTTGAATCCCTTGGCGCGCACCGCTACCTCGTAGTCGGAACCCATCTTGACGCGAACGGCAAAGTTGCCACGGGAGTTGGTTGCGGTTTCCCATTTCGGCTTTTTCTCGGTGCTGCGGCGGATGCGCAGCTCCGCACCGGGCAGCGCCAAGCCTTCTGGTGTAAATACCGTGCCGCGCAGAAGAAAGTCGTCGGCGTGCTTGGCTGTGGAGCCGGCTGATTTCGCTGAAGAGGATTCGCTCTGCGGCTGCGCGGGCTGCGCACTTTGTTGAGCGGAAAGAGCCGGAACCAACGAAATGGCACACGCTAAGAGCATACTGAAAACCATTGCGCGCCGCGCGTTGGCTGAGCCGCGATCAGATTGTGGGCAGATTTTTTTCACATCCATTGGATGCCAGATTCGCCAGAATCGCTGTGCGCAGCCGCCGCTACTCCTCGTCCTCTTCCTCGTCGTCTTCCTCTAAGTCCTCGTCATCGTCTTCGTCTTCGTCCTCTTCTTCGACCTCGCCTTCCTCGTCCTCTTCTTCGTCGAGGTCATCGGTAATGGGGTTCAGGTGGACGGGATGCGTTTGTGTGACTTCCAATTCCATTTCGCACTCGGGGCAGCTGAGGATTTCACCCTCTTCGACTTCGTCTTCATCCACGTCAATTTCGGCGCCACAATCGGGGCAGCGAATCACGGCACGATCCTCCGAACACGAATTCACGGGGCGGGCAGGGCCGCCGCACCGCTGTATTATATACCGCGAAATCAAAAGTCCAGTGATAGGTACAAGACTGTCCGAACCGAGATGTAACGAAGCTTAAATATGCTGAACTGAAAGACCCCGGGGAAGCGGGACCAAATGAGTTCGTGGCGGGAATTTCCAGAGAGGCCGATCGTCGGAGTTGGCGGCGTGGTGATTGAAGACCGAAGGGCGCTGCTGATTCGGCGCGGCACGGAGCCGCTTTTGGGCCAGTGGTCCATCCCGGGAGGGACGCTGGAGCTAGGCGAAACGTTGATGGAAGGAACCGCGCGCGAACTGAAAGAGGAAACCGGGCTCGAGGTCACGGTGCTGGATATGATTGAAGTCTTCGAGCGCATCAACTTTGGGCGGGGAGCGGACGAGACCTGGACCAGCCTGGAAGAAAAGAAACGCCCGCGCTTTCATTTTGTGATCGTGGATTATCTATGCGAACGAATTTCCGGGGCCGCCGCAGCCGGCGGTGACGTAACCGACGTGGCCTGGGCGAAGGAGAGCGAACTGGACCGTTACGGGCTGACGCCAACCGCAACCCGCGTGATCCGGAAGGCGTTTTCGCTAGCTCGCGCGCGACGCTGAAAACCGCCAGGAGCGCCCGCAGCCTTACGGAGCGCGCTGGATTTCGATATTGCCGTTGGAGTTCGAAAGCTCCAGCGTGCACGCTCCGTTTCCGATGGTGCCGTTGATGGAATCGCCTCCAATCGTGCCGCTGGCGGTAATCGGCAACTCCGAATTGATGTGACCGAACGACGTGTGCGCCGTGACCTTATAGCCGCCGTTTGCCGGAACCCGCGCACTGATGTGCGAGAACGAGGTCTTCAGGTTGATGTCCTTGCAGCCTGCGCCGGAGCTCGCTGTCACATCAATGCCGCCGTTCTGGTTCCCCACGCGAATCGCTCCGCCGACGCCTTCCAGGGTCACACCGGAGAAGGACGTATCAACAGTAGCGTCGCCTTGAATCCCTTTTGCCGTGACCGCGCCATTGGAATCCTGCGCCGTGAATTTGCCTTTGATGTTTTCGACGTGAATCGCCCCAAACGACGTTTTGGTATAGACCTCGCCCTCCACAGTGTTCAGCTCAATGGCGCCATTGCCGGTTTCGATGTGCGCTCCTTTATAAAGTTTGCTGGCATTGACTGCGCCGAAGCTGGTGTTGGCAGTCACAAAGCCGCGCACCTCGGAAAAGCGCACTTCTCCGTTGTTGCTGTGAATGGTCAGCGCTCCACCGATTCGTGTCGCGTCCACCGCGCCGAAGCTGGTCTTCAGGTCGGCATCGCCTGCTACGTCGGTCGCTTCGACTCGTCCGTTATTGTCGGAAACCGCCAGACTGCCGGGGATGTTCCGGGCGGTGACGTTGCCGAAGGCGTTGCCGATCGTTGAATTGCCCCCGGAATTCGAGAGCGTGATGTTGCCATTACCGCCGGAAATGTTGGCGCCGCCGCCGATCTGCGCAGCGGTGATTTCGCCGAACCGGTTGCGGACCTCTAGTTTGCCTTTGATGTCGGTAACATTCACCGCGCCGTTGCTGTTGGTGATTTCGCAATTTCCGGATGCGTTGGTCAATTCAATGCGGCCAAAAGCGTTCACCAGCTTGGCGCTGCCGACATCGCGAACAGTCAGTACGCCGTTGTTACTTTCAATCTGCGACCAGCCCCGCACGCCGGAAACGTCGGTGTTGCCGAAACCGTTGCGCAGCCACAACGGAGCGCCCGACGGCATAGCGATGTCATAGTCCACGGAAAACGACGAGTGGCCGCCGACACGCAGGCGCGGAAATCGATTTTCCGGGTAGATCGTCTTGATGTGTACGCCGTCGCCCTCTTCGCGCACTTCGATTTGAATCTTTTGCAGAAACTCCTGTGCATCGTTGGCGTTGGAGTCTTGCACCTTGATCGTTGCGGAGATTTTGGCTTCATGTCCGGAATCACCATGGATGCGCACTTGGCCAAAGCGGTGATCCACGCTCACGCCTTGATTGCCGGTGAGCGTGACACTCTTTTGAAAGTCACGGGTAACTTCGTTTTGCGTGCCGTTGGCGGCCGACGCCACCAACGGCAAGATCGCCAACACAAACGCGGCAAACACAATGCGGCGCGGAGTCCTACACCAAGATGGCTGAGCTGGGTGAATCACTGTTTTGCCTCCAAAACCTGTTCAAGGGTGTCTTGCTTTTCGCGGTACATCGCCAGCAGCTGCCGGCGCACATGGCCGTTGGCGGGGTTAACACCGGCCTGTAGTTTCAGATCGGAGATCGCGCTGTCCAGAACCAAGAGCTTTTCGCGGTAGCTGGCCATCAGCGGCGTGGCCAGGTTGCCCAGTTGCGGCCGCGCTTGTGCGTCCAGCTTGTCGATGGCACGCTCATAAAAAAGCTCTGCGCGCTCCACTTCACGCACGGTCTGGTCATTGAACAGCGCCTGATCTTGCGGAATATCGCGCGGTCCCCGGTTGGCAATGATCCAGACAGCTGCACCGGTAAGCGCAACGAGCAGCAGTGCCGCAACAGCGACTTGCCACTGCAACATCCAGAAATTCCAGGAGCCCGATAGACGCCGCCAGCCGGAGTTTTTTGGGCGAGCGGCCTGCGACAAAGCTTCTGCAATGCGCGGCCACAGCGCCGGCGAATCCCACTCGTGATGCAGGTCGGCCGCGGCTACCGATAGGTTCTTCCACGAGCGAAGCTCCTCGCCACACGCGGCGCAGGTCGCAGCATGTGACTCCAGCGCCATCCACTCTTCCGGCGTGCCATCCAGAAAAATTCGTTCGCGGTCATTGCAGGAGATGTTCATGGAGTTCACCGTGCCTCCGCGGCACTGCTACGCGGTGCTTCGAGCATTTGGCGGAGATTTTTCTTGGCCTGAAACAACGTGTTCTTGGAAGCGGTTTCCGAAATTTCCAGGATGGCCGCGATTTCGGAGTGCCGGAAGCCCTCCACCTCATACAGCAAGAACACATTGCGCTGATGGCCGGTCAGCTGGGCCAGAGCGCGTTCGAGTGCCAGCCGCAGCGACGGATGCGCCGCAGGAGCTCGCGGTTCGGGACGCGATGCCGTTAGGTCGGGCTCGTCCTGCGCGACTTCTTTCTTGCGCCAACGGCTGCGCCGCGCGTCGTAGCAGGTGTTGATCAAAATCCGGTAGGTCCAAGTGGCAAAACTCGATTGGCCGCGAAACCCGGCGATGCTCCGCTGCATTTTCAGGAAGGTGTCCTGCACCGCGTCTTCGGCGTCGGCAGTGGTCCCCAGCAGATTGCGAGCAATGCTTTTCATGCGTGAGCCGTGCAGCCGGTAGAACCGCTCGTACCCGCGCAGATCGCCAGATTGACAAGCCGCAGCCAGCCCGGCATCATCCGTCGAACCCTCCGCTCCCCGAACGGAGTTTCCCCTCGCAAATTCAGAATTGGGCAATATCGGCTCTCCGCCTGGCACCGCACCGCTGCGCAGGCTCCAGGCTTGCTGGCCGGCGAATCGAATTTCACCTAGGTGCGGCGCCGGGAAGATTCTAGCCTTCCCGAACAGCTCGCCAAAACAAGCAGGCGCTAGTCCCGCAGTTCCCATCCGTGTCTCCTGAGGTATAGACGAGCGGGTAGGGGGAAACGTCAGGGATCCTGCGCAGGTCCGCGGAACCCGCTAGCACGCTGAAAATGAGGGGCTTGTAAGTCAATCAAGATGGGACTGGCCGTATGGATCCAGAAATCATCGCGGTCCGAGCCAGTTGTGCTCCAAGTAGTACAAGGCCGCAAAAGCGACAATTAAAGCGGTCATGGGAATTGCCAATCGGAGAGCGTTTTGGCGAGGCCGCTTCCAATCCGCCGAAATGAGGAACACCAGGACTGCCGGGATGATCGAGGCTATCGAAAGCTGAAAAATGTGTGCGCCGGTTCCTTCGTCTCCCTCGACCGTCCCACGCGGTACGGTGTAGCCGCACAGAACTGTAATCAGCGCAGTCAAAGAGAGAATCAGCACAACGTTGCTGCTTATACGGCTGATTTGTTGCGCGCTCATGTCTTCACCTCCCGCAGCGCCAGATAGACTTTGCCGTGCATTGGGCTGTTTTCATGGTCGATCAGTAGGCGGGTGACTGGATCGGAATCGGTGATTAGCATGCGCGGTCTTGCGGCTTCATTCGGCACTTCGAATACAAAAACGGTGCTGTAGGACTGGCCAGGCCGCAACGGAGTGTTCAGTGAAACGGATCCGGCGTCGACTCCCGAGGGAACTTGCGCCAGCGGCAGGTAAGGTCGGCTCGCGTCGTCAATCAGCATGACCGTGCGGGGATTGGGCGTGAGCGGTGAATCGCCCCGAAAAGGCGCGATAGAATTCTGGTCGAACCACGTTTTTAAGCGAACCACGATGAAGCGGCCGTGCGCCACCACCGGTCGAGCCTCGGGACCGAGTGTTGCCGCCTCGCGCACGCTTTCGATGGCGTAGGCGATGTGGCAATCTGCTTCACAGAAATATTTCCAGCCGCCCGGTGGCAAGGTTTGACTGCGGCTGAAAAGCCCCACCAGCAAAAGGAATCCGGTGTAACCAAAAGCCACGAGCGCCGCGCCGCTCGCGGCAAGCTTGGCGGCCGTTCGCGCTCGGGCCATCGCGGCGACGAAAGCCGCGACCAGGCTGCAGAAAACAACGAAGACACTTCCCAGGAACAGTAGCACGATCAAATGCGCAAACCGTGGTGTCTCGGCCATGGCAATCTCCCTGGTCAGCAACCTAGAAATTCACTACAGCGGATTCGTTCGGCACTCCGCCACGCGTTCGTTCGCGCCGCGAAAATTCGTCCAGCGCCGCGCGCAGATCCGCCACCGTAAAATCCGGCCAGCGCTGGTCCAGGAAAACCAGCTCGGCGAATGCGGACTCCCATAACAGAAAGTCGGAAAGCCGCTGTTCCCCGCCGGTGCGGATAAGCAGGTCCACTTCGTCCACAGATCCGTGCGTGGTCTCCGAAAGCACGTCAGAAAACGTCTCCGGAGAAAGCTCCGTTGCCTTGTAATAGCGACAAGCCGCGCGGTAAATCGCTTCGCGCGCGGAGTAATCGATCGCCAGCCGCAAATGCAGCCGCTTGCCCTTTGCTGTAGCGGCTTCGGAGTCCACAATCGCCTGCCGCAAATTGAACGGAATGCGATCGCGCCGCCCAATAATGCTGATGCGAAGGCCATTTTCGATGGCTCGCGATGTTTCGGTCAAAAGGTATTCATGCAGTAGGCGCAGGATGCCGTTGACTTCCGCCGCCGGGCGTTTCCAGTTCGCCGACGAAAGGGCAAAAAGCGTCAGCGTGTGAATCCCCAGTTTTGGCGCGGCCTCGATGACGGCCCGGCTGGCCTCCGCGCCGGCGCGATGTCCAGCCGAACGAGGCAGCCCGCGCGACGTTGCCCAGCGCCCGTTGCCATCGGTGATGATGGCCACGTGAAGCGTGGGCGCCGGAAGAACCGGCGGGGCTCCGAGAATGTGCTGCAGGATAACGTGTTGCACGGTCATGATGGTTCCTTCTCCGCCGCGGGAACTTAGCTGCAAATTACTTTGCACTACAAAGTACGGGGACAAAAAATTTTCATCCTTCGCGCGTCGCGCGAATCAGCGCCTCCATGTGATTGAGATACCGTTCCAGTGCTTTGCGGCCCGCCGCGGTCAGGCGGTATTCGGTCTTTGGCAAGCGTCCGTCAAACGATTTGGTACAAACAATGTAGTCGGCTTCTTCCAGCCGCCGCGCGTGCACGCTCAGGTTGCCGTCGGTGGTCTTCAGCAGAGCTTTTAGCTCGTTAAACGTCAGCGAACGGTTTACCGCCAGCGCGCTCACAATGCCCAGGCGGATACGCTCGTGAATCAACCGGTCCAGATCGGCCGGTACCGCTTCCTGTCTCTGGCCCTTCACCGGAGCCAGCGAGGCCGACCGCTCCCGGGCTGGGTGTTCGCTGCGAATTGTGGACGACTTCGCCATTTTCATTCGAACCGGTTCATCAGCCGCCGTAGCGCTTCGCGATCCAAATCCCAAAGCCAATCTGCACGACGCCAAAGCCGAAGGCCATGAACAAATCGCCGAGACTGCGTGGCACAAACAGCGCCGTCGCCCCAAGCAACATCAGGCACATGCCCATGATCGGCACCACGCGTACCGAAAACGCACCGCCGGTAACAATCGCCGTTCCGTACAAGAGCAGCCACACGCCTGGAAGCAAAGCATGCATCCCGGCATGCGCCAGAGCGTAGGTCAAAAAGCCGCCCACGACGATCGGCGGGAAAAAGCTCAGCAGAAACTTGCGCCCTGGGCCTGACAGCAGTTTCGCGTTGGCGCGATGGGCCTTAGTCGCCGCTGTAGGCGCGGCAATAGCCACCGCCACGAAGGCTTCCAAGAGCCAAATGTTCAGCCAGCGCTCGGTCGTCGCTTGCCGCGAAGCGAAATACGCCGCCGCCAGCGCCGTGCTGCCCATGGCCACGCCGCCCCAGCCGGGCACGGCCGTAAACTCCGCGGCGCGTTCCATCGTTTCGCGGATATAGCGCAGGTGGTCCGCAGCGCGCGCATCAATAGGGATGGGAGCGCGGGACGGCCGGATGGGTTCGGGACTAGCCATGGATAAAGCCTAGCGCATTCGCGCTGGCGTGTCAAGTACTTTGTGATGTAAAGTAAGCGGCTATTTCTTCTTCCGGTAGCGTCCCAGCAGCGCGTTCCAGCGAATTGTGAATACATCCACAAACATCTGAATGCTGTCGCGCATCATGTTGACCTTGGTCGCCGGCGAGTGCGCCCAGCGCACCGGGATTTCCACGGTCTTGAGCCCGTGGTGCCGCGCCAGGTACAGCAGTTCGGGATCGAACCCGAAGCGCTCGATGCGTTGCTGAGCGAAAATGATTCCGCAGCGCTCCCGCCGGAACGCCTTGAAGCCGCATTGGGTGTCCACGAATGGCAGTCGCAGCACAATGCGCACAATCTTGTTGAAGATAATTCCGGCAAACTCGCGGAACGGCGATTCATGTACTTCAATCAGGTCGCGGTCGATTGCCCGGGACCCGATCGCCACGTCGCTTTCCGACAGCGCAGAGATCAATTTGTCGGCTTCTTCGATCGGCGCGGAAAGATCGGCGTCGCTGAACAGCACAAATTCGCCGCGGGCCTCCTGCATGCCGTGGCGCACGCTGTAGCCCTTGCCGCGATTCTCGCCGTTCTCGACGACGCGTAAGTTCGTAATACGGTCTGCAAACGAAGCCGCCACTTCTGCCGTGCGATCTTTCGATCCGTCGTTCACGACAATCACCTCGGTCAGGCGCTGCGAGGCGCTGAGGTAGGCCGCAATTTTCTCGAGCGACGGTGGCAGGCGCAGCTCTTCGTTGTACGAAGGCACGATGATGGTCAGTTGCGGAGTGTTCGAGCCGGGCGATAAAGAAATATTGCTCATCGGTTCACGCCTGGCCCGCAGCTAAGGCGTGTTTTTCCCATGCGCCGGTTTGCAGAATCTCTTCGATCTGCGCCAGCGCGAAGTCGCACTCTTCCTCGCGGTTGTAGAAGTGGGGGGAAATGCGGATGCCGGCCTGGGGACGATAATCGACCAGAATGTCCCGCGCCAGCAGTTCGCGGCAGACCTCCGCGGCGTGCTGGCAGTCCACGGAAATCGTTCCAGCGCGTTCCGCCGGATTTTCTGCGGTATTCACCTGCCAACCGCGGGCCCGCGCACCTTCAAAAAGTCGCGTGGTCATGCGAACCGATTTTTCGCGGATCGCGGCCGCACCGACCTGATTCAGGATCGCCAAGCCCGGTCGGCAGGCATAGAGCGCTGGAATGTGAGTTGTCCCATTCAGGAAACGGAACGAATCGTCGCGGGCGTCAATCGCACCGGGCTCAAATTGGAAAGGGCGCCGGTGTGCGAACCAGCCGGTCAGCGACGGCTGCAGTTTTGCCCGCAAGTCGTCGCGAATATAGAGGTACGCAACGCCAGGGCCGCCGCACAGCCATTTCAAGACGCCACCGACGGCAAAATCCACTCGCAGAGCGCGAACATCAACGGGAAGCGTGCCGGTTGCTTGAAACACATCCAGAATCACATGCGCGCCGACGCGGTGCGCTTTTTCAACGATGGCCTGCGCGTTCACAATGAACGAACTGCGGAACAGCACCAGGGAAATCGGAACCAACAGTGTCGTCTCGTCAATTGCCGCCAGGAACGCATCCAGATCGAATCGCACCCGGTCGCCGCTCGGAACCAATTCCACACTCGCGCCGTGCCGCCTCTGCTCATGATAAAAATACTGGATCGAAGGAAATTCCAAGTCGGTCATCACCACTTTGTTGCGCGGCCCGCGAAAATCGAAGCACGAAGCGATGACCGCTTGGGTTGTGGTGACGTTTTGGTGCAGCGAAATCTCGCCTGGGGCTGCGCCGACGAGCGGCGCAATCTGATCCGCAACGTCCCCGGCAAGGTTCCACCAAGTCTCTTCCCACGCGCGCACTCCCCGGTCCGCCCAAGCCTCAGCGTAGCCGTGCAGCGAATCGTAAACTCCGAGCGGCATCGCTCCCAGCGAGTTGCTGATCAGATAGGTTGTGTGTTCAAGGATCGGGAACTGGCCGCGCCAGATGAGCAGTTCATCCATGGGGTACGGCCCCTGGGGAGGATTGCGGGGAGCCGGCCTTTCGCCAGACAAAATAGCATACGGTCAGGAAAACCAGCCACGGAGGACCGGCCAGCAGCGTCAAGTGAAAATCGGGAATCCACCACGTCGAGACGAGCACCGCCAGCAGCGCGACGATTCCGGCCGCAGAGCTCCAGACTCCCAGCGGCGCAATGCGTGTGAACTGCCGGTTTTCTCTGGCCATCTTGTTCCGGAATCCGATGTGGGTAGCCAGCGTGATCAGCCACGCGAATGGCCCGCCAAAGAAAGCCACATTGATCAGAAAAAGAAACGCCGTCTTCTGCAAGATTTGCGAAAACACCATCGCCACGGCCATGCCGATGCTGGAGGCGAGCAGCCCAGCGACGGGCATACCTCGCTTGCTCAGCCGGCCGAGCCACGCCGGCGCGAATCCGCTGCGCGAGAGCGAAAACAGCATCCGGGCCGTAAAGTACAAATTGCACAACGCGCTCGAGAGCGCCGCCGAAAGCACCACGAAATTCATCACGTGGCTCGCGGCTGGTATTCCCACGCGTTCGAAAACCCGCACGAACGGACTCTGCCCCAAACCGATTTCCGTCCAGGGCACGATTCCCACCACCAGCGCTAATCCGCCGAGATAAAAAAGCACCAGTGAACCGAGCGTTCTCTCGAGCGCCCGCGGCACCGCTGTTTGCGGATCTTTGGCTTCTCCGGCGGTCACCCCGACAATCTCCAGCCCAAGAAAACTGTAGATCGCCATCACTACGCCAAGGCCGATGCCGCGCAATCCGCCGGGGGCAAATCCACGGTGCGCGGTAAAGTTCGTAAATCCAATACGCGGAAAACCGATGCCCAACAGCAGCGCCGCGCCCAAAAGCAGAAACGCGACGATGGTAATGACCTTGATCATCGCGAACCAGTATTCAATGGACCCGAAATCTTCAATGTTGAACGTGTTGATGAGGAGCAAGAGCAGGGAAAAAACTGCGATCCAAATCCATTCAGGCACCCGCGGCAGCCAGAAAGCGCAATAAATCGCGCCCGCGGCCACTTCACTGCCTATGATGATAACCAGCGTCAGCCAGTAGGTGTAACGCACCGCGAAACCGGCCCAGGGATGCAGGTACATTTCCGCGTATAAACCGAACGATCCAGCCGCGGGTTGTTCGACAGCCATCTCCGCCAGCGCCCACATCACCGTGAGCGCGATCAATGCGCCAGCTGCAAAGCTGACGACGACCGCTGGGCCGGCCAGCTTTACGCTAATGGCGCTGCCCAGAAAAAGTCCGGTCCCGATCGTCGAACCCAGCCCGATCATCGCCAACTGCCGCGCCGACAGCCGCCGGTGCAGACCTGCCTCGCGCTTTGTTGTTTCGGTCTGCTCCGCAGAACCCCCTGGAAAGGTCATCGGCTGCCGTGCGTCCGGATCCATGGCGCTGCATCCTAACAACGCCAAGCCGAAAAACCTAATCGCGCATGGCAACCTGCCTAGGTCCAGGCCTGCCCCTCCGCTGACTCGCGGTACCCTTGCGGGCCGCCCTGAGGTAGAATCGCGGCCTCGCAATCTAACCGCAGGCAGACCAGCCTGCGGACGAGGTGGAGAGTGATCCTGACCGTTGAACGCGCCGAGATTCCGCCGGACATCAGCGTCCTCGAGCTGAAAGGCCGCATCATTTTGGGCAACAATTCGCGCGACGTAGAGCTGAAACTTGCCGAGCTTCTCCGCGAGCGAGCGCGCAAAGTCATCTTCGACGTGCGCGGCGTGACGATGGTGGACAGCACCGGCATAGGCATCCTGGTGGTCTGCCACGGCAAGGTCAACAAAGAGGGTGGAGCGCTGCGCATCGTCGGCGCCACCGGCAACGTTGAAGACACCATGAAGATCACCAGCGTGGACAAGATCTTGAAGCTCTATCCATCGGTGGAGGCGGCCGTCGCCAGTTTCTAGTTCGCATTTCCGGACGAGAAGAACAGGACAAAAATGAAAGGGCTAATCACAAATCCGGTGTCTCGATTTCTGTCTGCAGTGGTGCTATTCGCAGCCTGCTCGACCGCGGCGGGAGGGCAAAACCCAGCGCCAGGATCCGGCCAAGTGTTCCGGCTCGATGGCGGCAACGTGACCTACGCAATCGGCGTGAACGAGCACGGCGAACTGCAGCCGCTGTACTGGGGAGGTCGCATCGCCCTGCAGGACCCGATTCCGTCGGCACATTCTTATCCAGAAATGGCCTCTTTCGATTCGTCCTACACCACGACGCCAAAAGAGTACGCGAGTTGGGGCCAAGGACTGTTTACCGAACCAGCGCTGAAGATCACCTTTGGGGACGGCAACCGCGACCTGGTTCTGCATTTTGTGAGCGCTTCCCCCAATGGCGCGAAGCTCGATGCCCTTCTCAAGGATGTTTCTCGGGAACTCTACGTCACGCTGCATTACTCGATGGACCCGGAGAGCGGCATCTTGGCGCGTTCCGCTACCATTGCAAACAAAGAAGAGCAGCCGGTCGTCATTGAGCAGGCAGCAGCGGCGCAGTGGACCTTGCCAGGGGCGCGCTACACCTTGAGCTATCTCACCGGGCGCTGGGCCGGTGAATGGACGCTCGATCAGGAGCCGATCATCGGCGGCGCGCGGGTGATTGAGAGCCGCCGCGGCAGCACGGGCCATCAAGCGAATCCCTGGTTTGCTATTTCGCGTGCCGCAGACGAGTCCAGCACCGGAAGGGTCGAAGCCGAAGAAAATTCGGGCGAAGTCTGGTTCGGCGCGTTGGCGTGGTCCGGTTCGTGGCGATTTACCATCGAACGCGATCAGCTCGATTCGGTTCGCGTTACCGGCGGGTTCAAACCCTTTGACTTCAGCTACAAACTCAAACCCCGCGAAAAACTGGAGAAGCCGGGGGTCTATGGCGGATATAACACGGCCCGAACCGGCGGACCCCCGCCGCGTCTGCGGCCCCTTCAAACATGCACCCGCCTACCCCCAGCGCCCCA
>CAZQOB010000001.1:47078-81703 GCA_964594885.1 uncultured Acidobacteriaceae bacterium
AGACGCCGGTGTTCTATGGCGGATACAGCGCGCACGGACTCGGCGGCGCCTCACGGCTGCTGCAGCACTTCGAAAATGCACGCATCCTGCCGCAAGCGCCTAACCCCAGGCCTCGGCCGGTGATTTACAACTCTTGGGAAGCCACCGAATTCAATGTGGACGAGCCAGGACAAGTGGCGCTGGCGGAAAAAGCGGCCTCGATCGGCGTCGACCGCTTTGTGATGGATGACGGCTGGTTCGGCCAGCGCAAGAACGATCACGCCGGCCTCGGCGACTGGTACGTGAACAAAGAAAAATTCCCAAACGGGCTGAAGCCGTTGATCGACAGGGTCCATGCTCTCGGTATGGACTTCGGCCTGTGGGTAGAACCGGAAATGGTGAATCCGGATTCTGATTTGTATCGCAAGCATCCGGACTGGGTGCTGAACTTTCCCGGGCGTCCGCGCTCGGAATCTCGCAACCAGCTCATTTTGAATTTGGCTCGTCCTGACGTGCGCGACTACGTTTTCGGATTTCTCGATAAAATCCTGAACGAAAACGACATCGCGTTTTTGAAGTGGGATTACAACCGCAACTTCTCTGAACCCGGCTGGGATCAGGTTCCTGTTGATGAGCAAAAACGCGTGTACGTCGAATTCATTCGCAATGTCTATTCGATTCTGGCCGAATTGCGCAGGAAGCATCCGAAAATCGAAATTGAATCATGTTCGGGCGGCGGCGGCCGCGTGGATCTGGGCATCTTGCGGTACGCCGACGAAGTCTGGACCTCCGACAACACCGATCCGTTCGACCGGCTGGCGATGCAGGATGGATTCACCTACGCCTATACGCCGCAGATCATGATGGCCTGGGTCACCGATTCGCCGCACTGGCTGAACGGCCGGAGCACTTCGCTGGCGTACCGCCTGCTGAGCTCGATGCAAGGTTCGCTCGGCATCGGCGCGAACCTGAACAAGTGGTCCGCGGAGGATTTTGCGACAGCCAAGCGACTGATAGCCTCGTACCACCAGGTGCAGCGGACCATCGTGCAAGGCGAGTTGTACCGCCTGATCAGCCCGCGCAACGACAGTGAGTTTTCTTCCACCGAGACGGTTTCCGCCGACAAGTCGCAAGCCGCGGTTTTTGCTTTTTCGCACTCCACGCAGAAGGGCCGCGGCTTCCCGCTGTTGCAACTGCAAGGCCTGGATCCTGCTGCCGAATACAAGCTCAGCTGGATCGAAGGCAAGTCATGGCCGGGAACGCCGGCGCGCGCTTCCGGCGGGTGGTGGATGAATCACGGCATCCAGCTGGAGTTACGTGGCGACTTCCAGGCTGCAGCGTTCCGCCTCGATCGGCAATAAAGCCGAATCTACGGTGAAGTTCAACGCCTAAACTAACGTTGAATGAAGGGCGAATTTTCTGCTCTTCTTTCGCCCTGCACAGCGGGACAGTCATTCCTCGTGCAAAACTGTACTTCCGACCAAATTCCCAGCGACCCTGCGATTGGCCACAATAATGTTGGCAGCGCGGAAGTGCGCTGGCCGGGAGGGTTGTCATGAAAGCCGTCCTCGCGCTCATCGTTATTTACGTTGGAACATTTCTCGTCGCCATTCAGGGCGCCTCGAACTCTCCGGTCGAAGCCTCCGAGCAGGCAGCCGCTGCCGCGCAGGGCATGGACCCAGTCAAGGAGAAAGAGATTCGTTCGCTGCTCGAGCTGGTCGGCGCGCGCGACACGATCCAGGATTCCGCTACAGCAGCAACCGAGCAGTATCGCCAGCGCATGCTGGAAACTTCTGCGAACAACGATAAGGCCCAGGCGTTCGCCAACGCCTACGAAGTGGAGTTCCAGAAAAAGTTTGACGCCGACGCGGTGACCAATCAACTGGTCGGAATTTACGACAAGCATTTCACGGAAGACGAGATTAAGGGCTTGCTGGAATTTTATGGTTCGCCGCTGGGCCAGAAGGTCGCGTCGGAAACGCCGAAGATCAGTCGTGAGGTGCAAATGACCGTGCGGCAGGCCAGCGGCCAGGCTGCGCGTCAGGCCTGGCAGGATCTGCGGGCCGACCGCCCGAACAATACGGACAATGCCCGGCCGGTTGGCGCGCGGCGCCGCAGTTTCAGCGCCAATGCACAACCGCAGTCAGCACAGCAACAGGCAGATTCTTCACAGCCGTAACTCAAAACCGCGTGCAGCCCCAAATGGCCTTGCCACGCGCCCCACAGTCGTCAGCTCTTTGCTTTCTTCACGCTCTTCTGTAGTTGGACGAGGGCCATGCTCAAATTTGCCTGGGTCCATGCCAGCGGGGTGTGCTCGTTGGGGACGTATTGTCCTCGCTTGAGGAAGTACAGTTCCGGACAGCGGCCCCGTTCGTCGAGTTGCGCGATCGAGCGGTTCGCGTGTTCGAGCTGCAATTCCAAAAATTCGGTGCGTTCCGGCTGCGCTTGGTAGGCTTTTCCAAAGATGACGGAAAGCAGCGGGTCAAACAGGCACCACTGCGCTTCGCAGTCCGGCCGGAGAAAGGCGTCGCGAAGTTCCAGGCGGCTGGAAAATTCGCTGCTGCGCTCTTCAGGGGGAAACCACTGGTCGTAGTCCTGGCAAAAATAAGAATCGCCTACATAGCGTCGGATTCCATGTAGGCCGGCGAGCCGGGCCCTGACCATGCCGGTAATGAGCCGATGCATTTTTTCGTGTGGCACGAATTCGAGTGGATAAAGCAGGAACAGCAGCGCGGAATCGGACATGCGTTCTGGAGGAGCTTCGAAAGGCAGCTGGGTTTGCAAAGTTTTTTCGCCGGATGAAATCAGAGTTTGCAACTCGGCTTTTGTCCATTTGCCCGCCTTGCCGCCTTTCTGCAGGTGCTTGGCAGCCTGCTTTAAGCCGGCCGTGACCGCGCCGACGCTGGAGGAGTTCACTTTGCGTCCTTCTTCCCAAGCGCCACTGTCGGGATCTTTCCAGAACCGTATGGCGCGCAGATACGCAACAAGTACGCCAAGCATCTCGCGCTCGCTGGCTTCTAGTGCGACACCCGCTTCGTTGGCGAGCTTCAGCCGCAGCCAGAGTGTGTAGCCTAACGCGTCGTTCTGCGCGTGGGACCAAACTTCGCCAATTTCCTTCAAGTTCTTAGCATCAAAACGGATTTGCGGGCGTTCCTGGACGAGCTCTTTTCGCGCCGGTTTGGCGATGATGCGTTCCATCTTCTGGGTTTGCGTTTCCAGAAACCGCGTTAAGGCCCGGGCGGTTTTGGCGGCGGAGTCCGGGTCGCCATCCACCCAGCGGGAGTAGGCAACCATGGCATTGTCGCGGAGCCAGGCGTTCTGGTAGCCCGAGGCGGCATCATCTTCCTGGCTGGCGCTGGCGGCGTAGAGGCAGTGCCGGTTGGGGTGGACTTCCAGGGTGCGGGCGCTAGCGAGTTTCTGGCGGAGATCTTCCAACTGGCGACCCAATCCCTGCGCGGTGAGCAGCGGAAAGAAGCGACCTTCGGTCGGGCCTGTTGGGATCTGGTGTTTAGCGGTGACGCTCATTGGTATCCAGCATCATGTCGGGTGTGGCGAGAAGAATCAAATCAAGAATCTTACGGTAAGGAGACAAAAACGGTTTTTGCTACGCGGTGCGAGGATAAACAGCGGAGGAAGCGCGCAAGCCCTGAGCGGAAGCGGCTTACTTCTTGTCGAACTCGTAGTTTCTGCACTTGCAGCCCGGATAGTTGCAGGGAGACGTCAGGTGCCCGACAGAATTGCCGTGATGAATGGCAATGCCGTGGCCGCAGTTCTTGCAGGCCTTGATCCCATAGCCGCGTGATTTTCTTTTTTGTTCTTTGGGCATGGGTTGAGCTTAGCACGTCTCCGCCCGCGGTCCGCATGCTCATAGAAGAGATAGTAAATCAGGTATGAACAACAACGCGTCGGCCATGGCTGTCGCAAACAGGGAATGTTGGTCGCGGGCCCTGGAGGGCAGTTACGGGAAGCGTTTTTTGATTTTGACGTCGATGCCGAAAGTGCCGTTGTAGTCGCGCAGTGCGACGATCGAGACGTTGCGGTTGACGTTGTACTCAACCTGAATGACCTGTTGCTGGGTGGAGGCGACGTTGCTGACGTAGGTGATCGTGAGGTCCCGAGCGATGGTCTGTTCCACGGTGACGCGGGCGGGAGCGTTTTGCTCGGTGGCGGTGGTTCCGATGCCGTTGAGGCCGGTATCCACGCGGAGGCGGGTGATGCCGAAAAGGCGTTCGAGGCGGCCGCCGAGCTGGCTGGAGATGGCTTCCGAAAGCAGCTGCGAGGCTCCGGAGCCGACGCCCTGCGAACCCGCTCCGGTGCCGCCGCTGCGGACTTCGGCTTCGCTGCTGGTCTGCCCCAGGGCCAGCAGGGTGATGATGTCGTTGCTGGGCAGCGGCGGGTCGGAACGATAGGAGAGCGAAAGCTTGTTCGCCGGGCCGCTGAAATTCAGCGTGATCTCGTACTGCTGAATCGTTGTGGTGGCTTCGACGTTGATGTCAGGATTCAACTGGAACGGATTGGCGAAGTTCAGATCGCCGCGCGCCACGCGGTAGCGGCTGCCCCGGAAAAAGAGGTCGCCGGACAGCACATGGATGTGACCCAGCAGAATGGGATGCTCCCAGGAGCCACGGACCCTAAGATTGGCGTCAGCTTCCAACTGAGCGTTGGGCCACTCCATTCGGGCATCGGGAGTGGAGACCGCTTCGACGTCGAACTGCAGATTGCGCAGGAATTTTGAGGTCGTGGAAGGACCACCGCCGGCACTCCCCCCGAGTAAGGCGCCTGCGGTTTCGAGTCCGCCGCTGAGGTTGACGCGCTGTATCAGGACCCGGCCCGAGAGGACGCCGCCGTCGGGCGTGCCGGTTAAGCGCAGAGTACCGGCGGTCTGCCAACTCATGCCTTCGGGATACCGGATGCGCGCGGCGTCGGTATGCGCGGAAATATCGAAGCGAACGGGACGGTCGGCATAGTAGATGCTGCCGGTGAGATCCAGAGTCCCGCCGCCGACTTGCGCGGTGACATTTTCGAAATAGAGGCGCGAGGCGTCGAAAATCAGGTCGCCGTTGATGTTGTTAAGGCCCGTGGGGAAATCGATGGCGCGCGCCTGAGCGTTTTCGATGTGAACCTTTCCGGTGATGCGCGGGCGGTCCAGCGTGCCTTCAAAGGCGGCATTGATTTGCGCCGGGCCGCGGGCATCCAGATCGGGTACGAAGCCGGAGAGCAGGCGAAGATCAACCGCGCCGTTGAGATTCAAATTGATGTTGCGGCGTCCGGTGAAGAAAACGTTGCCGGCAATCTTGAAGTCCGTGTCGGAGCCGTGCAGCGTGGCGGGTTCTATGCTGATTTCATCTTTCGACGAGCGGAAGTGAACAGGACCGCTGTTTTCCAGCTGAACGCTCGCGTAGTTCATCAGCAAGTGGGTCAGGTTGGCATCGACGACCAGCGTTTCCGGGTGTTTCAGATTGCCTTGGATACTGACCTCGCCGTCCGCGGTGCCGTGGCCGGAGAGGCGGTCGAGATGGAATGCCGTCAGCAGAAAAGGATCGAGGGCGACATTTTGCAAAGAAATCTTGCCATTGAGATTATACGGATCGGCGAGGCCGAGGGTAATGCCGCCCCCGAGGCCGCCGCCCAATCCGCCGGTGGTCATGGCGGAGTGAATCTCCAGCTTGGCCGTCTGGCCGTCGGAGTGCAGGTCTCCTTCAAAGCTGCCGATGACTTCCTGGCCAACGCGAAAATCAACCACCCGGACGGTTCCTTCGCCGGTCGGTGCGTTGAGTGGGCCGGAAGCTTTCAATCGAAAGGTGAGTTGTCCCGCCAGCGGGAAACGAGCCGACTGAAGCTTCTCGAAATTTTCGAGCGGCAGAGCAGCTGCGACCAGATCCGCAGAAATATTTTTGGTCGAGAACTGATAACCCACCGAACCCGTCACAATGCCAGCACCGCGCCCGGCTTCCTTGCCGGGAGCAAAGACGCGCAGTTCGGCGTTACTGATGTGCGCTTCATCGGCCTGGACGTTTAACTGGCCGCGCAGACGGTTGAAGGCCAGCCCGTAGGCTTTGCCGTCAGCGAGATCAAACAGGCCAGTAATCGCCGGCGCAGCGCGCGTGCCGCGCCCATGGAATTGGCCGGTGAGCAGCCCGTCGATGGGATACGAGCGGCCGACCAGAGCGAGGGCGCTTTGCACGGGAACTTTTTCCAGGTCCGCATCAAGGGTCCATTCATTTTCCGGGCGAAAACTCCAGTGGTCGAGATCGAGGTTGCCTTCGAAATCGGCCTGCATCGCGCCGTAGCGCAGATGACCGCGGGAAAGCGAAAGTTCGCGCGGCCCGTAGGCAACGTCACCCTCGACGGAATCAAGGTGCACGTTGCCGTAAGCGATGCCTTCGCCACGCACATGGCCGGTAAAGGTGGGGGCGCTTGAGGGGCCAGACATGCGGCCGTCCCAAATAGCGGATCCGCGCAGGACGGGCGAAGGTGTGGGGTGATCGCCGGGCCCGTTCTCTTCAATGGCCTGAATCAGATCGTTGAACGCTTCCAACTCGCCGCTTTCGACGTGCAATTCGAGCAACGAATCGCGCTTGCCGATCGTGCCCGAGGCGCGAATGCGATTGGAAGGCGTTTCAAACTCCGCGGAATCGAGGGTGATGACTTGGGGGTCGGCGCGATAGTGGAATTTCCAGTCAGCGGTGACCGCTGTGTGGCCGGGCGCGGCCTGCTCTGGTGGCAGCCAAGACGTTATGCCGGAGACTTCGAAGTGCTCGAACGCGCCCTTCCAGGTTTCTGAAGTATCGGCAGAGAGCACGGCGTCCCAGTGCAGATGATCAACGGGAAAGCCTTGGTGATGAATCGCGGGCAATATCTGTGCGATGCGCATACCCGCAACGTGAGTCTGTGCACGGAAATCGAGACCGGGCAGAGTGGCGGTGACGCGGCCTTTGACGCTACCGTCGAAGGCGTAGGCAGCGAAGTCGGGAATCTCCAGCGAGTTTTTGTCAAAGCGATAGCTGCCGGTGCTGCGCAAGCCGCCCTGATGAAAGACTTCGTAGGTGAGCAGGATGTCAGATCCCGAATAGTTGCCCGTGCCGGTCAGTTCGCCATCGCCATAGCTTCCTTCGCCGTGAGCGTCCACTCTGCCGGTGGGAGTCATCGGAGCGCGCAGCGTTTTGCGGAAGTCCACCAGATTTACCCAGGCCCGGTAGCGGTATTTCCACTTGGGGTCATGAAAATCAGACATTTCTGCTTGCAGATCAAGGTGCGATGTGCCCATGCCGAACTGGCCTTGTTCGATCGTGAAGCCATCGCGCCAGACGGTGAATTTTGTGGACGTACTGACGGGGAGCGGGAGGTAGCGCTCGTCGGTGAACTTGACGTTTTTCCATTCAAGCGTTCCGGCGTAGAGCGGATGATCCATGCTGCCGCCGGCGTCGAGCGCCAGGCGCAGATCGTTGCCTTCAAGAGCCAGCGGGCGCCCAACGTCGTTGTAGAGTATCCACCCGTCGGTCAATGCAAAGTGGACCACGCGCAGGTCGAAAAGAGTTTCGCGAAAGGGTTTGCCGGAAGTGCGCGGAACGGCCGGTACATTGGTTGCGCCGGATTTTTCGACGCGAATGTGCACGTGCGGTTCGCGCACAGCGATTTCCGTGAGCGAGATTTTACGGCCCCAGAACGAATCGACGCGCAGGCCGGCGGAAATCTCTTGTGCAGAAAAGAGCGGCTCGGTGCCAGGCGGCTCGTTGCCGTGGATAACCACGCCTTTGATCGTTGCATGCATGGAAGTCCACTGAATGGACAGGCTGCGGATTTCAGTCTTGCCGCCAGTCATGGAATTGAGGCGGCGGACGATGAATCTATGGATCAACGGATTGCCGGCTCCGCTGCCGAAAAAGATGACCACAGCAATCAGGATCAACGCGACTTTTGCGCCGAGTACCCAAACGACATGGCGCAGCCATTTCCACTTCGGGCGCCACTTCCTTCGAACTACACCCTCGCTCATGGATGGCCCTCAAGGATCTTGGTGACGTGCAGGCGGGTGCGGCTCTCCTTCAGCCACCGGTCGGCCTGTTCATTGATACCTTTCTGTATCAGCGCCTCCTGGATGTAGTCATGAGCCGTTTCGAGCGAGGGCGGGCTCTGCCCGCGCGCCTGGGCGCGGGCGACGACGGCGGTCTGATAAAAATCCCGGATGGCAGGCTCGTCTACCTGCACGGTCGGGCGGAAACGCGAGTCCAGATAGTTGTTGAGATAGAGCTGCTCGGCGATAAGTTGCTTGACGTCGCTTTCGGAAAGGCCTGCGAGCTTTCGGCGCGAATCGTAATCATCTTTGGACGCAAAAGTCTGTTGAAGGCGCTGCAGGCCGCGCTCGATTTCGGCGTCCGATGGCTGGGGGGTGCGCGCAATGGTGGCTTCGTTGCGGACGATCCACTGGTCAACCAGGTGCTCAAGATTGTCGGCGTCAGATTGCGACTTGCCGTCCATCAAAAGCTGGTAGTGCGCCAGGAGCTGCAGGTCGCTCTGCAGGATGATGTCGCTTTCGATGCGGGCGACCACGCGGTCGATGACTTGCCGGGCCAACGCCGCGGACAGAAACAGGAGCGCGGCAGAGACGGCGATCGCAATGCGGCGGATTGGTCGAGCGCGCTTCATCAGAAGGATGACCCCAGATTGAAGAATACCTGCAAGCGCGACAAACGGGTGGATTCAAATCCAAGCGAGCCAACCGGACACGTGACCGGAGTGGTTCCGGATGGGCAGGGGATGGGAATGACGAAGTAGGGGCGGTTGATTTGATAGCCGAGGTCCACGCGGACCGGGCCGACCGGTGGGGCAAAACGGGGGCCGGGACCGACCGTGTGGGGGAAATAGTTCAGTTCGTTGGTGCAGTTGTAAAGGCACTGCTTGGGGTTGGCGGGATCGAAGATGGGGCGAGGCGAGGTCCAGCGCAGGGTAAAGCGGTTCAATTTACTGTAAACATTGCCGCCGTCGTAAAACACCGCGCCGCCCAGCTTGCTGCCGACGAACGGAAGGTGCAGGGGAAACCGGAATTCCTGATTCAGGACCACCATGGCCTGACCGCCGACGGGAAAGCCGGTGACCGAATCCCGCGGACCGGCCTGGTTAAGTGCAAAGCCTCGAAGCGAAGTGCCGCCTCCAGCGAAGAAGCGCTCGGGTAGGGGGATCAGGCGGGGGAGCGGCGTGCCCGTAGGCGCAGGAAATGTCAACGAGATGGTATCGCGATAAGGTGAGAGGACACCGAAGCGGAGCGAGCGCGCAAAACTGAAGCGGCGTTTGATGGGATGGTAGGAAGAGTTTTGGTACAGCAAGCGGAAGAAGCTGGCGCTGGAGCCGATATAGGTGTCGGCGATGCCAAAGTCGGCGCTGTTGAGCCAGCCTTTGGTGGCGTCAGCGGGATTATCGCGAGTGTCGCGGACGAGCGCAGTCCCGAAAATGGAAACAAGAGTCGGCTGCTGGAAGAGCGGGACTTCGTCGGAAGGAATGTTGAGGTTGGAGATGAGAACTTTGCGAAAACTATAGCGGCCGAGCACCGTAGTGCGCGAAGAGACTTGATCGGTCAGTTGCAGTGAACCTTCGTAGCGCGACTCGGTGAACGTATTGATGTCCTGCGTTTTTTCCGCGAACACCGAGGCTTGAAAACTGAGATGCTGGTCGCCGAAGGTGTCCGGAACGTTGTAACCGAGAAGAGCGCGGCCCTGCAGTGTGCTGCCGCGAATTTTGAGAGAGAGGGAATCCGCGCGGCCGGTAAGGTTAAGTTTGCTGATTTCAAAAATGCCGCGCGGGGCCGCCTGGACTTCGCCGCCGGTGGGGTTGGTGGTGCTGGCGAGTCGCTGGACCTCGAAGCCGCCGCCATAGGCGATGGTGTAGCGCTTGGCTTCTTCAACCAGCACGACGATGTCTTTGTCCTGATCGCTGCCTGCAGGATTTTGCGGAGCAATGGTGACGCGATTGAAGATACCGAGGTTGTAGAGGCGGCGCTGCGTGTCCACGACCTTACCTTCACGCAGTGGTTCCGGAGGCTTAACCTGCACTTCACGACGAATGACCCCGGGCCGGGTGTGGTCGTAGCCTGTGAGCAGCACCTGGCGCACGTGCACCTGAGGGCCTTCGTGAATTTTATAGATCAGGCGAACGGTGTTCGCCGGCGCAATGGGGCTCTTGTCGGAGCGATCGGCTGGTTTCTCCAGCTGGTTGGCCGAAGAACTTCGAGACGCCGGCTCCTCCATCGGCTCATTCACCCATTCGAAACTGGCCTCCGGGAATCCTTCGTTGAAATACAGGGCCAGGATGTTGGCGCGATCGGTAGCGACGTTAAATTCAGAATAGGGCTGGCCGGGCGAAGAGGCAACCACGCCGAACAATTCTTCTTTCGCAAACGCTTGGTTGCCTTCTACCTGCAAGTCGCCGACCCGAGTCTGGATTCCTTCGACGACCACAAAGCGGATCAGCAGATCGCCTTTGCGGTCGTGGTAGTCGTCTTTTGGTACCGCGGCTACGGTCGCCGCGGCAAAGCCGTTCGCGCGGTACAAGTTCTCCATGGATTGGCGGTCGGACTCCATCAGGCGGCGGCTGAATTTTCCGCGCGAGCCGAACGCGGCTTTGTAAATCTGGAGCCGGCCGGAGAGCAGTTCGTTGTCGAAATAGTGGTTGCCGGAGATCTCGATGCCGACCAGCTTGTGGCGGTCGCCGCGCACGACGGTATAAGTGATCACCTGCTCTTCGCCCGTCGCGCCCTGGTTCTGGATTTCCCGGGTAGCGGTGGCGTACTCCACGCTGGCGTCGAAGTAGCCTTCACGCTCCAGGCGCTCCACAATGTTTTTCTTGCCTTCCTCGAGAAGGTCGGCGTCTACTGCTCCTTCCTGGTACACCGGAACGAGTCGCTTCAGTTCGCCACTCGAGAATTTCGCGCCGGTGACTTCGAGTTGCACACGCGCGCCTTCGGAAACATCCAGGGTCAGGTTCACGGTATTGTGCGCGCTATCGTAAATACCCCGGCGGACAGAAGCGCGCGCGCTCAGATGCTTTCGCTTGATCAGAAATTTGCGGATGCGGTTGGTGCCGTTCTGGATTCTGGCGCTGGTGATGGCCGTCCCCGGGTTCATTTTCAGCCGGCTGTAAATCTCGGAATCGGAGTACTCGGTGCTGTTGGTCAGGTGAATCACGCCAACGCGGGCCCGCGGGCCGGGCTGGACTCGGACGATAACGTCCATTTCATGTTGTTCCGGATGCGGACGAAGCTCGCTACTGAGCTTGGCGGAATATAGCCCTTCTTCCTGTAAACGCGTCTTTAGCCGCTCGACAGCCTCGTCGAGTGTTTCCTGCCGGAAAATATCGCCGAGGGTGATCTGCATGGCCGCGGCTGCAGAAGCTTCGGTCGGTGGCGCCTTTAAACCGAGCACCAGCACCTGATTAAAGAAGAGATTCTCCTTCACGACGAAATCGAGGCGGATTCCGTTCTCGACTTTTTCGGTGCTGGCGCGGATCTCCGCATAGCTACCGGTCTTGTAGAGGGCCTTGATGCTGGCGGCGACCTGGGCCCGGTCCAGCGGTTTGCCGACTTCAACCGTGACGGCCCCGCTCGTCGTGCTTAGAACCCTGCCGTCCTCGGCCACGATTCTAACGGCCGTGACTTCCGGCGAAGCCTGCAGATCCCCGGCCTGCGGCGATGGTGTTTGCGGCGCCTGGCAAAGCGCACTGGCCGGCAATCCCAGGTACAGGAATGCCGCCATGACTGCGCCGCAGACGCACTTCACCCAAACCGCCCTCATGCCGACGAATCGCTCAGACGAAGCGTAGCACAGGGGCGTTGCCTCTCTCCTGTCCTTTGGCGCTATCATGGAATTGCCGTGCATTTTGTCGGCTGCATTCGCTGGATTAAGGTTGCTCCCTCTGTCTACTAACCCCGATTTTGAGCGGTATTCTCGGCAAATCCTATTCTCCGGCATCGGGGAAGAAGGCCAGCGCAGCCTGCTGGCTGCTAGCGCCGCGATTGTGGGCTGTGGCGCAATTGGTGGGTCGGCGACGCAGCTCCTGACGCGCGCCGGGGTGGGACGGCTTCGGGTGATTGACCGCGACTTTGTTGAGCCCTCGAATTTGCAGCGCCAAGCGCTTTTTGATGAAAGCGATGCTCGCGAGGCGCTGCCGAAAGCCAAAGCCGCGGAAAGCAAGCTGCGGCGACTGAATTCAGGGATCGAGATCACGGGAATCGTTTCGGATGTGACCTCTTCGAATGCGGAAGAGCTGCTGGAAGGTTTTGACCTGATTCTCGATGGAACCGACAACTTCGAAACGCGGTTTTTACTCAATGACTTCGCGGTGCACGCGAGCCGGCCCTGGATTTATGCGGCCGCCGTCGCGAGCTACGGCCTGACGTACACGATTCAACCGGGGAAAACCGCTTGCTTGGCGTGCCTGCTGGAAACTGGCGAAGCTGGGCCGCGGATTGAGGAGACCTGCGACACGGTGGGAGTGCTGGGGCCGCTGGTCAGCTTGATCGCGTCGTTGCAAGTGGCCGAAGCCCTGAAGATTCTTTCCGGCCGCGGCGACACACTGCTTCACAAGCTGGTGTCTTGCGACGTGTGGAGCGGGCGTATGCAGTCGATCGCGGTGGCGCGCAATCCGCAGTGCCGATGCTGCGCGCAGCGAGAATTCGCGTACTTGAGCGGCAAGTCGCAGCCGCATATCACACTTTGTGGCCGCGATTCGGTGCAGATCCACGAGCGGCGTCGTCGACTGGACCTGGCGGCGCTGGGCGACAAACTCACTGCGGCGGGCGTCGCCGTCAAACGGAACGATTTTCTGCTGAAACTGTCGGTACCGCCACTGGAGATGACGGTCTTTGCCGACGGCCGAGCAATGCTCAAAGGTTCAACGGATCCCGCGGTGGCCCGTTCGCTTTATGCTCGCTACGTCGGAGCGTAGCCAGGACTCACCATTGACACGGCAAGGCAGGATGTATGCCTGAGGGACCCGCAATTCTCTAGCGGAAGCTTCCGCCGCGCCCGTAGGAAGAGCGCATGCTGGCACGGTCGAGATTCTCGCGGAGATTCATCAACGTGAGAAAAGTGCTGAGGATGCGGGCCTTGAGATCGTCGGTAAGCTGCATACCGCTGGTCGCGACGCGTGCCAGGCGTTCACCGTTTTCGGTGATGAAGCGCATGATCTCTTTGAGCCGCTCGTGCGGAGTGTTGCCAAGCGCAGTCTCGCGCCGCATCTCGGAGCAACTGGACTCCAGCGAAAGCGTGTAGTGCAGCACGCAGAGCTTGTGCTCGTCGAGCGCGGCCGGCGCGTTGTTTTTGCAGCCCGCGATTTGGCAGTGAACTGGCATATTTTATCGGTAATCATAGATAACAACACTCTAAAAATAAAATCCAGCCGCAGGGCAGGCTTTGTGCGCTTGCCGTAAGCCTGTCCCCAGCCAAAAAAGAGTTGACAAGATTATTCAGGGGCTTGTATTTTTATACAGGTCGATGAATATTCCACCGAGTATGGGAAACGGCAAAACATTCCGGCAAGGACAGATCCTGCGACTGGTGAGCAATGAGCGCATAACCAACCAGGAGGAGCTGCGCCGCCGCTTGCATCTGCAAAAACTGCGCGTGACGCAGGCTACGCTATCGCGCGACTTGCAGGAGCTGAAGCTGGTGAAGACGCCGGAAGGCTACAAGCCGGCCTCCGTGCTGGTGCAGGAGATTTCTCCGGTGCCGCCGCTGGTGCGCGTGCTAAGCGAATTCCTTCTGGACATGCGCCCGGCCGAAAACATGCTGGTGCTGAAGACGCCACCGAGCGGCGCACAGCCCCTGGCCGCAGCAGTGGATGGAGCCAAGTTCCCGGAAATTGCCGGAACCATTGCGGGAGACGACACGGTCCTGATCATCACGCCCAACAAGAAGCAGCGCGAGTCGCTGCAGCACAAGATCGAATCGTTTGTCGGCCGCCCGATGCGCAGCCGCGCGTCATAAAATGAACAATCCCAACACTATCGCCGTCGTAGGTGTCTCCGGGTATACGGGTTTCGAGCTGGCCAAAATCCTTTTGCGCCATCCCGAAGCGGAGTCCGTGACCTTCTATGTGCGCGATCCCCGGGGTGCACACTGTCTGACTGAGCTGTTTCCGCAGCTGCGCGGTTGGGGACAGGCTCCGGTGCGGGAGCTGACGGTGGATGGGATTGCCAAAAGCGGGGCCGGCACGGCATTTCTGGCCACGCCGCACGAGGCTTCGGCTGAACTCGCGCCGCAGCTGCTCAGTGCAGGTTTGCGCGTGGTGGATTTGAGCGGAGCCTTTCGCTTTCACGATGCGGAAACATTTCGGCGCTGGTACCAACTGCCTACGCCGCATGCAGCCCTTCTTGGCGAAGCGGTTTACGGCCTGCCGGAGTTTTACGCGCAGGAAATTTCGCAGGCACGGCTGGTGGCCAATCCCGGCTGTTACTCCACGAGCGTGATTCTCGCGGTCAAGCCGCTGGCTGAGGCCGGATGGATCGCCGCCGGCTCCAGCGTCGTGTGCGACTGCAAGTCCGGTGCAACAGGCGCAGGCAAGGAACCGCGGCGCGATCTGCAGTTCTCCGAGCTGGACGAAAACTTCAAGGCCTACAACCTGTTTTCGCACCGGCACACACCGGAAATCATCGAACACACCGGCTTGCCGGAATCGCAGGTGGTCTTTTCGACTCACCTGCTGCCGCTCGCGCGCGGCATCCTTTCCACGATCTACATCACGCCTACCGAACGGCAGACGCCCGAGTCGGTGGAAGCGCTCTACCGCCGGACTTACGCAGGCCGGCCGATGGTACGCATCTGGAAGTCGGGCACATTGCCCGAACTGCAGCACGTCGCGCATACGAATTTTTCCGATATCGGATTTGTATTGGACCCCTCCGGCCGGCGGCTGGTGATTGTCAGTTGTCTGGACAATCTGGGCAAAGGCGCGGCGGGCCAGGCGGTACAGAACTTCAATCTTCTTTTGGGTGTTGAGGAGCAAACGGGACTGCAATGAGACTGGTAATCAAATTTGCGGGTGCGTTGCTTGAAGATCAGGCCACGGTGAATACTCTGGCGGCGCAGGTGGCGGAACTCGCCAGCCGCGGGCACGAGATTCTGGTCGTGCACGGCGGCGGGCGAATCTTCACTGCTACTTTGCAGCGTCTTGGCATCGAGAGCAAATTTGTTGCCGGGCTGCGCGTCACCGATCGTGAGACGCGCGACGTGGCGGTGATGGTGTTCGCCGGCCTGCTCAACAAACAGGTAGCCGCGGCAATCTCCGCGGCCGGGCAGCCGGCAGTCGGCATTTCCGCTGCAGATGCCCAGGCATTCACCGCTGAACCGCTGGTACATAACAATGAACAGGGCAGCCTCGGCTACGTGGGCTATCTCACCGGCGCAAATACCGATTTGCTGCAATCGTTCTGGAACGCGGGAATCGTTCCAGTAGCCGCGTGTCTCGGCATCGCCAACGACGGTGAACTCTACAACATCAACGCGGATCACATGGCCGCAGCTTGCGCCGAGTACGTACATGCCGATCAACTCATCTACCTCACCGACGTGCACGGCGTCCTGGAGGGCGATAAGACCCGGTCCGGTGTCGCCTGCGAAGAAATCGGGGACCTCGTGCAGCGCAAAATCGTTTCCGGAGGCATGATTCTCAAGCTCGAAGCCGCGAAGCGCGCTCTCGAAGGCGGCGTCAAGGGCGTGCACATTGTCGGCGGGACGATTCCGGATGGCTTGCTCGCTGCGGTTCGCTCCGTCGAGGCCCGTTCGTCGTTTCCCTTTGCGGAAATCCCCGGAACACGGGTCCTGCGCGAGCCGGCGGCCGACGGCGCGTCGGTTTCGGTGGCCTGGTGAAAAAAGCGGTCACAACGCGGAGAGTGGCTTCTCGTTCGAGTGGTTCGCGAAAGGCGCCGCCTAAATCAAGGAGCACTGCGCGCGTGGCGTCGGCCTTAACCGCTGCCGAGCAGTACCTGCTCCCGACCTACAAGCGTTCGCCCGTGGTTCTTACGCATGGCCGCGGCGCGTATGTTTTCGATTCTAGCGGCAAGAAATATCTGGATTTTCTGGGTGGCATCGCCGTAAACGCTCTGGGTCACGCGCATCCGCGAATTGTGAAGACGATTCGGCGCGAATCGGCGCGAGCCATTCATCTCTCCAATCTCTTTCATAACGAGTTTCAGGGACCGCTGGCCCGCTTACTGGCGGAACGCTCAGGTCTGGACCGCGTTTTCTTTGCCAACAGCGGGACCGAAGCCATTGACGGCGCATTGAAGCTCGCCCGCCTGTGTGGCCGTCCGGAGGAGGACGCCTCAGGCGGTACGGCGGCGAAAACCGGCATCCTGGCGCTGGAGAATTCGTTTCACGGCCGCACGTTCGGCGCAATGAGCGTGACCGCCACGGAGAAATACCGTTTGCCCTTTGCTCCTCTGGTCCCGGGCGTGGAGTTCGTGAAGTTCAACGACATCGCCGACCTCGAAGCCAAGTTCGACGACTCCGTTTGTGCGGTCATCCTGGAGCCGATCCAAGGTGAAGGCGGAATTTTCCCGGTCACGCCGGAATTTTGGGAGCGAGCGCGGGCGCTGGCAACCCAGCATGGCGCGTTGCTCGTCGCCGACGAAATTCAGTGCGGACTGGGCCGCACCGGCCGCTACTTCGCTTATCAGAAATTCCGCTCGAAGCCGGATATCGCCGTGGTCGCCAAGCCGCTCGCTGCAGGACTTCCACTTGGTGCGATTCTCACGACCAATGCCGTGGCGTCTCGCATTTCCCCCGGGTTGCACGGCACGACGTTTGGCGGCGGCCCCATGATCTGTGCGGTGGCGCTCGAATTTCTGCACATCATCGAGAGCGAAAAGCTCCTCGAAAATATTCGCGCCCGCGGCCAGGAACTACGCGCCGGCCTGGAAAACCTGCGCGCTAAATCACACTTGATCAAAGAGATCCGCGGCGAAGGCTGCATGTTCGGCGTCGAATTAGCGATTGAGGGCGGACCGCTTGTCGCTGAAGCCCTGAAGCGCGGATTGCTCATCAACTGCACCCACGATTTTACGATTCGGCTTCTGCCGCCTTTCCTAATCAACAAGGGGCAGGTGCGCGAATTCCTGCAGTTATTTGAAAAGGTTCTTTCAGAAACCCCGCGAGTGGCCCCGAAAGCGGAACCTCCCTCCGCGGAGACTTCGCTTTCGCCGGCCAAGGTCGCAGCGTCGCCTGCTATGCGGGCGCACGTGAAATCTGCTGCTGCGCAGTCGCATCTCAAGAGGTAAAAATGGCAACGACCACACTGGCAGTACCGGCACAAACGTCCAATGATCTGCTGACGGGAGGGGAATGGAGCCCCGCGCACTCGCGCGAGCTGCTGGAAATCACGGCGGACATCAAAGCCAACCCGGCGCATTATGCCGAAACTCTGCGCGGCAAGTTCATCGCGCTGATCTTCGAGAAGCCGTCGCTGCGAACACGCGTGACGTTCGAGGTCGGCATCCAGAGCATGGGCGGCCATGTGGTGTTTCTCGACCACACCCAGGCGCGGCTCGGCGAGCGCGAATCGATTGCTGACGTGGCGCGCAATCTGGAGCGCTGGGTGCAGGGCATTGTCGCGCGTGTTTACGAACAGCGGGTGCTCGACGAGATGGCTGCTACTACCGAAATTCCGGTGATCAACGCGCTTTCCGATCGCTTCCATCCCTGCCAGGCGCTGGCCGATTATTTCACGCTGCAAGAAAAGTTCGGCACTCTGAAGGGACTGAAGCTCGCCTACGTGGGCGACGGCAACAACGTCTGCCACTCGCTGCTCTATCTGGGTGCGCGGCTTGGCGTTCAACTGCGTATTGCGACGCCGCCAAACTACGCGCCGGACGCCGACGTCGTTGCCGATTCACGCCGCGTGGCTAAAGAGACCAAAGCGAAAATCGAACTGTTCACCGATCCGCGCGAAGCCGTCGAGGGCGTGCAGGCAGTCTACACCGACTCCTGGACCAGCATGGGCTTCGAGGCGGAAGAAAAGGTCCGCCGCGAGGTTTTCAAAGCGTATCAGGTCAACCGCAAGCTGCTATCCCTTGCCGGACGCGAGGCCGTCTTTATGCACTGCCTGCCGGCGCACCGGGGGCTGGAAGTGACCAACGAGATTCTGGATGGCTCGCAATCGGTGGTTCTGGATCAGTCCGAAAACCGCATGTACGTGCAGAAAGCGATTCTGCACACGCTGTTCCGATAAGATCGGAATCGAGAGCAGAGATTTTCTATTCCCCAATCGTCGCATCGCGTGCGAACAATTCAACACACGAAAGAGGAGCACTTGAAAGCGCCTGCAACCAAGCCGAAGAAAGTCGTTCTTGCCTACTCCGGAGGACTCGATACCTCCATCATTATTCCCTGGCTCAAGGAGAATTACGGTTGCGAAGTGATCGCCATGATCGGCGACGTGGGCCAGCAGGAAGACCTGGAAGCTGCCCGCAAGAAAGCGCTCGCGACCGGTGCTTCAACCGCATACGTTGAAGACCTGCGTGAAGAGTTCGTTCGCGACTACATTTGGCCGACGCTGCGCGCCGGCGCGGTGTACGAGCACACCTACCTGCTCGGCACCTCAATGGCCCGTCCGGTCCTCGGCAAACGCCAGGCGGAACTGGCGCTGCAACTCGGGGCTGACGGCGTGTCGCACGGCTGCACCGGCAAAGGCAACGACCAGGTTCGCTTCGAGCTCGCCTACAAGGCCATCGCGCCGAACCTGCAAATCATCGCACCGTGGCGTGAGTGGGACATAGACTCCCGCGAAGACGCCATCGCCTACGCCGAAAAGCACAATGTGCCGATCGAACAGAGCAAGAAAAATATTTACAGCCGCGACCGCAACATCTGGCACTTGAGCCACGAGGGCGGCGAACTGGAAGATCCCGCAAACGCGCCGAGCGAAGCCATGTGGCAGTGGACCGTCTCTCCCGAGAAAGCGCCGGACAAAGCCGAAGAAGTCGAAATCGGGTTCGACTCTGGCACGCCGGCTTCGGTGAACGGCAGCAAGCTCGGTCCGGTCGATCTGCTGAACACGCTCAACGACATCGCGGCGCGCCATGGCGTCGGCCGCACCGATTTGGTGGAAAACCGCCTCGTCGGTATGAAGTCTCGCGGCGCCTACGAAACTCCCGGCGGCACGCTGCTGGTTACCGCTCATCGCGAACTCGAACGGCTTACCGTCGATCGCGAAACCGCGCACTTGCAGCAGATTCTCGCCGTGCGCTACGCCGAGCTGGTTTACAACGGCGTATGGTTCTCCACACAGCGCCAGGCTCTCGACGGTTTCTTCACTGTGTCCCAGCAAAGGGTCACCGGTTCGGTTGGCTTGAAACTGTGGAAGGGTACGCTCAACGTCACTAGCCGCAAGTCGCCGTTCTCGCTCTATCGCGCGGACTTGGCCAGCTTCACCATGGGCCGTTACAACCCCAAGGATGCCGAAGGGTTCATTAACCTGTTCGCACTTCCGGTCACCGTGCGCCCGAAAGCCAAAGCCGAAGGCAACTGGTGAGAACGGTCGTCCGTTGTCAGTCGGCAGTTATCCTCAAGAGCGGCGTTAGGACGGCGGATTGGCGGAAGCGGTCAGCAGTCCTGCAACTCCTGTTCTAATGGAGAATCGCTGAGAACTGAAGACTTGCCATGACCGAACGCAAAGACAGCAAACTCTGGGGCGGGCGCTTCGAACGCGAGCCGGACAAGCGCTTTGACGCGTTTCAGCGTTCCTTTGCGTTCGATCGCCGCCTGCTGCCTTACGAGATTGCTGTCGACCGCGCCTGGGCCAAAGCTCTCGAACCTATCGGCATCTTCAATGCAGCCGAAGTGAAACAAACCCTCACCGCGCTGGATAAGATCGCCGCTCGCGCCAAATCCGACCCCGCATGGATCGATTCTTTCGGCGCTGATGCCGAAGACGTGCATCACTTTGTCGAGAAAGCGCTGGTCCAAGAACTCGGCCCGCTCGGCTGGAAGCTCCACACCGGGCGCAGCCGCAACGAACTTGTCGCTACCGACTTCCTCCTCTTTATCATCGACGCTGCGGCCCAAGTCAAACTGGGCTTGCTTGCGCTCATTCGCGCGCTGCTCGCGCAAGCCAAAATCAAGCTTGGCGTACCTATGGCTGGCATGACCCACATGCAACACGCCCAGCCGATCTTGTTGGCACATTTTTTGCTCGCTCACGCTGAAGCTTTTACCCGCGACGTCGCGCGCGTGCAAAACGCCGCCGCGAGTGCCGACGCCTGCCCCATGGGCTCTGGAGCCCTCGCCGGAAATTCCTTCGCCATCGATCGCGCCGCTATCGCCCGCGAACTCGGCTTCTCCAAGATCACCGCCAACAGTCTCGATGCCGTCAGTGATCGCGACTTCGCGCTCGACTATCTGTTCGCACTCTCCGGCATCGCCACACATCTCTCGCGTCTTGCCGAAGACTTCGTGATGTTTGCTTCCCAGGAATTTTCTTACGTGATTTTGCCCGACGAGTACTCGACCGGCAGCAGCCTCATGCCGCAAAAGAAAAATCCCGATTGCTGGGAGTTGATCCGCGGAAAAACTGGCCGTATCACTGGCGCGCTCATCAGTTTACTCACGACGCTCAAAGGTCTGCCAACCAGCTACCAGCGCGATCTCCAGGAAGACAAAGAAGCGCTCTTCTCCGCCCACGATCACCTCGCCGATATGATTTCCATCGCCGCCGGCGCCATCGCGACTACTGGTTTTCACGACGACCTCCTTCGCGCCAAGGCCTCCAATCCCGCGCTGCTTGCTACCGAAGCCGCCGACTATCTGGTCCGCAAAGGCGTTCCCTTCCGTCAGGCCCATGACCTCGTCGGGAAAATCCTGAAAGAAGCCGAGCATCAGAACAAAGCCTGGAACCAATTGCCGCTCGAAGAGTTGCGCAAGATATCTCTAGCGTTTGACGCAGACATCTTTGCGTGCCTCACAGTTGAAGCTGCGCTCGCCGCGAAGAATGTTCCTGGCGGCACCGCGCCCGAATCCGTCCGCGCCGCGATCGCCGATCTCGAAGCCCGCTTGCCCAAAGAGGCCGCCGCAAAATGACCCAGGCCCCTCCCGAATCGGCCCTGCCCAAGGCTTTTCGCTTTGCCGCCACAGCCTGTGGCCTGAAGAAAACCGGCGCGTTGGACCTGGCTCTGATTTCCAGCGACGTTCCCGCTTCAGCCGCCGCCGTCTTCACGCAAAATTTGGTCTTCGCCGCTCCGGTGATGCTCTCAAAAAAAAATCTGCAGACATCCAAGGGCCGAATGCGAGCCGTTGTCGTTAATGCCGGCAACGCCAACTGCGCTACGGGCGAACAGGGAGACCTGGTTTCGTTGCGCACCAACGAAGAAGCCGCCCGCCGCATGAGCTTCCAACCGCAGGAACTGTTCGTTTGCTCCACCGGCGTCATCGGGGTGCAACTTCCCATAGAAAAAATTCTCCGTGCGCTTCCAACTCTTGCGCGTAATCGCCGAGCCTCGGCCCGATCGTTCGCCGAACTCTCGCTGGCCATCTGCACCACTGACACGCGTCCGAAGACCGCTTCCGCGTCGTTCAAAATGTCTGGCAAACGCATCCACGTTCTCGGCTGCGCCAAAGGCGCCGGCATGATCCATCCCAACATGGCAACGACTTTGGCCTTCGTCGTCACTGACGCTGCTATTTCTCCTTCGCTCCTGCAAAAAACGCTGCGCGACGTCACATCCCGCACATTCAATGCCATCAGCGTGGACGGTGACACCTCCACCAACGACACGCTGCTGGTCCTCGCCAACGGCGCTGCCGGCGCTGCATCCATCGCCAACGGCAGCAAGGCCCACCGCCAATTCACGGCCGCCCTTGAAAATGTCTGTGGCTCGCTGGCACAACAAATTGTTGCCGACGGCGAAGGCGCTCAGCGGGTCATCGAAATCGAAGTCCGCGGCGCGCGCACCGAATCCGCCGCCCGCAAGATCGCCGAAACCATCGCAACTTCCCCGCTGGTCAAGACCGCTTTCGCTGGCGGCGATCCCAACTGGGGACGCATCTTCGCAGCCGCCGGCCGCTCCGGTGTCAAATTCGATCCGTCGCTGGTCGAAATCAACATGGCCGGCATCAAGGTGCTGCGCAAGGGCCAGCCGCTGCCATTCAACGAGCGCGCCGCTTCCAATCGCCTGCTCGTCGATCACGTACCGATTGTTGTGGATTTGCACGCCGGAAAATCCCGCGCGCGCTATTGGACCTGCGACTTCACCGCTGAATACGTCCGCATCAACGCTTCCTACCGCACCTAAGTTGCGGCGCTCTTGGTGTCGCCATAAACACCTACCTAGCACTTTGGTTTGTCTCTGCCAGCCGGGCTCTTACTCCCACTTCCAATTCGCAAACTGTTCGCGCAGCGCCGTCTTCTTAAACTTTCCCACGCTCGTCCGCGGAATCGCATCCATAAACACGAATCCGTCCGGCAACTGCCACTTGGCGAAACTGGCGGCCAGAAAAGCGCGCAACTCTTCGCACGTTGCCGCTCTACCATCTTTTAACACCACCGCCGCTAGCGGACGTTCCTGCCACTTCGGATGCGGCACTCCCACCACGCACGCTTCTTTCACAGCGGGATGCCCCATCAGAGCATTTTCCAGATCCACCGACGAAATCCATTCGCCGCCGCTCTTTACCAGGTCCTTCGCACGGTCCACCAATTTCACGATTCCGTCTTCATCAATAATCGCCACATCGCCCGTCCGGAACCAGCCATCGGGCGTCCAGCGGTGTGCTTGATCCGGCGATTGGTAATAGTGCGACGCCACCCATGGCCCGCGCACTTCCAGCTCTCCGGAGGTCTCGCCGTCCCATTCGATCTCGAGATCGGGACCGTCACCCTGCCCCGGCCTCGTAATCCTGACTTCTAGAAACGGCACTGGCCAGCCCTGTTTCGCGCGCACACGATACTTTTCTTCTTCACTCCAATCGCGCATGTGCGATTTCAAATGGCCGGTAGTTGCCAGCGGCGTAGTTTCCGTCATTCCCCACAAGTGCAGCAGGTGCAGCCCATAGCCGTCCAACTTGCGAATCATCTCCAGCGGCGGCGCCGTTCCCCCACAGATCAACCGCACGCCGCGGTTGAACTTCCAGCGCCCCGGATTTTTCTCCAGCGCATCCAGCACACCGATCCAGACTGTCGGCACTCCCGAAGCCACGGTCACTGCTTCTTCCACCATCCAATTCAGTAAACCTTCCGATTCCACGTTGGGCCCGACCAACAGCAGTTTCGCCCCAGCCATGACCACCGTAAACGGAATGCCCCAAGCATTGGCGTGGAACATCGGCGCGACCGGCATGATCGTATCGTTATGGCTCAGCCCGAACGCGTCCACGGCGCACTCTGCCAGCGAGTGCAGCACCAGCGCGCGATGCGAATAGATCACGCCTTTCGAGAAGCCCGTCGTGCCGGACGTGAAGCACATCGTCGCGCCATCGTTTTCGTCAATCTCCGGCAGCGCGAATTTCGGATCGCCATCGCCCAGCAGCTCTTCGTAATTCAAATAGCCGCCAGGCACTTCGCCGCACCCGTACGGCACCACAATCACTTTTTCAAACGGAGCATCGTTTCTGAACTTTTCATAGACCGGCAGCAACACGTCATCCACGATTAGAAACCGATCTTCCGCGTGTCTCGCGATCGCCGCTATTTCGTGCGCATGCAATCGCAAATTCAACGTATGCAAGATCCCGCCCGCGCACGGCACTCCAAAGAACGCTTCCAGGTGCCCAGAGTGATTCCACATCATCGAAGCAACGCGATCGCCGCGCCGCATCCCCAGTTTGCTCATGGCGCTGGCCAGCCGCCGCGCCCGCTCCGTAAACGCGCGATAATTGGTGCGCACCACGCTGCGGTCCGGCCGCCGGGACAGGATTTCCACTCTTAGGAACTGCTTTTCCGCCCGCTCCAGAATCGTCTTAAGGGTCAGCGGGAAATCCATCATCGTGCCGCGCATAACCGCCCTCGTTCCCTTCGTTTACCCTGCATTCATCGGCCATTCAAACGCTTGTTAAGCCCTGTTGGCGCGCATCCTATCATCATTTTGATGTACTGTATTGACCTGTGCCCGGTCTTGCGCGCCGCCGGGAGTGCGCCAGATTTCCATTGCAAAACCCATCAATTTCAACGACGATGCCTCTGACCGCTGGAACGCCCGAGTTTGGTCCCCGGGTTTCAGGAATTCGGGTTTCGTGGCCTGCCTGGCAGGCTTCGAAGCTGAAGCTGTACTCCTTCAGACTCGCATTCTTGAGACGACAAGTCGGTTTCGGACTTTCGGATGCCCTTACGGATTTTCGGCCTTCCAGCGCGCTCCGCGAAATGCAGTTCGGTTCCGGGCAAAAGGAGTCCGTAAGTGAAGAAGCTTTACGTTGGGAATCTTCCGTTTTCGGCCACGGAAGATTCATTGCACGACTATTTCTCGCAGGCTGGTGTCAATCCTTCCGCAGTCAATCTCATTCGTGACCGTTTCACAGGGCAGTCGCGCGGTTTCGCTTTCGTCGAAATTGCCAATGACGAAGAGGCCGACCGTGCCGTCAATTCCATGAACGGGCAGAACTTTGGCGGCCGCAACCTGGTCGTCAACGAGGCCCGTCCGCAGGAACAGCGCGGCGGCGGTGGTGGCCGAGGCGGGTTCGGCGGCGGCCGCGGACCTGGCGGTGGTGGCGGCCGAGGTGGCCGTGGCGATCGCGGGGATCGTGGAGACCGCGGTGACCGGGGCAACCGCTGGTAGGAAGCGGCGCTCACTCATTTAGCGGCCGGGCTCTTCTCCTCGCCGCTTTTTGCGCTCCCAAATGCAGGCTTTGCGGTAGCTTTGCTCCCAGGTGCCACAGCCACTCTTGGCTGTGCGCTATCGAAGTCCCACCTAGGCCCAGCCGCGAGCAAAAGCCGCTCCTCATCCGGTTTCCTGCAAACCGGAAGCATGAGTCACAAATCACGTCCCGCACAACTTTCGCCTTATTTACGTGTTTGAAACACGTAGTTAGGAAAATCGCTTCCGCTACCCAATCTGGAGTATGGTGACGGTGCCGGAATGCGAGTTACTTTCGGCTGAAGGCCCGGTTTCCCGGCAATTCACGTGCTGGGAACCTTTCTGGAAAGTGCAGCATCCAATGACTCGAACGAGCCGTAGTTTCAAAGAGCGGGAAGAGAACGAAAGCGAAGGACCGGCCTCGAGCCTGGATGTGTCTTTGGTCATGAACAGCAGCTGGCAAAAACACGATTGGCAGCAATTCTACGAAATTGCTCGCCGCCCCTGGCGCCGCCACCGGCCTCCTCGCCCGGTCTACCCGTCTGGCCTGAACCGCGTTGCCCCGGCGCAGGGCTACAGCCTTTCCGAACTCGATGACGCCGGTGTGGACCTCGATCTTGCCGAACGTCTTGGCCTCCCCGTGGATGCCGGCCGCATCGGTGCCTACGAACCGAACGTCACCGTCCTCCGCGACTTCGTCCGCTCCTCCCGCCACCCCCTCTGACGTAGTGGCCGACCTTCGGGTCGGTTCCGTTCCTCCGGGTCTTCCCGGCTCTGTTTGTCCCCTGCCCTCTAACCAAGTAAAATCAGGACTGCTATCGCCGCCATCATGAATTCCCCGTTCAACATCATTTCCAACGCCCCGCAGCCGCTGGCCTCGCCCGAGCATCTCGGGGTGCCTTCGCCCTCCGCCCATCCACGCCCGGACTGGCTCCGCGTCAAGTTTTTCGGCGGCGAGCGCTACCAGCACCTCAAACGCATGATGCGCACGCTCGATCTGCACACGGTCTGCGAATCCGCCCGCTGCCCCAACATGGGCGAATGCTGGGAGCACGGCACTGCTACCTTCATGATTCTCGGAGACATCTGCACCCGCGCCTGCGGCTTCTGCGCCGTTCCCTCGGGCAAACCGGTTGGCCCCCCGGATGAAGAAGAACCAATTCGCGTCGCCGAAGCCGTCTCCAGGATGGGGCTGCGCTATGCAGTCGTAACCAGCGTCAATCGCGATGACCAGCCCGACGGCGGCTCCGCCATCTTCGCTCGTACCATTGAAGAAATTCGCCGCCGCGTTCCCGGCTGCAAGGTCGAAGTACTGATTCCCGATTTTCGCGGCAACTGGCACGCGCTCAACACCGTCCTCGCCGTAAAGCCCGACGTGCTCAATCACAACACCGAAACCGTTCCGCGCCTCTATCGCCAGGTGCGCAAAGGCGCGGTGTACGAGCGCTCGCTCGAACTTCTGCGCCGCGCCAGGCAAACGCACCCTGACGTGCCCACCAAAACCGGCCTGATGCTCGGCCTCGGTGAAGAAAAGCACGAAGTGCTCTCCACGATGGAAGAACTCGCCGCACAGGGCACCGACATTCTCACCCTCGGCCAATATTTGCAGCCAACGCGCGAACATCTGCCGATCGTGCGTTACGTCCATCCCGACGAATTTTACGAATACAAAGTCCTGGGCGAGCAAATGGGTTTCAAGCACGTGGAGTCCGGTCCGCTGGTTCGCTCTTCCTACCACGCCTTCGACCAGGCCGAATCTGCCGTGCGATAATTTATGTTTTGGGAGTGCGGCGGCTTGATGCCGCTTTCGATCGCTAACCGCGGCTCTTGGCGCCGGTCACGGTGAGCCCGAGTCCAACAACCAGCAAAATCACCGAAACGGGCGCGGGCACGTGCGCGACTTTTTCTTCGTTCACTGTCGCATGCACCGGTCCAACATGAACGACTTCTTCGTTTTTGTGGTACGTGAAATCTGGATGCACCAGTCCGACGATTCCCAAAACAAAAAACAGCAGTCCGGCAAGCACTAAAATCTTCTTCATGCTGGCAAGCTATCACAAAAACGTGGTTTATGTAGCAGCGGCTTTACGCTGCAGAACGGCCGGATCGTCAGGCACGCCAATGTCGAGCTGCTACCCAAGGAAAACGCCTTGCTTCTCAGCGTGTGGATCATACCCACTCCCCGAGAGGGCCCGTTTCCGGGTTGCTGATGGGGCACTGAACTCGCCGCTACTCTCCCGTCAATGAGAAGCGCACGGCGCGACTTTTCAAAGTGCAGTTTGGTTACAGCACCGCAGCGGAATTCGTTGCATTTTGGCCGTGAAACGGAATGCGCTTCGAGTTTGCAGATAAAACAGCGTTAACAAAGACGCGCAAGGAATGCGCCGCTGCTGTTGGTGAATCGCATCGAGAGCGAGCGCAAACTTCGGGGACTCTCAACTCCGGCAAGAACAAAAACGCCTGCACGACAGAGTGCAGGCGTCCGATTCTTTCGATTTGCAGCCGTGGATTATTCGGCCGCTGCGGCTGCTTTCTTTGCCGCTTTGGCGGCCTTGGCCGCGGTTGAAGCTTTGCGGCGCCGCTTGGTCTTGGGCGGCGTAGCGGGCGCTTCGCCGATCAGCTCGGCGGTCATGATGCTGGTCACGAACAGCTTTGGCCCGTGATCATCGAAATCTACCGTCGTGCGCTCTACGTCCGAAGAGGTCACGATTCCCAGTCCGTACACCTCGTGCTTAATGGTCTGGCCTTCCTGCATTACTTGCACGTCTTCCTCCTTGGCCACTCACTCGGGGCACTGCGCAAACTTCCGGCACCACAGAAACTTGATTTGCGGGGCGGCTCCGTCTGAGAATCGCCCCGCAGGGAACTTACAAGCTGGTTACGTTCTCCGCCTGCAGACCCTTCGGACCCTTTTTCACTTCAAATTCAACTGCTTGCCCTTCGTTCAGCGTTTTATAGCCGTCCATGGTGATCGCGGAGAAGTGAACGAACACATCTTCTCCGGTCTGACGTTGGATGAAGCCGAATCCTTTTGCAGCGTTAAACCATTTCACAGTTCCTTGTTCCTTCACTGCCTGACCTCACTGGGTTGGACCCGGTCGCCCGAGACCATTTTGGGATTGCGTGCTTCTCTCGGTCCGTGCCCAATCCTCGCCAGCCCTACACTTCGGCGAACGCGAACTTGCGCCGTGACGGCCTTTCGAAACACAAAAAAAAGAACTGCAGTTTGGCCCTGCAGTCCTTCTGAGCACATCAAAAGGTATTACAAGAGCAAACAAACGCTAGAGTAAGAATAGCAAATTTTACCCACTTTGTCCATGCCTAAAAGTGAGTCAGGCGTTGCGTATGTGATTGATTAGATTCGGGTTAGTACTAAAACCACGGCCGCGATGCGACCGCCAGGGGGCGGTTACTCGGAAGTATCCGGATCGAGGCTAGCGGCCTGCTGGCCGGCGTCTTTCTTCTCCCAATACTTTTTGACCCACGCTTCCCAGCTCTTGCCCGCAGCGGTGTCCCGGCCGGTAAAAGCGAGTGCTGCGATATCGGAGAACGCGATTTTCAATCGCGAGCCGCCATTTTTCGGCATCACCCTGACAAATGAAGCACTTAGAGTCGGTCCCGTGACTCGGTCAAAGATGTAGCCCTCGATTTTGTCGCCGTTTTTTTGGGTCAGAGTGACGTCGCCGCGGTAATCAAAGGCCTTTTCCAGAGCTTCGCGAAGCTCGGCCTCGGTTGCTAACTCCGGCACCCAGCCTTCCAAGCCTTCGCGGAGGCGCCCCGGCGCAACTTCCAGCTTTTCGGGGTCGAAGGTGCCTGCTCCAGGCTGATTGGTCCGCTCAAAGTGTTGCGGGATGCTCATGCGCGGGTCTGTTCCATTTGCGATTTTGCCGCGTCGATTTGCACCAACGGATTGAAGGCGTGCACCGGCTTTACCGGTTCGTTCAACATTTCCAAAGCTTCCGGATCGGCGTATAGCGTATCAAGCCCGGCCCTGATGGTAGCCCATATGCCGCCTAAGCCGCTGAAGGTGTGATCGACGGCAGAAGCTTCGTACCCGCTGTGCACCATGCAGTTGGCACATTTGGGGTTGCCGGATTCGGTGCCGTAGTGATTCCACTCGACCGATTCGAGCAGTTCCTGGAACGTGTCAGCGTAACCGTCCTGAAGGAGGTAGCAGGGTTTCTGCCAGCCAAATACGTTGTAGGTGGGCATTCCCCACGGCGTGCAGGCGTAGTGGCGCTTGCCCATCAGGAATTCCAGGAACAGACCGGACTGATTGAACTTCCACGTTTTCTTGCGGTTGGAGAGAATCGCGCGGAACAGGCGTCGAATGCGCGCACGGCCCAGGAAATGCTTTTGATCCGGCGCTTTTTCATAGGAGTAGCCCGGCGAAAGCATCATGCCCTCGACGCCCATATCCATCATTTCGTCGAAGAAGGCGCGGACACTCCGGGGATCGGCGCCGTCGAACAAAGTCGTATTTGTGGTTACCCGGAAGCCGCGCTTGACCGCCTCTCGGATTCCCTCGATCGCTTGTTCGTAACCGCCCTCGCGGCAGACGGAAAAATCGTGATGCTCGCGCTGGCCATCCACATGAACCGAAAATGTGAGGTACTTGCTGGGCTTGAAGAGGTCGAGCTTTTCCTTGAGCAGCAGCGCGTTGGTGCACAGATAGATGTACTTCTTGCGAGCCACCAGGCCTTCGACAATCTTGTCAATCTGGGAGTGCATCAGCGGCTCACCGCCCGGGATGGAAACCATCGGCGTGCCGCACTCTTCCACGGCCTTAAAGCATTCTTCGGGCGTCAATTCCTGCTTGAGGATGTGCGCTGGATATTGAATCTTGCCGCAGCCCGCGCAGGCCAGATTGCAGCGGAACAGCGGCTCCAGCATCAGCACGAACGGATACTTTTTGCGGCCGGCCAGCTTCTGCTTTAGCAGGTAGGTCGCAACCGTCCACATCTGTGAGATAGGTACAGACATTTCACTCCTAAAGCCTGAAAAGCCGGGACGGTCAGTTTTGGGCAGGGATTTCCGACGATCCCCCAGCCCTTTTAGTTTACCTGAGCCTCCGCATTTTTCCTCCTGGATTTCTGGTGGCTTTTCCAGAACCCGTAGAGTGCCAACAGGCCTAGAATCGTGGCAACAGGCTTGCCGCGTTATGGGCTTAGCGGCGAAATCTGTCGCTGCGGCGCGCCGGTTGCGCGAATCGACTTTTGTCCCGACTTTTGCCCATGGATACGAAGAAACGCAATTCCCTGCTGACGCTGCTCGAAGATTTTGAGCGCTTCGGACAGGACCCTGCCCTGGCCTACGTCGCGGGCTATCGGCACGTCTCGCTTCGCTATCGAGAGTTGGCTGCGCGGGCGCGGAAGTGCGCGGATTCCCTGGGATTTCACGGCATTGGTAAGGGCGACCGGGTGCTAGTTTGGGGGCCGAACTCGGGTGAATGGGTAGCCGCGTTCTGGGCGTGCCAGATCATCGGTGCCGTGGCCGTGCCGATGGACGATGGCGCGCCGGCTGACTTCGCAGCCAGAGTGGTGTCCGATGCGGAGGTGAAACTCATCCTGGCATCACGGAATAAGCCCGCACTGCGGGGCGCCGCACCTACACTGCCGCTGGAGGGTTTGGCCGACAGCGATGTTTCCCGTGGAACATTCCCTGCGAGCGAGAAGTCCCCGGCGGCCAAGGCAATGGAACGAAAGGACGTAGCAGAGATCCTTTTTACGTCAGGCACCACTGCCGAGCCCCGAGGAGTGGTGCTGACACACGGAAACTTTCTGGCCAATCTCGAGCCGATCGAGCGCGGCATGAGGCCGTATTTCAAGTATGAAAGATGGATGCATCCGCTGCGCTTCGTTTCGTTGGTTCCCTTGAGCCATGTGTTTGGGCAGTTCATGGCGCTGTTCGTTCCGCCGCTGCTGGGCGCGACTGTGGTTTTTGAAAACTCCACTAATCCTTCAGACATTCTGCGAACGGTTAAAAAAGAGCGCGCAACGGCGTTGATTGCCGTTCCGCGCATGTTGGACCTGCTGCGTAGTGCAGTCGAACGGGAAATTGACGCGCGCGGATGGCGAAAATGGTTCGACAAGAATTTCGCGGCCGCGGAAGGCAAACCGTTCCTGAGGCGCGCCTGGCGCTTCCGCAGAATTCGCCGGTTGTTCGGTGTGCGCTTTTGGGCCTTCATTTGCGGTGGCGCGGCGCTCGGCGGAGAGAGCGAAGCATTCTTCAAGCGCCTTGGTTTTGCGGTCGTGCAGGGCTACGGCATGACCGAGACCGCTTCCTTGATCAGCTTGAATCATCCTTTCCGCGCAGCGGAAGGTTCGGCGGGGAAGATTCTACCCGGGCGAGAATTTCGCCTGAGTGAAGACGGCGAGATTTTAGTGCGCGGCGAAAATGTCTCGTCCGGCTATTGGGAAAAGGGAGAGTTGCGGCCAGCTGAGGATGGCGGTTGGCTGCGCACCGGCGATCTCGGGGAAATGGATGCGCAAGGCAATCTGAAATTCCGCGGCCGCAAGAAAAACGTCATCGTCACCTCGGCCGGATTGAATATCTATCCTGAAGATCTCGAAACGGCGCTGAAAAAGCAGCCGGCGGTTCGCGATGCGGTGGTGGTGGCGCTCGCCAACGACGGAAATGCGGAAGCTTGTGCAGCGCTGCTGTTGCGGGAGGAAAAGGAGGGGGAACGGGTAACGGACGGGAGCGGAATGGCGGAAGCGGCGGTCGCCGCGGCGAATCGCACGCTGGCGGAATATCAGCAGATTCGCAGATGGATGGTCTGGCCGGAGCCGGATTTTCCGCGGACACCGACGGGCAAGCCGCGGCTGACGGCGATCGCAGAGCGCGCGATGGAAAAAGGGGCCGGACCGAAGCCCGGCACTCGTCTAGGAACAGACGGCGATCCGCTGGCGCGGTTGCTAAGTACGGCGAGCTTGTCATCCCTATCGTCGCTCGACCGGGTTGAGCTGCTCGCTGCCTTGGAGCGGCGCTACAGCGTCGAGATCAACGAAGAGCGATTTTCAAAGGCCGAATCGGTCGGCGATTTGCAGAAACTTCTTGGCGATAGCGGACGAGGACCGGGGCAGAAAGCATCCGGACAGCAGCCAATTTATCACTATCCCCGTTGGACGCAGCGCGAAATTGTGCGTTGGTTCCGGCTTGGCGTTTATTACGCTCTGGTATGGCCGGCGACGCAGATTCTGGGGCATCCGCGGACAAGTGGCCGGGAGCATCTGCGCGGTGTGAAAGGGCCGGTGCTTGTGGTGTCGAATCACATCACGCGGCGGGCGGATATCGGACTTATTCTTGCCGGCTTGCCGTCGCGTTTCCGCCATCGTTTGGCGATTGCCATGGGTGGCGAGACTCTGTTGCGCATGCGCACGCCGCCGCAAGAGTGGTTTTCCGGGAAGCGCTGGGGCTATTGGATGGGCTACTGGCTGGTGACGGCGTTGTTCAATGTATTCCCGCTGCCACAGTTTTCCGGATTTAGGCGAAGTTTTCAATTTGCCGGCGAATCCGTTGACCGCGGTTATTCAGTGCTGATTTTCCCCGAAGGCGAAGTGAACAACTCGGAAGATGGAAAGATGGCGCCGTTTCAGTCCGGCATCGGCCTGCTGGCGGAGAATCTTTCGCTGCCAATTGTGCCGATGCGGCTGGACGGCGTCTGGCAGATGAAGCGGGAACGGCGGAGGTTGGCGCATCGGGGCGAAATTACCCTGCACATCGGCGCGCCGGTGACCTTTTCGAAAGGCACGCCCGCCGAGGAGATCGCGAAGCAATTGCAAACCATCGTTGCGGGCTTGTAGGTCCCCACGAAGAACTATAATTCCTTCTTCATGAAAATTGCCGCCTGCGGGTTATCGTTGTAGCGTTCACAGCGCTCGTAGCCGTTGCGTTCGTAGAGTCGCGCAGCCGCCAACATATCGGCCGCGGTATCGAGGTAGATGCGCTGATAGCCGGCTTTTCTGGCGAAAGATTCAGCTTCGTCTAACAGTTTTTGAGCCATCCCCCGGCCACGCCAGGCGGGACGTACGTACAGCCTCTTGATTTCGGCCGCCGCCAAATTCATTTCGCGCAGCGCGATGCAACCGGCGAGTGCCGTACCATCCCGCACCAGAAAAACTCCGGCACGCGGTCGAAAGTATTCGTCGCGGAATTGCGTTTCGCTATCGCGCGCGACGACCTTCGCGGCTCCGTAGTACTCGGAAACGATCGCATAGGCTGTCGCCAGTGCGTCGAGCTCCGCGCGGTGAATGACCACATCCATCGGAGGCACCGGTAAAGACTCTTCAACGGTTTCCGGGTTAGAGAAAGCTCCATTTTGGAGTCACTCGAATTGTGCGCGGCCCGTTCAGGCGCCGTGGTGATACGTCTGCCAGCCGAGGTAGTTGCTGGCAGCTTCCCGCACCGCGCCGGCGATGGACGAAAAGTTCGCCGCGACGTGGTGCTCGAAGCCGTTCTCGCAAATGTAGTGCAACAGTTTTTGCATTTCGGGGATTTCGACGACGCCAGCGCCGCCGAAGGTTTCCAGAGCATCGTCGGTGAATTTTCCCTCGCCAACGTAGCCGCGGATGACCCCTTCGCGGTCAAGGGTCGAGAAGCGCGCGTAGCTCATGGCTCCGCTCTTCACCTTGCCTACCGCCGTGCCGAAAGTGTTTTCCTTGCCGACGGTGCCGGCGATGATCTCCTGGAAGTCCATGCGCAATTCGCGGAAGAAGTGTTTCGGCAGATTGCTGCAATGGAAGCAGACGGCTTTGTTGGGATCATTCCCATAGTTGTTGTTCCAGTCGAGCAGCGCGGACGGAGTGCCGCTGGCAAGTGCCAACACGTGCATGCTGAGTGTGCCGGCGACGTCGGTTTCGCATGCGCTGGAGAGCAAATTGTCGCTCATCATGCTCATGATGGTGCAGGGCACGATGCCAAGATTTTCTTCGAGGGAGGTCCAGCACTGCACAGCACTGACGGCCACGTCGGCTTGCTTCATCCATTGCTCGGTCACGGCGCCAAGCTTGGCCATTTTGAGGAGCGCTACGTCAGGCACGCCGCTGGTGCTAACGTATTTCTTGATGGACGAGAGTTTGGCCACGACGGTGTCGTCGGTATCTTTCATTCGGCTGATGCGGCCCAGCACTTCGCTGAGATCAAGTGTTTCCACCGAAATGCCGCTGGCCTCCAGCAGTTTTTCGCTATAGCGAACGGTGTTGAACGCGGCGGGCCGTGCGCCGATCGCTCCGATGCGGAGATCCTTTAATCCGCGCACGACGCGGCAGACCGCAGAGAACTGTTCCAAGTCTTGTACAAATCCTGGCGAGTCCAGAGCAACCGTGTGCAGCTTGGTCAGCGAGTACGGAATGCCGTACTGCTTCAAATTGTTGCAGGCGGACATTTTCCCGCAAAAGCTGTCGCGGCGGTGGGTGATGGTCATTTTGGACGCCGTGTCCGGCGTGGCCTGCACCAGCACCGGCACGCCGAGCCTCGCCAGGCGCAACGTGTCGGCGATCGCACGCTCATCGCCGAAATTCGGCAAAGTCACGATTACGCCGTCGATCTCTTTCTCGTGCTTTCGAAACAGCTCCGCGCAGCGTTTCGCTTCGTCGTGGGTTTCCACCGCGCCGTATTTGCTCTCGTCCGGCCCGAGCGCGACCGCGTTTACGCCAGCCTTCGCCAGCGCCGCAAGAATCTCCTCGCGCCCGCTTTTTGCCAGGTGATCGGGGAAAAAGCCGCGATTCCCGACGATCACTCCCATCGTCATTTTCTTTTGGTTTGCCATTGGACCCAGCCTCGACTGACTTTCTATTGCGAATGTCGTTGATGAATTAATTCTTGTTTGGTTTGAAGAGGGTGACGTAGAGGGCGCCGAGGAGGATGAGCAGTGCGCCCC
>CAZQOB010000001.1:81803-211955 GCA_964594885.1 uncultured Acidobacteriaceae bacterium
AAGGTTGACCAGCCTTTCGCTAACCAGCATCCCCATCTGTGCCGTCATCTTCGCCTTTCCCGCTAGAAGACTTTCAGTTGTGCGCGCGCAAGCTCAACTTCGACCAAGCACCACTACGTCTGTAAAGTATGTCCCGATGCGCCGCTATGATTCCCAAAACGCTCGGCCGTGACAAGCAAAAGATTCCGAGCAAGAGTTCACACCTTCTGGCAACTCGGTGGCTTTGGTCCATGCCAAAAAATCACCCCCGAAGGGACTCTTCCCGGGAAAAACTGGGTTATGGGAAGAACCCCAAGGGGGTGCGTGGGAACCCTGAAAATCGGTCAGGGGTGGAGAGGAAGCGCAAGCGCAGTTGGCGCCACCGTAAACGCTTACGAAACCCGGGTACACGTTTACAGGCAATCGGAAGGGTTGTCAAGTTCGAGTCTAGGTGACTCGGCCCATCCTGCGTTACCAGCCGGTACGGTAGTCTCGCTTTAGAAAATCATTCGTTGCGGCTAGGTTCGTCACCCGCATGTTCTCGCCGTCATAGTTGATTTTCCGTCCGGCACGCAACGCCACCATGCCGAGCAGCATCACTTCGGTCAAGCGCGCGGCATATTCAAACGGACAAGACGCTGCGGTTTTGCCCTTCGCGGCGTCAATCCAGTTCAACTCGTGATGCTGATTGGGGATGCGCGGCAATTTTTGCGCCGGTTTGCCGAAGGATTCGTGCAAGGACTTCGGCAACAGGCGCGGATTCGAACCATAAGTTTCGTGCAGCAGCTTTCCCTTGCTGCCAATCAGCAGCGCGCCTCCTTCACCACTCAACTCCTCGTCGCCCATCTCTTCCGGTTTGGGAGGCTTCATTCCACCGTCGTACCAAGTCAGCTTAACGGGAGGAAGTTTCTTGCCCGCGACCTCACGAGCCGGGAACTCGTAATAAGTGTTGGTAGCGCTCGGATAGGAGGCATTGTTAAACGGTGTGGAGATGGTTTCCACAGTTGTCGGATAACCAAGGCTTAGCGCCCACATAGAGTGATCGATCAAGTGTGCGCCCATGTCGCCGATTGCCCCCATGCCCCAATCGACCCAGCCACGCCAGTTGAAGGGATGATAGATAGGGTGGTAATCCACCTTGGGAGCCACGCCCAAGAACAAATCCCAACTCAATTTGTCCGGGACCGGGTAACCGTTGCCCGCCTCAGCAGCGGCCAACCGCTTGTCGATTCCGGAGCCATTCCAGCGCAAGGCTTCGGGCGGATCGTTGAGCGGAGCCGGGCGCGGCACGCCCTGCGGCCAGTATCCCAGCGGACGATTGGTCCAGATGTGGACTTCGCGGACATCTCCGATGGCGCCAGCCCACACATATTCGACGGCCGTACGTGCTTCATCCAACGAATGGCCTTGGTTGCCCATCTGAGTCGCGACCTTTTTTTCTTTTGCCAGGCGCGCCAGTTGGCGCGATTCCGCCACACACCAGGTCAGCGGCTTCTGCACGTAAACATGTTTGCCAAGTTCCATTGCCGCGGCGGCGATCGGTGCATGCATGTGGTCGGCCGTGGCCACCAGAACCGCGTCTAGGTCTTTCTGTTTCGCGAGCATTTCGCGGTAGTCGGTATAGCGCTGGGCTTTCGGCAGATGCGCGTCTTTCAGCCGCTGCATGTCAGCCAGGCGTCGCTTCGCAGCTTCGCGGTCGAACGGAGGACGGCCGGGCTGCGGCTCGGGATCGGGACCATCAATTCGCTTTTGTAGGCCCTCCATTTGCCGGCCGAGACTGTCGAAGCCCTTGTTGGCGTAGCCCCAGTCCACATCGCACAGCGCTACAATGTTTTGGCTGGACATATTGATCAGATTCTGGCGGCCCATGCCGCCAACGCCGACACCGGCAATGTTCAGCAGATCGCTCGGCGGCGTCAGTCCTCTACCCAGAACGTGCCGCGGGACAATTGTCAGCGCTGCGCTTGCCGCCGCCGCCTGCGCCACAAACTCCCTCCGCATCATCTTTTTCCCGTGACTCATGATTCCCCCGAACTCGGTCCAGCGATTCTACGCTGGCAAAGGCCGCCATGCATTTTCGTTGACAGATACCTCCGCGTCACGAAAAATCTTTGCCTGAATTTTTCGAGCGAGAGGGCTATGTACATTCATATATTTGCGTTTCGATTGAAGCCGGGCGTAACCGAGGAGCAGCAGCAGCGCATGCTGCGCGAAATCGGGGAATTGAAGAATCACATTCCGCTGGTGCTCGAATCATCCGTTGGCCGAAACGACTCGCCTCGCGGCAAAGGCTTTGCGATCGGAGGCTTGATGAAATTTGCGGATAAAGCCGCGCTGGAAGCCTACAACGCGCACCCGGTACATCAGGAGCTGCTGAAGTGGCTGGTTCCGCTGATTGACGCCATTGAAGTGGATTTTCCGGCTTAGCGCCGCAAGGAGGGACTCGCACGACCGCTCTCCGGCGCAGGCTACTTTCGCGCCTCTTGCAGTGTCACGTTGATTAGGGAGGGGTTGTCGAATTCGGTCATGTCGCCGGGACCCTTTCCCTTCACCGGCAGCAGGCGAGCGTTGAGCGGCTTGTGCCATTTCACGGCCAGGGTCGCGACATCGCCAAGAATCATGTCCAGCTGTTCGATGGAAACATCACCGGGCAGGGGAATCGTGTCCAGACCGGTGGCGCAAACTGCGGAGTACGACAACAATCCTTCCAATGAAACACGCCCTTCGCTCCAGCGCTGCGCGAGACGCGAGTCTTCCAGAACCGGCAACATCAGGCCGTTGTAACCGGTCTGTTTCACTTTCACGTCTTTGATCGCGGCGGTGATGGTCGCCGATGCGGTGAGCGTGCCGCTCGAGCCGAACGGCTGCTGGATCAATTCCTCGATCGCCGCGCCGATGGAAACATCTTTCATGGGTGCGGGCGACAGATCAATCCCCATGTAGCGCCAACCAGTCTCCTGATCCAGGCGATTGGCGTGGCGTTCGATCTCCGACGCCTGTTCGAAAAGCATGTCTGTTAGCCGGTGCTTCGCTGCCTCCAGATCGGGCGCGTCCTTGAACGCCGCTTCCACTACGTTGGCGGATTCCAGTCCGACAGCGAACTGATGGCCGAAACCGGTGTGATAGGCGGCAGTGAAAAACGGCGAGTATGGCGGAACCACGGCGATCGCGCCGAGACTGAAGTTTCCTTGACTGTGTTCGGTCTGGTCTTCGAGTTTCTTGATCGCGCGAGCGGCGGCACCGACCGCGCGCCAGCGCACACCGTCTTCGCCGGCAATCACTATGCTACCGACAATATGTTTCGTGGCCGCCAGAATATTTGCTAGCAAATCCGCCTGCGATTCGGAATCGTTCGCGTCAAGCATCGCAGGACCGATACCCGCTGCAAATTTCTCCTGCTCAGCCAACTGGTCGTACTTCTGAAAGAACGCGACCGCCTGCTGCGTTGTCATTCCCCGGGTGTATTCGGGAAAAGGTTGCGTGGCGATGCGCAGCGATTCAACTTCGAAGCCGCGCGATTCAAAAATGGTCTTGGCGCGGCGCAGCATCTGCATCGTTTCCGCAACCTGCTGCTGATACTGCGCGGGATCGAGATTGATGAACGCGGTGACCGTGCGGATTTTCGGTTTCACGGCCGCAGGAGCGGGGGACTTGCTGCTGGAGGATTTTTGCTGGGCCCAAAGAGCCGAAACCGAGAAGACCAAAATCAGCGGCAGGAAAACGGCGGACCGCAACAGCCGAGTGCGCATGGAAAATCTCCCCTAGGCACGATAGCGCGTGGCGCTACTGGAAAACAAGCAGCGGAGGAATACTGGACGTAGGATAACTGTCATCGCCGAGGGGCACAAATGCACTTCACACGAATGCCGCGATGCCTGTGATTTTTTCCCCGATCACCAGTTTATGGATATCGTTGGTGCCTTCGTAGGTGTACACGCTCTCCAGGTTGTTCATGTGGCGCATGATGCAGTAGTCGTCTACGATGCCGTTGGCGCCCAGAATGTCGCGCGACTTGCGTGCAATTTCCAGAGCAATGCCCACATTGTTCATCTTGAGCATCGAAATGTGCGCGGGATCGACCTTTCCGGCGTCTTTGATGCGGCCGACGTGCAGCGCCAGCAACTGCCCTTTGACGATTTCTGTGATCATCCAGGCCAGCTTCTCTTGCACCAGCTGGTGCGAGGCGATGGGCTTATTGGCGAATTGCTTTCGGGTCTTCGCGTATTCGAGCGCGGTGTCGTAGCAAGCCATTGCCGCGCCCAACGCTCCCCAGCCGATTCCGTAACGTGCCTGATTCAAGCAGCCGAGCGGTCCCTTTAGCCCAACAACGCCAGGAAGCAAATTCTCCTCAGGGATTTCGCAGTCGGTGAACGCAAGCCCACTGGTCACCGAAGCGCGCAGCGACCACTTACCATGCACGTCCCAGGCCTTGAAACCGGGCGCGCCCTTCTCTACTAAAAAACCGCGGACTTTATCGTCTTCGCACTTGGCCCAGACAACCGCAACATCGGCGATGGACCCGCTGGTAATCCACATCTTTTCGCCGTTAAGAACATACTTGCGGCCCTTCTTCACGGCCCGGGTCAACATGCCCCCTGGATTCGAGCCGAATTGCGGTTCGGTCAAGCCAAAGCAGCCAATCTTTTTGCCCTGCTGCAATAGCGGCAGCCACTTGTCTTTTTGCGCCTCGCTGCCATAGGAATAAATCGGATACATCACCAGCGCGCTTTGAACTGAAACGAAGCTGCGAATGCCGGAATCGCCTCGTTCCAGTTCCTGCGTCATCAGCCCATAGGCAACGCTAGACATGCCCGCGCACCCGTAGCCGTGCAGGCTCGCGCCAAAAAAGCCCAACTGGCCCAGCTGCGGCACCAGTTGCATCGGGAAAGTCGCCTCGCGGCTGTGCTTTTCGATGATGGGAATAATTTCGTTTTCAACAAACTCGCGGGCCGTCTGGCGAACCAGCTTTTCTTCGTCGTTCAGCTGCGAATCGAAATCGATGTAATCCACTCCGGCGTACTTGGCCATAGCCTTCTCCTCGTCCTGTGGCTCTACAAGTTTGCAGCCGAATTCCTAACTACAAATTGGCCGCACAGTGTATCAGCCTGCGCGCGGAAAACGGTCCGCGCAATCAATTCGTGGGTTTGCAGGGAATGGGATCAGCGGTCCCGGGTGCGAACCGAACCCGCTCGAGTTGGAATTCTATCAGCACCCGAAAGGGGGCAGCAATGTCCGGCGCAAAGCAGGGCCCGCCCCATGGGCGTCCAAAATGGCCGTCCAACCGGTCCGCGCGGGCAACGTGAGTACAGCGGACTGAATTGTAACAAAACGTAACAGCCGCCCAGGACGCCACGCAAGGAGGGCCGTCAAATGCTCCATAATCCATTGATTTATAGGCACTTATGCTTGGCCTAATCTGGCAGATAGAGTGCACCAGTCCAGTCAATCCTACGCGGGAAGCGCTTCCCGCAGAGAGACTCAAAGAATGAGAACTGTCGACAAACGAAGTTTGGGGAACTCGCAAAACGGCTTCAGCACGCTCGAGCTGATGGTGGTGGTGTTCATCATTCTGGTGGCTGGGGCCATCGCCATCCCGAACGCCATTCGCACCTGGTACAACATGGAACTGCGCGCCACGGCGGACGAAGTTTCCGATCTGATGCAGCGGGCCAGAATCCTTGCAGCAAAAAACAACACCTATGTCACGGTCTGTTATCAGGTGAGCGGCGGCGTGCAGCAGGTTTACTTAACGCAAGTCAGCTTGGTGACCAATCCGGCTTGCACCTATACCCAGGGTCAGTCCATCGAAATCGACCTGGCGCGAAGAATCACCGCGTCTTCCGGAGCGCCTTCGGGCTCGAACCCCAGTGCTTATACCTTCTCGTCGGACACCAGCTCCGGGACGCCGTATGACAATACGATTACGCTGGCGTTTTCGCCGCGCGGCTTACCGTGCAAGTTCGACACTACCACGCAGGCGTGCTCCGCACCCGCGACGACCTATTTCGTTTATTACTTTCAGGCGGTCTCCTCCAACGGCTATGCCGCAGTGCTAGTAACCAAAGCCGGAAGGACGAGGGCCTTTACATGGAACGGTTCATCATGGAACTAACGAACACAGTACGCAGAAACGCGCGACGTCGCCAGCGAGGCATGTCGCTGATCGAATTGATGATCGCCCTGGTGGTTTTGCTGATTGGCGTGATGGGCAGCATGGCGCTGATCGCCTATGCCATCGGCGGCAACAGCCGCAGCAGGCAGCAGAGTAACGCCACGGTGGTGGCGCAGATGCTGTCGGAAAAAATCGCCAGCCAAAAAGCCGTCCTGTCGCAGAGCCTAACCGTTTCCGATTGTGTTGGCACCAGCTCGACGGTGGCCACCGGCGCGGGTGGAGGCGCCCTGACCGGCTCTGGTGACGTGGACTTCACCCAGGCAGCGGTCACCGGCTATCAGATGTACTACACCGACTGTGGCACCAACGGCAGGCAAGTCTCCTATGACGTGCGCTGGACCATTACCCAACCAACCACCTACACCAAGCTCGTTGTGGTCTCGGCCAAGATGAAAAACGCCGGCACCGACAGCAAAGTCTTTTCTATGCCGGTGACCATACGCACCATCGTGGGACAGGGGACCTGACGCCATGAAGAAAACTCTGCGCGACGCCGGCTTTACCCTGATCGAATTGATGTTGGTGCTGCTGATTCTGACGCTGGTCTTGGGCGAGGTCTTTTCCCAGCTGAGTCAGTCCCAGCAGCGCCTAAACGCCGAAGAAACCAAGCTGGATGATCTCCAGCAGGCGCGCGACTTTGTGGACCAATTCTTCCGCGACATCAACCAGATCGGCACGCCCAACATGCAGATCATGGACATCACGCAAACTGCGAATTTTTCGCCGGCTCTGCAAGAGCAGGTGGCAGGCTGCGCGGTCACGCCCTCGAGCTGTACCTACTCTTGGGCTAACGCTTATATCAACGACAGCCGCTTCGCCATGGGCCTGGTGAAGATTGACAGCTATTCGATCCAATTTGAAGGCTCCATGAACGGCGATGGCACAGTGCAGGAAGTCATCTACCAAGTCAATTCTTCCAGCACCTGCTCGCAGTGCTTCCTCCAGCGTAGCCAAGTGGACAAGGTCAATGGCGACCCGCTGGGTGGCCAAAGCACCCCCAACTGGGGCACCGAAGTAAACGACGTCATCATGACCAACCCGATCTTCAAGTATTACCAATACGATGGGACCCAGATCACGACCCTGCCGGTGGACTACACCACCCAGGCCGGCGCGCAAACGCTGGCCAATGTGAAGACGATTCAGATCAACTTGACCATCCGCAACAACAACATCCTGGACAAACAGACCCATTTGCCGATCGAAACCAGTTTTGAAGGCGAAGTCTCGCTGAACAACTGTTCGATGGCCGCTAGCGCCCAGAACATGAGTTGCCAATAGGGAGTAAGCCAAATGAAGACCACCAAGAAAAAACAGGAACAGGGAGTCGCGCTGATTGCGGTGATGCTGACGCTTCTGCTCATCACGGCAATCGCCGCGGGTATCGTCATTCTCACCAACACCGAGGACAATACCTCCACCAACTTCCGCGATGAGCAGCGGGCTTTCTTTGCCGCCAAAGCCGGTATCGAAGAGGCGCGCGATCGTTTGCGTTCTGGCATTTTGAACTACACTCTTGCGTCGCTGCCCAGCACGATGCCCGGGATTAGCTCGACCGGCGTTCTCTACATCCTTAACCCCTTAAACAGCGAGACCGTGGCGCCGTGGTGCGGGGACAGCTCCGTCAGTTCCGGAGTCTCTTCTACTTGCCAGAAAGAATATCCGGACGACGAACTCTGCAAAGAGGCCCTGGCCGGCAGCACCAGCGGGTCGACGGGTACCATCACCTGCACCACGGACAGCACTACCGGAAAGAAATACGCTAGCGGAACCTACTATGCGACCACGACCGCCAGCACCACCCTGGCGCCAACCTCGGGCTCGGTGCTCGATTGGAAGTGGGCTCGCGTCACGTTGAAGCAGGACAACGCCTTTGGCGTCGGTTACTACGTCAACGGCCTTGCCACCAGTGGATCGCAGGTTTATTGGAACGGCAACAACGAGTGTGTGCAGACCGCTTCCAACTTGGCTACGTGCAATTTGCCGACCTATGTCATTACCGCCTTAGCGGTCACACCCGGCGGTTCGCGGCGCATGGTGCAAATGGAAGTGGCGCAGGACCAGCTGAACTTCACGGCACCGTCAGCGTTGACCTTGGACGGCTCGGGCGACTCCTTCACCGGAGCCAACAGCAACAACTACCAGGTGGACGGCAACGACGTGGGCGGTTGTGGCTCCGCGGCCGGCTCTTCACCAGCGGTTCCGGCGGTCGGCGTACCGGCTGGAGACGCGACAGATCAGACGGCGATCATAAGCCAGATCGATAATACAGTTAATAATAACACGAATAAAATGAATAACTATTATGGCAGCGGCGGTACGTCCCCGGACGTGGAGACTGTGTCCCTGCCCTCGACCATGAGCTCGGTTACCAGCCTGCAGACCTTTGTGTCGCAGCTTAAAAATGACATCACGCAGCCGGTAATCACGGGTCCGGCGAGCGGTCTTTCCAATCCCGGCACTTCGGCATCGCCTCAGATTATCTATGTGAACGGCGACTTGACGGTTGACGGGAGCATGACGGGCACCGGGATCCTGGTCGTGACCGGCAATCTGATCTTCAAAGGCACGGCCGAATGGGATGGCCTGGTTCTGGTAGTCGGCAAGGGTACCTTCACGATGGATGGTACCAATACTTTTAAGGGCGCGGTGCTGGTTGCCGATACCCTCAATGCGAGTGGAGGCGTTTTAAACGTCCTGGGCGCAGCCCAGGGCAGCGTGAGCGGCGGCGGTAGCAACAACGGCGGTATCTACTACAGCGCAGGTTGCCTGAACCAGGCCACCAAGCTGACAACCTTCCACTCGGTTTCGTTCCGCGAACTGCTGAACTAACCGCGGATCATCTTCCTGGATGCTGCGCCCGGCAACCTGGGCTTCTTGCCAAGCCCAGTTTGCCGGGCGCATTTTGTCCACCACTCTAATTTGAGTTTAAGTTCTTTGTTTGCCAGACTAAAAAACGCGGATCATGGCCCGAAGACTCTCGCCGCAAATCCTGATATTTGACGTGGACGGAGTTCTCGTGGACGTCCGGGAGACCTATTGGCGCACCGCCCTGGAAACGGTGCGGCTCCTTACCGGCAAGCGAGTGACTCACGCCGAGCTGCATCGTTGGAAAAGCAGACCCGGCAACAACGACGATTGGCGCCTAGTTTCGAACTGGGCCACCAGCCTGGGACGGCCCACTACGTACGACGAGGCTCGCCGGGCCTTCGAAAGCCTTTACTGGGGCAACGGGAATCGGCCCGGGAACGTCAGCCGCGAAAGGATTGTGGTCACTCCTAAACAGATCGCCCGTTGGGCCGCGCGGCTTGAATTGAATCTTTTCACCGGCCGCAACCGCAGAGAATTCGAATTCACCTTCGCAAAGTGGCCGGGAACGGTTCATTTCCGCACGGTCGTTACGATGGACGACGTGGAAAAGATGAAGCCGGACCCGGAAGGACTGTACAAGATTCTGGGCGTGCGGAATCCGGCCACCGCGCTGTACCTCGGCGACAACATTGACGACGCTCTTGCCGCTCGCGACGCCGCTGTGCCCTTCGCGGCGATCATCGCTCCCGGCGAGCACAACTATCGCCGACGCGCAGCGGCATTCCGCGAACTGGGCGCCATCGCACTACTCGATCGGGCAACAGAAGTGAACAAGTTGTTGGCTCCAGCCTGAACATTTACGGGTACAAAATCGCCCAACAAAATTCAGCACGTTTCATTGACAAGCGCAGATTCGGCAAGAGAAAATTAAGGACTGCTGAAATTACCTCACTTGTGCCCAAGTGGCGGAACTGGCAGACGCGCTAGATTCAGGGTCTAGTGGCCGCAAGGTCGTGGAGGTTCGAGTCCTCTCTTGGGCACCAAAATTCAACTTAGAAGCTGGTAAGAACGCGGATTACGCTCGCGTCGCTCGCGGGAGATTCTCGGTTTTTCGTTGTGGCTAAACGCCGTGGCGTCGTTGTAGCAGAAAATTATTCAACTCTTTTTTGGTTTGAAGAGGGTGACGTAGAGGGCGCCGAGGAGGATGAGCAGTGCGCCCCACCAGACCGGGGCGTGCAGTTCGGCCAGGGTGGTGGCGGGCGGGTGGTTCCATTCTGCCAGGCCGCTGCCAGTAATCAGCACCCCGTAGATCAGGAACAGCACCCCCACAAAAAACCAGACCGGGATGATGTGATGTTTTTCGCTCATCTTCTACGCTTCCCTTTTCGGAATTTCTGTCGCTACAGCTACCAGAAAATAATCTGCAGCAGCACCAGCAGGACCATGGCCGCGGCGCCCCAGAACACCGGACGATGGAACAAGCTGCTGTGCTCTTCGTGCGCCACTTTGCTCAGGCTGTACACCAATCCTTGCAGCTCCTCATCGGGCCTGGGCTTGGTCACCAGGGTCACTAAGACGGTGACCACGATGCAGGTGACGCAACTCCACAGCGACTGGTACATGTCCTGGGCCAGTCCTTTGGCTTGCGGCGACAGCGCGAATACCCCGACCCAGCGCTGGGGATCGAACTTCATCAGGAAAAAGATGCTCATGGAAGCAATGGTTCCGGAAAGCAGCCCCAGAAAGCCGGCTTCTTTGCTGACCCGTTTCCACAACATGCCCAGCAGTACCGTGCCGAACAGTGGCGCGATGAAAAATCCGAACAGCGCCTGCACGTAGTCCATGATGCTGGCAAAGCTCATGGCGAAGTACGCTGTGCCGATGCTGATGAACACTCCGATCAGGGTGCACCAGCGGCCCATCGAAACGTAGTGCGCATCGGGCGCATTCTTCTTGATAAACGGACGGTAGAGGTCGTAAGTCCACACCGTGGCGAAGGCGCTGACGTTGCCGGCCATGCCGGCCATAAAACCCGCCACCAGAGCGGTGATGCCCAGTCCCAGCAATCCCGGCCCGCAGTAGCGCGCCAGCATCAGCGGCAGCACTTCGTTGTACGTGAAGTCTCCTGGATGGGCATCGCTGGCCGGAACCAGATGCATGGGCAGAACCGCCAAACCCAGCAATCCGGGCAAAATCACGATCAGCGGCACCGCCATCTTGAAAAACGAGCCGATGATCGGAGCCAGCTTGGCCGAACGAATGTCTTTGGCGGAGAGCACGCGCTGCACCACCAGGAAGTCCGTGGTCCAGTAGCCCATGGACTGCACCATGGCCAGGCCAAACACGATGCCGGTCCAGTGCATGCCCATGGGGTTGTTTTCAAAATGGCCCAGGCCGCGCCACATGTGGGTGAAATCCTGGCCCGGGAAGTTCTGCTGGATGCGCGCAACCATGCCCTTCCAACCGCCAGTCTCGATCAAGCCCAGAATCGGAATCAGCAGCGCGCCAAACCAGATCAGAAAAAACTGCAGCACTTCGTTGAAGATCGCCGAGAACAGACCGCCGGCGGCGACATAGACGGCCACGGTCACCGACGAGATGAAGATGGAGAAGTTGAGATCCCAGCCCAGAACGACTTTCATGACCACGGCCATGGCGTACATGTTCACGCCGGACATCAGAATGGTCATGATGGCGAAAGTGACCGCACTCAAGCCGCTGGCCGCGGTGCCGTAGCGCAGTTGCAGGTAGCCGGGAACAGAATGGGTTTTGGAAATGTAGTAGAACGGCATCATCAGCAAACCGAGGAAGATCATGGCCGGAATGGCGCCGATCCAATACCAGTGCGCGGCCAGGATGCCGTATTGATAGGCGGAACCGGCCCAGCCCAGCAACTCCAAGGAGCCGAGGTTGGCGGAGACAAAAGCCAGGCCGGCGACCCAGGCGGTCATCTCCCGCCCGGCCATGAAAAAATCTTCACCGGTAGTGGCGAAGCGCTTCAGATAGAAGCCAATGGCCAGCACCAGCGCAAAGTAGATCACCACAATGGCCAGATCCACCGTGGAAAGGTTGACCAGCCTTTCGCTAACCAGCATCCCCATCTGTGCCGTCATCTTCGCCGCCTTTTCAGGTGCAACTTATTTCGCAGAAAATTTGTAAATCGTTTCCGAGTGATAGGGTTTGCCCGGCCGCACCACCGTGGAAGGAAAGTTGGAATGGTTGGGCGAATCTGGAAAATGTTGCGTTTCCAGGCACAGCGCGCCGAACTTTGGATAGGCGCCGCCAATGCCGGTGATGCTGCCGTCGAGGCCGATGCTGACGTAGAGCTGGACGCCCGGCTCGGTGGTGGAGATTTCCATCTCGCGGCCGGATGCGGGATCAAAGGCCGAGCCGACCTTGCGCAGTTTGCCCGCTTCACCGTTCAGCACGAAGTTGTGATCGTAGCCATCAATGCCCGGAATCGTCGAGTTGCGCGCGCCGATCGCAGTGGGCTTGCGGAAATCAAACGGCGTTCCGTCCACCGATTTCAATTCACCAGTTGGAATAAGGGTGCTGTCTACTGGCGTGTAACGATCGGCGTCCAGTTGCAGGACTTCGTTCAGAATGTTGCCACTGCCCGCGCCGGAAAGATTGAAGTAGGTATGATTGGTAAGATTGACGACGGTGGGCTTGTCGGTTTCGGCGTGATAGGTAATTTTCACGGCGTTGTCGTCGGTCAATTCATACGTGACATGCGTCGTGAGCGTGCCGGGATAGCCTTCCTCGCCATCGGGGCTGATGTAAGCAAATCTCACCGCGGCGCCGTGCGCTACTTTCAGCGGCTCCGCTTTCCAAACTTTGCGGTTGAAGCCGACTTTTCCACCGTGCAAGGAGTTCGGTCCGTTATTCAAGAACAGCGAATACTCCTTGCCATCGATAGAGAACTTCCCTTTGGCAATGCGGTTGCCGTAACGGCCGACGGTCGCACCAAAAAACGGATGGTCGCCCAGATAGCCCGCGAGGCTGTCGAAGCCGAGCGCGACGTCCGCGTTCTTGCCGGCCTTGTCGGGCACCCATAACTCCGTCAGCGTCGCGCCGTAGGTAATGAGCTTGGCGACCGCGCCCTTGGAATTCGTCAACGTGTACTGCTCAATTTCGGTGCCATCCGGAAGCTTGCCGAAAGAAGCTTTCGAGACGCTATCGTGATTCACGGAATCGCTGCCCTCCCCGCGTAATCTGCCTGGAACAACGACCATCGCAAAAAGCGCCAGCAGCGCTACGCACCTGATTTTGTTTCTGCCGTTCATGTACGTTCCTCCTCGACCAGCCCCGAAAGGGTACTACGATCTGTGATTTGCCGAACGGCAAATTCGAAGGAGTCGAACTGCAAATCCGCGCTCAGCGCTCGGTAAAGACGATTGGATGATCGAACTTCACGTCACCTTCGACGGCGTTGCCCTGATACTTGATCGTGAATTCAGCTCCATTCGTTTCGTCGATCCCGATTCCGCGGTGGCCCTTTTCGATGAACCGGATTTTGAAGATGCGCGTTGCCTGCATGCCCGGATAGCCCCCGTTCCGGCGTCCCAGGAAAAGGCGGTGTTTTGCTTCGTCCCAGTGAATCGAGACCGTCGCATACGAGCCCTTTTCATAGTTGTAGGTGTCACCCTGGTCTTCGTACAAAGTGAAGTTACCATCAGCACCGGTATAGATACGGAGTTCCATGGGCTCGTCCGATTGCTGTTGAGCGAACTCAACTGCGGGTCCGAGCGGCAGAATCGAGCCGGCGCGAACAAGAACCGGCATTTGGTCGAGCGGCGCGGGGACATCGACGAAGCGCCCACCCTCAATTGGCTCGCCGGTCCATAGGTTGTGCCAGCTTCCGTTTGGCAAATAAAGATGACGGGTTGTAGCGCCTGGCTCGGTGACCGGATTGACCAAGAGTGACGGGCCGAAGAGGAATTGATCGCTGATGTTCCAAAGGCCTGGATCCTCACGGTAATCCATCACCAGCGCTCGCATCGGCGTGTAGTTTTCGCTGGTGGTTTTCCAAGCGACGGAATAGATGTAGGGCATCAGGCGGTAGCGGAGGCGGTCGTAGCGTGTGAGCAGCTTTTGCATTTCCGGCCCGTAAGACCAGATTTCGTTTTGATTTGTTGTGCGCGTGCCGTGCGCGCGGAAGATAGGGCAGAAGGCGCCGAATTCGAACCAGCGCGCGTAGAGTTCGCGATAGGCGGGATCGTCGGGATTGGCGACGGTGAAGCCGCCGATGTCGGTTGTCCAGTAGGGATTACCGGACATCGAATAGTTCAATCCCGCTGGGATTTGGCGGCGGAAGGTTTCCCAGTTGGGATTGACGTCGCCCGACCAGACCGCGGCGGCATGGCGCTGCGCGCCAGCAAACGCGGAGCGCGAGAGGATGAACACGCGCTTTTGATCGCTTGCTGCGCGCTGGCCTTGATACACCGCGGCCGTCGTCATCAGGGGAAAAAGATTGCCGTAGCGCGCACCGCTTGCCGGTTTGCCATCCAGGCCAACGGTGTCGTGCCACAGGATCGAGTCTTCGCGCCCTTCGGTTTCCGGTTCGGTCGTATCGAGCCACCAGGCGTCCACGCCGATTTTGAACAGCGCGTCGTCCATCAGCTTCCAATAATATTTTCGCGCTTCGGAATTGAATGCGTCGTAAAGCGCCATTCCAGCGGGATGAAACCCGGGAACTTTTGTCTTGTCGATGAAAAAGCCTTTCCTGTCCATGTCGTCGTAAACCGGCGAGCCGGGTCGGAAGTAGGGCCACACCGAAACCATCAGGTGAACATTCTCCTTGTGCAGTTCGTCCACCATCGCTTTGGAATCGGGATAATTCTTGTTCCACACAGGTTCGCCCATCACGTTCCACCAGAACCAGTCCTGCACGATGGTATCGAGCGGAATATGCTCGTCGCGGTAGCGCTTGGCTATGCCAAGAATTTCCGCCTGCGAATCGTAGCGGTTCTTGCATTGCCAGTAGCCGTAAGCCCACTTTCCAAAGAGCGGCGTGGTGCCAGTTAATTCGCGATAGACGGAAATAATGCGATCGAACTCCGGGCCGTAGATGAAGTAGTAGTCCATCTGTTCGGCGACTTCGGAGCTGATGAAGAGCGCGTGAACGAAGCGATTGTTGAAGCGACTGCGCGAAGGATTGTTCCAGAAAATTCCGTAGCCCTTGCTAGACAGCAGCATCGGAATCGAAATGTTGGTATTGACCTGGCTGATGTCCACCGATTCGCCGCGCCAGTTGAATACGCCGCCCTGATGCTGGCCGAGGCCGTAAAACGCCTCCTGGGTATCCCACATGTTGGTGAAGCGCTCGAGGTGGTAGGTTTTTTCGCCGTTGGCTTCGACCGGCGTCAGCGAACGATCATTTTCCTGCGCCAGCTTGGTTCCGGATGAATCGTAAAAAATGAAGCTGCTGTCCTTCTTGGCGACGACAAGTTTGAGTTTCGCGGTTGCGAGCGTGACTTCGTCTGCGGTTTCAACCGCCGAAAACGCTGTCTCCGGCCAATCTTTCTTGATGACGACATACTCAGCCACTCTAGGAAACTCGCTGGTGGGCGCGTACAGCACTCGCACTACCGTGTCGCTCGGCACTTCGAAGCGCAATACGCCGCGCTGCAGCTCGAGCGTCAATCCTTTGCCATCTTTTTGAGTGGCGCGAACAGGATTCAGCGGATTCCACTGCGCGGCAGCGGCAATGGACAGGCAAGCAGCAACGAAAAGCAGGAGAATCGCGCGAAAAAGCAGCATCATAACCCTCGCAAAACTTGCCGAAATTCAGCCACGTAAGCGTTAACGTTAGCCCGGCATTCAGCCGGCGGGAACTTTGGCACCGCTTGCGGCGATTGTCAACTTTAGGTCAGCTTTTGCCGTAACCGTTGGCATGCGCCTTGCGCCACTGCCAGGCGCTGCGCACGATGCTTTCCAGGTCAGGGTAGTTTGGTTTCCAGCCGAGTTCGCTTTTGATTTTTTGCGAACTCGCGACGAGAACTGCGGGATCGCCCGGCCGCCGCGGCGATTCGCGCGCCGGAATGGCCTGGCCGGTAACTTTGCGCACGGTGTCGATCACTTCGCGCACGCTGAATCCGCGCCCGTTGCCCAGGTTGTATAGCAACTTGCTTTTAGCTTTCAACGCTTCTAGCACTAGCAGGTGCGCGCTGGCCAGGTCCGCCACGTGAACATAGTCGCGGACGCAGGTGCCATCTGGCGTCGGATAATCCGTCCCGAAAATGGCGAGCTCCTTGCGCGTGCCTAGCGCAACTTGCAGCGCCAGCGGAATTAAATGCGACTCGGGATGATGATCTTCACCCTGCTCGCCGGCCGCTCCGGCCGCATTGAAGTACCGCAAGCACGAATAGCGCAACCCGTGGATGCAATTCAGCCAGCACAGCATCTGTTCCACCAACAGTTTGGACTCGCCGTAGGCATTGCTGGGACGCAGGGGGGCGTTTTCTTCGATGGGAGTCTTTTCTGGCGTTCCATACAGCGCCGCAGTCGAGGAAAAAACAAATCGCTTCACGTTGTGCGCCAACATCGCTTCCAGCAACGTCAGCGCATTTGCGGTGTTGTTACGGAAAAAGCGCTCTGGATGCTGCATGGATTCGCCGGCTTCAATGAACGCCGCAAAGTGCATCACCGCCTGAGGCTGGTACTCGGCAAAAACGCGGTCGAGCGCCGGGCGATCGCCGACGTCGCCGACTACCAGCTTCACTCTGCTGCCGAGGGCCGCGCGATGCCCGTGCGAGAGATCGTCATAGACTACCGGCTCATATCCGCGTTCAAGCAGCTGCGCTACCACCACGCTGCCGATGTAGCCCGCACCGCCAGTCACCAGAATTTTTTCCGCCATGTTTTTAGGCCGGCCCCCACAAAAAAGTGTGTTCACAACCGATCGCGAAGCAAAATCGTTTTGCAGCGAGCGGGTATTGTAATATGCGCGCGCGGGCCTTTGCGGAACCTTTCAAGTTAAGGCGGGCAGGGCTAGCGGCAGGAAAAAAGGCGGCGGGCCAGGTCTGCCTATCTAACGTCTCTGATTCCACGCAACTTACTGGAAATTCTACAGTCCTGAAACGCACAATCCGCTGAAAAAGCGCCAACAAATGTACACTGCGTCTAGATGCAAAATTCCGAAGGGCGGCCCATCGAGGCTCTTCGAAAGTATCTTCGCGCTTGCCTGTCGAACACCAAGGCTCTTGGCAGCGATTCATAGCCGCAACCCCGTCTAAATGTCATTTAGGCGGCTGCGACGTCTCATCCACACTGACCAGCTGAGCTTGGGCGCAGCCTCCTGGTTCAGTGCGGAGTTTACTCGGATTCTTGTGAGGACTCGCTACCGCGTTGGGTAGTCCCAAACATCGGGCGGCAGCTTATCCTTGAGCGATGCATACATGGCGTCGCGGAACAGTTTCAGAGCCGGATACGGCCGGAGGGCAATCGTGCGCTCCACAATCAGCCCCTGCTCGTTGTCCACGATGACCTCCAAGCTCTCGAACTTGTGGCCATCCATGGTCCCCACCCAGCGCAAGAAGGTGGTGCGCTCATCGAGCTTAAACTCGGCTGTATAGGTACCGGAACCACGCGTAGCGCTCGACTGAGCAAAAATCGCCGCGACGACTTCACGGCCCTCGATCGGCCGAACCAGGATGGGGCTGTTGAATACAATGTTTTCGGCAAGCAGTTCGCTCACCTGGGCGGGCGTCGGCTTACCGGATTCCCGTAGTTTGCGTAAAGGATGCATCGTAATTCCTCCGTATTGCGACGCTGTTTGCTGCTGAAAAAATTCCGGTTATGTCTGGGCGGGGCCCCTACTTAGGTAAAGCCGCGCCGGTTTGCTCCGCCACCATGTACGACGCATACCACTCCGGCCAGTTTTCATCACGTTGGCCGCCTTTCCGCTTCTCGTGCTCGCCATGTGCAGTCGCTGCGCGTATCATCGCACTCGCCAGTTCGTTCGCCGAGGCATACGTTGTGCTTGCGGAGTCAACCCGGCCCGGCAGCCGTTGGGTCACTTCCTGAAACAGCCAGCTGTTGCCGTCCGGATCTTTTAACGATGCAAACGATGCGTAGCTCCGCCGCTCCGGATGTGGACCAGCGAGTCGGGCTGGGCCCAGAGCATCGCGATGGACTATTTCGCTCACCTCTATGGCGCGAGCGACAAGCTCTGCACGCATTGCCACAATATCGGACACGATGAGATATAGCCCCTGAGCCGAGCCCGGCGGAGCCGGCGTGACTCCTTTGCCGAAATGGATCGAACACGACGATCCCGGCGGCGTGAACTGTACGACCCGAAGTGCGTCGCTGATGGGAAAATCGGCATCGAGCCTCCATCCAAGTTTCGAGTAGAACTCTTTCGCGCGATCTACATCGGAAACGGGGATCACAATGACCTCCAGTTTCATCTGGACTGGCTTAGTCTTGGGTTCGCCGCTGTCTTTCATCGGAACGGGCGTGGTACTCATGGTTTCCCTCCTGGTGGCATGGATTTGTCGAACGGATTCGTGCGTGGATTCGAATCTGACCTGATGCGGCTGGCGCAGTAGATGGTATTCCAACTTTGTGATCTTCCGATAGTCTCGCAAGCGGGCGGGTTCGCTCGATACATGCTTACGCCGCGAATCCCAATCTCAGCGCAGAGTTCCGGGCTTCAACGGCTCTGACGGAGTTTCAAAGGCCTTCTGCAAAACGCTCCTGCCGATCGTCCTGAGCATGAAACCGAGCACTCGCCCTTTCAGGTTCTTGCCTTCGCGCACCACGTCAACGTCAATCTCGGTCGTTCCCTCATCGTGGCGAGTGAAGTTGTAAATGTGGCCGGACGCGCCCCACACGCTGGAGTCGGTCGTCTTGGCAGGTCACGCCGCTTCAGGGCCGTAGGCCGCGGAACTCAAAGCACCAGACCAAAAATCAGAATTCCGCCGCAGCTCCAACGGACTGGCCGCGCTTCGCTCGACGCGAGGGCAGTGCTGAGACGGATCAAGAGCGTAAACAAATCAGTCACTGAATATTCTCAATTGCTTCAATACCCTTCGGCCGTACATTGGCGTAGAATCCGCAGAACCCACAGCCCATGCCTCGCGCACCGAGTGATGCCCGAATTCAGTAGTCGAGCGACGAACGATGTTGTCCCCGGCCAGTTACGCTCCGTGTCCTGAAACGCTTCCGATGTTTCATTCACTATGTAATGAGGTCGTGTCGGAACACGGTCCGTGCCGGACGCTGGAAGTGAGGTTCTCGCCTGAATTGCTATCGCTCGGACGTTTGGTTGGCTTTGGTGTTCCCAGCACATAGCAGGAGGTCCCCATGATCCGCAATCTTCAGGAGGGTCCGAATCCAGTCAATGTCCAGGAAACCGCCTTTACGCTCGACAACATGGGCCGCTTCCTCTGTAACACCCTGCAAGAGGCGCGGGACAGCGCCGGAGTCCAAGTCGCAGGCAGGCAGCGAGACTTCGACACCATTGTCATCGGAGGCGGTACGTTTGGCGCGACTATCGCGGCGTCTCTGTTATTCGCAGATTCGACGCACAGCCGGCGCATTCTGGTGCTGGAAGCCGGTCCCTTCGCCCTACCGGAACACAATCAGAACATGCCGTATCAGGGCGGGACGCCCGACTTTCGCAAGCCTTGGGACTCGCATCCCGCGCTTGCGTATCCAGGCCTGCTCTTCGCGGTAGGCGGACGCTCTCTGGCTTGGGGCGGCTGGTCCCCACAAATGTTAGCGGCGGAAATAAGCTCGTGGCCTGCGAGCGTAGCGGCAGATTTGGTCAACAAGTACTTCGAAATCTCAAGCGACCAGATCGGCGCGACCGATTCGAACGATTTCATCTTCGGGCGTCTTCACGTGGCATTGCGACAACAACTCTTTCAAGCTATGAAAACCGCAGCCAATGTACCCGGAGCAATCCCGCTCGCGGCGCTGCCGGACCATCCGGCCGTGCGCTACTTTAACCAGAGCGCCACGCTCGCAGCCGCAGCGGGTGCCTCAGGCGGCACGGTAACCACCGTCCCGCCTCCACCTGTACCGCCCGATGGCCAATTACGCGAGTGGCTGGGATTTGACTCCAGTGACACAACACCGCGTGCAGACCTTCTAAACTTGCTGAAGCTCGAAGCGCCTCTGGCTGTGCAAGCCCGAACAGCTCCAGGCGAATTTCCAAACAACAAGTACAGCGCCGTACCTACGCTGACCAAAGCAGTTCGAATCGCTGCTGGCGAGACAGGCGGAATCGGAACCGAGGCCGACGCGCGGAAACGACTGATGGTAGCCCCCAAGTGCCACGTTCTCGACATCATTACCGAAACCCAGAGTGACAACTGGGTGCGCGCCACAGGTGTTCGCGTGCAGGATGCGACTGGCGCCGAGCATGTCATCTCCCTTACACAGCCGAGTCCCGATGGCCATCAAGGGTCAGTCATCATTGCCCTCGGGACGATTGAGAGCACGCGCCTCGCGCTCGGCACTTTCAAAGACTCTCTCTCTGGCCGGGCGGCCCAGCGGATGGGAACAAACCTCGTCGCCCATCTTCGCTCCAACTTGACAGTCCGCATCCCGATCGCGGCGCTATCGTTTCTCGCGCCATCCGACCGGCAGTCGCTGGAAGTTTCAGCACTCTTCGTAAAGGGCAAGACCACCATCAACGGCGTGGACCATTTCTCTCATTTACAGATTACGGCGTCGGGGCTTGGGAAGCTCGGAGACAACTCCGAGGCGGAATTGTTTCAAAAGGTCCCCGACATCGAACACCTGGAAGGGCTGCTCAACGCGACCGACACGCACGTGGTCATCACCGTGCGCGGCATCGGCGAAATGTCCACTCACAACCCGGACAGTTTTGTTCGGCTCTCGGCGACCGCGACCGACTTCGGTCGCCCCGCGGCGGAAGTCACGATGGCGGACGTCCGCGACGGCACCAGCACGACGCCGCAATCGCAGATTGACAAGCAAGTGTGGGACGCCATGGACGCGCTCGCCGACCAAGTTGCTGCGGCCTTCGCGAACAAGCAACCGTTCGACATCCTGGCGAACGATGGAACCACTATCAACATGCCCGCCAACACCATGGCAGCGCAGATCAAGGCCGCATATCCTTATCCTGGCCGTCGAGATCGCCTGGGCACGACCCATCACGACGCAGGGACACTGTTCTTGGGCACCGACCCTGCTACATCCGTGACCAACGAGTTCGGAAGAATCCACGACACCACGAATTGCTACGTCGCCAGTCCGGCTACTTTCCCAGCGCTCGGCTCGCCGAACCCCATGTTGACGGGCATCGCACTGGCTCACCGCACGTCGGACATGCTCACGGCGAATGTATTACCTAGACCCGCTGTTCAGGTGATCGATCCAGGCTTCACGGCGCTCTTCGACGGAACTGCCAGTACGTTCAACTCTTGGAAGGGCGCTGACGCGAAAAATGGGCAGGGCTTCGCCCTTATCGACGGCGAGATCGTAACCTACGGTTCTGCGGACTTCGCGTTGCTATATCTGGCGACGAAAGCCTTCGCAGACTTTCACCTGCGGCTCCAATTCAAATGCTTCGATCCGAACAACAACAATAGCGGAGTGTTCGTACGCTTCCGCGATCCGCGTCTGCGCCTTCCGACGGACCTTGCATCACGAGCCGACGGAGACAAAGTCGGCGGAAATCCGGCATGGAGTGCCGTAGTTTCCGGCTTTGAAGTTCAAATCGACGACAATGCCCGGGGCGACGTGAACAAGGATTTCTATGGTCGGAAGCCAGAACCGGATGGCCTTTGGAAGAACCGAACTGGAGCGATCTACAAGATTCCGGCCGGAGATTTTATCTACGATCTCGGTCGGTACGACGACCGCCTTCAGCAATACACTCCGGGTCCGCCTCTAGTTCCAGGCGTGTGGTTTCAATACGACATCGTCGTGACGGGGAACCATTACGAAGTGACCTTGACGAACACTCAATCCGGCGCTTCGCAAGCGACCACCATCTTCGATAACCCGGATACTGCGCGCGGCATCGCTAAGATAGGCGGGCAACCTGCTGGATTCATTGGTATTCAGTCTTATCCCAGTTCGCCGATGGCCTTTCGCGATATCTGGATCAAGTGAGCTGGCCTCAAGGAGCGAACGAATAGGTCCATTTGACCGCGAAGCGCGTTTCCCGGACTTGCGGCGGATTCGCGGGAGCGATGCTAGCGAACTGGGTTCCGACGTTGTAGATGATGTAGAGATCACTGTCGGGCCGGTAGTTGTAACGCAAGCGGAGATTGGCGCTGGCCGCTTGGGTGTTTGATGTGTCCATCTGCACGACGCTGGTAAACGTCAGGAAGCGATTGAACGAGTAGTTTCCTTGCAGGCTTGCCAGCAGGACCGAGAAATTCCCGTTCGGCAGCGGCAAACGAAAGCGGTCCCACGTCTCGGAAGCGGAAACGGAGAATTTCGCTGTCGGGCGGTAGTTCGCGCGTACCCGAAATTCGTTTAGCGTCCCGCCGTAGTAACTCCCGAAGCGTTCGAAGAAGTTGTAAGTGAATTTCCGGTCTTGCCCTGAACCGTAAGTCAGTTGGTGTCGCGTGAAGTGGTACAGGCCGTTCGGAATAAAGACATTCTTGTAGATGGGGAAGGGCGTGGTTATTCGCTGGGTGAACACGTCGACGATGTCGTCGTCGGTGTACGCGCCGTTGTGAAATTCGGCGCGGAAGGTATTCTGCCATTCCTGCGTTGACACTTGGCCCAGAGTGTCGGGCGCATGAAGAATAAATCCTTCGAACTGCAATTCGCGCACGGTCGGAATGCTCGGCCGCACCTTGAAGGTCAGATCGCCGTAAGTTTCGTTGGAGTCGGGACGCTCCACGAAGCCAACCTCTGGATTGAAATTCGGGCCGGTCTTTCTTCGCTCCACGATTCCTTCGACCCAGTTCGATCGATAGGTGAGAGAGGCCCCGAGGTCACTGTCTCCGCTTGGATTTCCCGGCGACTGTGTTTCCGCCATGTGCGCGTCCACGAACCAATCCTTGAAAAAGACCAGGCGCGTATCCACGCCGCCTGTTTGGTTGAAACTGTCGAAAATGTTGCCAGAACGTTTGTCGATGCCCATCACCCCGACGTACGAGCCGGCCCATAGGGATTCTTTCAGGCGAACGACGGCGAAGTTCGAGTAGGGATTCGGGCCGCTCGAGCGCGTGTCCACATCCATGACGCCGAGCTCCAGACGTCCGATTCGGCCGGTGAGCCTGGCGCCTCCGTTGATCGGCACTTGGTTTCCGGTGATTGGGTCGATACCGATCTGCCTGCTGAAAAACAACTGGTCCTGGTCGCCCAAGGAAAAGTTAAAGACCCCAGCATTCTCAAGAAAGAACTGACGCTTTTCGGGAATAAACACTTTGAAGGGCGTGATATTGAACGGTTCCAGGTCCACTTCCGTATCGGCAAAATCGGTGTTCCCGGTCAGGTTCAAAACCAGATTGGAGCTGAGACCGTACTTCACGTCCACGCCGCCGGTCAGCGGAAACTTCGGGTCTTGGCCCGTTTGTTTGTCGTAACGGGCGAGGCCGTAAGGCTTAACGATGAATAGTCGTCCACTACCGATATCCCGGATGCCATCGAGGTCTCCCGCTTCCGACACCTTTGTAATACCAAAGGTTCTACGGTACGCCTTCCAGAGGTCTGATTCGTTCTTTCGGCGGATGAACCGCTTAAAATTCAGACCCCACCGGACGTCTGTCGAATGCGTGAAATTGAGAGTGGTGAATGGAATCTCCACGGTTGCCGTCCACCCATCGGCTCCAACTCGCGCCTCTGAGGTCCAAACTCCGTCCCAGCCGGCATCGAAGTCGCCCGATTCCGTCCTCTTCTCTTCAACAATCAGTCCATCGAGTTGCGTTCCAAGCGGATTGATCTGAAACACGTAGGCACCGCGGCGATCGTGGTTCGAATCGATCAGAATTTCGAAGTGATCGTCCAAGTCTTGGCTTACATCGCGTCGCAGTTCGCTAGCGATGATGCGTGACGGCTCGGAATCGAAACAGTGAATTCCGAAATACACCGCGTGACGCGTGTAGAGTATGCGTACTTCCGTTCGCTCTGTCGCGGTCTGGCCTTCGTATGGTTCCTGCTGGTGGAACTCCGAAATCGTTTTCGCCGATTGCCAAAGCGGATCGCCCAGCGTCCCGTCCATCTTCGGACCCTGATCGACCCGAACAGCCATCGCCGCGCCCGGTGTCGCCGTTACAGCCTGGGGACTCTGGCTATCCCGCTGGGGGAACGCGCTCCCGCGGGCGGACAAACACACCGTCAAGGACAGGAATGTCCCGAAAGCGCGCTCCCACTTGTAGCTTCTACTCGTTGCGTCCCCTTAACCTGCTCGGTCTAGACATGTGAATCAACGCGAACTCAATTCAGCCTTCACGGGCCGACCAAAAAGGCCTGCCTTAGCCCGCCGTACTACCCCGAGTGACCCAAAACTTATGGAACGACCGAGAACACTTGAATCGCCGCTGGCGCCGAGCCTTGCCTTCGCACAGCGACGTAGAGCCGGCCCAAGTCCGGAGAGAAAAAACTGGTTCGCGCGCCTTTGACTGTGGGGATTCGCGCGATCTCTCGGTAGTGATCGGGGTCTTGTTGTTCGAAAACCGAAATCGCCCCCTCTCCCCCGGTGGCGTAAATGCGCTTGTGCGAGCCGTCCCAGAAGATGTCGTCGCAGTCGCCAACCGCCGGAAGCCCTTGAACGACTTTGCCGCTTGCTGCGTCCAACACAACCAGCCGAGCCGGGGCGCGCGAGACGATGAAAAGCCGATGATCAGGTTCGTCGAGGGCCATCGCGTAATTGCCCAATGTCAATCCCATCCCCCAACTCGTCATGACCGAATGCTTCTCGCGGTCCACCACAACGACCTTCCGCGATCCCGGCAAGTTCACATAGATGCGAGAACTACCTTTTTCCAATTGGAATGACTCCGGGTGCGCATCCAGCTTCGTTTCCGAGATCTTTTGTCCTTCGGTGTCCAGCTCCCCGAGAGCTCCGCCGCCGAATCCGACATACACCCGCTGGTGCTTGGCGTCGTACCGCAGGTTGTCAGCGTCGTCGCCGTACTCTATGGTCTTGAGGAGCTCGAAGGACGTTCCGTCGAACATCTTTACCGTCCCGTCCTTATCGCTCGCAACGAACAGCCGATTCTTGTCCGCGACGTACAAGGTGCCCTGGGGCTCCTTCAGACCGGAGATCGTGTTCGCGCGTTTGCCGGCTTTGAGATCGACGACCTCGACGGTATTGTTACCGAGCGAGGAAACAAACAGCCGGTGTCCAGCGATATCGAGAGACATGTGATCGATGCGTCCTTCGACATCCGACAGTTCGATCGTCTTTTCAAGCTTCAACGGAACCGCCCCCTGCCCCATGGCAACCGTCGCGGACAGCAGAAACAGCATGTTTAGGCGGATCTTTAGACCAATGCTCATGGCTTGCTCCGATCTGAGACCACGGCTTCGAACACGACCATTCTCGCGACGGGCCGTCCCTGCTCCTCCTGCTCGGGCGCATAAACGCGATGCGTGGCTAGATCCACCGCAAGGCTGTGCACCATCTTTTCGACCGAGAAATCTTCAAGTTTTTGGTAGTGGTCCGCGTCCTTTGCTTCGAACACTGAAATGAAACCACTCGAGCAGGCTACGTAGATTCGCCTGACACCAGGATCAAACTTGACGACATCGGCACCTGCTGGCATCGGAAGATGCGCAACGGATTTGTGTGTGTCTAAGGCCAAAACCGTAAATGTTCGGTTTCCGGCGCAAAGAAGAAACGCTCGGTGATGCTCTGAGTCCACGGCCATGCCGTGATTGAACTGGCAGCCATCCACCGGGTATTTCCCCGATACGGTGTCTGTCGCCGGATCGATTTCCGCAACTTCGTTCGCGTTCCTTAGATTTACGTAGACCTTGCGGGCCGACGAATCGTATTGCGGCATCCCGGTTTCGCTGTCGAACCCAATCGTTTTGACGATCTCGTCTTTTCTGACATCAACGACGGCAACGGCCTTTCCCAAGGTATCCGAGACATAAACCTTGTGGAATGGAGCGGCGTAGGTGCTCCCATTGGGCTTGGCGGAAGTTGCTAGTCTTTTGGTTACTGTCATCGAGAGCAGATCAACCACACCAATCTTCTCTTCGCCCCAATCCGAGGTGTACACCTTATGTGTTCCCGGCACGTATTCGAGACCGGTAATGCCCGGCAAGCCAGGGATCGCCTTTACGACTTTGTCAGATCGCAGGTCGATGACGTACAAAATCCCAGGACCCAAGTGAGCCGAGAGCAAGAAATGATCTTCGTCATCGACAGTGAGATAGTCGAAGCGCTTTCCTTCCGGACCCGGCAGATCGAACTTCGCCACCTGCCTCAGCGTTTGACCGTTAGCGCAACATGAAGAAGTGGCGCCAAACACAACCAGCACAACGATGCTGCTTGCGATTTCAAGAACCCGCCGCCGGCTGTGGGTCATACTCCGCATGAACGCCATTTCAGCTCCAGAATTTTCGACTGGCGAACCTTAACCTGCCGTTAATTCGTTAATCGGCCTCTTCCGGCGGACGGACCGACGCGAACCCCCGATACAGCGCAAGGTCGTACGCAATCTTGAGTGTCCCAGCAATGAAAAATGGAACGTCAATCAGCGCCGGACGCGAGAACAGGAAGCCGGCAAGGATCGGACTAATTGCCGCTCCCGCCGTCCTCGCCACTCCGGCGATTCCACCTGCCGCGGACCGTTCCTCGGGACAAACCACGGCCATCGTGTAAGACTGCCTGGTCGGAACGTCCATCTGGCTGATGCTGAACCGAACCAGCAGCACCAATACGGCGAGGGTAACGCTGGGCATCAACGGCACAAGGATGAGAAGAACATTCGACGGTAGATGCGTGACCACCATGGTTCGCACCAGGCCAATCCGGGTCGCTAGCCGCGAAGCGAGCAGCGCCGAGGCTCCCGCGAGCACGTTGGCCCAGAAGAAAATCACGCCGAGCCGCGAAGGCTGGACACCGAATCTCAGATAGAACCAGTAGGCAGCAAAACTCTGCACGACGAAGCCACCCCCAAATGAGTCCAGCGCGAACAAGCTCGACAGTTTGAAGACCATCGAACGCGAATGGCCGATACCGAAAAACTTCCTCGCCGCCGTCGTGCTTTTTTCGGAAATGGAATTTCGAACTTCCGTCGAGGGCGAAAGACTCAGGAAGAGAAATGCCAGTGCGACGCCGAGCGCCGCATAGAGTAGAACCACCGCGCGGTAGCTGTCAGACGCCGAGAACGATGCCTTCTGGACGATGCTCGCCGCCGCACCGCCACACAATGCGCCGAAGGCTGTGGCGACCGAGCCAGCGAGCGTGTACCACGCGAATACCTCAGTTCGACTGCGCGCGGAAACGATGTGAGACAGAGCAGCTTGCTCAATGGACAGGAATGGCCCCACTTCATGGCCACTCGGACTGATCACACCGATCGTTCCCGCCACGATCAGAAAGAGCAGGTTGCGCGTCGAGGCGAACGCAACACCGGCTCCGGCCATTAAAATCGCGCCGACGATGAGCGTGCGCCGCCGCCCCATCCGGTCCGCACGCGTCGTGAGCAAGAGCGAAATCGCGATGTCGCCGGCCAGCGTCAACGTCAGGAGCAGTCCCACCTGCGCTTCCGTGAGGCCGAGACTCACCAAATAGAAGACCAGGACGACCGAGAGCGCTCCGTACGCGAATAGGCGCAGGAATCGCGTGAGAAACAGAAGGGCGCCGTCACGCGGCAAGGTGCGAAGAGAGGCTGGAATGAAAATCATCAACGACATCGCAGCTCGTGCCGAGCCCTCCTCTCCGTCTTCTTGCAAGCAGCAGCGCGGTCAATGGTCGCCGACCGCTTCGTACACAACCATCCGCGCTACCGGTTTGCCATCCTCTTCCTGTTCCGGCGTGTAAAGCTTGTGGGTCTCCAGATCCACAGCGACCGTGTGCACGGCATGCTGGACGCGAAAGTCTTCGAGTTTGCGGTAGTGATCGGCGTCATCCTGGTGAAAGATCGAAATCGCCCCACTGTAGCAGGCGACGTAGATGCGTCGGAGACCCGGATCGAACTTGATGACGTCCGGTCCGCCCGCCAGCGGCTGAAAAGCAATCGGAGCGTTTTTGTCCAGATCGAAAACGGTCATCAGTTCGTTCCCCTCGCAGGCGAGAAACGCGCGGTGATGCTCCGGATCGAGCGCCATGCCGTGGTTCCCTTTGCATTTCCCGACCGAATACCGACCCACCACCGTATCGGTCGCAGGATCGATGACCGCGAAAATGTTCTGGTCCTGCAGATTTACGTAAACTTTCCTCGCGACCGGATCGTACTGCGGCATCCCCGTTTCGCTGTCGAAATGCAGCGTCTTCACGATCTCGTCTTTCGTTACGTCGACGACTGCTTCGGCTTTTCCGCGCTCGTCCGACACATACAACTTGTGGAAGGGGGCAGCGTATGCGCTCCCGTCTGGCTTCAGTTCCGTCTTGAGCTTCTTGATGACCTTCATCCGTTTAAGGTCGACGACACCAATCGTGTTGTCATGAGCGTTCGAGGTGTAGAACTTCTTGAGCTCCGGAACGTACTCGACCCCTTCCGCTCCGGGCGTGTCGGCGATCGTCGCGACAACCTTGTTCGTCGCAAGGTCAATCACGTAGGTCTGATCCGCGGCGAGGTGCGCCGAAATCAGGTAGTGGTCGTCCGCGTCAATCGTGAGGTAGTCGAACCGTTTTCCTGCCGGACCGGGCAGATCGAACTTGGTGACCTGTTTCAGGGCCTGTCCGAGTGTTTCGCTCGCGCATAAACTCAGGAAAGAGGCTACGACGAGAGCTGCACTTCGCCACGAACGTTTGTTGTTTTGCATGAAGTGTCCTCTTTCAGCGCGACGCCGCGCCTTTGCCTAGTTCACTGAGAGCAGCCTTGAACGCGCTCGCGAGCTTGTCGGCCTGGCCACGGCCCCAGTAGTGCAGAAAAATCACCATCGGCTTCTCTTCGGTCATGTGGTGGTGCATTGCGACCACATCGATGCCGTTCTTGCGCAGCGTTTTGAGGACCGACGGTACTTCGCTTTCCAGCATTGCCACGTCACCGGCAACAACCGCGTCGTCCTGCGTGCCGTAAAATGCTGCCCACGTATTGAGCCCCATGCGCGCATTGATCGCCGCGCCGTGGTCTTTCATCGCGATGTCACTACGTCCGACCGTGATCTTGTAAACCTCGCCTGACTGCTCGCCGGTGTGCCCAACGATCTGTGCAATCTTCGCCGTATCGAGCGCCGGACCGCCCGCCGCGAGGGGCGTGGTGGCTTCCGCCTTCACATGGCCGATGAGATCGAGTGCAGGCTTTACGCGGTGCGCCAGCTCAGAAACTTTTCCCATTCCGTGAACGTGCATGTAGTACACGTGGGGGTCGTCCCAGAAGAAGTGATTGTGCAGTGCGGTGACCTCGATTCCGTTATCGAGGACGGCGGACATCACCGGGTTCACCTCTTCCTGCAGTAGTACCAGGTCGCCCATCATCACCTCGCCGCCGGGTGTTGCTTTCGTGAACGCAACCCAGCCGCCGAACCCGAACGGGGTCGGTATCGGCACTCCCTCAACCGTGATCTTTAGATCGCTCCTGGGAATATTGACCTTCAATACTCCGTCCTTGAAGTCCCCTTTCCGGTCAAGCGATTGGAGCGCCTCCTGGTACTCGGCTGGAACTTCCTGGGCCAGCGTGGCCACTCGGGAAAGGACCAGACAGCCCAACAGCGCAAGCATCGTGCGATTGATCATCGAACACCTCCTGTCGTCTTTGGCCGGTGAAACTCGTCTCAGCGCTACTTTGCGGGAGTCGCGTCAGAAGCCTGTTTGGTTGCCACGTGAGCTCCCGCCCTCAGCTCATCCGTGCCGCGCACCGCGATTTCATCTCCCTCATGCAAGGCGCCAAAAACTTCGATGGACTTTCCATCGAGTTCGCCGGTCTCAACGTTGACCCATTCGGTGTTCCCATCGCGGATGCGAATGACGAATGTCGCTTCCGTAGTTCTCGCAACGGCGGAGACCGGAACAAAGAGCGTCGGTTGCGTGCGCCGCACTGGCCACAGGACTTCCGGGAACATCCCCGAACTCAAACGTCCGTCCGCGTTGTTGACGTCCAATTCGACGGGCATCGTTCGGGTCTTTACGTCCACCGAGTGCGCAATCCGCGCAATCGCTCCGGAGAAGATCTGACTCGGAAACGCCGGAACGCTGAACTCCACCTTCGTGCCCTCGTTCATGCCGGCTGCATATTTTTCAGGGACTGGAACGACGAGTCGCAGCTTGCTCGCCTTTTCCACTCGCAGCATCGGCGTCGCCCCCGACGTACTGTTTGCCGGACCGACGAGAGAGCCCGGATGGACATTTCTCTCCGTGACCACACCATCGAAAGGGGCGCGCACTAGCAAATAGCTTTCGATCTCGGACACCGATTTCAGCGCCGACTTTGCGGCATCCGCGCTCCCCTTCATGGCTTCGAGCCGTGCACGGTCCGCGTCCACCGCACGCTGGGCAACTTCCAAATCGTTTCCGGCGACCACGCCCGGTGTAGCAGAGGCGCTCTTCAAGCGTTCGTAGGTGCTCTGGTCGGAAGCAAGCTTGGCTTCGGCCTCAGCACTCTGCGCCTCGGCCGCCTGCAGTTTCGACTGGGCCTCCGCCCGTTGTGCTGCAACCTCCGGCGCAACCAGGCGGGCCATAAGCTGTCCGGATTTCACACGCGTTCCCCGGTCAACGCTGATCGCGTCCACATACGCTGTGACCTTCGGAAAAACAGCCACAGCCTCATACGCTTGCAACTCACCAGGCAGCCGGGTTGTGATGGACAGTTTCTTCGGCGAAACCTTGGCAACTTCCACCATGGGAGTCGCGGGGGCAAAGGCCGCCTTGGTGCTGGAGTTGGTGTTCGACCCGCACGACGCGCACCAGCCGCTTATTGTGGCGAGAACCACGACCGACAAAATTCGAAATCGTTTCATGCCGTTTCTCCGGGCAAAGGATTAGCGTTTCGTGCGAACGCGCTCGCCGGGTCGTCGGGGTCGAGGGACGGCGACTTCACCCCGGCGTGGCGCTGAACTAGCGAAAACACCAGCGGAAGAATCAACAGCGTTGCCGCGGTGGCGAAGACCAACCCACCGATGACAGCCCGTCCGAGCGGAGCCGCCTGCTGGCTCCCCTCGCCGATGCCGAGCGCCATTGGAACCATCCCGGCGGTCATGGCCATGCTCGTCATCAAAATCGGTCTCAAGCGCGTTTTGGCTCCGTCGATCGCTGCGTCGTTCGCGGCGTTTCCAGCTCTCCGATATTCCTCCGCAACCGTGACGAGCAAGATCGCATTAGCGACAGCCACGCCGATCGCCATAATCGCGCCCATGAACGACTGAATGTTCAGGCTCGTGCGGGTCAGGAGCAGGACCAAAAGCACCCCACAGATCACCGCGGGCACGGTCGAGAGCACAACAAATGCTAATCTCAGCGATTGAAAGTTCGCAGCGAGGAGCAGATAGATCACGAGAACCGCAAGAAGCAAGCTGATTCCGAGGTTCGTAAGCGTCTGCTTCATCGGACCAATCTGCCCCCTTACCGTGACCTTGACCCCTCGGGGAACCTCCCCGGCTCGTTTGATCGCGCTCTCCAGCTGAGTCGAAATTCGGCCAAGGTCCTCGCCGGAAACGTTCGCTGTAAGCGTCACCATGCGCTGTCCGTTCAGCCGGTGGTACTCCCCGACGACATTCCCGTAACCGACCTGGGCCACATCGCCCATCAGCGGGTGCGCGGCCGCGCCCTGCGTCACCGGGATGTGTTCGACATCCTGTATCGAAGTTACGTCCGACTGCGGAACCTGCACCTGAACCTGATACGCGACGCCGGACCTCGAATCGGCCCAATAGTTCGGCGTCACGAAGCGGCTCGACGACGTGGCCGCAAGGAACGAACGGCCCACGCCTGCGGTCGTCACTCCCAACTGGCCCGCTCGCTCTCTGTCCACGTCGATGTTGATGCTCGGATAGTCGAGCGGTTCGTCGTACTGCAAATCGCGAAGCGCGGGAATCTTGCCGACTTCCGTACGAAGTTTCGCGGCAAAAGCGCGGTCCGCGCCGAGATCGGGCCCGCCCACATTGATTTCGACTGGCGTCGGAGCGCCAAAATTCATGATCTGCGTGACGATGTCTCCGGCTTCGAAAGAAAACTGGCAGCCAGGAAATTTGTCGGGCAAAAGGTTCCGTAAGCGCTCTTCCAACTCATCCACACGGATATTTGAGTCTGGGTTCAGGGCCACGCGCAATACCGCTTCGTGCTGACCGCTGGTCCACAAATAGATTGTGTTGATCGGATAGTTCGGGGGAGGGGCGCCGACATAGCTCAGAGTCACGCCGACATTTCCTGTGCCTGCAGCCTCCTGAATAGCGCGCAGAACGTCCAGGCTAAGCCGCTCGGTCGTCTCGACCCGCGTACCGACAGGTGCGCGGAAGCGTAAGAGCAGCTGCCCGGCAGAAACGCGCGGAAAGATCTCCCTTCCGAGATAGGGACCGAGCAGGACAAGCACCAGGACCGAGGCCAAAACATAACTTGCGACCGCAAGCCCGCGAATAGCGCTGAGCCGGTTGAGAATGCGGCCGAGACCCTCCCTTACGCGATCTAGAAGCGAAGGAGTGCCTTTCGCTTCCGGCGCGTGTTCGTGCAGCATCCAAGTCGACAACACCGGCACGAGGGTGCTCGACAGCAGATAGGAAGCGGCCATCGCAAAACCGACTGCCAGCGACAACGGGACAAATAGCGAACGGGAAACCCCGGTCATGAAAAACGACGGAACGAAAACTGCAAGAATGCACAACATGGCGAGCATGCGCGGAAGCTGTACTTCCTTGCTTGCCTCCAGAACTGCGACTGCTCGTCCGTGCCCCTGCCCGAGATGGTTATGGATGTTCTCGATCATGACCGTCGACTCATCGACGAGAATTCCGACGGCCAGCGCCAGCCCTCCGAGCGTCATGATGTTGACCGTCTGGCCGGCACCCCATAGAGCCACGACCGCCGTGAGCAATGCGAAAGGAATCGTCGCGACGACGATGATGGCGCTCCGCCAATCGCGCAAGAAGAGCAGCACCATCACGCCCGTTAAGACCACACCGAGCAGGCCCTCCTTTACCACAGAGAGCAAAGAGTTCCGGACATAGGACGACTGGTCGAATTCATAGTCGATCTTGATATCGAGTGGAACGACAGACTGGAATTGAGAGAGGCTTGCTTTCACTTCATTGACAACGCCGAGCGTCGAGGCGTCGGCTCGCTTCGTAACCGGGATATAAACCGTACGACGTCCGTTCACTTCGGCGTAGCCGGTAATAATGTCGCTCGAATCTTCGATGGTGCCGACGTCGCGAAGAAACACGGTCGGACCTGCGCCGGTACGAAGCGGCAGATTCTGCAGGTCCTTGATATTCGTCACGACTGAATTGATCGGCGCGAGCCGCAGCAGATCTCCGGTTCTGACGTTTCCTGCCGGGACAATCGTGTTCCCGGCGTTCAGAGCCTGTACTACCTCTTCAGGTGCCATGCGATAAGCCCGCAAGCGGTCGGGATCGACGCTCACCACAATCGTTCGCGCGGCTCCTCCAAACGGTGGAGGCGCCGAAACCCCAGGCAAAGTTGCGAAAAGGGGGCGCACTCGGTTCAGCGCCAAGTCCTGAATTTCGCCGACACTCTTGGTCGTGCTCGAAAAAACCAAATAACCGACCGGCACGCTCCCTGCGTCAAAGCGCATGATGAAAGGTGCGACCGTTCCCGGAGGCATGAACGCGCGCGAACGATCCACGTACCCGACCGTCTGGGCCATGGCTTGGCTCATGTCCGTGCCCGGATGAAACGTCAGTTTTAGCAGCCCTAAGTTTTGGATCGACTTCGATTCGACAGACTCAATGCCGGTGATATACAGGAAGTGATACTCGTAGTAATAAACGAGATAGCCTTCCATCTGCGCGGGAGACATCCCCCCGTACGGCTGCGCTACATAAATGACCGGAAGATTCAGATTGGGAAAGATATCGATAGACATGCGCGTGAGCGCAAGTATCGAGCACAAGGCCACAGCGATCACGAGGACAATGACCGAAATCGGATTGCGAAGTGCGCTGCGCAGGAGCCACATTGCTATTTAGCTCCTTGCGAGTTGTTTCGCAGCGATTCCAGAAATGGCGTGAGATCACCCTGCGCCGCCGCAAGCGAAGCCAGATTTTGCCAGACCGCAAGCCTGGCAAGTGCGTCGTCGATTTCTGCTTGTACTAGAAAACTCTGCGCATCCGAAACATCAACGAGCGTCGCCAGCCCTGCCTGGTAACGGGCACGTTCCTGGGTTTCCGTGGTTCGGGCGGCATCGAGCTGGAGAGGCGTGTTGTCGGCTACCTTCCGTGCGCCATCGAGCGAGGCTTGCGCTTTGCGGAGTTGCCCCGTCAAGTCTTGCAACACCTGGTCGTACCGCGCTTCTTCCGCCCGTTCGTTTGCCGCTTCCACCGCCTTCTTCGACTTGATGGAAAAAATATCGAACACCGGGAACGTCACGCTCAGGCCAGTTCCCCAGTTTGCGCGATCTGGTCCCAAGCCTTCACTCCCGCCGAGGAATTTTCCGGTTGGATCGACTCCGCTGCCGCGCCCCATGGCTACCGATTGCAGATACAGCTTTGGGTAATACGAACGGTCGAGTGCACGCACCAGTAATTGCTCTTCCTGCACGCGCGCGTGCTGCACTTGTGCAACGGGGTTTCCAGAAACGGGTGTCGGGGGCAAAGCAACCGCAGGTGGCGGGCCGAGAAGCGTGCCCTCCCTGACTTCAACCTGCGAATCAGCAATACCGAGAATATCTGCGAGTTGTGCGCGGCTTGTTGCCTCCAGCTGCTGCGCCCGCGCCAAATTCACCTTCGAGCGTGCAAGTTCGGCGTCGGCCCGCGAAGCCTCCGCGCCAGCGCGAAGCTGGTTGTCGACGAGAACGTGGACCGATTTCGTGAAGGTTTCACGCCGCTCTAGATCGGCTTGCGCGGCTCGCACTGTTTGCTCCGCTGCAAGCAAGCTAAGGTAAGCGTTGATTGTCCCGATGCTGACATCGAGCCGTGTCAGGGACGCTTCCGCTGAAGCACGGTTCTGCACGGCACGCGCGGCGCCCACGCTAGCCCGCCGATAGCCGAAATCAAGCAGCTCCCACGAGAACAGCAAACCGCTAGCGCTTCCCCAGGCGCTGCGATTCGACGGTGAGAGTGTCACCGGACCGGTGATTGGAGCGATGACGGAGTTCGGTATGGTCAGCCCGGCAATGTTGTTGTCGGTGGCACGATTCGATTGCCAGAGGATGTCAGTTCGCGGCAAGTAGCTTGTCCGCGCCACACCCACACCCGCTTCCGCTGAACGGACACGTTCTAGCGATGCGCGGACGGCAGGATAGTTTCTGAGCGCGAAGTCCACAGCTTCTTCAAGCGTGAATACTCTTGTCTGTTGCCGTTCCGCCTGCCCGAGTACTGGAAAACCCACTGCCAGCATCACGGCCACGCCGATTCCCGCTTTCCATAACCCTCGATGATTTGCGAACACGTCCGTCTACTCCCTCAAGTCATTTCCGTGGGGCGTGATACAAGCCCTCGATCAGTTGCATTCCACGCTGCAAAAGCTTGTGGTCCGGAATTCCTTGCTGCGCCCATCCTTTTAAGATTTCGTCCACGCCATAACCTTCCCTTCGGCCAAACCGCTCGTCCAGAAGATCCGCGTCGTGAATGATTTGGCCGATGTGACCAACTTTTAGGTCCCGAATGTGAAACTGCTTCGCGAGCGTTTCAAAGGTGCAGTGGTCCCCGCGGTGCCCGAATCCCGCTTCGTGAAACATATCGAAGGGCACACCACCTCCGGGCACACGATCTTCCGGCGTGAAGGCAAACCGCGCCTTGCGGTCGATAAAATTGCGGATCAGCCAAGCGGACGCGCAGCGATCGATGCCAGGCCTTGGTCTCGTCACCCACAGCCTGCCGCGATAATCCTTTGGTTTGATCTTCGCGTTTGGGGCGCTCGCTTTGGACCCACGCACCTTGGCCGCTTGTTCCAGCAATTCCTGAGCGCGTTTTTGCAGCGGGCTGTCGAAGAAATCAACTTCGACAATCTCCTGGAAGCGGTTGCGCAACCGGCTGAGACGGCCAGCGCCCTTTCCTTCGGCAACTGTCAGGGAGAAAGTCTGCAGCTCGTGAATCAGCTCCTGATACTCTCGCGCCCGAGCTTCCGCGAAACGGCCAATCAGCTGAGGCCGCGAAAGATTGTCGATGGACTCGACGTGAACCACGGATGCGTCTCCCCCGTATTTTCGAATCGCCGTCGCCAGCCACTGAAACCGCTCTTCGTTGTTGGGGTTGCTTGGCAGCAGGTAGCCGGAATTGCCGAGTGGCACGGTACCGAAGCGCTGTAGCTTGCGCCAGATTTCCACGCGCTGGCTGGCGCGCTTGGTGGGCAGGGTAAAAGCCAGGAGCAGCCATGCCGGATTGGCCTCGTGGCGTACAGTCATTTCGATTTGATGTTATATATCTAACGCAGACGAAGTCAAGCCACACTACTTCTTGGTATTGGGTGTCGGATACAGTTTCCAGTGTAGGTCAATCTGCTTAATCATCGCGAAATGGCAGGAAAACGCTGGATAAGCTAAAAAAGCGAGGCGGGCCAGTTCTGCCTATCTAAACGTCTCTGATTCCACGCGCCCGAAACGCACCATCCGTTGAAAAAAGCGCTCATCAAGGCTCCGAGCGGATCCGCCGGAGGGAGTTGGCCGGTTAGGCGCTGCCCGACCGCAGAAGTGTCCGAGGGCGGTTCTAAGGCTATAATCACGGCACTTATGTCCCTCGCTTCGGGCACACACCTCGGGCCCTACGAGATTCTGGCTCCGCTGGGCGCGGGCGGGATGGGTGAGGTCTACCGCGCGCGCGACACTAGGCTCGACCGAAGCGTTGCCATCAAAATTCTGCCTGCGCAGTTTTCCGCCGACGCTGTGCGCAAACAACGATTCGAGCGGGAAGCGAAGGCCATTTCACAGCTGAATCATCCGCACATTTGCACGCTGCACGATATTGGGTCCCAGGATGGGATCGAGTATCTGGTGATGGAGTGCGTCGATGGCGAGACGCTAGCGAAGCGATTGGAGAAGGGTCCGTTGCCCCTGGAGCAGGTTTTGAAGTACGGCGCGCAGGTGGCGGATGCGCTGGACAAGGCGCACCGCACGGGGATTGTGCACCGGGACTTGAAGCCAGGGAACATCATGCTGACGGCGAGCGGCGCGAAACTGTTGGATTTTGGTTTGGCGAAGCCTGCCGTGGCGGCGAGTTTGGCGACAATAACCGCGACGACGATGGATTCGCCGGTCACGCAAGAGGGGACGATTGTTGGAACGTTTCAGTACATGTCGCCGGAACAAGTAGAAGGAAAAGAGGTGGATGGGCGGAGCGATATTTTTTCGCTGGGAGCGGTGCTGTACGAGATTCTTACGGGAAAGAAGGCCTTCGAAGGAAAAAGTCAGCTCAGCGTGGCTTCCGCGATTCTGGAAAAAGAGCCCGAGCCGATCAGCACTATAAAACCGATGACGCCCGCGGTTTTGCATCACACCGTTAAGAAATGTTTGGCCAAGGATCCCAACGAACGGTGGCAGAGTGCAAGCGACCTTAAGAGCGAATTGAATTGGATTGCGGAGACTGGCTCACAAGCTGGTGTACCGGCGTCCGTTGCTAAGGAACGTAAGAGGCGGGAAGGAGTTGCCTGGGCAGTCGCAGCAGCATTCGCGGCGGGGCTGCTGAGCCTAGTCGGGTTCTATTTCCGACAAACGAAAATACGCAGGCCCGTGGTCATTTCCTCGCTGATTCCGCCGGCGGGCACCCGTTTTGCCGGAGTGCCAAAACTTTCGCCTGACGAACGGACTATCGTTTTTGTTGCGGTCGACGAGCAGGGCCATAGGATGCTGTGGTTACGCTCGTTGGATTCGTTTTCGGCGCAGTCTCTGCGCGGAACCGAAGATGCGACGTCGCCATTCTGGTCGCCTGATGGCAGGTCTATCGGATTCTTTGCGGACGGCAAGTTGAAGACGGTCCAGGTCGCAAGCGGATCCGTTCTTCCCCTTTGCGACGCGCCATATTCCGGTGGAGGGACGTGGGGTCAGAAAGGAACGATCCTCTTTGTGCCGCAAATCGGAGCCGGGATCTACGGAGTGCCAGCCTCCGGAGGCACGCCCACTCTGGTCAGAAGCCTGGATAAATCCAAAAACGGAGGTTACTCTTGGCCGAGGTTTCTACCCGACGGCAACCACTTTACTTACAGTGCTTACGGCAACGAATCGGCCTACACCGGAACCTATTTCGCCTCAGTTGACGGACGCGAGAACCGACTGGTGCTGCACACAACGAGCAATATCACGTTCGCCTCGGGCTTTTTGTTCTATCCGCAACCGAACGGCTCTAGCACGGATCTTATGGCCGCGGCTTTTGACTCCTCGGCTGGAAACGTCAAATCCGAGCCAGAGTCAGTAGCCGCTGGGATTGCTTATGTCCCCAGCGTAGATGCGGCTCTTTATGCCGTTTCCGAAAGAATTTTGATCTTCGAACCCAGCACCGGCTTTGCAACGAACGCAACCTCTTTCCTCTGGTTTGACCGATCCGGCAAGAAACTGTCCGAGGTCGCGGCAGCGCGCAATTCGTCCGATCTCAGGCTCTCGCCGAATGGCCAGAACGTAGCCTACGCCAAGGGCGACCCCAACAGCGATATCTGGATTCAGGAACTCAAGCGGGACGTGCCGATGCGCTTCACATTCGACACTTCGGTGGATAAGGGTGCACCCACCTGGTCGCCCGATGGAAATGAAGTGCTGTTTGATGTCGCGCCAGGCGGGAAGGCCCCTCCCGGAATCTATCGCAAGTTTTCCAGCGGCACAGCCAGCGAAGAACTGCTAGTCCAACCAAAGGACCCCGACGCAACACTCTGGCCCACCGACTGGTCGCGAGACGGAAGATTCATTCTCTGTGTGCAGGGAGATATTATTGCCCGGAACCGTGGGGAAATTTGGGTGTTGCCGACCAACGCGGACCGCCAGCCACGGGTATTGATTCATGCGCCCGGCGCCGCATACGACGGCCAGTTTTCTGCCGACGGTCGGTGGGTCGCCTATGTCTCCAGAGAATCTGGGCGCGAAGAGGTCTACGTCGTGCCTTTTGACGGGAACCAAGTGTCGAACACGTCGCCATTCGGACAGGTGCCGATCACAAAAAGATGGCAGGTGTCCCCAAACGGCGGAGCGTTTCCGAGATGGCGCCACGATAGCAAGGAACTATTCTATGTGTCACCGGGAGGCGAGTTCGTGGGTGTCGGAGTCGAGAACAAGGGAAACACATTCTCGTTGGGCGAAGCCCGACCGCTTTTCCGGGCATTCTTGGCAGAGGCCGCTTTTCCCTATGACGTCAGTCCAGACGGCCAGCGGTTTCTGGTGAATAGCATTGCAGAAACTGGGGCTTTGCCCTTCACGATGGTGGCGGAATGGAGGGAATTGCTGAGGAACAAATAAGGCAGAATCGTCCGCTAGCTTCTTTGGAACGGCATTGCTGATGCCGTTTGGGTACGCTGAGGCGAGCGAAGGGCTGAGAAGCTTTAACGCCGTCACCGGGAACGCAAACTGGGAGTGCCTAAAAAGGAAGTTCTGGCTCGAGACCGCAAAGCTCAGCCGGTCGTTGACTTTGTATCCGACGCCGGCGACGACTCGCTCAAAGTCGATGGGATTCTTAGCCACTCTCGCATTTGGCGAGAAAAAATTGTACGTTGCAAAAAGAGTGAAAGGGCTGCTTGGAATCTGAGCATGCCCAAACACAGCATGACCTCTCTGCTTCGCGCCGTTGGTGTTCTGCAACGCCTTCACTAGAGCGTCATGTGAGGGAATCTTATAGCGTCGCGTTCGGCAGTTCTGCCTTTTTAACTCGTCTAGGGCCAATAGCGGGCAACTGCAAATTCGTAACTGCCACCGGAGAGAACCGTGGCGCCGCCGGTCAGCGCGTATTTTCCATCCGATTGAATCACCAGATTGTCGGCAGGCAACTGCATCACATAATTGTTGTTATTGCCGAAGTTGACCGCGGCGACGCCTCCCATCCCAAACAGCGGATCAAGGCTGCCGTCAGGATTGTAACGCGCGATAAACAAATACTTATTTACAGCGGAGCCCGCGAGTTGGGAGCCGTTTCCAGCCAGCAAAATATGCGCCAGGTTGCCGCTGCTGTCGAAGGCGGGGGTTAATGAAGTCGGCTGGTTGGTGTACCCAAACGTGTCGAGCACCGTTAACCCGGTTCTTCCGCTCGAGGAAGTCGACGAGTCGCCGAATGTCGTGTCCAGGACGCCTGCACTTGTGTAACGGGCCAGTTCGATTTTCTGGACTCCGTTAACCGAAAGTTGAACCAGACCCGCCGCCAAGACGTTGCCTGTATTATCCGTAGCCAGATTGTAGATTTTTGAGGAAGCGCAGAAGTTCGTGCTCGCGAGTCCGCTCGAGCCAAATGTGGTATCGAGCTGTCCGGATGGTGTAAAACGTACCAGCGCAAAGTTGTTCGAGGAATTTGCTCCTCCGATGATGACGTACTGCTGAGCGTTTATCGTTTGCAGGGCCAAAGCCAGCGAATTCGGTAGGCTCGTGGCTACGGCCAACCCACTGGATCCAAAAGTCGCGTCGCGCGTTCCATCAGTGTTCAATCGGATGGCGAATGCTTCAAACGTGTTTTTCGACGGGGTATATCCTCCCGAAACTAGGAGCTTTCCGTCTGACTGTAGCCGTAGGGTTTTCGGACTCATCCCACTCGCAAAAACACTTGCAGTGTTGGAGTTGAATGACGCATCGGGAACGCCAGCCGAGGAATATCTGCGAAGGAAATTCCCGTTGGGCGAACCTCCCAGAACCAGTAGGTTGCCGTTCGAGTCGATCGCTCCGTCCGACACTCCATAGCAACAGGTCCCGCCTGGAAAGACGTAGTCCTCAAGAATCCCGTTCGTTCCAAATGTGGAATCCAGTGAGCCGTCGCTGTTATAACGGATAATCTCGATACTTTGCGATGTCGAACCATTGTATTGGCCAATGGTTAGCAGTTTGCCGTCGCTCTGCTGTTTGATGGCCACTGGCTCGGACGAATTTCCCGCGCCCGCTAGTACCGTGCCGTTCGTTCCAAAATTTCCATCGAGGCAGCCTGTTGCCGCAGTCGTGCTGGTGCAAGCGTTCGGAACAGGATTGATTGCCACGGATGTGCAGCTCGTATTCGAGCCGCTGCCAGCCTTCACCGCAAACAGTTCTGACCCTTTTCCGGTCCGTCCGTCGGTGTTGGTCACCTGGATATCGAAATTACCGGTATTGCCATCACTTGCCACCGTAATATTGGCCGTGAGTTGGTTTGAGCTGTTGACGGTTGTGGAATTCACTGTTACGCCGCCGGGATTCGTGGTTCCGCTGACGAACCATTGGGCCTTGGCGCCTTTCTTGAAGCCGCTGCCACCAACCGTCACGTTGAGATTCATCGAACCCTGTGTTGCCGAATTGGGATTGGCGTTTGTAACCGTGATCTGGGCAACCAGGCGGGGAGAGAAGAAGCAGCAGAACAGGATGCTCAGAAAAGTGCTAATGGCGACGCGAATCGGCTTGGTCATCTCTCCCCCAAAGACAAATTGCCACTTTCATCTCTATTACACGGAGCTACCTAGTGGTTTTCCGCAGAAGTAGCCTGTGAATCGTCACGCCCAAAATGTACAAATGGTGCCCAATAGTAAGGGCTTGAATACTGGGAGCTGCGCAGCATCTGACGCTGAACCTGCGCCAGAGCACTAGCAGCACCGGTACTCTCAAGCCTGCGGTATAGACTTCGCATCATCGACGCAGTCGACCGGTCGTCCACCTTCCAAAGACTGGCAATGACAGCATTGCTGCCAGCTTCCAAAAAGGCCCGATTCAAGCCGACAAATTCATCCCCGGCGGGAATTTCTGAATAATTGCCAGCACCCAGCGCCGTGTCGCACGCGCTCAGCGTTACTAGTCGGACCGCGAGCTGCATTGCCAGAATTTCGTGCACTTCCAACTTTCCGTCATCCGATCCTGCCGGTTCAAACTGTAGACCCGACAGAATCGGATTCATCTTATTAAAGAATCCGTGCGTTGCAACATGAACAACATCGGAACGGGAGGCGCGCTCTTGAAAGCGAGCTTTTGTCGCCGCTCGGCCAAGAATCGCTTCTCCGTCTGGACCGAAAATAGCGGCAACGTCCCTGGCCTCTTGAGCGGCATATCTGAGTCGAGATCTGGCGGGAGCGAATGCAGCCACTCGTTTCAACCTCGCCGCATGCCCAACGGGCATGGAAGCAAGAGCCAGAGCTGACGGCTCAACTGAAATCTCGAAACGCTCGATCAGGAAGCGGGCATGGTCTCGCGCATTCTGCGGCAGAGCCGAAAACGGCAAATAATTGAGTATTCCGTCGGGAATGACGATCAGTTTGTCCACACCTTGCAGCCAGCCGTTCTGCTCAAGCTTGGAAATCAGCAGGGAATATAAGCTTGCTGCTGGTTTACGCCACTCATCCCGCTCTTTATCAGCCACAAGTTCGCGAAACAACTCGACCTTGCTGCGCAAGACGCGTTCCGCAATCGGCAGCGTCAGTGTGTTCATGCCGGAACGAGTCAGGACAAAGATCGCCAGTTGGTCATCTCCGACAAGGTACTCGATCAAGGCCGCGCCCGGCGCAAGCGAGTCGCGGATCTGCGTAATGTTGACCTGGGTGCTGTGCCTTTCGGCGGCGGATCGATCAAGAATCACATCATAGTCTCGCCGCGCTTGCGCTAGTTCATTGCTGAAGAATTGCATTGCCTGGCTGCGCTTTTCACCAATCGGACGGTTGCTTTCATCAAAAAAGAGTTCTCGCAAATGAGCGACTCGGCCTTCAGCCTCTGCGACGGCGGGATTCGAGCGGACGCTAAAGGACTGGGCGCGAAGGTTTTGGTAGCTGTATTCGCGCAGTTGTTCTGAAAACCGGAATGCATCATCTGACTTACCCATCTTCAATAACAGGCGAACCATTGCGACGTACACCCGCTGCTTGTCCTGCAGATATCCGGTACGAAAACGCTGTTGGCCGATCTGGCTGCGAACGTCTTCTATCGCCGCGACCGCCTCTTTGTAAGCTTCTAGCGCCTCTTCGTCCCGTCCCAACTTTTCAAGAGACTGAGCGCGATGGTACTCGACGCGCCAAAGCAGCTCGATATCACCCTCTTTTTTGACCACTGTGCGCGCGGTCTCGAGCGGCACCAGGGCTTCCGTTGGCGCTTTCATCAGAAGCTTCAGCTCACCTAGCTGGTCCAGTGATTCCGCCTCCACAAGACGCAAGCCGTCGCGCGCGGCAAGGTCCCGCGCCGCCAACACCTGCTCCAGGCTTCTGCCCAGACTGTGCCGGTCTTGCAGAATTCGCGCCATGAGAAGCAAACCGCTCGCAGTTTCGGCCGAGGCTTGCATCTTTCGCGCTTCCCTAAGAGCGGCTTGCGCATTCGTCTGTGCCTGGAAATAGCTACCGGACTGCCTGCTGATTTCCGCGAGTGCCAATTGGTTGATTATCGTTCCGCGCGGATGGCCGATGGCTTTGGACAGCGAGGCGGCATTCGCAAAGCTACGCTCGGCGCCCTGGCGATCCCCTAACTCAAGGTAGGCGTGGCCTACATCGGCAAGATTCTCGACGAGCTCCCGTTTTAGTCCGGCTTTAGAATAAGTTTCTCCGGCGCGCCGATAGTTTCGCAGGGCTTCCTCAAACTTGCCAACATGCAGAAGCGCCGATGATTTTCCCCGATACCAGTCCGCCAGTTCCTTGGTTTGTCCCGCATCCGCCGCTATCTGGATTGCCCGGTCGTAGGTGAGAATTGACTCCTGGATTTCTCCCTGGCCCAGCAGGCAAGCCGCCAGGTTTCCCAGATCCAGACTCTCGGAGGGTTTCAGGCCTAGACGCTGGCTGATTTCCAGCGCTTGGCGATAGTAGCCTTCTGCCTCAGAGTACCGTCCGACCAACAGGTAGTGGCCCCCGATATTTCCGAGCGCATCACTGGCCCCGGGTTCATATTTCGCTGAACGATTTAACTCCAAAGCACGCTGATACTGTTCCAGCGAGTGTTGATAATCGCCTTGTTCTTCATAAACGAGGCTGAGGTTGTTTAGTGAAGTGCCCTCAAGTTGCGCGTCTTGTAATTCCTGGCCGATGGCCATGCTTTGATTGAGGAAATCAATTGCTTTTGGATATGCGCCCTGCTCCCAATAAACCAAGCCTAGATGGCTGAGAGTTTTGCCCTCTTCAAGCCGGTCGTGCAGCTCGCGCTTCATCTGTAATGCTGTGGTCAGCTGTGCGATCGCCCTCGGGTAGTCTCCGAGCTTCTTGTAGCAGTTTCCGATTAAGCCCGTTACGATCGCTTCACCACGCTTGTCGTTGGCCTGCCGATAAGCAACAAGGAGCTTCTCAAATTCCGGAAGGGCTGCCCTAGCCCCGTGCTGCGCGTAGGTCTGCTTTGCGTGATTGAGGGGGTCGTCGCTCTGAGCTTTGCAAAGGACGGCCGCGATCAGAGCCACACCGAGGATACGAAACGCAAGGTGAATAGAAGGTCTCACTTCCACCGCAGTTCTTATTTCGCGACGAATTCAACGGTCTTAAACCCTTGTTCGGTGCCGCGGTTAGTGTGCATTTTCAAATGCACGTAGTACGTTCTTCCATTCGTCAGGATGCCGTTCGGCACCCTGGTTGACGGCGTCTGGCAGCGGGTTTCCCAAACGATGTCGCCGTCAGCGGACAGAATCTGCACGGCGTAAGATTGAGCTCCGTGTTGGGCTCTCCAACGAATCGTGAAATCACGTACGGCAACCTCCTGGCCAGGCTGCGGAAACAAAAGAACTTGGGATTCGGTGGAATCCGAACCGCGAACTACATTTGTTTCGTCCTGAATCCGCGTAACCGAACTTAAAGGCTGGTCAGTTCTAGGAGTTGCCGGCTTCGTTTCCGAATCGCTGCGGCCAGGCTGCGACGGTCCACTCTGAGTCTGCCGGCTTGCGGGCCAGACTACGATGATCGCCAAAACGGCGGCCAACGCGCCGGCAGCAACAGTTGCCCACCCCCACGGAAAAACGATTCGTCCTTTAGCTTTTTCGGCGGAGTGTAGCGCCTTCTGGAGAAGCGACGGGTTTACTGGCTCTCCCAATTGCGAAGCAGTCTTGACCAGGAACCCGACTTGCCGCAGGCACTTATCGCAGTGCGCCAAATGCTGCTCGATTGCGTGCCGCTGCGCTCCAATCGCCTGTTGGTCGGCGTACTCGGCAAGTTGCTGTTCACTCGGGCAAGACTGCAAAGTAATGGACCCTCCGGCTTCGGGCAAAGAACGTTTTGGGCAGACTGTTTACCGTCCCCAGCATTACACGGAAGCAGATTTCTCTTTTCCGTGCAACAAGCGTCCGTCGGCTAGGTTCTCTCTAAGTCTTTCAATAACTTCTCGAATGCGTCGGTCCGCCGTCTGGGCGTCTTTCAATCCAACCAGTCGCGCAACATCGGCGAGTCCAAGGCCCTCCAAATAACGCAGGCGGAGCAGTAGGCGGTCACCGGTTTCTAACTGGCTCAGCGCCTTACGGACCCGTGCGTCAGTTTCCCGCAGAATCGTCAGAGTCTCAGGGTTTGGCGACGCATCCGGAATCTCGGGAGCGGCTGACGCCTGAGATTCTGTCGCCGTTTCGTTGCTGAGTCTTGCGACACTGACTAGCCAGAGTTGGCGAGAAGTTAGAAGCCCCCGAAGGTATTCGATTCGGGATTCAACCTCTGAATAACTGAGGTTGTGGCCCTGCAAACCAAGTTCGAGCCAGATTTCGTGGGTAGTTTTTCCACGCTGAAAGGCAGCTGCAAAAATCTCCTGGTCGACGGCTCCTCGCGACGCGATCGAGCGGAAGATGCTCTTTCTTCCGTAGCGGGAACGATACCAATCGAGACACAGGTTTCGAACCACGGCGCGAAGCCACGTACTGAATTGCGCTTTGCCGTCTCGTCGGAATGAACGAAGACGTCGATATTCCTTCGCAGCAAGCTTTTCACAAATAAAAAGGAAGCAATCGCCAGAGGCGTCCGCATTTTGCGCGAACATTTTGACAACTGCAAAGATCGTTTCGGAATACAGCGACAGGAATTCTGTCCATGCCGTCTCTGCTGTGTCAGAGCCGAGGTTGTCGAGCACCAGCGCGATGGTTCTATCCGCGTCGACCAAACCTATCCTTTGCTATTAGCGAGTCCGTTGGCTGGGAGTCTAGCAATAACTGCTCGTTTGCTGAAGAAGAGTTTCCTGAGCTTTCCTGGTTCTCCGAGGGGCAAATCCGAGTCGATAGCCAAAAGACGGAGCACGCAGACCGGACCGCAACTCGACGCTGTCGGGTTACTACACGCCGGGGGTCGAGAGATTCATCTCGAGTATGTCGACAGAAGAAACGGACGCAGGCATCTAAACGGTTTCACGGAACTCAAATTTCTGCTCATTTCAAAGGGCAGGAACGCTGGAAAACGCTAGATAAGCTAAAAAGGGAGGCGGGCCAGGTCTGCCTATCTACCGTCTCTGATTCCACGCAACTTATTGGATATTCTACGCGCACAAAACGCGTAATCCGCTCGAAAGCGCTTCCCGCTGTCCATTGCGTGTACGCGCCAAGAAAAGGGTGGCTCTATTGCGGCGAGTCGGAAACCAGACACATGGGTACTGGTCGCCTCTTTCATGCAAGGACTTGTTCGACTTTTTTCGGCAGTGATCAAGAACTTGGGCAAATGGTAGGTTGATCTCTGACTTCTTCTTTGCCGCCGCACGGAGTTGTGGTGGATGCATCGCGACCGGCTAGGCCCAGATCACGGACCGATCAATGCTTGCGATAGTGGGTCTTCCCGTTAGTGCCATCGCCATTGCGAATTCACGGCGCAGAATATTAGTGACTTTGGTCACCCCGCGCTCCCCTTCCGCACCCAAGCCCCAAACATAGGGCCGCCCGATGAGTGTTGCGTTAGCACCCAATGCCAACGCCTTAAGTACATCTGTGCCTCTGCGAATTCCGCCGTCCACAAGCACTGGCACTCGCCCGCCTACTTTTTCTGCGACCAGTGGCAAAACTTCGATGGTTGCAGGGACTGTATCCAGATTACGTCCTCCATGGTTAGACACGATAATTCCCGATACGCCAGCTTTTATTGCGAGTTCAGCGTCATCTGGGTTGAGTACGCCCTTGGCCAACACTGGGAGTTTGGTAAAAGAGCGCAGCCACTCAATGGTGTTCCAAGTAAAGGTCGGGTCTAGAACAGAGCTGTAAATGTCAAGTCCAGTGGGCAGCAGACTAGTTCCCTTGCTCTCTTTGAGTCCCTCTAAATTGGGGAGAGGCGGCAATTTGACATTCGCGCGAGCCTCCCGGTTGCGGGCACCGGAGATTGGGAAATCGACAGTTAAGCACAGTGCCTGATAGCCAGCCTTTTCCGCCCGCTGCACTAGTTCTCGGGTAAAGCCGCGGTCTCTCTGGGTGTACAGTTGAAACCATAACGGAGTTCTTGCCGCTGCAAACACATCCTCAAGGCTGGTATTCGAGAAAGAGCTAAGCACCATTGCAATGCCAGCCGCTGAAGCTCCCCGTGCTGTGGCCAATTCGCCATCCGGATGCGCCAGCTTCTGGCTCGCCGTCGGCGCCAGCAAAATGGGATACGCATGTTCCTGCCCAAGCAGCCTGACACGAGTGTCGACGCGACAAACGTCTACCAGAACCCGTGGCTTGAGGCGAAGACGTTGATAGGCTTCCGTATTCCACCTCAGCGTTAGTTCGTCGGCAGCGCCGGCAATCATATATTCCCAGCCCATCACTCCCATTTTCTTCTTTGCGAGCGGCTCGAAGTCCGTTAGGCATACTGGCTCGGCATCGCTGTCGATGACTTGATCATAGGTTGCGAAACTCGAGGTTCGCGGTTGCGAATCCAGCGGAAGCGTGGAAACAGTGGCAAGAGAGCCAGCCGAAATGAGCGCCTGCCGTCTCGTAATGAGCATTCTGCGACTCCTTCGGAATTTTGACACGTCAGACTCTGAACATGACGCTTGGAGCTAGCTGGTGCAAGGCGGGTCCATTACCTTGTTGATAGTGGAACTACAACTCTTTCGTCCAATGAATTAATAAATACTCTGTGATAACTTATAGTCATGTATCTGGAGATGTCCGAACTCAATTCCTTCGTTGTGCTCGCGAAAGAATTGCACTTTGGTCGAACCTCAAATCGGGTCTTCCTTTCGCAACCGGCGCTCAGTAAGCGGATACGGCGGTTAGAGGACAAAATTGGGGGACGGCTCTTTGTGCGAAGCCGGCGCAAAGTCGAACTCACAGAAGCAGGCAGAGTATTGCTTCCTTACGCAGAAAAAGTGATTCGAGAAGGAGCAAATGCCTTGAGCGCAGTCCAGCAAGCGGCGAAAGGATTGGCGGGCACCCTGCACATTGGTTTCGGTATTGCGTCTGTCCTTGACATCCTGCCGCGTGCCGTTGTGAAGTTCCGAAAAGCTTTTCCTCTGATTGATTTGCAGATGCAATACATGAAGACTCCTTCGCAAGTCGAATCGTTGCTGGATGGACGGATCGACATTGGCATCCTGAGACTGCCGGTTGCGCATGCTGAACTCGACAGCCTCTTACTGGACTGCGACTATTTTGTTGCTGTCACTCCGAAATCGATGCACTACGACACCCGGCAGGGATTGGCTTGTTTGCGTGACGCGCGGTTTATTCTATTTGACGCCGTTACTTTTTTGGATCGGGCTTTCACGCTGTGTCGAAAGGCGGGCTTCACGCCCCGGGTAGTCCAAGAAACAAATGAGATATTCACGATACTAAGTCTCGTTAAGGCAGGGCTAGGAGTGTCTCTCCTTCCGAGCAAGGTAACCAAAATTCGATTCAGCGGAATAAAGTTTCATGAACTGAGGAGCGCGGAAGCCGAATATCAAATTGGCGTCGCTTGGAACCGCTCCTCTGAAAAAGGTGAACTAATCACGCGCTTCACCACGATCACCAAGCAAGTCGCTAGAAAAAGTTGATCAAAGCCGATTACTAGCAGCAAGATGTCACAAAATATCTAAATCCTTCACACTCCGATCGGTGACGCAGCCGGACATAGGATCGCCTTCGATCTGAGAGCTTCGAGTCGAAATTTTTCACAGAGTTTAGACTAGATTTCTTTGAAGGAGTTTGAAGAATGGAGGGCCCGAATCCTGGCAAGGTTGACGTGGGATCCAAAAAGCAACGCCACGAGAGCGCTGCAAAATCCGCGCATGGCGAGTTCTCTTAAGCTCTCACCAAATAATGAATTGCGACTGGAAGGACCTTAAGGCATCTCGATAGCAATTACCAGTGTGGGTCAATATGCTTAATGATCTCGAATTGGCAGGAAACGCTCAATAAGCTAGAAAAAAGGAGGCGGGCCAGGTCTTCCCGCCTCCCTGTATCCCCTTGCGGGGATGTGCCGGTTGACTTGACGGAGGGTGGTCAACCGGTCGTGTGTTGGCCTAGCTATTTAACCCCGAAACTGGCAAAACGGTTTCGTTTATTTTCGGAAAAGACACAAATCCTGATGAAATCTTTACGAGAGCCCTGGCAGTGAGCGATAAGAGAACTGAGATGAATGACCATGCTCCCTTGAGCGTTGATAACATCCTGCGTTTTCTGCAAGTTAGGGAAAGCGGAGCCTCCGCAGACGAAATTCTGCGTGGATTGCGGCTGCGCCGTCAGGAACGACGACCGCTGCTCAAGACGCTGGCTAAGCTAAAGAAAAGAAAGGTCATAGCTGAGCTTGCGGGCGGACGATTTGCGTTGTCCTCGCGGCGCAAAGAAGCGCCACTGGCGCAGTCCGACCGGAATCGTGGCCACTCCGCCGATGCTCAGGCGGGCCGCTCCATAGGGCTCACCGGACGTCTTATCCTTCACCAGGACGGTTACGGCTTTGTGGTGCCGGGCAAGCCGATGCCGCAGCTCGATCGAGACGTGTTTATACCTCGTGACGCCATTGGCGACGCCATGCACGGCGATCGCGTGCAGTTCGAATTGGGTCGAGTTAGTTCTGGCCCTGACGGCAAGCGCGCCGAAGGCCGCATCGTCCGCGTCCTCGATCGCGCGCATCCGACCATCGTCGGACTGTTCCGCTACGGCCCGCGAGGCAACGTGGTCCTGCCGTACGACAATCGCATTCAACATCAGGTCGAGATTCCGCCGGGCGACGAGCTCACGAGAGCTCTGAAGGAAAAATATGGCGTGAGCGACGCAAAGAATTCGGTTCACCTGCGCCGTCTTGGACAGGTGGCCGAGCTGGATGGCGCGGTCGTGAACGTCGAACTGCTGCGCTTCCCGAAAGGCGGAATCGCGCCCATCGGCCGGGTCATCGAGATTCTCGGCAAGCCCGGCGAGCTCGGCGTGGACACCGAGATCGTGATCCGCAAACACCATTTGCCGTACGAGTTTTCGGAAGCGGTTCTGCAGGAAGCCGAGCACCGGGCCCACGCGGTCGACGAGTCCGATCTGCACGGCCGCCAGGATTTTCGGGGCTTGCCCATCGTCACGATTGACGGCGAAACAGCGCGGGACTTCGACGACGCGGTTTATGTTGAACGCCGCGCCGACGGCGGTTGGCATCTGCAGGTGCACATTGCGGATGTCGCGCACTATGTACGCAGCGGCACCGCACTCGACAGCGAAGCACGGTTGCGGGGAACTTCGGTTTACTTCATCGATCGCGCTGTGCCTATGCTGCCAGAAGCGCTTTCCAACGGTATCTGTTCGCTGAATCCCCGTGAAGCCCGCCTGGTGATGAGCTGTCTGATGGACTTCGACGCATCAGGTCGCATGCGCGATTCGAAAATGACTGCCGGTGCGATTAAGTCCGCGGAGCGCATGACCTACACCAACGTAAATAAGGTTCTGGAAGGCGACGCCGAGGCCACTGCGCGCTACGCGGACCTCGCTCATCATTTCCAGGACATGAAAACTCTGGCGCTACTGCTCAACGCCCGCCGCAACGAACACGGCTCAGTGGATTTCGATTTGCCTGAGCCGGTTATCGAATTTGACGAAGAACAGCGAATGACCAACATCACCCGCAGCGAGCGCAATATCGCGCACCGCCTGATCGAAGAGTTCATGCTCGCCGCCAACCGCGCCGTCGCAGGTTATCTGCTGCGCCGCGGACTGCCGGCCTTGCATCGCGTTCACGAGAAGCCGGATGCCAGAAAAGTCTTGGAGTTTGAGGAAGTGGCCAAAGCCTTCGGCTACACGCTGGGAGTGGAAGATCTACACCGCCGCGAAATTGCCGTGAAGCACGGCCGCGTTCCTGCCCCCGCCAGAGCCGGCGGTCCGGATTCCTACGGACATGGGCGCGAGCGCGGCATGCGGGTCACTTTGCCTGGCACGGGAGATCTCAACATTACCCCGCAGCATTACCAGCGGCTGCTGAAAAAGCTGGAGGGCAGGCCGGAAGAGCGCATCGTCTCTTATCTGATGCTGCGTTCGCTCAAACAAGCCCGTTATGCCGCCGACTCGATGGGCCATTTCGCGCTGGGCTTTGACGAATACGCGCACTTCACCTCGCCCATTCGCCGTTATCCGGACCTGATCGTGCACCGCACACTAAAATGGGCGCTGGCTCATCCGAACCAAACTGCTCCTGCCGCTTCGCACACGCCGCAACATGCGCAAGCAGTGGTCTACAGCCACAAACAGTTGGAAGAGCTGGGCACGGAAACTTCGGAAGCGGAACGCCGCGCGGCGTCCGCTGAACGCGAGTTGCGCGAATGGAAGACGGCGCAGTTCATGGAGGAACATTTGGGCGACGAATACGATGGGCTGATAATTTCCGTGCAAAAATACGGCTGCTTCGTGGAACTGTTTGACGTTTTTGTGGAAGGTTTGTTGCCGATTGGTGCGCTGGAAGACGCTGCGGACGCGCATTGCGTTTATCGCGAACCGGACCACGCCATCGTTGCGCTCGGTCGGGTGCCAGGCAGTGGCCGAGGGCGCGGCGCTGCCGTTAAGTCGAAACAAAGAGCCTGGACCCTCGGCGATCGCGTCAAAGTGCGTGCCGAACGCATAGACCCCATGCGCCACCGCGTGGAATTCGCGCTCGTCAGCTAACCGCGCGGCCAGGGGCTTCCGGCGACCATCACCTGCTGCTTTGAATCATCAAACGTGACGCGCGCACCGGATTGAATCGCGGCAATCGTCATGCACAGCGCCACCGAGTGGCTGTAGCCCGCCTCGATGTGGGCGGCACGCAGATGGAATGCAGGCAGCAGCGCGTCGCGAGACCGTTCTGAAAAACCACACAGCCCGACGCGCACCCGGTCGTTCGCACCCAGAATTTTCGCGTAACTCACCGCCGACGAGTTCACCGCAATTCCCGCCGCAGCCACCTTCAAAAACGTGCGTCGCGAACTGCCAGCCGTTTCTTTCGTTCGGTTTCGCTCATTTGAGTGCTCCGGCCTTGCGTAGCAATTCCTTGGTTCCGGCCATGGACTGCCGCGAAGACTCTTCCATACTCCCCGCACCGTCCCAGTGCGTTTCCAGGCTCATCGTGCCGCGATATCCATCGCCCATCATCGCTTTGAACTGCTCGGCGTAGTCAATGATGCCGCGCCCCATGCACTCCCAGTCGTAGCTGCCGTCCTTCTTCTTCTTCACGTCCTTCAAGTGCATGTGCCCGATGCGGTTCTTGGGCAGCAGCGCGTAGCCTTCCGGAAACGCTTTGTCGCCCAGCCGCGCCGCGTTTCCCGGATCCCAGTTCAGAAAGAAATTCTTGTTCGGCACCGCGCCAAGCGTCCGCGCGGACTCCGATCCGGTCGCCGTGTTGCACTCGTACTCGTTCTCCAGAATCAGCTTGATGTTGTTCTTCGCCGCTTTGTCCGAAAATTCGCGCAGCTTCTCGTCAATCGCTTTGCGGTACGGCTTGTCGTCCTCGAGCCGCCAGAAATCGAACATCCTGACTTTGTTCGTTCCGAAGTGCCGCGCCATCGCTGTCGCGCGCTCTAGGACTTCATCCTGCTGGGCGAACGAAAAGCTCGCGGCGTAGGAATCGCCCTTGGGGCTGTATTGCGATCTCGGCGCGCCGGGCCAATCCACCTTGAACAGCGGACTCGCGATGTCGGTCACCTTTAAATCAAACTTCGCGAGCAGTTTCTTCGCTTCATTCACCTGGTTTTCGTCCAAGTTGACGATGTTCTTGTTCCACAGCCCGCGCAGCTCGACGAAACCAACACCGAATTCGTTCGTGGCCACATCCAGGGCATGGGCAAAATCCTGCGTGATTTCGTCCGTGATTACCGACAGCTGGAACACGCAGTCCAATTTCGCCTCCGGCCGGAAGAATCTCTTCAGGTACGGTGTCGCAGCCATCCCCGCCATCGCCGTCCCGCTCGCCTTTACCCATTCCCTTCGATTCATGCCCGTTTCTCCGCCAGCGATTCTACTCCTAGGTCTGCACGAGCGGGAGAGCAATCCGGTGCGCCGCAACGCCGCATGTTATCCTGAAAGACTACAGGGATGCGTGCATTCCGGTTAGGAAGTGCTTCATCGCCTGGACAGAGAGGATCCCCGATCGTGTCGTCATCCACGGCTTCCGCCACATCCGTCAAGCGCGTTTACAACTTCAACGCCGGACCCAGCGCCCTCCCGCTCTCCGTCCTGGAGCGGGTCCGCGAAGAGCTGCTCGATTGGCGCGGCTCCGGCATGTCGGTAATGGAAATGAGCCATCGCTCGCAGGAATTCGAGTCCATCAACGCCGCCGCCGAAGCCGGGCTGCGCAAGCATCTGACGATTCCTGATGACTACGCCGTCATTTTCATGCAAGGCGGAGGCAGTACCCAGTTCTCGCTGGCCCCGATGAATCTTGCGCTGTCGAACAAGCCGGTCGATCTCATCCACACCGGTACGTGGACCTCCAAAGCCCTCGCCGAATTGAAGAAGGGCATCCTGCACAAAGTCGCCGCCAGCACGGAGCCGGTGAAGCACACGCGCGTTCCGCACCAGGACGAAATCTCGTTCTCGCCCGATGCGTCCTACGTCCACATCTGCACCAACAACACCATCGAAGGCACGCAGTACCGCGCGCTGCCCGCGACTGGCGAAATCCCTCTTGTCGCCGACATGTCCTCGGACATCGCTTCCCGTCCGCTTGACGTCAAGAAGTTCGGCATGATCTTCGCCGGCGCGCAGAAAAATCTGGGCCCATCCGGCGTCACCGTCGTCATCATCCGCAAAGACCTCGCCGAGCGCGCTGACAGGAATCTGCCCACGATCTTTCAGTACCGCACGCACATTAAGGAGAAGTCGCTCTATCACACGCCGCCGACCTTCGCGGTCTATATCGTCGGTCTGATGATGGAATGGATCGATTCGTTGGGCGGTCTCACGGGCGTCCAGAAACGCAATGATGGCAAAGCCCAACTCCTCTACGACGCGATCGACTCAAGCAACGGCTTCTATCATTGCCCGGTCGAAAAAGATTCCCGTTCGTTGATGAACGTCGTCTTCCGCGTCGCCGGCGGCAACGGCCAGTCCGCCGCGACCGATCCAGACGAAGCCGCTGAAAAAGAGTTCGGCCAGCAAGCCGCCGCAGCGGGTATCGTCGGCACGCCCGGCCATCGCTCGGTAGGCGGAATGCGCGTTTCGCTCTACAATGCCGTCGAGCTAGAAGCCGTCGAAGCGCTCACCAGTTTCATGAGAGAATTTCAGCGCAACCGCGGCTAGCCGTTGTTCTGGTAACAACACCAGTTCCTTTGCAGGCTTGGTGAAATTTCCACGGACTTCCGGTGGGGTGTTTATGACTTTGCTCGAAGTGGCGGTCTTTGCTCATCTTCTCGGCGCGCTTGCGCTTTTCATCGGCTACGGCATTGAGTGGACCGCTTCCGCCCTCTTCCGCAACGCGGCCTCAGCCGAGCAGGTGCGCGCTTGGCTGCGCGTGTACAAGGTTTCGCCGCCACTTTCGGGAGCGGGGCTGGCCATGCTCTTGCTCTCCGGGGGACATCTTGCCGCTCTTTCCGGCACGATGAGGCAAGGGTGGGTTCCCGCCACGCTGCTCGGCATCGTCCTGGCTCTCTTGCTCGGCTTCGCGCTGATCCTGCCGCGCATGCGGGCAATTCGTAATACCCTTCCCGCCGGTAACGAACCGGTCTCTGCCGAGCTTCGCACTCGCTTGGCCGATCCCGCCCTGCTCAGCGCGATCCGCGTCCGTGTGTTCATCGCCATCGGCATTCTCTATCTGATGGTTGTGAAGACCGCCTTCGTTTCGTCGCTTATCGCTCTACTGGCCGCGGTTATTTTGGGCATTGTGGTTTCCGTCCCGCTCTTGCGCCAGCCGCAATCCTGAATTCGATTCAGGGGCGGCCTCATCATCCTTTTCTTTTTGCGTTCCTTCCGTTGGGCAACTAGAATTCAGGCCACCAACGCAAGTGGCCTGTAGGTGCTTTGCACGCGTTCTCTGGAGGTTTTGGATGAGCTCACATCCGCGGACTCTTCTCCGGGTCGTGTTGCTGTTGGTCACTCCCACATTGCTTTTCGCGCAGACTCCGGCAGCGCCTGCTCATCCTCTCGACGCTCTCACCGGCCCGGAATACTGGGCCATCTACGACGTCCTGCGCGATTCCGGCAAAATGCAGCCGGGGACAATGACCACCAGCGTCCTTCTTCACGAACCCGCCAAGGACAAAGTTCTCGCCTGGAAGCCCGGCGATCCCGTCTTCCGCGAAGCCGACGTCATTCTGCTTCACAAGGGCGTCACGATCGAAGCCCTGGTTGACGTCGCCAACCGCAAGCTCGAATCATGGAAAGAGCGTAAAGACGTCCAGGCGCCCGTTCTCGAAAGCGAATTTCACGAACTCGACGAGGCGATGAAAAAAGATCCCCGCGTGATCGAAGCGCTCAAGAAACGCGGCATCGTAGACCTTGCTCCGGTGTCCTGCTTCGCCGATCCGTTCAGCTACTTCGCCCTGCCCGAACTCGAGGGGCACCGCATCATGATGGGCGGCTGTGTCAACGCGCACGGCGTCTATCTATCCTGGTCCCGTGACATCCCGGGTTTGCAGATCAAAGTGGACGCCACCGACAAAAAAGTTCTTCAGGTCGTGGACGAAGGAATCACTCCGGTTTCTCAAGCTCCGGTGAACTATCAGGAACTGGCGCTCGCGCCGCGTACGGGCACCACTCCCATCGACATTTCTCAGCCGATCGGTCCCAGTTTTCAGATCAAGGGCAGCGAAGTTAGCTGGCAAAACTGGCGCTTCCGATTTCGCCTCGATCCGCGCGTCGGCGCCATCATCAACTTGGCCGGAATTCAGGATAGCGGCCGGTTTCGTTCCGTTCTCTACGAAGGTTCGATGTCCGAACTTTACGTTCCCTATATGGATCCCGCTCTGAACTGGGCGAACCGCGTCTTCATTGACGCCGGTGAGTTTTATGCCACGGGGCAAACGCTAAAGCGTGTCAGGGCCGATGTGGACTGTCCTTCCAACTCCGTCTATTTCGACAGTGTCTCTGCCGACGAGCATGGAATGCCTGTGATCCATCCCCAGGTCGCATGTCTGTTCGAAAGCTATGCCGGCGATCCCGGCTGGCGGCACTTCGAGGGGCATCAGTTATCCGGCAGTGGCGCGCGCGTTCTCGTCCTCCGCACGGCGGCGGTGATTGGCAACTACGACTACGTCCTCGATTGGCGTTTCGAACGGGACGGTAACCTCCGCGTCGCCGTGGGCGCCACCGGCATCATCGAAACCAAAGCCGTGAAAGCCAAGGACGCCTCGGAAAGTTCCGGCCACAACACGGCCGGCGCTTCGGATGAATTCGGCCACTTCGTCGCTGAGAACACCGTCGGCGTCAACCACGATCATTTCTTTTCTTATCGTCTCGACATTGACGTGGACGGTGTCAATAACAGCTTCATGCCCATGCGCCTGGTCAAGCGCGAACTCAAAAATCCCATGCGCAAAAGCATCTGGGTCGCGGAGCCTTCCGTCGCCAGGACTGAAAAAGAAGCCATGATGGATATCCACCTCGAAAAGCCCTCGATGTGGCACTTCATCAATCCCAACGTCAAAGGCCCGCTCGGCTATCCCACCGGATACGAGCTCATGCCCGGTACTACAGCCGCTTCTTTGCTCGATCCCGATGACGGCCCGCAAAAGGTCGGCGCCTTTTCCACCCACCAGCTTTGGGTCACACCTTACAAACGCGACGAGTTCTACGCTTCTGGCATTTACCCGATCGAAAGCAAGGGCGACGACGGCCTCGCCGTGTGGACCAAATCGAACCGCCCTATTGAAAACACCGACATCGTGGCCTGGTACACCCTCGGCTTCCATCACGTCACTCGCGCCGAAGACTGGCCCGTGATGCCCGTTATGTGGCACGACTTCGTTCTTCGCCCTTTCGACTTTTTCCCGGAAAACCCGGTCTTGACGCTTCCGCCGAAACCCTAGGTGAGCCCGCCAAACTGCGATGATTGGCGATTGGGTGAGTTCGTTGATGGTCATTGCAAAAAAAGGGGCCGGCTCGCAAGCGAGCCGGCCTCCTTTTCCTACCTTTGACTTATTACCTGGTTATTTCTGTTCCCTCAGGCCAGATCAAACACCAGCACTTCCGCGTCGTTCACTCCCGTCAACTCCAGCAACTTCTCCGCGGAAATGGCCGCGCCGTCTCCGGCCTCCAGCGCCGTGCCGTTCAGCGTCGCGCTACCACGCGCTACCTGCACATACCCATACCGCTCCGGCTTCAGCTCATGCTTCACGCTTTCGCCCGGACCGAGCAGGGTTGCGTACAACTGGTTGCCCTGACGGATCTTCACCGAACCTTCCCGCCCGTCCGGCGAAACCAGCAGCCGCAGCTGGCCCCGCTTCTCAGCATCGGAAAAGTGCTTCTGGTCGTACACCGGCTCGTAGCCGTTCTTATCTGGGAACATCCAGATCTGATACAGGTGCACCGGCTCAGTTTCTGAAGCATTGAACTCCGAGTGCGCCACTCCCGTGCCCGCGCTCATGTACTGCACGTCTCCCGGCTTGATCACCGAACCGTTGCCCATGCTGTCCTTGTGTTCCAGCGCGCCTTCCAGCACGTAGGTGACGATTTCCATGTCCCGGTGCGGATGCGTCGGAAACCCTCCGCCTCCCGCCACCCGGTCGTCATTCATCACCCGCAGTGTGCGGAAATGAATGTGCTTCGGGTCGTAGTAATCGGCGAACGAAAACGAGAACCGCGTATCCAGCCAGCCGTGGTCGGCGTGCCCGCGTTCATAGCTCTTGCGAATCTTGATCATGCTGCCCTCCTCAAACTCACAAGTCCATTATAGTCGTTATAACGACTATTGTCAAGAGGTGTATATGACCCCGGCTTGCTCACCCTAACTCCTTTCTTTTTCTGCTGCTCCCAGCTTTTTTCCGGTGCCGTCCGCGCTATTTCGTAGGTCTTCTTCGTGAGGTTGAGCCTTCGGCGTCACCTGAAGCTGCAAGCGTTTTGTGCGGTGTTTTTAGCGCTTTGACTCCCGCGCCTTTCCCCTCTCCTCTCCTTGGTGTACATTGATAGTTTGCGAGGTCTGTTCGATGGATTCCGTCACTTCCACTGCCGCCACCAAGAAACCCGGAGCCGCCGCTTCCTCCAGCGAATCACTCACGGTCACTGACAACCGTACCGGCAAGTCCTACGAGCTCCCAATCACCAACGGCACCATCAGAGCCGTTGACCTCCGTCAGGTCAAGACCGGCCCCGATGATTTCGGCATGATGAGTTACGATCCTGCCTACACCAACACCGCCTCCTGCATCTCCCGCATCACCTACATTGACGGCGACAAAGGCATCCTTCGTTATCGTGGCTACCCGATTGAAGAACTCGCCGAAAAAAGCACCTATCTCGAAACTGCTTATCTTCTCCTGCACGGCGAACTGCCCACCGAAACCCAACTGAAGGACTGGACCTGGCACATCAGCCACCACACCTTCATCCACGAAAGCATCAAGAAATTCCTGGATGGCTTTCACTACGACGCCCATCCCATGGGCATGATGATTTCCACCATCGGTGCTCTTTCCACCTTCTATCACGACGCCAAAGAGATCCTCAGCGAAGAGTCCCGCTGCAAACAGACCTACCGCCTGATCGGCAAGATGCCTACCATCGCCGCTTTCGCCTATCGCCACACGCTGGGCATGCCCTATGTCTATCCCGACAACGATCTCAGCTATCCCGGCAACTTCCTCAACATGCTCTTCCGGACCAGCGAAACGCGGTACCACCCGAATCCCACGCTCGAGCGCGCGCTGGACATTCTTTTCATCCTCCATGCCGACCACGAGCAGAACTGTTCTGCCAACGTCATCCGCGGCGTTGGCAGCTCCCATGTCGATCCCTACTCCGCCACTGCCGCTGCGATCGCCGCTCTGTACGGCCCGCTGCACGGCGGCGCCAACGAAGAAGTCGTCAGAATGCTGCACGAAATCGGCACGGTTCAGAAAGTTCCCGACTTCATCAAGCGAGTCAAGGCCGGTGAAGTGAAACTGATGGGGTTCGGACACCGCATTTACAAGCACTACGATCCCCGGGCCCGCATCATCAAACGCGTTGCTTACGAAGTATTCGATTTGATGGGCAAGAATCCGCTGCTGGAAGTCGCACTGGAATGCGAACGCATCGCGCTCGAGGACGAATACTTCGTCAAGCGCAAGCTCTACCCCAACGTGGACTTCTACACCGGTCTCATCTACCAGTCCATGGGCTTTCCAATTTCCATGTTCCCGGTGCTCTTCGCGATTCCTCGCACTTCCGGCTGGATCGCCCAGTGGCAGGAGATGCTGCTCGACCCCGAACAAAAAATCGCGCGTCCGCGCCAGATCTATCTCGGCCACGATACCCGCGACTTCGTCCCTATCGAAAAACGCTCCTGACCGGTCTCCCCCAAACGGTATTCCGAGTAGAGCAGGCCGATGGATTTTTGTTTCACTCGCGAAGCCAGGGTCGGCCTGCGCCGCCGAAGTGCGCTTTTTCCATCCGTTCTTGCTCGATGAATCTCTCTTCGGTCGAGCGACCGGAACAAGTGATTCGTGGTCTGTTCAACTTTCAAATGTCGACCGTCGAACCACCCCCTATTTACCCTTTCCCGACGCCCAGCACCGCTCCCCTTGGCCCTGGGTTATAGTGGCTGGGAGAGAGAACGACCCATGTCATCCCAACCCAATGCAAATCCCAACTCCGGCGCTCGCCGCCGCAGCCAGCGGGTCCTCATGCAGATTGGCGTTCGTCTGCAGGGTATGGATGCTCAGGGCAAACCGTTCGAAGAATTCGCCGAGACCCTCGCCATTAATGCCCACGGCGCCCTAATCCTCCTCGAAGCCCGAGTCACCAGCGGCAGCACCATCACCCTGCGCAACAACGTCACCAGAGAAGACCAGGAGTGTATTGTGGCGTTTCTCGGACCAGTCCGTGGCAACAAAGCCGAAGTCGGCTTGGAATTTTCCGCGCGCCGCCCGCAATTCTGGCGCATCGCGTTTCCGCCCGAGGATTGGACCCCACGCAGCCCGGAAGCCCGCACCGCCCAGCCCAAACCCGTCATTAAGTAGCAGTTTTTATTTTCTTTTGTAGCCCAGCGCTGCAGTGCGGCGGCCTTCGCCAGATCCGGGCTTGCTTTGCTCTCAAATTGCGTAGAAATACCCATCGTGCTTGGCCAACTTCACCCTTACACCAAAGAGCGTTTGCAGGTTTCGTTCCGTGAGCACCCGGTCTTTTTCGCCATCCGCCAGAATCTGACCCTCGCGCAGCAAAATCACCCGCTCCATCTCCGGAATGATCTCGCTCACATGGTGTGTCACCAGCAAAATCGCCAACCCCGACCGCGCCAAGTCCCGCATGCTATCCCGCAGCTGAAACTGCGCCGCAATATCCAGCGCATTCGACGGCTCGTCAAACAACAGCGTGTGCGGTTCATGCACCAGCGCCCGCGCAATCAGCGTGCGTTTGGCCTCGCCGGAAGACATCTGCATCACCGGCCGCTTCGCCAGATGCAAAATTCCGAGCCGCGCCAGCGCCACATCAGCCCGGGACCCGTGCTCGGTCTCCGGATGGTGATGAGGAAAAATCCGCGTGCTGCTGAAAAATCCGGACAGTACCACGTCTTTCCCGGTCGAGTCCGTAGTGCAGGACTCGAGCAGGTCCGGCGTCACAATTCCCAGATGCGAGCGCAGCTCAAAAATATCCCACCGCTCGCGCCCGAGTATCCGCATCCCCGAACCTTCAACGGCCAGCGGGTAACACTCGCGGGTGATGGTTTTGATCAGTGTGGACTTTCCGCAGCCATTCGGGCCCAGAATGCAAACGTGCTCGCCGGTTTCCACTCGCAGCGTCAGGTCGCGCAGCGCCGCGCGTTCGCCGCGCATCACCGTCACATTTTTCAGTTCCAGCAGGGGAGCCACGCCCCCTAGTCTAACAACTAGCCGACCCGTTTCCCGGTGACAGACGCGAGACCCAAGCTCTTTCGGAAGTTGATTCATCGCTTCGTAGAACAACTTTCCGACTAGACCGCTTCCATTTCCGCAGATTGCCGCCGCCCGGTCACATCGTTTTCGGAAACGGCTTCCGCCATTTTGAAACTTCAGCGAGCGAACCTCGGGCCGCCGCAAGAACCTCTGAACCGGTGAACGAGATTGCTGGGGGCGATCTTCGAAGGGCAAAAATCCTTGCAAGGGGGTAGACGGTTCTCCTTGCCGAAAGGCCGCGGTCAAGTTCCAGTTTGAAGCAGCAGCGAATTGATTAGCGGTTGGTAGTAGTGGTAACGCGGCCAAGCGCGTAGGCCACCAAACCGGAGACCAGACCGCCGGCGATGATGATCCCTTCCCACACCAAACCCGCCGCAAGCACCAGCGTGCTGGGTGCGCCGAATGGCAGAAGCAAAGCAACCAGCGCCGCTTCACGCACGCCCATTCCACCTTGCGTCAAGGGGAGAAGCGCGGCAAGTTTGGCCAGCGGCCAGCCAAAGACCCACACGCGAATGCGCAGATCCAACCCGAGGGACACTGCAAGCATCGCGTTGAAGAAGATGAAGCTGCCCTGAATGCACACACCCAGCAGCCAGCCCAAAATGAGGGTCTGAGGACTGCGACGGACGGACCGGAGAGCGTGCCGTAGCCGCGCTACCCTGCGCAAGAAGCGGCGCGAGCGCCCTCCAAAGATCACCCGGCCTAGCAAAAGAAGCGCGAGCGAAACAACCGCAAACAGCAAAGCGAAGGCGATCAATAATTTCAGCCCAAGCGTGCGGAATTGCGCCGGCAGCGATCCCGGCAACAAAACCAATCCGATTCCGACCAGCGTGGCCTGTGCCAGCACATCCAGGAAGCGATCCATCACGTTTCCGGCAAGGACTGCTGCAGGCCGCGGACTGCGCCGCAAACCAACTGCCATGCGCACCACGTCACCGCCGATAATCGAAGGAAGGAACAGCGTGCCGAACAGCCCGCCGAGGTAGCATTGCGCGCTGGTCGAGAAGTCGAGTTGCGCGCCCGCTGCGTTCACTACCATGCGCCACTTGGCGATGCCGACGGTGTGCGCACATAGATAAAAAATCAAAATGGTTACAAAGTGAAAAGGCGGAACCTTGCTGAGCGCCCCTCGCAGCGTTGCGAATGGAAGAAAATGGAGCAGTATCGCCAGAACCGCCAGAGCCGCGGCCCAACGGACTGCGATGATCAACCAGGACTTTCGCTTGGCTTGCGGCTGGTGGGCTCCGATCATGTGCCGCTGCTACGGTGCCGCTCGATCATGTGCCAGTGGTGGCGCGGCTGATGTGTGCGGCGAAAATCTCTTCGATCTTTTCCGCCAGCACAAAATCCGCGTCGCTGATGCCTTTTACGCTGTGCGTGACCAGATCGAACGTCACCCGGTTCCAGACGTTGCACCACTCCGGATGGTGGTTCATGGTTTCCGCAATCAGGGCCACGCGAGTCATGTTACCGAACGCCGCGTTGAAATCCTTGCACTCGAATTGCTTGTGCAGTTTGCCACTGACCACGCGCCAGCCGGGCATGCGGCTCAGGAGTTTCTGGACTTCGTCATCGCTCAATTTTCTTGCCGGCACAATGCACCTCCGGGCGGTTACAGCCATTATGAATCCTGCGGGCGGCCTCGCGCTACTGGACTTTGCGGATTGAGGCTTCGCGATGCGGCAGGATTGTGATTAAACTCTCCTTCGTGAAATTCCTACTTCGTTCCTTGCTAATCGTGGTTTTGCTCGCCGGACGAGACTGCGGACTTTCGGCGCAGCAGAAGGCACCGAGCTTCCGTGTGCTGGCGCTGGCCGAACATGCCAGTATTCACCGGCCGTTTGTGGATGCCGCAATTCCCTGGCTGGAGCTGCTGGCGCGCGAAAACAACTTCGCGCTGGACTACATCGAGGACACCCAGAAGATTGACGAAGCCTTTCTTTCTCAATACGCGCTGTTCATTCAGCTGGACTATCCGCCCTACAACTGGACACCAGCGGCGCAAGCGGCCTTCATCAAGTACATCGAGCAGGGCCGCGGCGGATGGATTGGATTTCATCACGCCACCTTGCTTGGCCAATTCGATGGATTCCCGATCTGGCCGTGGTTTAGCGACTTCATGGGTGGGATTCGCTTCAAGAACTACATCGCCACGTTCGTCGACGGCACCGTGACGGTGGAAGAGAAGAACCATCCGGTGATGCAGGGCGCGCCTGCAACCTTTGTGGTCCGGAAAGAGGAGTTCTACACCTACGACAAATCGCCGCGGCCCAATGTCCGGGTTCTGGCCAGCGTCAATGAAAACAGTTACGCGCCGCCGAGCAATTTGAAAATGGGCGATCACCCTGTGGTCTGGACCAACGAACACTTGAAAGCGAGGAACGTTTATATCTTTATGGGTCACCGGCCGGAGCACTTTCAAAATCCGGCGTTTACCCTGATCTTTCGCAATGCCATTTTTTGGGCCGCCGGCCACTAGGTGCAACGGATGAAACTCAGAATCAAATTGCTGTTGGCAATGAGTGCGATTCTTACGGCCGGACACTGCGGGGCGCAAGCGCCGCCGGCTAGGAAGCGATTGTTGGTGCTGGGCGAAGAAAAGGGTTATCGCCACGAAGCTGTTTCTCACGCCATGGCGACCATCGAGCGCCTCGGCCGGGAAAGCGGATTGTGGACAACCACGATTCGAACCGACACCGAGGTATTGACCAAGAAAAACCTCGAGTACAACGCAAAGACGCTGAACGACTTCGATGCACTGCTTTTCTACACCGGCGGCGACCTGGAAATGAACGAGGAACAAAAGGCCGCGCTGCTGTCTTTTGTCCACGACGATGGAAGAGGTTTTGTCGGCGTGCACAGCGCCACGATCACCTTCACCCACTGGCCGGAATATGGCCAGATGATCGGAGGTTATTTCGACGAGCATCCCTGGGGAACTTTCGATGCGCCGATCATCGTCGAAGATCCCGCTTTTCCTGGTATGAGCGCTTGGCCAAAATCGTTCGTGCTGAAGGACGAAATTTATCAGCTGAAGGATTATTCGCGCGACAAGCTGCGCGTCCTGCTGCGGCTCGACGCCGAAAAGCTGGATCTGAAGAATCCGCGCGTGCATCGCCAAGACCGCGACTTTGCGGTGGCCTGGGCGCGAACCTACGGGAAGGGCCGGGTATTCTATTCGATGCTGGGCCACGTGGATCAGAATTGGGATGATCCGCGCGTGCAAAAAATGTACGTCGAAGCGATCAAGTGGGTTTTGGGATTGGTGGAGGGAGACCCGACGCCGAGGCCGCTGCCCTCGAAATGACCGTGTAACGCCATTCGCGCAATAATGTTCGTGGTTCCTTGGAGCAAACCGATGCGTCGCCTGCTTCTTTTTCTGCTGCTGGCCTTTCCCGTCTGGGGAGAGGCCAACCACCCCATCCTGGCGATCGGCTCCCGCGCACCGGATTTTTCCCTGCCCGGCGTGGACGGCAAGACGCACACTCTGGCCGATTATGCTTCCAGTCCGGTCCTGGTGGTGGTGTTTACCTGCAATCATTGCCCGATCGCGCAGATGTATGAGCAGCGCATCGAACAACTGCAGGCGGATTATAGCGATCGCGGCGTGGCGATCGTGGCAATCCAGCCTAATGATCCGAAAGCGATCCGCATTGACGAACTGGACTCCTCCGATATCAGCGACACCCTGGAAGAGATGAAATCGCGCGTCGCCTACCGACATTTGACCTATCCCTACCTCTACGACGGAGAGACGCAGAGCGTAACGCGTGCTTTCGGCCCCCAGGCGACGCCGCACGTCTTTGTTTTCGATAAGGAACGGAACCTGCGCTATGAAGGCCGGATGGACAACAGCTACCGTATCAAGTTGGTGAAGACCCAGGACGCACGTAACGCGATTGAGGCCTTGCTGGCAGGGCAGGAGGTTGTGGTCAAACACACCGGTGTCTTCGGGTGCTCGACAAAGTGGCGGGAGAAGTCTGAATCGCGGCTTGCGGCGCTGCGCAGGATCGATTCGCTGCCGGTTAACCTGGAAATGGCGAATCTGGCGGACCTGAAAAAGCTGCGCGCGAATCCGGCCAAGCACATGACCCTGATTAGTTTCTGGGCCACGTGGTGCGGCTCCTGCATTGCCGAGTTCGCGGATTTTCAGGAGACCTACCTGATGTACCAGGTGCGCGATCTGGACCTGGTGACGGTGGCCGCGAACATGCCGGATGAAAAACCGAGCGTCATGCGCTTGCTGGAAAAGAAGCATGCGACCAGCCGCAATCTGCTGTTTGCTTCCGAGGACACAGCGGGACTGCAGGCGGCGTTTGATCCGGAGTGGCAGTCGGCCGTTCCTTACACTGTGCTGCTCGACGCCAACGGAAAGGTGCTCTACAAAACTCTGGGGGCGGTGGACATGCTGGAGCTGCGGCGGACGATCCTGGCCTACCTTCCTTCGGACTACGAAGGCTTCAACCAATACTGGAAAGACGGGCTGGCAAGAGACGAATCCGCCAAAGCCGGCGCCAAATAGGGCGCCAAATTCGGCTGCCGGGGAGCCGAGATTCGGCGCAAAGTTCCGGCACCAACATTCGCTTGGCAGCAAGCAAACCGCTACGGGAAATGCCGCGCCGGCAAAGCGCGTGAACAGGATTTCTTGCGCTGCGGGTGCAGGGAATCGTTTGCCTGGGCTGACTGAATCCTTTATCGTATAAGTTTCCATTTGCCCGAAAAATCGGCAGTGAGCGCCGAGTCCCAAGTTCCAAAGGGTTGGGGCGGCGAAAATGCGACGACGGAGAATCTGGTGAAAAAGAAGATACGCGCGATTCAGTACGGAATTGGCCCGATCGGTGCGTCGATCGCGAAATTACTGCGCGAAAAACAGTCGGTCGAACTTGTTGGCGCGATTGACAAAGACCCGGAGAAAGTCGGCCGCGATCTGGGCGAAGTCGTTGGCGCCAGCGACGCGCCGTGGGGCGTGAAAGTTTCCGACAACGCGGAAGAAGTTTTGTCGCAGGCGGCGGACATTGTGATGCATACGACTTCGTCCTCGTTGGTGAAAGTCGCGGACCAGCTGATCGAATGTTTGAAAGCCGGTTCGTGCGTGGTTTCGACGTGCGAAGAACTTTCGTATCCCTATCGCACGAATCCGGAGCTGGCTGCGCAGATCGACAAAGAAGCGAAAGATTGGGGCGTAGCGCTCGTCGGCACCGGCGTGAATCCCGGCTTCGTGATGGACAAGCTGGTGATTACCCTGGCGGCGGTTTCGCAGCGGATCGAGCACGCAAAAGGGCTGCGAATCGTGGATGCTTCGAAGCGCCGCTTGCCGCTGCAGAAAAAAATCGGCGCCGGAATGACCGTCGAAGAGTTCCGGTTGAAAGTTGCCGAGGGCACGATCAAGCACGTGGGGTTGCCGGAGTCGGTGGCCATGGTTGCCGATGCGCTGGGCTTGCCGGTGGATGAAATCAGGGAAACGATCGAGCCGAAAGTCGCGACCGAGCGGTTGCAGACCGAGTTCCTGACCGTGGAACCGGGACAGGCGGCGGGCGTGCACCAGATCGCGCGCGGGTTTGGCGGCGGCAAAGAGCTCATCTACATGGAGCTGCAGATGTACGTCGGCGCGAAGGATCCGGCGGACACGGTGACGCTTACCGGGCACCCGAACATCACCTTGACGATTCCTGGCGGTTCGCATGGCGACATTGCGACGGCGTCGGTGGCCGTGAACTCGATTCCGGTGATTCTGGACGCACCGGCGGGTCTGCGCACGGCGAAGGACTTGCCGATCGGGTTCTTCTCGCCAAGCGCGAAGCCGTGACGGCGGCTTCGCAGCCTTGCGAACAGCGAAAAGTCGAACCGAAACCCTGCGACCTGCTCCAGCATTGCCAGTTAACCATAACTGGCTACCCCTCCTTTTTTCTGTAACTGCTGATTCTAGAGCTCACGGCGACGCGTAAGCCACGTTCTGTGTGCAACCTGAACTTCCAACAAGGGTGGCAGCGTTGTTGACCGATCGCAACGGCAGGATTGCTCGATTTGCCTGACCCATGGTGGACAGGGTGACGTTGAATAGGGGATCGAGGTTCTGCTGAACGAAAACAGAACAGTCGGCCATTGATCACGGTATCGAGCAACGTCCCGGCTCGGAACACGGCCCGATCCAGCCTTACCGGGCTGCAACGGCATCCGCAAACGGCATCAATTGTGTTTGACGAAGGGGCCGGGGTGGTTGGTTAGGGAGTTGTAGAGGGTTTCGATGAAAGTGTCTTGGTTGACGAAGTCGCCGGACCATTTGGCCCAGGGTTCGAGGATTTTTTCCTTTTTCATTTGATCGACAGTTTTGCGGGCGTCGATGGCTTTCTGTACGGCCGCAGTGGTTTCGTGCAGCATTTTGATGTAGGCCCTGACGTCGTCTAGATTGGAAAGCGCGCCGTGTCCGGGGATGACTTTGACGTCGGCGGGAAGTTGGGCGATGGCTTTTTCGACGCCGTCGGCCATGCCCTGGACGCTGCCGCCGCTCGAAACATCAATGAACGGGAAACCGTAGCGGACAAAGTCGTCACCCATGTGCACGACATTGTTTTTGGGGAAGAAGATGATGGCGTCGCCGTCGGTGTGGCCGGCGGGAAAGTGCAGCGCGCGAATGTCTTCGCCGTTGAGGTGGACGGTAACGTCGTGCTCAAAAGTGATAATAGGGAGCGCGGCTTTTTCGGAGGGCTTGACTTCCATTTTGATGGAGCTGCCGTTGCCGGCGGTGCCGCCGGACATGAGGCGTTTGCGGACGTTATCCTGCGCGATGACGGTGGATCCGGAGTTGGCGAAGGGCGGATTACCTCCGGTGTGATCGCCGTGATAGTGGGTGTTGATGACAAAGCGGACGGGCTTGTCGGTGATTTTGAGATCTTTGAGCGCGGCTTGGATTTTTTCGGCGAGCGGAGCGAATTCGTCGTCGACAATGACGATGCCGTCTTCGCCAACGGATGCGGCGATGTTGCCGCCTGCGCCTTCGAGCATGTAGATGTTGCCGGAAACTTTGCTAGCTTTGATTTGGACTTTGGAGAAGTCTTCTTGCTGGGCCTGGGCGGCGGATAGAGCCAAGGCAAGGATGGAAAGAAGCAGAGACCGGTGGATCATGGGTATGGTCATAAGGAACCCTCCGTAGGAGGGGTGAATTCTATCATTCGAGCCTCTTAGCGCGAATGAAAGAACGGCCCTGCCGCGCCTGCGGCGCTTGGACCTGGCCGAACAACACGACAGCGAGTCCCGCCGGCTGAAGCCCGGCGCTACATTTAAACCTTGAACTTCGGCGTTCCAGTGGCGCTAGAATTGCCGCGAATCGAGCCCATTTTTGCCGGTGAATTCATGAATCATACCTCCCAATGGTTGCTGATCGTTTTTAGCGCGGCGAACTTATTCCTTGGCGGTTCGCGCGCAAATGCCCAGGAATCCAGAGACAAGCATTGGAAGGCGCAGTGGATTACGGCGGCGGGAGTGGCGGAGCGGGATGAGGTGGTACTGCACTTCCGGAAAATCGTCGAGCTGAAGGAAGCGCCGAAGACGTTTGTGGTGAATGTGAGCGCGGACAACCAGTTCGTTTTGTATGTGAATGGTCACGAGGTCGGGCGAGGCCCGAGTCGGGCAGACCTGAAGCATTGGAGATATGAGACTTACGACCTGGCGCCAAATCTGCGCCCAGGACGGAACGTGCTGGCGGCGATGGTGTGGCACTTCGGAACGCGTGGGGCCGTAGCGCAGATGAGTGACCAGGCGGGATTTTTGCTGCATGGCGCGGGCCAGACCGAGAGCGTGGCGGATACCAATACTTCTTGGGAAGCGAAGGAAGAGACTGGGATTTCGTTGCTGAAGCCGGAAGTGCGCGGTTACTTTGCCGCTGAGCCAGGCGTGCAAATCGACGGAGCGAAGTTTGATTGGAATGCCAACCGGGAAATTCGAGGCCAGGGAAAAAACGGCGGATGGACGCAAGCGCTGGCGCTCGGACGAGGCGCTTTGCGCGAAGAGCAGGATGCGCCGAACAACTGGCAGTTGGTGGCGGATCGATTGCCGGCGATGGAGATGAAAGAGGTTTCGCCCGGGAAATTCGTGCGATCGAGTTGCCCCACGAGCCATCCTCGGCAGACCTTCCCGCTTGAAGCGCGAAGCAAATGCAGCCTGCTGGTTGACAACGGGGAACTTACGACCGGTTATCCAATGATTATACTGCTCGGAGGGCACGGAGCGATGGTCCGTTTGACGTATGCCGAAGCGCTGTACGACGACAAGGGAGAAAAAGGGAATCGCAACGAAATCAAAGGAAAACATATCGAAGGCGTCGTGGACGAGTTCTTGCCGGGAGGTGGCGGGTCGAGTTGGCATGAATTCTCACCGGTGAGTTGGAGGACGTGGCGCTATCTGCAGATTGATGTGCAGACGGGCGATGAGCCGCTGCAATTTGGCGGGCTGCGGACTTTTTTCAGTGCGTATCCATTTGAGGAGAAGGCGTATTTCCATTCGGATGATGCGACGCTGGAGCCGATCTGGAAGATTGGCTGGCGCACAGCGCGGCTGGACGCGCATGACACGTACATGGACACGCCGTACTGGGAGCGGCTGCAGTACATTGGCGACACACGAATTCAGGCCCTGATTTCGTACACGGTCGGCGGCGACGATCGGCTGGGGCGGCAAGCGATCGAGGCCTTCAACGATTCGCGGGTGCCGGACGGGTTGACGCAGAGCCGGTATCCGTCGTCGCTGGCGCAGATGATTCCCACGTTTTCGCTGATGTGGGTGGGGATGGTGCACGATTTCTGGATGTATCGCGGCGATGCCGAGTTTGTGCGCGGGCAAGTGCCGGGAACCCGGACGGCGCTGGACTGGTTTTTAGGGAGGCAGCGGACGGATGGATTGCTGGGGAAGATTACCTGGTGGCCGTTTGTGGATTGGGGAGCGGATTTTCGCGATGGCGTCCCGCCGCAAGGCGAGGACGGCGGGTCGGCGGTGATGACACTGCAATTTGTGGAGGCGCTGCGGTATGGCGCGGAGCTGGAGCGGGCTCTCGGTGATGCGAATGTAGCGGAGAAGTACGAAAAGGCGGCGGCGCAAGCGGGCGACGCGGTGCGGAAGCTCTGCTGGAATCAGCAGTACGGATTGTTGTCGGATACGCCGGAGCAGAAGCACTTCAGCCAGCACGCCAATATCTTGGCAGTGTGGCTGGATGTGATTCCGGCGGAACGCCAGAAAGAAGTGCTGGCGAAGACTTTGGCGAAGAGCGACAAAGGATTTGCAGCGAATGGCGACGTTCCGGAGATGACTGCGGCGACCTATTATTTCCGCTTTTATCTGGCGCGCGCCGTGGAACGTGCGGGGATGGGCGACGAATACTTGAATTTGCTGCGGCCGTGGCGGGAGATGGTGGGTCTCGGATTAACGACGTGGGCGGAATCGCCGGAGCCGACACGATCGGATTCGCACGCGTGGAGTGCGCATCCGAATTTTGATTTGTTGCGGATTGTGGCGGGGATTCGGCCGGGGAGTGCAGGATTTGCGAAGGTGGTGATCGATCCGCACCTCGGTCCGTTGCAGAGCCTAAGAGCAGCGATGCCGGTTGCGCAGGGGCTGGTGGAAGTGGAGTATGAACGGGGGGCGACGGGAGTCTCGGCCCGGGTGAAGCTGCCCGAGGGACTCACTGGCGAGTTCGTGTGGAAGGGGAAGAAAATTCCGCTGCAAAGCGGGGAGAACGTGGAAACGTTGCAATGAAAGTCAAAACCCGCACACTGAACGCCGCAGGGGTGCGGCACCGCCGCGCGGGGAAAGCAGCTAGCGGGACCAGAATTTGTAGACGGCGGCGTAGTCGAGGTCGTCTTTCGATGAGCCTTTGACGGCGTTGTAGATTTCGCGGGCCGCGGCCCCGGCGGGAAGCGGAACGCCGAGCTGGTTGCCAAGATCGATCGCGAGGCTCAGGTCCTTGTGCATGAGGCGCAACGGGAAACTTGGCGTGTAGTCGGACTTCAGCATGACCGGCGCTTTTACGTCGAGGACGCCGGAACGCGCCATGCTGGACTGCATCACTTCGACAAGCCTTTCGCCTTGCAGCCCAGCGCCGGTGACGAGCGCTAGGGCTTCGGCGAAGGCGTCCACCTGAAGAGCAAGCAAAAGATTCATGGCCAGCTTGATGGTTTGGCCGGCTCCGTGGGGGCCGAGGTGAAAAATCTTTTTGCCCATGGCGGAGAGAACGGGACGGGCCGCTTCGAGTGCTTGTGCTTCGCCGCCGATCATGAAGAGGAGTTCGCCTTTTTCCGCACCCCAGGTGCCGCCGGTGACGGGGGCGTCTAGGAAGCGAACGCCTGCGGCAGTGGAGGCCGCGGCGATTTTGCGGGCAAGGGCGGGAGAGACGGTACTGGAGTCGATGTAGATTGCGCCTTTCTTGAGAGCGGCAAACGCGCCGCCAGATTTTTCGTCCTTGCTCCAAAGAACGTGCTCGAGAGCGGGGGGATCACTGACGATGGTGATGAGGACATCGGCAGCGGATGCGGCTTCCTTTGCAGAGGCGGTGAGGCGGGCGCCGGCGGCGACAAGCGATTCTGCACGAGACGCCGTGCGGTTCCAAACGACGAGCGGGAAGCCAGCTTTGAGCAGATTGTGACCCATGGGACGACCCATGAGGCCGAGTCCGATCAGACCGACAGTAGGTTGGGGCACGAAGTCCTCCGGCGCTATGCAGTTACGAGCGGGTCAGGCGGAAGCGAACAGTTTAGCGCAGCGGGCTGCCTCTAGGCACATACGCGACGTCACGAGGCTGGCAAAGACCCGGCTGGGGGATTGAGGCTAGCGCCTAACGGAGGGGCCAGCTGAGGCGCGAGCTGCTTTGGCGCGGACCGATTTGCCGCCGGATAAGCCCGCACCGACCAGCTCCGGTTCGCCAAGGCTGGCGGTTTTGTCCAGCTCGCGCACACGAAGGACGCAGGAGTAGGGAATTTCCCAGGAAAAATTCCTCGATTGGCCGAGTTGCTGGTAGTGCTGTTCGAGAAAAATGGAACGGCCAGAATCGCCCACAAGCTTACCAACGGCAGGAAGGCACATGTCACCAGCACGATACTGCACTTCGACCGGAAGCCCAAGAAAGGCTGAGTAGCGGGCCATGGGTTGAGTGTCGGGATTGGCCTTGCCAGCGTCAATAGTACGCAGTTGAGGATGAAGGGAAATTTGTGGAAAAGGTTCACATTGGAACACTTTTCCGGAAAGCTGAGGAAAACTCGCTCCCACGGAAGAACTGGGCTAACGCCCGGTGCGGAGAAAAGGCTCCCGGGTTGGAGGTGTAGAGGATGGCTCCGGCAAGCAGCAGGCTTATGGGAATGACGGTATGAGGTTTAGTGCCTTGACATTTCGGTGTGGCAGGATATTTTGAACGTTCTAATTTTTGGTTGTCAGGAGAGAGCAATGATTCGCAGGCTGCTCGCGCTGTCCTTGCCGTTGATTTGCGCCGTGTCGTTGGCGGCGCAGCAAAAACCTATTGCAAGAACGTATGTGCTAAAGGCGGCGCGGCTGTTTGACGGCAAGAGCAATGCGCTGGTGACGCCGGGAGTCGTTGTAGTGAGCGATGGGAAAATTGTTGGCATGGGCAGTTCCGCCGGCGTGCCGGAAAAGGCCGAAGTGATCGACCTGGGCGACGCGACGCTGCTGCCGGGGTTCATTGATGCCCACACGCATTTGACCATGATGTACAACGAAGACTATGCCCGGGCGGCGCTGGATGGTCTCCGCAAACCGATACCCGAAATGGCGCTGGATGCCAGCGTAAATGCGCGAGTCACGCTGCTGGCCGGGTTTACCACGGTGCGTGATGTCGGCTCTCGCGATTATCTTGACGCCGGACTGCGGAACGCCATCAATCGCGGCGTGGTGCCGGGCCCGCGGATGCTTGTGGCGGTACACGCGGTCGGAGCGACGGGCGGACATTGCGACGAGACTGGCTACCGCGAAGGCGCGATCGGAAAAGAGACCGGGCCGGAGGTTGGTGTCGTCGACGGCGCGGATGAAGCGCGTCGCGCGGTGCGTTTGGCGCATAAGTATGGGGCAACGGTGATCAAAACGTGCGCCACCGGAGGAGTGATGTCGCTGGCCGACGCTGTGGATACGCCGCAACTGACGCAAGCAGAACTCGACGCGCTGGTGGACGAAGCCCACGCGTTGCGGCTGAAGACGGCCGCTCACGCGCATGGCGCCGAGGGCGCGAAACGGGCCATTCGCGCGGGAATCGATTCGATTGAGCACGGTTCGTTTCTGGACGATGAAGCGCTCGATTTGATGAAGCAGAAGGGCACTTATTACGTGCCGACGCTGATGGCGGTACAGGGAATCACCGAGCAGATTAACAAGGGTGTGGCAATTCCCCCGGCGATCAAAGTAAAAGCGGATGCAGCGATTGCGGCCATCCATCAGACTTTTCAGAAGGCCATCGCCAAGGGAATCAAGATCGGACTCGGGACCGATGCTGCGGTGTATCCGCACGGGCGCAACGCGGAAGAGTTCCATCAAATGGTGGACCTCGGCATGAAGCCGATTGACGCGCTGAAGGCCGGCACATCGAATGACGCGGATCTGCTTGGTCTTTCCAAGACGATCGGAACGCTGGAACCGGGCAAGCTGGCGGATGTGGTCGCAGTTCCCGGCGATCCGCTGCAGAATATTCGCCAGACGGAACATGTGTTTTTTGTGATGAAAGAAGGCCTGGTTTACAAAAACGAAAAGCCAAACTGAAAGGCTGGGTTGGATCGATCGGTGCGCATTCCGCGCCGGAGGGAATGACCCTATGCAACTAGCGGAAATCGTGGCCACGGACCTTGCCGCGTACTACCAGATGGTGCGCGAGCAGACCCACCGCTGGGTGGATCCGCTGAGTCCGGAGCAGCTTTGGCGGCGGCCGTTTGCATATGGCAACAGCGTCGGGCACTTGCTGCTGCACATGACAGGCAACTTGAGCTATTACATCGGCGCACGCGTGGCGGAGAGTGGCTACGTGCGGGACCGCGACCGGGAGTTTACGGAATCCGAGCCTAAACCCAAGGCAGAAGTTCTCGCGGCATTCGACCGGACGATCGACATGGTGATCGAGACGATCAAGAAACAGGGGGCCGACGGCTGGCTACAACCCTATTCCGGCGTGCGCGAACCGGAGGCGACAGAACGCTTTGCGATTTTTCTGCGCTGCGCCGGGCATGCTTACCACCACGTGGGCCAGTTGATATATCTCTCGCACGAGCTGACCAAATAGAATCGCGCTTCCGGTGGGTCTGATATCGCAACCGGCGCGCCGTTCCAGTTACAATCGCTGGCACCATCGATGAGCGACGCCTCACCTCCGCTTTCCAAGCTGTCGTTTAACGTCCGCGCCCGTGAGTGGGGTTCGGCCTGCGCCGTTTCTCTGTGCGTGGCAGTTGCCGTGATCGCGCCGTTTTTCTGGCTGGGAACTGCCTCGGGGCATGATGTTTCGTTTCACATGGCTTCGTGGCTGGATGTAGCCGGGCAGTGGAAGGAGGGAGTGCTTTTTCCCCGCTGGGCGGAGTGGGCCAATTTCGGCTTCGGCGAGCCACGATTCATTTTTTATCCGCCGCTGTCGTGGCTGTTGGGGGCGTTTCTAGGCTCCTTTCTTCCCTGGACGCGGGTAGCACTGGTTTTCAATCTGAGTGTGCAGACGTTCGGCGGAGTGTCGGCGTACGCGTTGCTGCGGCGCATTGCGGAGCAGCGCTTTGCGGCGCTGTGCGGGGCGGCGTGTTTTGCCGCCAACCCCTATGCGCTCTTGATCGTTTACATGCGCAGCGACTTCGCGGAGCTGGCGGCGATTGCGTTATTTCCGCTACTCCTGCTGGCGACACTTCGGTTGAGCGGTCTGTTAATCGCTGAAGCAAAAACGGGCAGATTCCTGTCCATATTCTTGTTTGCGCTCGTTTTTGCGGCGGTGTGGTTGTCGAACGCTCCAGCGGCGGTGATCGCCACCTACAGCGTATCGTTGCTTTTCGCGTTGGCGGCGGCGCGGCGGCGTTCTGCGAGGCCGATGGTGGCCGGCGCGGCGGGTATTGCGCTTGGGTTTTGCCTGGCTGGGTTTTATCTGATTCCGGCGATTTACGAGCAGCGCTGGGTGAACATTTCGGGCGCGCTGGCTGACGGGCTGCGCCCTTCAGACAATTTTCTATTCGCCCGCACCGGCGACTCGGATCACGACGCGTTTAACCACATTGCGTCGAAGCTGGCCATTCTTCTGTCTGTGTGGGCGTGCGTGGCGGCGGTAGCGGCCTGGCGGTCCCAGCCGGTGATCCAGAACAGACTGACGGGTGTGCTGCGGAGCTTCGTGACACTGGCTGCCGCCGCCGGCCTGCTGATGCTGCCGATCACGCTAGTCCTCTGGAACCTAGCGCCCGAACTGCGTTTTGTGCAGTTTCCGTGGCGCTGGAGTTCGATCCTTGCCGTGTGTGCGATCACACTGACTACAATTTCATTGCAAGGAAAGCTGCGCTGGATCTGGCCAGTCGGCGTGACGATAGCATTGGCGGCGTGCGGAAGCTTTTTGGTGCGGCACGCCTGGTGGGATACCGAAGACATGCCGACGCTACAGGCCGCGGTACAAAACAGTGAGGGGTTTGAAGGAACCGACGAATACGACCCCGCCGGCGACGATCGCAGCGAGTTAGCGCAAAAGCAGCCGCGAGCCGAAATGCCAGAGGCCAAAATCGCAATCGAACGCTGGGATGCCGAACACCGGACGATTCGCGTCGTCGCGCGGCGGCCGGGCCATCTCGCAGTGCGGCTGCTGGACTTTCCGGCCTGGAAGGCCACGGTGAACGACAAGCCGGTCAACGTGCTGCACGCGAGCGGCACGGATCAGATGGTCGTGCCAGTTCCTGAGGGCCGATCGGAAGTTCGGCTGGAGTTTACGCGGACTTGCGACCGTACTGTGGGTGGATGGCTGTCGATCGCCAGTGTGTTCGGTTCCCTTGCGGCGTTAATCGTCCGGCGACGAGCGGCGGTTGCCTAACGGCGATCCACGGCGGGATGGCGCACGTCCTGCCCCTGCACAATGTAGATGACGTCCTCAGCGATGTTGGTGGCGTGATCGCCAATGCGCTCCAGGTTTTTTGCGACCAGGATTAGCTCAAACGCCGGGAAAACCACGCTGGAATCGCCCATCATATAAGTGAGCAGCTCGCGGAAGATCTGATCGCGGTAATGGTCCACTTTATCATCGCTGGCCAAAACCTTGCGCGCCAGGTCCACATCGCGGCGAACCACCGCATTCAGCGCGTCGCGAACCATCTCTTCGGCCACTTCGCTCATGCGCGGAAGATCCACATAAGGCTTCACGCGGGGATGGCGCAGAATCCGCTGCGCGCCTTGCGCGATGTTCACCGCCTGATCGCCGATGCGTTCCAGATCGTTGTTGATGCGGGAAACCGCCAGCACAAAGCGCAGGTCCACCGCCATCAGCTGATGCAGGGCCAGGAGCTGCACGCAACGATCATCAATTTCGATCTGCAATTCGTTGATTGCACCTTCTTCGTCAAGCACGTGGTTGGAAAGCTGGTCGTCGGAATCCAGCACCGCGTGTACCGCCTGGTGTACGGCGCGCTCCGCTAGGCTGCCCATCCACAGCAGCCGCTCTTTCAATTCGTTGAGATCTTTTTCGAAGTGGCGTTCCATAAGTCCTTTCTCTCATCGCCTCATGACGCTGACTCGCGGTGAACAAATCGCCACGACAATCTCATCCAAAACGGCCGGTGATGTAGGCCTCGGTCCGCGGATCCGAAGGCGTGGTAAACAGCTGCGGCGTCGGGTTAAATTCCACGAGCTGGCCCACCAGCAGGAAAGCCGTAAAGTCGCTCACGCGGGCCGCCTGCTGCATATTGTGGGTCACAATCGCGATGGTGCAGGAATCCTTCAGCTGTACCAGAAGCTCTTCGATTTTTGCGGTGCTGATCGGGTCCAGAGCGGAGCAGGGCTCGTCCAGCAGAAGAACCTCCGGTTCTACTGCGAGGCCCCGGGCTATGCACAGACGCTGCTGCTGTCCGCCGGAAAGCTCATACGCGGATTTGTGAAGGTGATCTTTCACCTCATCCCACAGGGCCGCGCGGCGCAGGCTCTTTTCCACGATTTCGGTAATCGGGGATTTGGAGCCGTTGATCCTGGGGCCGTAGGCGACGTTATCAAAGATGGATTTGGGAAACGGGTTGGGCCGCTGAAAAACCATGCCCACGCGGCGGCGCAGCTGAGTAACGTCCTGTGAGAGGATGTTCTGGCCATCCAGCAGGATTTCCCCTTCCAGACGCGCGTTGCTCACCGTTTCGTGCATGCGATTGAAGGTCCGCAACAGCGTGGACTTGCCGCAGCCGGACGGGCCAATCAACGCGGTGACTCGGTTGGTCGCAATCCCCATGTTGACGTCAAACAGCGTCTGCTTGGTTCCGTAAAAGAAGTTGACCTTGCGGATGTCCATGCGCGTCGGCGAAGCCGGGGACACTTCGCGACCGGTGTTCGCTGCGCCGGTCGGTTTTAGGTTTACGGTCACTGCAGACCTCGCAGAAGCTTGCATGATTAGGACCTCGGTACGGCAACTCCACGCGAAAGAACCACACGGGCGACGATATTTACCGTCAGAATCAAGCCCAGCAGAACCAGCCCTGCTGCCCACGCCTGCTGGTGCCAATCCTCGTAGGGCGAAATTGCGTAAGTGAAGATCATTACCGGCAGGGACGCCGTCGGCTGATTCCAGCCCGGGCTCCAGTAGCGATTGCTGAAGGCGGTAAAGAGCAACGGAGCAGTCTCACCGGCCACCCGCGCCAACGCCAACAGAATTGCCGTCATGATTCCACGATAGGCGGCAGGCACCACGACGCGCATAATCGTCGCCCATTTGCTGGCGCCCAGGGCCATGGAACCTTCGCGCAGGGCGCGCGGCACGCTGCGCAGGAACTCTTCGGTGCTGCGCAAGGTGATCGGAATCATCATTAAACCCAAGGCGAAAGCTCCTGCGATCGTAGAAAAATGCTTGAACGGCAGCACGACAAGCGCGTAGGCAAAGATTCCAATCACGATGGACGGTACGCCATTCAGCAAATCTGCCGCGTAGCGCACTACAAAAGCGATCTTGTTGCCGCTGAATTCGGCAAGATAAATCCCGCCGAAGAAGCCGATCGGGACGCCGAACAGGGAGGCCAGAAGCAGGAGTTTTGCGCTCCCGATGATGGCGTTGGCCATGCCGCCGCCGGTTTCTCCCACTGGCGTCGGCAATTTGGTGAAAAAGTCCCAGCTGATGGAAGTCCCGCCGTGGAAGACCAGGTAGCCGAGAATAAAGAACAGCACCGAAACGGCCACGACCGCGCAGACGCCGGTGAGCGACAACATCATGCCGCTGACAAACTTGCGCCAACGCAGCCGAGCCGTCATGCCTGCCCCATCCCGCTGCCCCGCTGGGTGGTCAGCACCAGCAGCAGCCGCGCCAGACCGTTCAAGATGAACGTCAGGAGAAACAGCACCAGGCCGAGTTCGATCAGCGCCTGCAGATACATGTCGCCGGTGGCTTCGGTGAACTCATTGGCGATTACTGCCGCGATGGAATAGCCGGGCGAAAACAGAGAAGCGCTGATCGTCGGCGTGTTGCCGATGACCATGGTCACGGCCATGGTTTCGCCGAGTGCGCGGGCCAGCGCCAGAAAGATGGAGCCAACAATGCCGGTTCGTGCGAACGGGACTACGACTTTCCAAGTCGATTCCCAGCGCGTGGAGCCCAGTGCCAGCGCGGCTTCGCGCTGGTCGCGCGGCACGGACATCAGAACTTCCCGGGAAACCGAAATGATGTACGGGATGACCATGATCGCCAGAACGATGCCAGCGGTGAAGAAACCAACTCCGTAGGCGGGGCCCTGAAAGAGCGGCAGGAATCCGAGCGTAGCCTTCAGCGTCGGCTGGATAAATTCCCGCATGAGCGGAATGACGATGAAGACGCCGAGCAGGCCATAGATGACGCTGGGCACGGCGGCAAGCAGATCAATGAAGAATTGCAGCGTGTCCGAGATTTTCTGGGGCGCCAGCTCGGCCAGGAAGATGGCTGCGCCGATTCCCAGGGGAACTGCCAGCAGCAGCGCCACGCCGGCGGTGACCAAGGTGCCGTAAATAAACGGCAACGCGCCAAACTCCTCAGCGATGGGGTCCCAGACTCTGGTTACAAAGAACTCGAAACCGAACTTGTGCCTGGGCAGCGCTGAGCCCGTCCACAGCTCCAGAACCAGCAACAGAGTGATGAGCACGACCGACGCCGCGAACAGAAACGTCACCAGGCGCGCGACTTCGTCTCCGTTGCGGAGCTTGGATAGAAACGAACGCACTGGGTCAAGAGGGTTCGCGTTCGGCACATTGATCGATGAGCTTGCCACGTTTCTTCGGGCTGCTTTCTCGGCGGCGGTTGGCCGCGTGTATCCGGTGCTACTGCACTTTGTTTATGGCTTTCAGCTCTTTGTCCACAACTTCCTTGGGCAACTTGGCGTAAGAAAGGTTTTCCACCAAGCTCTGGCCATCGGTAATCGCCCAATTCAGGAATTTCTTCATCGCATCGCGCTTGCCGGTGTCCTTGAACTTTTCCGGAATCAGCAGCCAGGTAAAGCTGCAGATCGGATACGCGTTTTTGCCCGGAGCGTTGGTGATCGAGACGCGGAAGTCCTCGGGCATCGTTTTCACTGAAGCGGCCGCTTCGGTCACGCTGGCGAGATCGGCTTTTACAAACGCGCCGGCGCTGTTTCTGACCGTGCCGTAGGGAACCTTGTTTTGCGCGGCATAGATCAATTCCACGTAACCGATGGCATTCGGCGTCTGCTTGATCAGTCCGGTGACGCCTTCGTTGCCCTTGCCGCCAAGACCCACCGGCCAATTCACCGAAGTCCCTTTGCTTACTTTGTCTTTCCAGTCCGTGCTGACCTTGGACAGATAATCGCTCCAGATGTAGGTGGTGCCGCTGCCATCGGAGCGATGAATGACGACGATATCGTTAGCTGGAAGGTTCACGCCCTTATTGGCGTTGGCGATTGCCGGATCGTTCCACTTGGAGATGCGGCCAAGATAAATTCCCGCGAGCGCTTCAGCCGTGAAGTTCAAAGAGCCAGTGACGCCGGGAACGTTGTAGGTGGGAACGACTGCACCAAGCACAGTCGGAAAATGCAGAACGCCCGAACCGTTCTTCGCCCGGTACGCTTTCAGCTGGTCGTCGTTCATCGGGCCGTCGGTCGCGCCAAAATCCACCGTGCCCTCGGTCATCTGCTTAATACCCGCGCCGGAGCCAACTGGTTGGTAATTGATCTGCGTTCCGTTCGCTTTGTGAAATTCGTCAAACCACTTCGAATAAATCGGGTTTGGAAAAGTTGCACCAGCGCCGTTGATCAGCACCGTGCCCTGCGCCCAGACCAGCCCTGCGAGCAGCAGTACGACCGTGAGCATACCTGCAAATCGTTTCATCAGATTCTCTCTCCAATGCGAGCGGCCTCCAGGCCAAGCGCTCGTCGTAGGTAAAAACCGGGACCCGTCCGTCAACTCATTCTGTGGACGCAGTGTTACGGAATTGTTACAACTGGTTCAGAGTTGTTTGAATCCCGAATCTGCTGAAATGGCGAGAGTTATCGCCCCGGATTAAAGAATCTTGACATTCAGAAGCAGTAAAGGCGGCGCACTAGGCGCCGCCTTTGTTTTTCCCTCCCCCGGGGGGGAGTGAACCGCCTTCCATTCGTCTTACGGAATGTAGTAGCGGAAGGAAGTGAGGATCATGTTGTCCACGGCCTTCGGGGAAATCCCGATGGTGAGCGGCTTATTGTTGTTGCCCGACCAGCCGGTCTTTGTGAGGTACGAGTATTGAACGCCCCAGCGGAAGCCACCCTTTGGTCCGCTGTACATCTTGTGCCAAAAGCCGAAGCTGCCTTCGCTGATGGCGCGGATGTCGCCGGCGCAGGTGCCGCCACCGCTTGGTGTACCAGTTCCTGCCGGAGCTCCTTCGGTCGAGCAGCCAGTGTTGTTGGCAAACTGCGAGCCGTAACCGCCGATCGTGCTGGTCACGGCGATGCTGGTGAGGGCTGGATAGAACGGTTGTCCAGCCGGATTCGCAACACTTGGCGGCACTGCGGGAATGAACGGCGTGTTGGTGATTTTAACGGTTGTATAGTCCGTATAGGCGGCACGACCGGCGTATTCCTGGCCGAAATAGGCATATACATCAAGTTTTGCATGCGGGTGGAATTCCAGGCCGCCGAGCCACTCGGCGTTCTTGAGCAGAGCCAAGGTGCCGTCCGGCCGGGCCGTGGCATCTGGCAATTGCGCCGCTCCGTAGCGGCCGATTCCGCTGCCGCCGGTGAACTTCAGCGCGACATCCAATTGCTTGGTGAAGGGCATACGCGCGCTCGCACCCGCGCCGCCACCGGTCCGCGAATCGTTGTAGGCTCCGGCTGCGCTTGGCGTGGTAGATGCCGACGACGCGCAAGTTACTTGAGAACCTGCCGTATAGACGGTCACCGCGGTGCCCGCGGCGTTGGTTCCGGCGGGCGGCGTGTTCAAAGCGCAGGGATAGATCCGGTTGCGGAATTGGCTGAGGATGCCATATAACTCATAGTGACCCCAGCCGGGATCGAGCGCGGCCTTCACGAGAAAGTCCGGCGCCTTGTTGGTGGTGTACCCGGTAGCGTCAAACCCGTTGAAGGTCCCACCATTTTGCCCCGGAGCGTTTACCCAGAAATTTTGTGCGGCAGTGACAGTTCCGGTGGCCGAGGTGTTGGCATAGGAGCTGAAGCCACGGCCCCCGATGGTGGTCTGTGGGCCCTCAATCGAAAAACCCAGCGCAAATTTGTTGTCAAAGCTCTTGGCCACGCGGAATCCGTACTGGCGCGCATAAACGAAGCCCACGTTGTAGTTGTGATCGATCACCAGCGGCGGTGTTTCCTGACGATTATTGATGCCCTTGCGCGTTTCGGCCGCCAGGGTCCACATCTGGCCGCCAGTCAGCGACCAACCGTTGTCAAACGCTACCTGGGCGAACGCCTGCCGCTGTCGGAGGGTATAACTATTGCTCTGCCGGTTGTTGGACCCGACGCCAGCGCTCTGAAAGTCCGCCTCTACATAACCGCCGATCTTGGCGGCCCCAACTTTCCCTTCCGCCAACAGGCTCAAGCGGGTCTGCTTGCCGGCAAAGTTAATCTCGCTTGCCTTCGCAAGGCTATTCCCAGGGTAGGGCTGGGCCGTAAACGGGGTGTTGTCATCAGCGCTGATGGCGCGATTGCGGTAAACCGTTTCCGCCGCGAAGAATCCTCCCGGGGTAATGGTGATTCCCTTATAGTGAATTGCCACTGGTGATTCCCCAGCGATGATCTTCTTTTGGGTGTCCTGAACGGCGCCCTTCAGCGAGTCAGTGCCAAGTTTCAGGTCGGCTACGTCCGAACTCAGCGCCGTGGTGGTCGTTTTCACCTCAGCAGTGCCCGCAGAGGCAGCTTCCGCCTTGCTGTTCGCTTCCACAGCCTTGGCGTCGGCCGCGGCAGCAGCGGACTTCGCTTCACCGATGCCGGCATCACGCCTGGCCAGTTCGTCCTGCAGTTGCTTCAGTTGCTGCTGCTGCGCTTCCAGGGCTTTGCGCAGCGTTTCGACCTGTTCGGCCAGGATCGCCGTTGCAGACTTTACGGGCGCTCTTGCGGCCTTCTTGGTAGTCTTGGCGTTCTCCGCCGGTTGCGCCTCACCATCTTTCGGTGTGTCCGCAAAAGCGGTTCCCGCCGTAAGGAACAGCGACAACACGACTGCTGCTATTTTTTTCATTTCCTCTCTTATTGACCGCGCTGCGGTCATCCTTCCCTTTGTTACGTAATTTTAAAAAAGAAAAGAACCGGTGAGTCGGCGTACCTTCCCGCAGGTAAAGCTAGGGCCGGTGTCTTACAGTCACGTCAATCGAATGTGAATATCCTGTAACAGGAAATGTTACAAGTTAATTCGCTGACACGCCGGAGGTTACGGACAAATGGGGACCCGGCGACAACAATAACTCAGCAGGCAAGCACCCGCCTTCGAAGTGGGTCCGGCAAGACTCCTTGAGGCGCCTTGGGCGCCGCTGCTTCCCTTCCTGGTCGGTCTATGAACTGGTTTAAGCGTTCCAGGTTGAGACACTACGCTCTACTTCGGCTCGCCAATCGCATAGGCCAAGGTGAGGCGGGTCAAGCGATACTGGTATTGGGCGTCGGTGTCGGCGATATCAGCCTCGGTCTTCTGGAGCTCGGCCTGGCCCAACTCCACGATCGAGCCCAAGCCCAAGTCGTAGCGGGATTGAGCCAGCTTAAGCCCAAGGCCAGCCTGCTCGCGCAACTGTTGGGTAACACTCAAACGCTCATAGGCCTGCTGGGACTGCTGCCAGGCCCTCCGCACGTCGCGAGCGATGTTGTTTCGTTCCTCCAAAAGCCTCTGCCTGGTGATCTCGGTCTGGAGATCAGCAGTCTTCGCCCGCGCGTTGTAGCTAAACCCGTTGAACACGGGAATGTTGATGTTAACGCCGATCGCGCCATACCAGTTTGGGATGTGGTCGTCGCGCACCGGAGCCACGCCCAGGGTGCCCTGAGCGCTCACCGACGGACGCCATAGATCATGCTCGGCATGGCCGAATTTTTGGGCAGCATCGACCTCGTCAGCTAGCGCTAGGACTTCCGGACGTTGGCGCAAGGCACGCAGGATCAGCGGCTTGACGTCTGGTTCAGGCTGTTCCGGAGCGCTGGTAGTCTCCGCCAAATCAAAATCCTGCTGGTCCGAATAGCCCAGGATCGCCGACAGAATTGCCAACGACGCGCTATAGTTGTTTCGCGCTTCGAGTTGCAGCAGTTTCGCCCGCGCCAGGTCCACATTGGCGAAGCTCAAGTCCAGGTCCGACTTCAGTTGCGATTCCGTGAGCGCATGGATGCGGTTGGCGATCAATTGTCGGGCCTGCACCGTCTGCTGCGCCACTTGCAGCAACTCTCTGGTCTCGAGCGCGTTATAAAACGCCTGGTCCACCGCCAAAATGATCTGGGCGGTTGAGGCCGCGGAAGTTTCTTCTTCGGCTTTGGCCGAGGCCTTGGCGCTGGAAACCAGATTTGTGGTGCGTCCGAAATCGGTAATCAGCTGGCTGACCGTTGCGCCGGTTGCCGCGCGCTGGAAAATGATCGGATTATTCAGTCCGCCGGCCGCGATGCGGGCGTTGTTGCTGGCGTCGACTCCGGTCAAGCTCAAATAAGCGTTCGGGAGCAACGCCGAGCGTTGCACGCGGACAGACTGCCCGGCCTGCAATGCGCGCAACCGTCCGATCGTGATTTGCGGATTGTTTTTCAGCGCCATCGCTTCCGCCTGCCGCAGCGTTTGCACGTCGAGGGAAACTCGTTGGTCCGGCTGAGCCGGCGATTGTTGCGATGCCGGCGGCAGTTGCGCTGCGCTGGGAATCGCGAGCAAGACAGTGGCTAGCCAGAGTAATACGGGGTGTCGCCTCATGCCCGGGCCTCCGCTGGCCGCTCTTCTTTGCGGTGAATGACCAGGTACGCTGCGGGCACCAGATATACCGTGACCAGTACCGATACCAGCAGGCCGCCGATAATCGCGCGGGCCAGTGGTGCGTACTGCTCGCTGCCTGCTTCGGTGCCCAGCGCCATCGGGATAAGCCCCAACAGCGTGGCCAGCGAAGTCATCAACACCGGCCGCAACCGGAGCCGCGAAGCGGTCGAGACGGCCTGCTTCAACGGCCTGCCGTTGTGATGCAGATGCCGCGCAAACTCCACGATCAAGATGCTGTTTGAGACGACAATGCCGACCATCATCACCACGCCCATCAGCGACATCACGTTGAGCGTTGTGTTGGTGGCCAGCAGAAACAGCAGGACTCCCGCGAGGCCCGGCGGCACCGCGAGAAGAATGATGAAGGGATCGGTCCAGGAGGCGAATTGCGCCACCAGCACCAGATACACCAGTGCGACTGACAGAATCAGTCCAATGCCGAAGCTCTTGAATGACGCCCGCATGCCCTGCACCGAGCCGCGCAGCGTGACTCGCGCGCCTTCCGGCAGCTGGGTCTGCTTCAGTATGTCTTCAATCTGCGGGGTGATGGTTCCCAGATTTTCAGTTTTTGGCGCGACGAAAAGATCGATTACGCGAAACAGTTGATAGTGATCCACCTCGGTCGGCGAGGCCATGGCTTTTACCTTGACCACGGTATCCAAGAATGTCGGCTGCGAGACCTTCGGTCCGCGCAAAGGAATCTGCTTCAAATCGGTCAGCGTGCTGACCGCGCTCTCCGGGTACTGAACGGTCAGCAGGTACGGATTGCCGCTTTTGGGATCGATCCAGTAGTTCGGCGCGATCATAGCGTTCGAGGTTAGCGAAGTGATGACATTGTCCACGACTTCTTTTTGTGAGAGTCCCAGCTGGCTGGCTTTTTCGCGGTCCACATCGAGTTGCAGCGCAGGATAGTCAATGTCCTGCGGGATCAGGACATCGCTGACGCCCTTGAGCTGGCGGATTTTTATCGTCAGCTCGGTGGCCACGGCGTAGGTGTCGTTCATGTTGCGGCCGCTCACTTGAACGTCGATGGGCGCGGGCAACCCGGAATTGAGCACGGCGTCCACCAACCCGCCGGATTGAAAGTAGGTCGTAAGCTGCGGCAAGTCCTGAGCCACGCGTTCGCGAACCCGCCGCATGTATTCGTAGCTGCCGACTCTGTGCCCGTCCTTTAGGCTAACCTGCACGAACGCGGTATGCGGCGCGGAGTTCGAAGTATAGATCGCGGAAAAGTCCGGAGTCACACCGATGTTGGCCACTGTCATCTGCAGTTCGCTTGGCGGCACGACCTGATGCACGATGCCTTCCAGCTGCCTGACGTACTCTGCGGTTACTTCGACGCGCGAGCCGGTCGGCGCCTTCAGGTTCACGACGAATTGTCCCGGATCGGTGCGCGGAAAAAACGCCACGCCCATCAGTGGATACAGCGCCAGGCTCAACAGGGAAACACCTGCAAGCCCGGCCACCGTTCCTACCGGTTTGAGCAGCGCTGGGGCCAGGGTGCGGTCGTAGTTTTGCAGCATCTGGTTGAAGTAACCGTCGAACCGCTTCGAAACTTTCCCGAAGCGGGCTTCAATCGAACCTTCGCCAAGTTCTTCGTCAGCCTGCTGCTTCTTGATCAGCTTGGCGCAGAAAAGCGGCACGACGGTCATCGCAACAACATAGGAGGCGAACAACGACAGAACCACCGCTATGGCCAGTGCCATGAACAAGAACCGGCTGACGCCGTAAAGGAACACTACCGGGAAAAACACGACGGACGTCGCAATCGTTGCCGCCAGCACCGCAAGCGCGACTTCACTGCCGCCTTTCTCTGCCGCCACTTCCGGAGGCTCGCCCATTTCCAGGTGCCGAAAAATGTTTTCCAGTACGATCACCGAGTTATCGATCAGCCGAGAAAACGCCAGAGCCAGTCCGCCGAGCACCATAATGTTGACCGTGCCTCCGCCCGCGCCGATCGCCAAAAACGCAGCGAGCGCCGAAAGCGGAATGGACAGGAAAACCGCAGCCGTCGCGCGTATGCTTCCGAGAAAGAGCAGAATCATCAGCCCCGTTAACACCAGGCCGATGCCGCCCTCGCGCAGCAAGTTGTCAATGGCCGTGCGAACGAAGATGGATTGATCAAAGACCACGCGGGTCTTCAGCTGATTCGGAGTGTCCACCAGATGCTTGAGCGCTTCTTTGATTCCGTCCACGACCGCGATGGTATTGGTGTCGCCGCCCTGCTTCAGGATCGGCAAATAGACGGAGGGTTGGCCGTCCACGCGCACGATGTTGGTCTGAATGGCCTGCGCGTCCACTGCCTTTCCCACATCCGCCACCAGCACCGAGGATTGGCCCACCGTTTTCAGCGGCATGGAATTAATGGAGGACGGCGTGGGAGCTTGCGCGTTGGAGTACAGGTTGTAATCGAACGGACCGATCTTCACATCCCCAGCCGGCAGGATCAGATTGCTTTCGTTGATCTGCCGCACCACATCCATCGGGCTAAGCTGGTGCGCCTGCAATTTCAGTGGATCGATATAGACCATGATCTGCCGGTAGCGCCCGCCAAATGGCTGCGGCACGGAAGCGCCCGGAACGTTGGCGATCTGGTTGCGCACGTTGTAACGACCGAGGTCCTGCAACTGGGTTTCGTCGAGGCCCGCACCCTTCAGCGTGATCAGGCAGACCGGCAAGCTGGAGGCGTCAAACTTCAAGACCACAGGCGGCAAGGTTCCTGGCGGCAAGCGGCGCAGATCGGCCATGGCCAGATTGGAGACTGTGCTCAGGTCGGCGTCGGCGTTTGTGCCCGGCTGGAAATAGATCTTGATCAGGCTTACGCCCGGCAGCGAGCGCGATTCGATGTGGTCAATGCCGCTGGCTAGAGTGAAGAATCTCTCGAATGGATTGGTGATGCTGGTTTCCACCTGTTCCGGCGGCATTCCCGAATAAAACGTGGCTACCACGACCACCGGAATGTTGATGGGCGGAAACAGATCTACCGGCATGCGCACCAGTGTCACGGTGCCGACAATGGCCACCATCAGACAGCAAACGATGATGAAAAATGGATTGCGAATCGAGAAGCCGGCCATTAGCTTGCTCCTCCGGCGTTCGCGCCGGCGGGAGCGATCTCCTTGGGCTGCACCTTTTCGCCCGGGTGATACTGACTGCGGTTGCCAATCACCACTCGCTCGGCTGCACTTAGCCCGGAGACGATTTCGGTGCGAGTTTTTCCCTGGATTCCAACAGTCACTTTCCGCTCTTCGATGATGTTTTGTGGAGTCACCACCAGCACCGTCGCGTCGCTCCCGCTTTGTGCGACGGCTTCCAGCGGCACCGTCAGGACGTTCGGCTTGGCCTCGAGCACCAGCTGCGTTTCCGTGTACATTCCTGGAATCAGCTTTCGGTCTCGATTGTCGAAATCAATTTCCGTCTGCATCGTCCGTGTTTGCAGATCCAGCGAATCCGCAAAGCGCGACACCTTGCCGGTGATGTCCGCGTGCAAAGCTTGCACGTGCACTTTCACCGGATCGCCGAGATGAATCTGGGCCGAAAAGGACTCGGGAATCGGCAGCACCAGACGCAATTTGGAGACTTCCGCGATGCGCACCACTGGAATTGCTTGGGTGCTGGATGAAATTCCCGCAGCAACGAGCGAACCGGTGTCCGCATAGCGTGTGGTCACGACGCCAGCAAATGGCGCTACGATGCGCGAGTAGTCGGTCATCGCGCCAATCTGTTTCTGATTGGCGTTGGCAACTTCCAACTGCTGCTGGGCCGCGGAAAGCGCGGCCTGCGCGCTGGCTACCTGCGCTTCGCTCTCCAGATCCTTCGCTTGCTCGTCGTCCAGTTCCTGCTGAGCAACCAGTCCCTTTTGCTGCTCGCTCGCCAGCTTGAGCCGGGCGTACATCGAGTGCACCGCGGCGTGCGCAGACTCGGCTCGTTGCACGTCGCCTTGCTCCTTGCGAATCTCTTCGCTGGAGCGGCGCACCTGGGCATCGGCTCCGCTGAGCTGCGCCGCCAGTTCCGGGACTTCCAGCACTGCCAGCGTCTGGCCCTGCTGGACGTGATCTCCCACGTCCACGTAGATTTTCTTGATATAACCCGCCACTTTTGCGTGGACGTCCACATCCTGGAACGGCTTGAACTCTCCGGCGACGGTCAAAGCGTTTTCCAGCTGTCCGCGCTCTACTCGCACCACGGCCGCCACCGCCTCGCCGCCGTGTTGCGGATCATCGGCTTCCGTGGCCCCACGTCCCAACCAGCGCCAACCGAGCAGTCCGGCCGACGCCGCGACCGCGACGTACAAAATCCATCTGTTTCGCGAAATCATTTGTGTCCATTTCTTTCCGAGGTGACTGCCCTCGCTAAGGGCGCTCTTTTGCGCACCTGCTCGATTCTTTTCAGGGCCCGAAAAAACGATACCGCCCGGCTTTTTGCCGGGTTTGGTTTCTTCGCTTCAACTGGCTAGGGGAACTAGACCGTGGGAGGAGGACGGAACCACAGACTCGAGGAGAAACCCGCTCGCGGGGATGCGGCAGCCTCCGGCGCTGGCGTCTGCCGTGTATCGAACCGGTTCGCAACCAGAATCGGAATCAATAGCGCAAACAGAACCAGGGCTGGCAACAACGCAGCGGCGCCAGCGGCGGGCGGCGCAAACTGCTCCACTTCAGAAGACGCTACCGTCGCGCGGTAACTCGCCGGACGAGACATCGTCAGGGTGCCGTGTTCGCGACCGGCGGCCAGAAACGGGTTATAGAGGAAAAGAATCGCCAGCAACACACACAGGCCAACTCGTCGGTAGGACGAGAAACTTTTCCGCTTTGGCGCTCCGGCAACCTTCATACGTTGTAAGCCTAGAATTCAACAGTAGTTTGACTGGGCCGCTAGGGTCAAGTGGATGTCCGTACAGGTTTTCCAAGTACGCTCCGAAGGCAGCCAACCGGCGGTGCGGAAAGGAGGAGGGGATCATCGCCAGGGGAGCGATGATCCCCAGGGTAGGTTCTAACACTGAAGGTCAAGCGGATTGAGTTTCCTCATTCCGAGTCAAACCTGAATAAAGGCCATGTGAATCTTCGGTGACGTCCGGAAGGCTCGTTCTTTCGCCGGACTGGCTCTCGCCGCCAGGCATCCCGCGGCCGTGCCGGACGTCCAGGCCGCGAACCCAGTAAATGATATCCTCGGCAATGTTCGTAGCGTGATCAGCGATGCGCTCGAGATGGCGCGTAGCCAGGATGAACTGCATGCTCGGAACGACTTGTGCTGTCTGCGCGACCATCTGTTCCATCAGCCTTTCAAAGATGCGGTCGCGGTACTGATCCACCAGATCGTCGCTCTCGAGAACTTGCGCAGCCATCGTCGCATTGCGGAAGATCAACGCGCCCAAGCTTTTCGACACCATCGCCCGCACGGCTACGGTCATCGCCTCCAGGTCTTCCGGCGTCTTCACTCCGGGAATCTCACCCAGGCTGGTCACCCGCTCCGCCAAGTTCACCGCCAGGTCACCGATCCGCTCCAGGTCATTGGTGATCTTCAGCGCGGCCACAATCAGACGCATCTCATCGTCGCTGAATTCGCCGCGCCGCAAGAGCCGGATGGCGTGCTCGTCAATGACAATCTCCATCTCGTTGACCCGGGGCTCGAGCAGGAATACCTCGCCGACTAACTCGGCTACCTTAGGATCCTCGACACTCACGATGGCCTCCAGCGCCCGGTTCATCGCGCCTTCCACCGTACGGGCCATAGAGATCAGATAATTTACCAGCGTGTCGTACAACACCGTTTCGGTCATTCCGGTGCTCGAAGACATTGCGGCTCCCTTGCGAACAGAGGCCGGCGAAAGTCTATCTCTGCTCGTAAGCGGAAAGTTTTCACAGAAGCGATTAAGCCATGATGAACGGGAGGTTAAGGCTGGATGAGAGCCAAAACTAACGATTACCGTTGCCGCCCGCCCGTGGAGCGACATGTTCCATTCCGAAAATCGGCACCGTGAAGTGGAATTGCGAGCCGTGGCCGACTTCGCTGTCCACCCAGATTTTTCCGCCGTGGCCCTCGACCAGGTGTTTGGCGATCGACAAACCAAGGCCAGTACCGCCGACTTCGCGCGAGCGCGCCACGTCCACCCGGTAAAACCGCTCGAAAATGCGCGGCTGGTCCGCTTGCGGTATCCCGATGCCGGTGTCAGACACCGTAAACTCGACATTGCCGTCGTTCACTCCAGCGCTGACCATAATCTGTCCACCCGCAGGCGTGTACTGGATCGCGTTGTCGAGCAGGTTTTGCAAGACCTCCGTCAGCCGGCGACGGTCACCCGCGATGTCCGGAAGTTTTTCGGCTTGATTCACGATCAGAGTCAAATCCCGGTCTTTCGCGCGGGGCTGGGAGGTTTCGATACAGCCTTCAATAAACGGCCCGACGGGAATACGCCGGGTCTCAAACTCCAGCCGGTCGGCATCCATTTTGGAGAGCATCAGCAAGTCTTCGGTGAGCCGCGCCAGCCGCCGCGAATGTTCCACGATGATTTGCAGAAATTTTCCACGATTCTGCGGATCGTCCATCGCTCCGGCCAGCAGCGTCTCCGCGAAACCCTGGATGGCGGTGAGCGGCGTGCGGAATTCATGGGACACGTTAGCCACAAAGTCGCGGCGCACGCGCTCCAGTTTGCGCAGATCGGTCACGTCGTGCAGCACCAGCACCGCGCCGTCGGTTCCCGTGGTGCGTACCGCGGCAACTGTCGCCGCGAAGAAATGCTGGCGCAGGGTGCCAGTAATGATCTCTGACTCCACGCGAGGCTCGCCATGCAGTACTTTCCGGACCGCTTCGATCAACTGCGTCTGCCGCACCCACTCGACAAGTCCGCTGCCTGCCTTCGGCGGAGAGCCCGTGCCGAGAATTTCCGCGAAACTGTGGTTCGCAAACACCACGCGTTCCGCCGCGTCCACCACGAGCACACCTTCGACCATGCTGCCCAGAATCGCGGAAGAGAGGTTGCGCTCTTCGGTAAGCGAACGGATGGTGCGGTCCAGGCGAGAGGAGGTTTGATTTAGCGAGTCGCTCAGGCGGTCCAGTGCATCTCCGGAGCCATCGGAGGCTTGCGCGCGAAAATCGCCTTCGGCCACGCGCTGCGAAAACGCCGTCAGACGCTCAATGCGATCGGAGAAATTTCGCGAAAACAGGACCACCAGCAGTCCCGCCACGAGCAGAATCGTAGCTGACGCTGCCCACAACCTTCGGCGAAAGGGCCACAACACCTGGCCCACCGTTTCGACGGGCATTGCAAAACGAATCACGTACGGCGTGCCGGCGGCTTGCGGCGCGGGTTGGCGCACGGCGTAATACTGCAAATCGCGGTTGAGCGTCGCCGAGTGCCGGATGGACTGGCCGCTGCCGCTGGCCAGGGCGTCTTTGAACTCCGGTCGGTTGGAGTGATTTTCCATGGTGTGCGGGTCTGACTGCGAGTCGGCCAGGACCGTGCCGTCGCTCGCGATCACCGTGACGCGAGCGCCGCCGGCGCCGACACGTTGCACCCAGGATGAAAGCGCTGGACTCTCGCCGGCTTGGCCCGAGTTGTCGGGGGAAATCGGAGGAGGCTCAGATTGCGCCACCCGCGCGATCGCCTGCAGGTGTTCGTAGCCGGTTCGCTGATACTCCCGCTGCAGCGCCTGATCGGCAAGAAAATCCACTGCCAGCAGCACGCACACGAGCAGCAGCACAAAAACCAGCGCCAATTTCGTGAAGAGATTACGCCGCACGAGTTTCGAACAGGTAACCCGCTCCCCGGACCGTCTTCAAGTGGAGCGGATTCTCCGGGTCCGGCTCGATTTTCTCACGAAGCCGGCGAACATACACGTCCACACTTCTCGGTGTGACGAAGCGGTCCGTGCCCCAGACCGCGTCCAGCAGTTGGTCGCGAGTAAAAACCCGGTTTGGCCGCGAGGCCAGATAATAGAGAAGCCGAAACTCCAGCGTGCTGAGCGGCACGGTTCTGCCGGAATAACTGACACGGTAGGAGGCCGGATCGATGCTGAGCTTCCCCATCTCGATCGTACGCGGGGCATCGGCCGGTGGTTCCGCCCTCCGCAAGAGGGCTTTCACTCTCGCAATCAGTTCGCGCGGGCTGAAGGGCTTGGTGACGTAGTCATCCGCACCCATTTCCAGACCCACGACGCGGTCGGCTTCGTCGCCGCGCGCGGTCAGCATCAGGATCGGCAGCCGGTTCAGCGACTCGTCTTTGCGAATTTCCCGGCAAATGTCCAAGCCGGACAGCTTCGGCAACATCAAGTCCAGCAGCAGCAGATCGGGAGGCGCTTTTTTCAGTGTGGACAGACCGCTCGCTCCATCCGTTGCTCCGTTGACTTGGAAACCTTCGTTGGCAAGGTTGTAGCGAACCAGTTCCACGATGTCGCGATCATCTTCGATTATCAGGATTTTCTTCATTCGCGTGAAGCGTACCGGCCGCTGGCTGGGCAAAAGTGTATCGCAGCCGGGCGGGATGCGGTAGGCAGCTTTCGGATTTGGGGTCCCGTGAACGGGCTTTAACACGCTCACAGTGTGGCAAGTTCAGCGTAAAGCAGCGTTTACGCGATTGTGAATGGATGATGAATATGCGAAAGGAGGGGAGGAAGGCTGGGGCAAAACTATTTCAGGCCCTCCACAACGTACAGGTCTGAAACGATGCGAGTATAGGCGTATACGTAGCTTTTGAAGTCCGCCGAAAAAACCGGGCTCCCCAGGTCCTGAGCCTTCAGCCCTTCTGGGATCGGCATCGTCCGGAATGGTCGGTGTTTGCCGGTGGCGATTTCAACTTCAAAGATAACATTTGGGGTGTTGACGGCTGCGGTCAGAATGCCCTTTCCATCGGGCATCCAACGCACCGGTCGTTCCCCCGCCGGGATTCCAGGAATGCTCCTGGGTTCGCCGCCATCCACGGAGTAAAGGGCAAGCAATCCCTGCGGATCGATGGCGGCCACCCATTTTTGGTCTGGCGATATGCAGCCCGCCAGCCGCGAGTCAACGCCCTCGGGACTGATGGCCTTTGGAGAGCCACCGTTCGCATCCTGTATCCAGAGACGTTGTCCGTTGGCGCCCGACGCATTTCCGAGTTCGAGGATGTGCTTTGTGTCTGGAAAAAAGTAGGCGCCCTGCACCTGCACATCCCCAGTCGGAATCTGGCGCGACTCGCCTGCACCGGTCGGCAGCTCCATCAGGTTGCGCTTGCCGGTACCGGCCATAACCATCGCCAAGACCTTTTTCCCGTCGCGCGATATCGTTGGCGTCAAGCCGTTGCCCAATCGCACTGCTGGCGCCCCGTTTGTGCCACGCAGGTAAAACGCACCGGTGTCCTCGCCCGCTTCGCCGCTCTCATCGAAGACCACCATTTTTCCATCGTCAGTAATGTCGCGGCTAACGGTCCAGTCGTGCCAACTCAGATCGCGTTCCTTGGTCTCTCCCGGGGCAAGTCCGACGATTCCGCTGCGCCAGTCGTCACGGGAAAAAAGGACCCGTCCATCTTTGAAGATATCGTGCAGGGTGAGAGTGCCGGTTCCCAGATAAACCATGCGCTCTTTCTTCCCTGGAGTTACTGCGTAGAGCGCCCGGCTCGATCCCGAAGTCGTGGCGGTGAACCAGATCTCACCGCTACCGCCGTGCCAGGCAAGACCTTGCGCGCTCACGAAGGCCAGAGTGGTGAGTGTGGTTTTTTTTCCAGCTTTGTCGACAATCGCCACCGCGCCACCATCGTCGCGCGCAAACGGATGGTCGATGAAAGCGACCTGCTTGCCATCCGGAGACACCCGGAGATGGCTGATCCAGGCCGCCGTTTCGTATAGCACTTTGCCTAGCGGGTACTCGAGCCGCATTTTTCCGCCCACCCGGCGCGCCACAGCGAGCGAACCGTCTGGCGCCCAGTCGGCGAACACTACACCTTCTGCGATGGGACGCGGAGCTCCGCCGGCCTGCGGTGCGCGGGCGAGCATACCGGTGTACTCAAAGCCCTGGGACAGGATCGGATTCGACTGCACAGCCAATTCGCCAGATGGTGCCACTGCAAAAATGCTGGTGGCCTGCATGCCGATCGGGCGGGACTCCACGCTGCCGCTCTGCGCGAAGAAGAGTTCAGGAGGCAGCCCGTTCTGCGAGGCGCCGTAAATCAAATTGCCGTCTGGAGTAAAGCGCGCACCAAGAATCGTCAGACGGCTGAAGGTGATGCGGTGCAGCTTGGGCTGCAGTTCCGCCGCACTGGGATGCAGCAAGATACCGACAACCAGTCCCGTAACCAATGCCGCTGTGGCGATCACGGCTGGACGAATCCAGGCGGTATTCTTTTTCGCGGCGGTGGCTGCGACGGCGCCGGTTGGGGAGGTTGCGGATAGCGATTCCAGATCGAAGGCAATGTCGCGCGCGGATTGAAAACGCTGACGCGGCTGCTTTTCCATGCAATGCCGGACGATGCGCTCGAGAGCGGGAGGGATCGTGCCGATTCGTGTACCGAGTTCTTGCGGCTCTTCGTTAAGGATCGCGGTCATGGTTTCCGCGTTGGTGTTCTTTTTGAACGCTCGCTGCCCGCTCAGCATCTCGTAAAGAATGCTGCCGAAAGTGAAAATGTCGGACAGAGCGTCGCTAGGTTCGCCGCGTACCTGCTCTGGCGACATGTAACCAGCGGTGCCGAGTACCATGCCCACATGAGTTTCCGCGCCGGTCATCCCGGTCACGCCGTCCACCGTCTCCGTTTGCGCGTGCGAGCGGTGCAGCTTGGCTAGACCGAAATCCAGAATTTTCAGCCGCCCGTCCTTGCTGATGATGATGTTTTCCGGTTTGAGGTCGCGGTGCGCGATGCCCTGGTCGTGAGCAGCGGCCAGGCCGTTGGCGAATTGCACCGCCAGCTCGACCGCCTTGCGAATCGGCATTCCTTGCGAAGTGATCCGCTGGCGAAGGGTTTCGCCTTCGATCAATTCGGTGACCAGGTAGTGGACCTTGTCCGCGACGCCGACGTCGTACACCGACACGATGTTGGGATGACTCAGCGCGGCCACGGCACGCGCTTCCAGTTCGAACCGCCGCAGCCGGTCGGAATCCGCAACCAGCGATTCTTGCAGAACCTTCAGAGCGACGTCGCGGCGCAACCGTGCGTCATGCGCGCGGTACACTTCGCCCATTCCGCCTGCTCCGAGCAGCGAAACAATCTTGTACGGACCGAGTTGGGTGTCCGTCGAAAAGGGCATGGGTCGCCGGGATTATCTCCGACTTATCGCGGTTCCGCAATATACAGCGTTTTTCTCTCTGGCGTCATGCAGAAGGAGTGAGTAGAATCGCGCTGAAGGTGCTCCGATGAGAGCGCAAACTGCCCAGGAAGCCCCGGGCGCCGAAACAAAACCCGCCTGCCAGGCCGTCTCCCGACTCGACGAGCCGTGCACCCAAACGGCCTCGCTGTTCTGCGAACGCTGCGAGCGCTGGTTCTGCGCGGCGCATGCGCAGGACGACGAATGGCACGCCTGCAGCCTCGAGCCAGGGGAGGAGGGCGGCGAGGGCTGACACAATCGCCCGTTGCGGGATGGGTCACTGGACACCGAGTCGTTTTGGGACCTCAGCCGGAGCCTGGTACGCGGCTTGAGTTGGTGATCATTAGCCGCCGGAGTGCGTAGTGAACGCGAGGGAGATCAGAGTTTTCTGCTCGAGCTCGTGGGCTTTCGCTGAGCCGGTAGCCGGGCTGGCGCTCGACGAGCGCTTCACCGAGCGAAGAACGAGACCGCGTTCCTGCACCAGCTGCGCCAACCGCGGCATGATGTAGGAGAACGCACCCATATTGCGGGGCTCTTCCTGCACCCACACTACTTCGCGCGCATTGCGATGCGCGGCGATGGCCGCGGAGATTTCATGGCGGGGCAGCGGGTAGAGCTGATCCAGGGAAAGAATCGCCGTAGTCGAATCCTTGCGCTTGCGGCGTTCGGCTTTGAGTTCGTGGCCGACTTTGCCGCTGGCGATGAGAATGTGCTGAGCGTCGGGGACTTCGCGGTCGGGCACCACCGGCAGGAAGTGCGGCTGCGCGAGATCGTCAACAGTGGATGTTGCTTCGGGGTGGCGCAGCATGCTCTTGGGAGTGAAGACGACCAGCGGCTTTCGCCACGGCCGGCGAGCTTGCCGGCGTAGCATGTGGAAATACTGCGCGGCGTTCGATGGCTGGCAAATCTGAATGTTTTCTTCACCGGCCAGTTGCAGAAAGCGTTCCATGCGCGCGCTGGAATGCTCCGGGCCCTGGCCTTCGAATCCGTGCGGCAAAAGCATGACGATGCCGGAAGGCAGGTCCCACTTGTCTTCGCCGGCACTGATGAACTGATCGATGATGACCTGCGCGCCGTTGACGAAGTCCCCGAACTGCGCCTCCCACAGAACCAGAGCTTCGGGATAATCGCGGCTAAAGCCGTATTCGAAGCCGAGGCACGCCGCTTCGGAGAGCGATGAATTGTAGATTTCGCAGAACGGCCGATTCGGGTTGGCGTCAGCAATTGCTTTAAGAGGGGCGAACCATTCTTCGGTTTGGGTATCAACTAAAACGGCATGCCTCTGATTGAAGGTGCCGCGCTGCGAATCCTGTCCAGTCAGCCGGAGCGGCGTGCCTTCCTGCAGCAAGGAGGCGAAGGCCAGCGATTCCGCAAAGCCGTAGTCCATGGCGCGCTTGCCATGGCCCATTTCGGCGCGCTGTTCGAGCAATTTCACGATCTTCGGATGGACGTGAAAACCCTCGGGAACACCAACCAGTGCGGCAGTCAGTTCAGAAACTTTTTCTGCACTCAGGCCGGTCTGGACTTCGTATTCTGGCCGGAATTTCCCACGGTGGAAATGCGACCAGTATTGCGGCAGCTGGCGGAGAGGAGGGGTCTTTTTCAGCTGACCGGCCCTGGTCTGCTCGACTTCATACTCAGCGCGGACGGCTTCGACAGTTTTTGTGGCATCGACACCAATTCGTTCGGCATAAATCTTCCACAGCGGCGGATGGCTCTTGATTTTTTCGTAGAGCTTCGGCTGCGTGATGGTCGGGTCGTCCACTTCACTGTGGCCATGGCGACGGTAGCCGATGAGATCCACCACCACATCGCTGCCAAAAATGGCGCGGTAGTCGGCGGCAATATGCCCCACGCGGATCACGGCATCGGGGTCTTCGGCGTTAGCGTGGAAGATCGGGATGTTCTGGCGCTTGGCCAGATCAGCGGCGAAACGCGCGGAGTGCTCCTGTACCGGGCGCGTGGTGAAGCCGATGAGATTGTTAACGATGATGTGGATGGTGCCGCCGATGGTGTAGGCCTTTAAATCGGCAAGATTGAGCGTTTCCGCAAGAATTCCTTGTCCGGCGAACGCGGCGTCGCCGTGCATCACGATGGGGACGATTCGGTTGAGATCGTCGGGCGAATATTCTGTTTTGCCGCCGGCGTAGCGAGTAAGCTTCGCGCGCGAACGGCCAACGGCCACAGGATCAACGGCTTCCAGGTGACTGGGGTTTGAGACCAGGTGAATCTCAATCTCCTTGCCGTGCGCGGTGACGAAGTGGCCTGTAGCGCCGATGTGATATTTCACGTCGCCCGCGCCAAGTACACTGCGCGGATCCACGTCTTCGAAGCCGGCGACGACTTCGTGCGGCGTTTTGCACGCGGTGTGCACCATCACGTTCAGACGGCCTCGGTGGCTCATGGCCATGATCGATTCGATGGCGCCGTGCTCGCCGGCGGCGTCAAGCAGAGCGTCGAGCAGCGGAATCAGTGCCGTGACACCCTCGAGGGAAAATCGTTTGGTGCCGAGATAGCGCGACTGCAGAACCTGCTCGAACAGATCGGCGCGAACCAGGCGAGTCAGCACCATGTCGCGGTCGGTTTCGGGGCCGGCGCTTTCCATGCGTCTGGCGATCCATTGGCGGCGATCCGGCTCTGAGAGGTGCATGAAGTCGGCGCCGATGCTGGCGCAATAAATGGCACGGGCGGCGTCGGCATGCGGGCCGGAAAAATTAAGATCCGGCGACTTGAGAGGTTTGAGGAATCCTAGCGGATCGAGATTAGCTTCGAGATAGCCCCAGCGGCGGAAAGCTTCAAAAACGCGTTCGCGTTCGACGGAAGCGCTGGAACCGTTAGAAGAGCGCTTGGCAGGCTTCGATTTCGCTGGCCGTTCGGCTTCGAGTGTCGTTCTGTGTGCCATGGAATCAGACCTTCAACAGATTATTGTGCCATAGAACCAAGAAGGGCACCGTGGCGGCTGGGTTGAGCGAAGAAAAATCAGCGATCAACCGATCTGGCGATGGTCACCGCTTTTTCCAGGGAAGAGAGGGCAAAACGCTTTTGCGCGGCGCGAGCGACCGGAGAGAGAAGGGTGGCAACGGGGCTGGCGAGTTTGGAGAAGGAAAAGATTTCGTAGCGGACCTCCTCGGTAGCGGGGGACCACGTAAGGGAGAAAATTTCTTCACCACGAACGGCGTGTCCGGGAAGGGTACCGTAGGCGAAGCCGGTGCGCAGGATGGCGCCGTGGCGTTCAGGTTCTTGGTTGAGGACGTAGATGACCCGGCAGAAATCGAGCGACCAGATGGCGAAGTGGCGGGAGAGGATGGCGACGTCTGTGCCAGTATGGACCTGCGCGTCCACCGCAAAGACTTCGATTCCAGCAACGGCCAATAGCTTCCAGGAGAAGAGCGCAGCGACCAGCTGTTCACGGATGGAGCGCCCACGTCCGGCGATCAATTCCAGGGTATTGATGCGCCAGCCGGGAGGAGGCGTTGTGCGCGTGGCGCCGACGTAGGGATATGAGAAGGAAAGTGATTTTCGCGCCTCGAGCGCGGCGCAGATCTCTTTTTCAGTCGGGCGGCGGAGGAATAGCATTCCGGGAAAGAATAGCGCATGCCGGACACTGGCAGGGACTTTGAACCATCGTTAGGGAGTCGAACCAAAGCGCCGCTACAAAGAATGCAGGGCCGGATACAGGCGACGGAAGGCGGCGTAGTTCCTCTCGAGAAGGTCCCGGTTGGCGGCGTTCGGGGCGATCCGAGTGGCCACGCGGATCACCGCGTCACATGCTTCGTCTACCGACGCGAACTCGCTTGCGCCGACCGCGGCCAGGATGGCGGCTCCATAAGCCGCTCCTTCTTCGGCTTCCACGATTTCGACTTCGTGGGCATAGACATCGGCTTGAATCTGGCGCCAAAGCGTCCCTCGGGCACCGCCCCCACCGAGGCGGATCTCCGTAACGGGTACCTTCATCTCCTCAAAAATCGAGAAGGAATCTTTCAGACTGTAGGCCACGCCTTCGAGGATGGCGCGAATGATGTGGCCGCGACGATGCGAGGGTGTGATGCCGACAAGGGCGCCGCGGACGTTGGGATCGAGGTGCGGCGTACGTTCACCCATTAAATAAGGCGCCCACAGGAGCCCTTCGGCTCCGACTGGAACGGCGGCGGCTTCTGCGGAGAGAAATTCGTAAGGATCGCGACTTGGATTCGCGCTGGCGTTGCCGGCACCGAACGTGTCCCGGAACCAGCGGAGCGAGAGTCCCGCGGCCTGAGTAACCCCCATCACGTGCCAGCGGCCGGGGATGGCGTGGCAAAACGTATGCAGCCGGCCGCGCGGATCGAGCGCGGGGCGATCGGTCGCGGCAAAGACCACACCCGAAGTGCCGATCGTGGCGCTAACAACTCCCGCGCGCACGATACCCATGCCGACGGCTCCGGCAGCCTGATCGCCCGCTCCTGCCACCACCGGCGTTCCGATTTTCAAGCCGGTGGTGGCGGCACCTTCTTTGTTCAATTTGCCGCAGACATCGGGCGACTCGTACAACGCTGGAAGCAGATTTTTGTCGATCGCGGAGCCCAAAAGAACTTCATCGGACCACTTGCGGTTGGTGACATCGAGAAGCAGCGTGCCCGACGCATCGGCCTGATCAATCGCGCGGTCACCGGTGAGGCGAAAGCGTACGTAATCCTTAGGCAGCATCACATAGCGTACGCGGGCCCACAGTTGCGGCTCGTTTTCGCGCACCCACAACAGCTTGGTGAGCGTGAAATTCGTAAGCGGTGGATTGCACGTCAGCTGAATGAGTTTTTCTGTGGTGAACTGTTCGGCGAGATCGCGGGACTGTTTCTCCGTGCGCTGATCGCACCAGATCAGCGCTGGACGAACGACTTGGTCTTCGGCATCCAGAAGAACGGCGCCGTGCATCTGGCCGGAGAAACCGACACAGGCGATCTGGTCTGCGGCGATTTTCGATTTTTCAAGCGCCTTGCTTACGGCGAGGCCGCAGGCGCGCCACCAGTCGCGCGGATCCTGCTCGGCCCACCCCGGCTGTGGCGAAGCGAAAGGCGCGTGATCTTCCGTGCCCGAACCGACGACACCTCCGGCCGGATCCATGATCAGCGCGCGGGTGCCGCCGGTACCGACGTCAATGCCCAGGAAATAGATAATTGCTCTCCGTCAGTCAAAAGTGTCCGGATCCGAAAAATTGCCCGGTGGAGCCGGCTCGTCAGATGTGGATCCGGTGCTCTCGCGCGCCGGATAACGCTCCAGAAAGAAATCCAGATTGCCGCGCATCACCAGATGTGGCGCGAGAGTGACTTCGGGATTGGCGCAGCGGCCCTCGACTAGGAAATCGTACAGGACTTGAAACGCAAAACGGCCCTGGGTGCGAGGCCGCTGGTATATGGTCGCGGCGACGTGACCGGCGCGAATTTCCTCGACCAGCTTGGGGAAGAGGTCGGTGGTAATGATCGAAAGGCCCCCGAGGATGCCTGCGTCGCGCGCGGCTTCGATCACGGGCATGGAAGCCTCGGTCGTAACGTACATGCCGGCGAGATCGGGATGCTGCGCGAAAAGCTTACGGCATTTGTCGTAAGCCTCGGATTCGACGTCATGCTCTTCAACCGGCGGCAAGAAGAACATTTGAGAGTGCAGCGCGGAAAGCGTGGACTGAAAGGCGCGGATTTTTTCGGCGTGCTCGTGAATGGAGAGCGCGGAAAGCGTCGCCGCCACTTTTCCTTTGCCGGAACAGAAGCGGCCAAGAAGGTCCGCTGCGAGCGAACCGCTGGCGAGCGTGTCGATCGAAATGCAGGCCAGACGGCCGCTGTCCGGGGCGTCGCTGGAGACGCAGACCACGGGAACCGTGGCCCGAGCGGCGCGGCGCATCCAGTTGCGAAAGTTTTTGGGGTGGCTGGGGTAAGCCAGGATGCCGTGCGATTCGGCCTTCAGCGCACGATCGAATGCATCCTGTTCTTCATCGCCCACCAAGGGGTAGGTGCGAAAGTCGAGTTCGACGTTGCCAATGCCCAGCAGGCGCGCGGCATCCTGGATACCGCCGCGCACTTCATTCCAGAAGGAAGTGGTTCCCGCCAGGGTGTTGACGGAGATGCGGAACTGCTTGCGCTGCGAGAGAAAACGTGCGGCCAGGTTGGGCCGGTACCCCAGCGATTGCGAAACCTGAAGCACGCGCGACCGCGTGGCGGCGCTCACGCCCGGATGGTTGTGCAGGGCACGGTGAACCGTACCAGTGGAGATGCCGAGGGCGTCGGCAATGTCAAAGAGCGTGGCTTTGCGCGGCATATTCGAGGAACGTAAACGCTTACGAAGCGAAGATTTAACGGCAGGCGCGGGGCAAAAGTCAACCTCGCATCATTGCAACCGAAGCCTGCGCAACAGATCTTGAAAGCGCGGATCAGCACGCACATTATCAAACGCTTCTTCGGTCTTGAGTTGCTCCATGAGTGGGGAACGCAGCTGGTAAGCCTTTTCCAGCCATTCGAAGACTTGATCGCTCTGTTTCAGGCGGGAACAGAGCCTCGCAATCCAGTACGGTTCGGCACGTTCATCAGACTTTAACTGTTGCAGTAATTCGCGCCAAAGGCCAGTCATCCCCAACTCATGGAACGCCTTTCGTGCATCCGCTATCTGTTCCGGTGGCCGTCCTTCCAGGACTGCCTGTTTCTCGAATTGCTCGAACGCTGCTTCATACTGGCCTTGGCCTTCGAATGAACTTCCCAAATTGCCGTACGCGTTGAGAAACTCCGGGTCCAGATCGAGGGCCTCGCGGCATTTTTGAATTGCCTGGTCGTAACGCCGAGCCAATCTGAGATTGAGACAGTAGGTGGTGCGAATGAACGGAGAGACCGGATCTAGATCCTGCGATCGTTGGGCCTCACGAATAGCTTCGTCGAATCGCCCCTGCCATGTCAGGAAGATCGCGTAGTCTTGGTGCGACACGGCGGAATTGCGATTCATTGCGATCGCTTGCCGGTACTCGTCATCAGCGGCCGGCCAGTCCCAGTCAAAGAACTCCTTGACTGTACCGAGTGCCAGGTGCGCTTCGGGCAGGTCTGGAGCAAGCTCCGCGGATTTCAATGCTGTCTGCCTTGCGTTTTCGCGGGCATCAGCGGAAGGAGCGCCGTTTAGGTAAAGCCCGAGATAGGACTCCGCAAGTCCGGTATACGCGAGCGCATAGCCTGGATCGATCGCTATTGCCTGGCGATAGTACTCGATAGAGTGCCTGAAATTAGAGGCGGAACGCTTATTTGAGAAATAAAGGCCCTTTAAATAGGCTTCGTGGGCGGCTGGAATCACCTGACGAGCCGATCCCAGCTGTTGTTTTTGGACTGGCGTGAGGCTGCTCTGAATCTCGCGCACGATATCGCCCGCGGCCTGGCTTTGCAGTAGCAGAGTGTCGCTCAATTCGCGGTCGTAGGTCTGGGCCCACAGATGGCGGTCGGTATCGGCGTGAACCAGCTGCACCCGAATTCGAAGGTGTGTGCCGACCCGTTCCACCGTGCCCTCAACCACGGCGTCCACGTTTAATTCCCGGCCGATCTGCGCCAGGGGCTTGCTGACTTTCTTGTAGTGCATCACGGAAGTTCGCGAGACCACGCGGAAATTGCCGAGTTTGGCAAGACCGGTGATGAGCTCGTCGGTCATGCCGTCGGCGAAATATTCCTGCTCCGGGTCACGCGACAGATTCTCGAGTGGCAGAACGGCAATGGAGTGAATGGGATGAGTGCGGGTATAGATCCAGTCTCTAGCGCCCGCGATGTTCAAAGCCAGTACGCTGAGGAGGAGAAGCGCGCCGCCAAAAATTCCGGCGACCAGGCTTCCCGCGACTCGGCGGAAGGGGAAAAGTGGGGCCCGTGCTGATTCGGGGCGAGTTTGAGGCGGCGATCCATCCGGCAGCGGCGCGACCGGGACGGTAACCGGCGCGATGAAGCGATAGCCGCGTTTCGGGACTGTTTCGATAAAGCGGGGGCTATCCGAGGTGTCGCCCAGCGCATCGCGCAGACGGGCCATTGCGCTGTAGAGGCCTTTATCAAACTCCACAAAGGTGTCGGCAGGCCAGATGCGGCTGCGGAGTTGATCCCGGCTAACGATCTGGCCTGGGGTTTCGAGAAGCAGCTGAAGGATTTTGAGCGGCTGATCCTGCAGCTTGACCTTGACGCCTTGTTTGCGCAGTTCGCTATTTTGCAGATCGAGTTCGAACACGCTGAATTGCACAAGATTTGGATTAGGACCTGGCGTCGACATGGCCAACACCAACCAAAGAACCGTGCGCCGAGTCTATCATGCTCGTGAATCGTGAGCTCCAGTGCGAAGCGATGGATACCAGAAGTCTGCACCGAGAAGGCAAAGCTCGAGTGCCGCTAAAGCCTTAACTTACGAAGAAATTCAGCGAAGCGGGGATCGGAACGGAGGCTGTCGAACGCCGGTTCGTCCTTGGTCCATCGGAGCATCAAGGACCGTTCGCTGTACGCTTTGTCCAGCCAGAGAAACGCCTGATCGGGCTGGCCAAACCCCGAGTACAGTGCGGCGATCTGATAGGCATCTTCCAGCTCGTAGTAGCTGTCCTGAACGTTAGGAATCCTCTGCAAACTTAGATCCAACTGTTTCTTTCGCAGGGCGGCGATGCCACCGTGCTGGAAAGCATCGCGCAAAGCGGCCAGCCGGGCTGGAGGCTCTCCGGCGCCGATGGCGCATTTTTCCAGTTCCTCGAAAGACTGGTCGTACTTCATTGTGGTTTCGTAGATTTGCGCGAGGTGGCAGTCGGAGTGGTAGTAGTGCGGATCGAGTTCGAGCGCTTCGAGGCATTTCTTAGAGGCTCGATCGAATTGACGTGCGGACAACAGATCCATGCAATAGGTGCTGCGAACGAATACCGATAACGGATCCAGCTCCTGCGAGCGCTGTGCTTCGGCGAGACCCTCATCAAAACGACCTTGCAGAACTAGAAACATCCCGAAACCCTGATGAACCGCAGCAAAATTAGGATTCAGTTCGATTGCGCGCCGATACTCCTTTTCCGCACCCGGCCAGTCCCAATCGAAGAACTCAAGAACGGCCGCCGCGACATTGTGAGCTTCGGCCAGCGTGCCATCGAGCTCCAGGGACTTGAAGGCTGTCGCCCTAGCTTTCTCGCGGGCTACTTGAGGTGACTTCCCGAAAAAAGCTTGACCGAAGTACGCGTCCGACAAACCGGCGTAGGCCACTGCGTAATTTGGATCGGCGGCGATTGCCTGCTGAAAATAATCGATAGCGCGGGTGAAGTTTTCATCGGTGCGTTTGTTGGAGAAATAGAGACCGCGCAGGTAAGCCTCGTAAGCTTTCGGGTCCACCGGGCGCGGCAGCGAAGGGCGTGATTTGCCGGGGGCGATGCTGGCGTGTATCTGGGAAACGATATCGGCAGCGGCTTGGCTCTGCAGCGAAAGAGTGTCGCGCAACTCTCGGTCGTAGGTCTGGGCCCAGAGGTGGCGGTCAGTGTCGGCGTTAAGTAGCTGCACGCGAATGCGTACGCGACCGTTGGCTCGTTCGACAGTTCCTTCCACCAGGGCATCTACATTCAGTTCGTGGCCGATCTGCGCAATCGGTTTGCTGACCTTTTTGTAGCGCATGACCGAAGTGCGCGAGACCACGCGTAAGTCGCCAAGCTTCGCGAGGCTGGTAATCAGCTCGTCGGTCATGCCGTCGGCGAAATATTCCTGCTCCGGGTCGCCGGACAGGTTTTCGAGAGGCAGAACGGCGATGGAACGAATGGGATGGGAGCGGGTGTAGATCCAGTCTCTAGCGCCCGCGATGTTCAGGGAAAGAACAGCCAACAAGAGCAGCGCCCCGCCGAACAGACCGGCTAAGACGCTGGCTGCCAGGCGCCGGAACGAAAAGTGTTTCCAAGCAGTTTCCAGTTCCGAAGTTTTTGAAGAGGTTGACCGAGGACCCGGGGCAACAGGGATAGTCTCGGCCGGAATGGCAATGACCGGAGCGATGAAGCGATAGCCACGCTTCGGAACTGTTTCGATAAAGCGAGGGCTGTCCGAAGTGTCGCCAAGCGCATCACGCAGACGGGCCATCGCACTGTAGAGCCCTTTATCAAATTCCACGAAGGTGTCGGCAGGCCAGATGCGGCTGCGGAGTTCGTCGCGGCTGACGATCTCGCGCGGAGTTTCAAGCAACAACTGCAGGATTTTGAGCGGCTGATCCTGGAGCTTGACCTTGACGCCCTGTTTGCGCAGTTCGCCCTGCTGCAGATCGAGTTCGAACACACCGAACTGCACAAGTTTCGGGCTGGTGTCCTGGACAGGCATGGACTAAACGCAACATTAGGACAGTGGGCGCAGTCTATCACCGCGCGTGTAGTCCGCGCTAGAAGCCTCCCTAAACCACTGATTGCGTGGAAGTTAGAGGGTTGGGAACGCGTTGGTTGACCGCGCGAAAAGAGGGGAATTACGGTGGCCAGCAGTCGCGGCCATGACCAAACCGTAGATGCCACGACAAGCAGCCAACGGGCGAGCCCCGTGCCCGGGCTGAGAGCAGAGGAGAGGAAATGAACTACAAGATGCACAAATTGAGAAAGAGGCTGTTCGCAGTGGGATGCGCCGGCATGTTTGCTATCGTCCCGCTTGCGTATGTTCGAGGCGCGCAATCGGTGCAACACGGGACACCCGTTTTTACGGACGCGATTGTGGGCGCGTGGGACTGCGCGATACCGCCAGCCGGCGGTGCTCCGGCGTTTAACGTCATCAAAAGCATTCACGTGGGCGGGAGTGAGTCGGAGATCGACGATGCTGCCCCGCCTTCGCAAGAGAGCCCGACGGTTGGCACGTGGGCCAGCGCAGGGCCACTTAAGTACACGCAAAAGGCGTACCAGAAATCGTGGGACGCAAACGGAAATTTTCTGGGCACCTGGCATTACCTAGGCCCCATGTCGCTCAACGCCGCATTGAATCAACTCTCGATTGAAGGGACGGCAACGCTGTTTGATTCGAGCGGGAACGTGGTGACGTCGTTTGCGTTCACTGCCAGTTGCAACCGGTTGTAGGTATGGCCAGCACAGCAAAAAACGACAAGCGTCGCGACATAGTCGTTAACGCACTGCTGGTGATTGCGGGCGTACTGCTGGCGATCTGTTTGTTTGGCGCGGGTCTGTTTTGGAGGGGAAAGCCAGCGACGAAGGCGATGTTGGTAAGTCCGGAGTTTCAGATTGTTTCTATTTTCAAGAAATGAATGAGGAGGAACTATGCAAGGAACTATTGAACGAAGGCAATTTCGTCGTCCGATCGGGAGTCGGGTGGGGAGGGTCGCGACCGGAGGAACGAATGCGGTGCTGGCGCTGGCGCTGCTTGCGGCTTGCTTGCTGCTGGCGAACGCTGCCCATGCGTCCTGCTTGAATCGCAAATCGGCAGCCGGTCGCACTCTTCCCAACGGGTTGATCACAAAACTGGGAGCGTCGCCCAGCGCTTCCTATGGCTCGATCGTCGGGCTTTGGCACGTAACCTACACCACTTCGGACGACCAACTGTTCCAGGAGTCGTTCGATATGTGGCACAGCGACGGAACGGAACTAGAAACTGCGAACGTGAACCCCATTCCCGGGAACTTCTGCTTGGGAGTATGGAAGCAGACTGGGTCGGAGATTCATCTCCATCATGTGGGTTGGGGATTCGATAACCTGGGCAATCTAGTCGGGCCGTTCACTGTGGACAGCGTTGTCGTGCTCGGGAACCATGGCACGTCGTATGCCGGCAGCTTTGACTTCAAGCAGTACGACACCAACGGGAACCTTCTGCTAGAAGTCACAGGAACAATCTCGGGAACCCGAATCGGGGTGGACTGAGCAGGGCGCGAGGCCGCGTAAGCGCGAGTTGCTAACAGCGGCCAATCCTCCTCAGGCGCTCGAAACGGCCGTGCTTTGCGAAATGACAAAGCACGGCCGTTTGCTTTTCTTTGCTGCCGTTTCAGCGCGGTGGATAGGTGCCGACCAATTGGCGCACTAAGAAAAGCCCCGACAATCAGCGCATGAAATATGGGCTGCAATTCGCGCGCTGGCCCTTTTCTTACTTGGATTCGGAGAACGCCAGATACGCGCCGAGACCGATCATCCCGAGCCCGGAGGCGGTGCGCTGACGGCGACCGAAGACCACGCTGGATTTGAGCTTGCGCTCAAGCGGCGCGGCCAGTGAAACCACAACCACGTCAGCCGCGGTGTTGAGCGTGACGGAAACAAGGCCAAGGGTGGCGAACTGCAGAAAGATATGCCCGCGTTCCGGCGCGATGAACTGCGGAATGAACGAAAGGAAAAACAGCGCGGTCTTAGGATTAAGCGCCTCGGTCAGGATGCCCTGGCGGAAGGCACTGCCCTCTGGCGCTTCGGTTTCAGCGGGAAGTTCGGCATTGCGCGAGCGGATCATCTTCACGCCAAGGAAAACAAGATAGGCTGCGCCGGCGTACTTGACAGTACGAAACGCGACCGCCGATGCAGCGAGAATCGCGGAAACTCCCAGCGCGGCGGCGAACACATGGAAAAACCCGCCGAAAAACGTCCCGATGGAAGATTGAAAACCCTCGCGGCGGCCGCCGGCCAGCGTGCGGGCCAGAACGTAGAAAATGCCCGGTCCCGGGGTAATGGCAAGCAGAATCGCAGCAGCGAAAAAGAGCAGGAACTTATGCGAATCGAGCATGAGGAAAGTTTAGACGAACCCCAGGCCAAGGAAGAACAAAAAGAAGTGGCCGCAAACCGGGCCCGCAGCCAATCCTCTTTGCAAACAGCAAAGCAGTACTTTCGTAATCTGTCCGTGGGTACAGTAATGCGTTGTGTGTGTGCAGGCCGAAATTAACAAACATCTCGTTCGAGGGCGGCGATACTAGGCGAATTACGGCGTACGAAACAAATTCCTAAGGAACCCAGCGAAATGAAATTCTTAACAAAAATAATCTTAACTATTTTTTTATTCGAAATGGGCGCGGCGGGCGGCCTTTTGGCCGAACCGAGCCAGCCGCTCCCGGGATCCGCGCCGATCCGGATTTCCGGTTCGCAGACCATGCTGATTCTGACTCGGCGCCTAACCGAGTGGTACCAGGGCCGCAACGCCGGAATCACGTTTGAAGTGGAAGGAAGCAGCCCGGCGCAGGGATTTTCGTCACTGGTAGAGGGCCACGTGGAGATTGTGCAAAGCACCCGCAAGGCACTGGACGGCGAAGTGTCGGCATTGCGTTCGCGGCGACGACTGGAATTTACCGAGATACCCGTAGCCACGGAGTTCGCGGTCATCGCGGTAAACGCCGTGAATCCGGTGAAGACGATTTCGTTATTTGACCTGCGGATGATCTTGTCGGGACAGATCAAGAATTGGAAACAGGTCGGCGGCAAGGATCTGCCGATCAAGATTTATGGCCGCGACGAAAACTCAGGTGTGCGCAGCATGATTGACGAGGACTTCATGGGCGACGCCAGCTTTACCTCGGCAATCAAGGCGTTTCCTACCAACTCCGCGGTGCTGGCGGCGGTGGCTGGCGATCCCGCGGCCATCGCGTTTTGCGACGTGGATTTGCATGCGCAAAAAGATGTGCGCCTGGTGGGAATCAAGGCCAGCGCTTCGAGTGAGGCCGTCGAACCCACGGGCGAGAGCATTCGCTCACACAAATACACGCTTTCGCGGACACTGCATTTTTATTTTGCCGGCCCGCCGACGCCGCAGCTGACCCGATTCGCAGCCTGGGTACTCTCTCCCGAAGGCCAGCTAGTGGTGGAAGCCGTGGGTTTGTACCCGCTTGGGCAGACCGATCGCGAAGAGGCGCGGCTGCACCTGAGTTCGCGGTCCTACAGCGCCAGCACCGGACGGCCGTAGCTCGCACATAGCAATTAGAGATTTTTCCGATACCGGACGCTGCGTCCGGCGACGATGAAGCCCGAGGCCTCATGAACACGCTGGGAGAGCGGGTTGACGCTGTTGGCGTCCGAAGCCATTCGTGGCAGCCCTGCGCTCGCGCCCAATCCTCGGCTGAAGCCAATAGAGCGCGGCCAATCCCGCGACCGCGACAGGATTCAGCCACCAACCAGCCCTCCACATAGCCAACAGGATGCGACGCATCGCAACCCTCTGCGGAGGAACGAAGGCTGACCTCAAGAAAACCGCAAAGTGCGCCGTTGCCGGCCTCCGCGACCAAAATAGCCATGGGCATCACGCTCTGGAACTGGCCCGAAAGGATTGCTTGAAGTTCCGCTGCATGATCGGCCGCCGAAGATTCTGCCAAAGAGTGGCGCGCAATTCGGCTAGCCCAGAACAGTCGGCGGCGGCCGGCATTACTTTGAAGTTGTTACCGGGCATCATGTTGAACTGGTTTAGCCGAGGGCCGATTCTTCCTGCTCCGATATATCCGGCGCTAGCGTTTTCGTTTCAGCCCGGCGAGCGCTACTTCCGAAGGTGCGTAGTTGCGCCAGGCGGCGACAATGGCGGCCTTCAGACCTCGCTGCGAAGCCTTTCCCAGTATCACGTGAGTGCACCCTTTATGGCCCCATGCGCCATTCACCGGACGAAACGCCGCGGGATGGGCGGCAACGAACTCTTCCTGCTGGGCGGGTGTCAGTTTGACCATACCGAATTCTTTGTTCGGGTAAGCCAGCGTAGCAAAGATTTTTCCTGCGACGCGAAAGTCGGGATGATGCATATGCGCCTGCTCTTCGGTTTGCGGCAAGGCCAGCGCCATCCGGCGAAAGACTGCAGGTGTGCAGGGCATTAGGTTCCCCCCCGCTATCTCAGCACAAATTGGATGGATAGGGCCAGCGCATCCCTCGATACGAATCTCGACGCCTCACTCAAGATTGGACTACGATAGGCGCCGTTGCCTTGAAACCAAACGGCCCACCTAAAAGCGCAAGCGGACGGAGAGAACCATGGAAGCGGAGCTGAGCCTGGAATTTCTGCGAGTGGTGGAAAACGGCGCGATCGCGGCGGCGCGCACCATGGGCTTCGGCGATCGCCACAAGGCGGACGAAGTCGCGGTAGAAGCGATGCGCAAAACGATGGATTCGCTGCAGATGGACGGCACCATCGTAATCGGCGAAGGCGAACGCGATGAGGCGCCGATGCTGTACATCGGAGAAAAAGTAGGACTGGCGACGCACGCACCCCAGGCGAATTTTCCGGCCGTGGATATTGCGGTCGACCCGCTCGAAGGAACCAACCTCTGCGCGACCGGAGCGGCGAATGCCATTGCTGTGCTGGCGGCCAGCGAACGCGGTGGATTGCTGCATGCTCCTGATCTCTACATGGAGAAAATTGTTGTGGGGCCGTCGTGCAAGGGCGCGGTGGACCTGGACGCGCCGGTGGCAGATAACCTGAAGTCCATTGCCAAGCGGCTGGACCGCGACGTCGAGGATCTGGTGGTTATTGTGCTCGACCGGCCGCGCCACGAAAAACTGATCGGAGATATTCGCAAGGCTGGCGCGCGCATCAGGCTGATCGGCGATGGCGATTTGTCGGCCGGTATTTCCGCGGCGGTGGTAGGCACCGGTGTTCACGCCGTGATGGGAACCGGCGGCGCTCCAGAAGGCGTGCTAACGGCGGCCGCTTTACGCTGTCTAAATGGGCAAATCCTGGGGCGTTTGATCGTAGCCAAACCAAATGATGCCGAGCGTCTGGAAAAAATGGGCGTGAAGGATGCCAAGCGGATTTACGACACCGAAGATCTGGCGCCCGGCAAAAAGATGATTTTTGCCTGTACCGGAGTAACCGACGGGAATTTGCTGCGCGGCGTACGCTTTTTCGGCGAAGGCATACGCACGCAGTCCATGATCCTGACTCTGGATGACCGCCAGGTGCGGTTCATCGATTCGGTGCAGCTCGAGAAGCGGCCGGATGTAAAGGTGCGTTTCAGCTGAACGATTAGGGATCAAAGAAGCAAGCATCAGCTCGGAGGAAGAGATGGGCATTCGAACTTTGCTCGTGAGCTTACTGGCAATGGCCGTTGTTTTGGGCACGCTGATCGTAAGTGTGGCGCAAGAGAAGAAGGACCCAACGCCGCAGGCGGCTGCTGCGCCGTCGGCGAATCCAAAGGATGTGCAGAGTCTGGATGCGATCGTTGCGGCGATTTATGACGTGATTTCCGGACCGCCGGGCGATCGCGACTGGAGCCGGTTTCACTCCCTGTTCGCCAAAGAAGCGCGGCTGATCGCGGTGCGTGTTCCCAAGGACGGCGGCAAGCCCAGTCTGGTTGTGATGACGCCCAAAGACTATGCCGATTTCGCGGGCGGCTACTTCAAGCAGCACGGGTTCTTCGAGCATGAACTGAGCCGCAAGACTGACTCTTTCGGCGCAATGACGCACATCTACACGGCCTATGAATCGCGCGAAACGAAAGACGGCAAACCGATCGACCGCGGCATCAACAGCATGGAGTTTTTCAACGATGGTGACCGCTGGTGGTGCGTGCAGATCTATTGGGATGCGGAGCGGCCGGGGAATCCGATTCCGGAAAAGTATCTGACAAAGTAAAACTCAGATCCAGAATCCGATATAAGAAAAGGCTGGCGCGAAATGTGCCGACTTCTTATCTTGGATTGCCAGAAACTTACCTTTGCTCAGTGATGGCCAGAAAAACCCGGTCATCAATCGCGATCGTGCGGATGAAACTGGTGGGCACCGCGGTACTGGCGATCCCAACCGATTTTCCAGCGCTGGAAACTACCGGTCCCGCGGGCTTACCTGTAAGCGAACCTGCGTCGCCGGGCAGCAGCGAAATGCGTGTGGTTTTCGGCGTGCACGCCGTGGTTGCGCCCAAGCAGGTGTCGCGAACGAAGACTTGCCGGTATCCGCTATTGAGCGTGCCCGCTTTAGCCGGATATTTCGACGACGTCACCGAGAGAAACGCCACAAAACGGCCCGAAGAACTGACTGAAGGCAGCAGATTGTCGTTACCCGCAAGCGCGCCGGACTCATCAATCGACAGCAACGTGGTTTGCGGAATGCAGGCGGGAGCCGCTCCCGTACAGGTGTCGCGCAGATAGATCTGGCGGCCCGCAGGCGCATTCGCGACTAAATTGGTCGCGGCGGAGCTAAATGCTACAAATCGCCCGTCGGCGCTTATGGATGGCGTGTTGCTGTCCGCGTTTCCTTTCGCGCCATCGGCGGCAGCGGAGAGCAGAGTCGTTGTAGGCTGGCATCCGGAAGCAACGCCGCTGCAAGTGTCTCTTAAGAATATTTGTGTGTGTTCACCTTGCGGCGCCGTGTACACCACGAGCCGTCCATCCAAGCCGAGCGCAGGGGTTTCTTCGGCTACCGCCGGCGCTTTCACCGCGTTCGATGAAACGCCCGTAGCGTTGCAGGTGCTGATGTAGGCCGCGTCAGTGGACACGGCAAATCCCGGTGTGTTTTGGCTGGTGCCACCACCTCCGCTGTACGGATTATTGATTCCGCTCGGCGATGGCGTGGCCTGCGCCGGAGGATTGTAAACGGAAACGAGGGCACAAGTTTGCGAGGCCAGCAAGCTGGCTGGAACCGTGGCCGTAATTTGTGAAGCGGTAACGCTGGTAGTGGCCAAGTTAACCTGCGTTCCGTTCGCGTTCCAATTCACCACAGACCCGCCGGTCGGATCCGAAGCGGGGATGAAGCTGCTCCCGCTCAAGGTAATGGTCAATTGTGCGCTGCCGGGCGCCGCGGAAGATGGCGAAATCGGCGGAGTCAGAACGGGCAGCGGATTGGGCGGCGGGTTAATGATAAAGGTCAGAGCGTTGGAAAGACCCGTGTCCTGGTTCCCGGAATGCGGATTCAGAGTATTGACCGAAGCTGTGCCCGTCTTGGCCACCAGGCTAGCGTCCACCGTGGCGCTCACATTAATGATGTTGTTGTTGGCGTCGGTGTTGACGGTGCTGGGGATGTTCTTTCCATTCCATTGAACGACGGTCTTGGTGACGAAACCGCCTCCGAAGATCGTGATCGTAAACGTGGACGCTCCCGCATTGACGATGGATGGTGACAGCGACACGATGCTCGCGCCAGTATTAGGCACGAACGTGTTGCCGTAGTCGTTGCATCCGGCCGTCACGAACATCACCGCAAGCGCCAAAACGCACGCTGCCCCATACCGCTTCATGAGAACTCCCTTTTGTCCACGGGCATTCAGCCGGACACCGCTGAGCCATACGACTGCCGAGGTGAGATGCGCAAACCGCACCGCGAGTTGACCGTTCACCCGCGGCCAAGTCGGTGCCGCGTACTGCTTCGAACGATCGTTGTTGCAATCACCGGTCTTGTGCCAGAGCCGGTGGCCCCTGATGGGCGCACCCCGAAATCCCTACCCCGAATATCATTTCATCTGTGGCCGGGATAGGTCAATGCAGGCGGTAAGATTTTCAGACCCTTCAAGAGGCGGGTCAAAAATTGCCCCAGCGTATCCGGACATAAAGAGAACCTGAATTTCGGGCTGCAACCCGTCAGCGGCTTTGGGTGGGTCACGCTTAGAGCAGGATCCGGCCTGGGCCGGAACGAAGCTACTAGCGACAGCAGGCGAGAGCAGAATCCCGGCAGCTTCTTCAGCGTGCAGCAGTTCCCAGCAAATTTGATTCTCTTTCGCTTCCCTGTTGTTCAAAAAGGGTCGTGAACCTGCGCTCAGCGATTGTACCGTGCAAATCAAGCAAGTCCGCCGCGTTGACAATGCTATCCTCGACGACGCGATGGAAGCGCTGGAAAACCAGGCAAAAAGTGGGGGCGGTTCGCCTAGCCGGCTAGAACGCGGCCTCGGTCTGAAGGAAGCGGTCGCGCTCAACATGATCGAGATCGTCGGCATCGGCCCATTTGTCGTCAGCTCGCTGGTGATCAAAGCCATGGGCGGCCCCCAGGCAATGCTGGCGTGGCTGGCCGGAGCGTTAATCGCTACGTTGGACGCCTTCGTGTGGAGCGAACTCGGCGCGGCGATGCCGAAAGCCGGCGGAACCTACGTCTTCTTGAATGAAGCTTATGGCCCACGGAAATGGGGGCGGCTAATGTCGTTCCTGTTTGTGTGGCAGACCTTCCTGCACGTGCCGCTGTCGGTTTCTTCGGCCTCTATCGGATTCGCGGAGTACTCCAGATACCTGCATCCACTCACCGTTTGGCAGGCGAAGGCCGTTTCTGGCGGACTGGTGCTGCTGCTTATCGTGCTGCTCTACCGGCGTATCGGAACGATTGGAAAAATCTCCGTGCTGCTATGGGTCGGCGTGATCGGCACCTTACTGGCAATGATTTGGGGAGGTCTCTCGCACTTTAAGCCGCAGCTGGCGTTCGATTTTCCGACTGGAGCATTTTCTCTCTCGGCGTTGTGGTTCGCAGGGCTGGGTTCGGCGATGGTTAGCACGGTTTACAGCTACTGGGGCTACTACAACATTTGCCATTTGGGCGGCGAAATCCGCGATCCGGAGAAAAATATTCCGCGCGGCATTTTTCTGTCAGTGTTGGGAATCGCCGCGCTCTACCTGCTGATGCAAGCGAGCATTTTGGGAGCCCTACCGTGGCGCGAAGCTCAGGAGTCGAGATTTGTCGCCAGCCTGCTGATCGAAAGGCTGTACGGGCCGGCCGCAGCGAAGATCGCCACCGGCATGATCTTGTGGGTTGCCTTGGCGAGCGTCTTCTCCGTATTGCTGGGCGCGTCGCGCGTGCCGTATTCAGCGGCAATTGATGGCAACTTCTTTCCGGTGTTCGGCCGGGTGCACCCGACGAAACATTTTCCGCACGTTTCACTGCTGGTGCTGGGCGGTCTCGCATTTGTTTTCAGCGTGATTTTGAATCTGAAAACCGCGATCGCTGGAATTCTCGCGGTGCGCCTGATTGTGCAGTTTATCGGGCAAACGGCAGGGCTGCTGCTGCTGCGCCGCCGCTGGGGCCCGGAAAGGTTTCCTTTCAAAATGTGGCTTTATCCCGTTCCCGCGCTGCTGACCATCGCCGGATGGTCCTGGCTTTTCTGGCATACCGGTCCGGCGCGCAAGTGGGGCTTGCTGCAGATCGCCCTGGGGATTGTGGCATTCCTGGTCTGGAGTTGGGACAGGAAACGATGGCCGTTCGCGCGGAATCCAATACAAAACGCTTCCCAGCCGGATGGCCTAGGGTGAAAAATGCTGCCCCGGACTTTGTGCGAAACATGGAGGAATCGTTGAACACTCGCAGCGTCCTGTTTTCATCCCTCGTGACCGCGTGTCTGCTCCCTGCGCTGCTTTGCGGCAAAACCGCCCATGCCCAGTCCACTGCCCCGGGCACCGGCTCCGGTTTGCCGGAAACGATCGAAGCCATCGACAGCGCGCGGGTCACTACGCGGATCCTGTACATCACCGCACATCCCGACGACGAAAGCGCGTCCGTGCTGACGTATCTGGCGCGCGGCTTGCACGCCGACGTCGCTCTTCTCTCTCTTACCCGGGGCGAGGGCGGTCAAAATGCACTCGGTCCGGAACAGGCTCCGCAACTGGGGCTCATTCGCACCGAGGAACTGCTCGCCGCGACCCGCGGCTACGGCGTCAAACTCTATTTCACTCGCGCCAAGGATTTTGGATTCTCGAAGACTCCTGAAGAAACGGAAAGAATCTGGGGCGACCAGGTGGTGGATGACATGGTTTATCGCATCCGCCAATTCCGTCCCAACATTATTATCAACAACTGGGGCGGCGTTCACGGCGGCCACGGCCACCACCAGGCGGCGGGTTTGCTTACTCCGAAAGCCGCCGCGCTCGCAGCGGATGAATCGTACAAAACCGCCACCACGTGCGAAGACTGCGGCCCTTGGACCGTTTCGCAAATCCTCAATCTCGAGCGCGGCAGCGAACACCCGCAAGGTTACCCTTTGCCGCTGGACGATATTTCGCCGCTCTACGGTAAATCCTATCGTCAGTTGGGAATCGATGCTTTCGCCAATCATCGTACGCAAGGCATCACCGGCTTCATTGCCTCGCCGTTCTTCCTCCGCCCGATTGCCGTCGTCCGCGACGATGGCAAGCCATTCGAACCCAAATCGCTGGCCATCAACATCGCCGACCGCTTCAAGGGCTGCGCACCCATCGAGATTGCCGACCGCGACCTGGAAAGCGCGCACTCCCTGGTTCAACAGCTCTCCTGGAAAGCCGCCGGAGAAAAGACCAGCCACGCCGCCGCGGTGCTTGCCGATGCCCCGAAAAAGTGCGGGCCGACGCCGTTCTCGCAGAAAGAAGAAGCCTGGGAGCAGTTGCTCGATCGCGTAGCGCTGGCCAACCGCATTGACAAAGCAGCTCGTCTGGTCGCTGGCCTGGATGTGCACGCGCTGGCCGATCGCAACGAGCTGGCATCCGGCGAAGAATTTCACGTAGCCGTCCACTCCCGCTGCCGTGCCGACGCCGGCTGCCGTCTGCTTGAAGCGAAGTTAGTCTCTGGCAGCGGGCTGGTTTCAACGAAGCGCGAAGGCGACTTCGAGAAGGGCCAGACTTTCACGGTACAAGTCCCAGCCGACACCAAGGCCGGCGAGCCGGACACCTCCGACCCGAATCTCCCGGTCCCTGCTCCCGTTGCCGAGGTGTGGCTGCAGTACCAGCTGGCTGGCCGCGAATTTCGGGTTCGCGAACCGGTGCAATACTTTGCCGCGGATTCCACTCGCGCGGACCTGGTGCCGTTGCGCCTTGTTCCGGCTTACACGCTGGCCGTCGATCCCAAAAGCGCCATCGAGATTCCCTCCAGCAAACACGAAGCGATAGATGTCTTGCTTCGCGTCCATTCCTATTCCACCAGAGCGGCTAGGGTCGAGGTAGGACTCGACGTGCCGTCTGGCTGGACGACCGCTGGAGTTGTGGAGACAAAGTTCGACGGCGCAGGTGACCGCTACGTGAAACTGCGGGTCACTCCGCCGGCCGCGCTGGCCGAGGGCACAACCACGCTTGCCGCGTACGCAAAACGCGGCGACGAAAAGTTCACCACTTCGCTCGACCCTCTAGCTTCCATGCCCACTCTCTTCTGGCAGGAGTCCGCGGAATGTGCTGTGCACTCCTTTGCGATTACCGTTCCTAAAAATCTTGCCGTCGGCTACATCACCGCCGAAAGCGAACCGATCCCCGCCGCCCTCCGCATGCTCGGCGTTCAAGTGAGTCTGCTCGATCCTGCCGCGCTCGCGTTCGGCGACCTTTCCAAATACGACGCCATCGTCGTCGGCGTGCGCGGTTACGAACTGCGTTCTGATCTGCCCGGTGCCAACCAGCGGCTGCTCGACTATGTCGCGAACGGCGGCACTCTCCTGGTGCAGTATCAGCGCGATTTTGCCTGGGCTGGCAAGAACTACGCTCCATATCCCGCCGAGATCAACGCCAACAAACCGGGCGATCCCCTTCCGCGCATTACCGACGAAAACGCAGCCGTCACGTTTCTCAGGCCTGACGATCCTCTGCTTAACAAGCCCAACAAAATCGAAAGCCAGGACTTCGACGGCTGGATCCAGGAGCGCGGCCTGTATTTCTGGACCGAGTTCGATCCCAGATATACTCCGCTGCTGTCCATGCACGATCCGGGCGAAAAGGATCTGCACGGCGGGTTGCTGTACACCAAATACGGCAAGGGAACTTATATCTACACCGGCTTGGCATTTTTCCGGCAGATTCCGGAAGGCGTGCCCGGAGCCTATCGCCTCTTTGTGAACCTGCTCAGTGCTTCGCGTCCGCAATAGCGCGCATTGCAGTACGATGCTGGTGCGGGTTCAGTTTCTGCCCAACCGCTTACCGAGGTGAGTTTGATGAATCGCGTCCCCATACGCCGCTTCTCCGTGCGGCTCTTTGCTCTCGTCGCCGCCATTGGCCTCTGCGCGTCTGCGCTGGCGGCACAGGAAAAAGACAAAAAGAAAAAAGACAAACAGCCACCCAAGGTGGAAAACAGCAGCGCTAATCCGGTCATTCCTTTGACCGACGAGCAGCAGCTCGACTATATGATTTCTGAGCTCCTGGGAGCGTGGCAGATCGGCGACGTCGAGCGCTTGCACAAGTACTACACCGAAGACGTTTCCGTCGTGAACGGCGGATGGGCGCCCCCGATTCTAGGCTGGGCCAATTACCAGGCGCTTTATAAGCAGCAGCGCGCTACCATGAAGCAGGTGCGCATGGACCGCACCAATACTTACATCAAAGTCAGCGGGAATTGTGCCTGGGCTGCCTTTCAGTGGGATTTCTCGGCTTTAATCAATGACAGTCCGGCCGCCGCGCGCGGTCAGACCACTTACGTCTTTGTCAAGAAGGACAACCGCTGGCTCATTGCGCACGACCACACGTCCGTCGTGCAGACTTCGCAACCCCAGCCAACCAATAATCCGGGCGCGGTTCCGGGCAAACCGGCAACCTGAGGAATAGCGCGGGCTAGAAGTGTTTCAGCCCTTCGTACACCCACATGCCCGCAATCAGCAGCAGCAGGCTCCCCGCCACCACGCCGCTGGCCAGGATCGGGCGTGACAGCGTGTTGATTTTCGCCACCAGCTCCCGCTGCTCCCTCGCTATGTGCTCTTCGGCCGCGTCCAAAAAGATTTGGTCGTCCTCGTGGCTTTCCAGCACGCTCTTCCAAATCAGCAGAGCCAGGAAGATGGCTGTAACGATCCCCCAGGCGACCAGCAGGTAAAAGATGGGCCCCTGACTAAGCGATTCCGGCAGCATGTTGACCTCCCGTTGGAACCGAACGGCAGTTCGGGCTTAGGTCGGGAACTGCCAAGGGGTGAATCCTGTATTTCTAGGCCGGAGTATAGCACCAACTATTAGAAAAACCAGTGATTCCTATCACGGTTTCTTATGCTCGCCAGCACATCCTGAAACGATTGATTTGTGGCGGCAAACTGGTTTCTCTGCGCTCTGCAGTGCCGGTCTTCGGTCCGTATCTTTTGCTGACTTTCGGCCGTGCGCCGTCACGCAACGCGGTCGAAACAACGAGAGTGACTCCGAGCGCCAGAAGATGCACGACTTTCTTGAACCCTCGCGCGAACTCACCATCGCCCAGAAAGAGCCCGAAATCGACGTTTCCGACGACAACGCGCGCAAATTCGCCTTCTACACCGACAATCGCAAAATCGAAAAATCAAAGGACCAGACCCACCAGGAATTCGACGCCAAATGGGATCTCTACCGCCTGGTTGCGGAAGGCAAGGACCTGCGCGGCAACAAGTATGAACGCTCCTACCAAGTGCTCGACGGCAACCGCCAGCTCCGCGAAACACTGGTCCTGAAAGTCGGCCGCAATAACACCGAAGTCTTCATCCGCTACCTCTACGACTTCGTCTCCACACCATCGGCCAAGGCCACCAAGTCCAACTAAAGCCCGTTTGTCCTGGCGGCACGATGCCCCGACGCCTTGTATCGGCGTGGCAACTGCAAGCGCTCGTCCAAGATCGCCCGCGGCTTGCTGAAATATTCCTAGCCCGAATTCGATCGTTCCGATATTGCCCCAACTCTGTGCGACCGCAGGAGGCTCGTCGAAAAGCACTCGAGATTCGCGAAGCCGCCCTCCCGCACTTTCATCCGCGCCGCGCCAGGTTGTTGGAAGACTACGCCAACCTTCTTGAGGCCATGGGACGAGCCAGCGAAGCACGTCGCCAGGCCTCCCTGGCCCGCGAATCCCACGCGGTTCAGGAAGCCGCCTTCAGTTGATCGCAGTGCCGCCAGTTCGGGCGTTTTGTTCCTTTCTTCGCTGTACTTTCCGGGGCATTTCCACAACCCGCCGCGTTGACGCACCTGCTCGCGGATGCTATTCTTCTTGTTCCGAGTCGGCGGCTCTGAGCCTTCTGTGCGCGGTTGGGGTGTGCGTCACAAGGCTTCCAGCGTTAGTCCAGGCGACAAAAATTTTTCCATGCCCATTGTTCAGCAATTAGGCGAACTCTTCCTCGGGGCTCTGCCCACAGTCCTGCTCATTCTGATTTTCTATTTCATTCTTAAGTCCTTATTTTTCAAGCCGTTGCTGGCGGTTATGGCCGAGCGCGAAGCGCGCACCATCGGCGCACAGAAAGCCGCCGCCGACGCCCAGGCCGCCGCTTCCCTAAAGGTCAATCAATATAAGGAAGCGCTCAAGAAAGCCCGCGCCGAGGCTTATGCAGGCCAGGAAGCCGCTCGCAAAACGTTGCTCGACGAGCGCGCCGAAGTTCTGAAGCAGGCCCGCGCAAGATCTTCGGCCGAAGTTACCACGGCCAAGGAACGCATCGCCGACGAATTTGCCGCCGCCCGCCGCGATGTCGAAGCCGGGGTTTCCGAGCTCGCCGCCGAAATTGCCGCCAGAGTCTTGCAGCCCGCTGCCGGGCCTTCTCGCGAGGCCCGATGACCCTTCGCAAGACCATCGCGAACTCGCTTATCGTGTGTGGCGCATCGCTGCTTTTCGCCCTTTCCGCCCGAGCTGCCGAAGAAGGCGCAGGATCGGTAGGCGCCGCAACCGAAATCTTCAAGTGGATCAACTTCGGAATCGTAGCCGCCGTTTTGTTCTGGGTCTTTGCCCTTAAGCTGCCACCGGTTTTCCGTGCCAACGCGGAAAAAATCGGCTTGGCAATTACAAAAGCGACCGCCGTCAAAGCCGAAGCGGACCGTCAGCTGCAAGACGCCGAACAGCGTCTGGCCCATCTTGAAGATGAAGTCCGCGCGCTGCGCGAAGAAGCCCAGCGCGAAGGCGAAGCCGAAGCTGTACGAATTCGCGCCATGGCCAAGTCTGACGCGGAAAAAATCGCCCTCGCCGCCAAATCCGAAATCGCGGCCGCCGAACGCGCCGCCCGCATGGAATTGAAAGCGCTCGCGGCCAGACTCGCCGTTGCCGGCGCAGAGTCCGTCCTGGCCGGCCAGCTCAACGGAAAGACGCAGGAAGCGCTCATCGCCGGCTTCGTCCGAAGCCTCGAAGGGAGCCCTAATTGAAGTCCGCTAGCCTCCAATACGCCAACGCGCTAGCGGATATCGCGCTGGCTCAAGGCGCCGCTGCGCCGGTCGTCGAACAGCTTGGCGATTTCAATGCCGCCTGTGCCGGGTCCGCGGAACTGCGTAACGTTCTCTCCAGCCCGGCCGTGCCAACGGAGGAAAAGCGCGCCGTCGTCGAAAAAATCGCCGCCCGCCTTGGCGCCAGTAAAATTGTCCGCAATTTTCTCTTTGTTGTGATCGATCACCGCCGCGCGCACCAACTACCGGAAATTTTCGGTACGTTTCAGACCGTTCTGCGCGAACGTCAGGGCATCGCCGAAGCCGAAGTTTCGTCCGCTTCTCCGCTCACCGCCGCGCAGAAAAAAGAGATGACCAAAACGCTCGCCAAAGCCACCGGCAAGACCATCGAAGCAAAGTTTTTGCTCGATGAAAATCTGCTCGGCGGCGCGCGGGTTCGCGTCGGCGACACGATTTACGACGGCTCGTTGCGCAAGCGCCTGAACGACATGCGCGACCGTCTTTTGGCGGAATAGCTGGTAGCGGCCGCCTTCTGAGGCGGGCGGTTTCGGGTTCAGTAGTTGTAACCGCTGCCGCTGGCCCAAAGAGTTTTGACTGGATTAGGTAGTGCTGGGCTCTAGCTCAGCGTTTTTCAGCGGTAGGAGCAGGAATGGCGAACATCAAGGCAGATGAAATCAGCAAGATTCTGCGCGAGCAGATCGAAAACTACGAGCAGACTGTAGCCGTCGAAGAAGTCGGCTCGGTCATCAGCGTCGGCGACGGCATCGCCCGCATCCATGGCTTGCAAAAGGTCATGTACGGCGAAATGATCCAGTTTCCGCACAGCGTTTTCGGCATTGCGCTTAACCTCGAAGAGGACGAAGTCGGCGCCGTGCTTTTGGGCGAGTACACCGCCATCAAAGAAGGGGACACCGTCAAGCGCACCAACACGATTATGTCCGTGCCCGTCGGTGAAGCGCTCATCGGCCGCGTCGTGAGCCCGCTCGGCGAGCCGCTCGACGACAAGGGCCCCATCAACGCCACCGAGCGCAATGCGCTCGAGCGCATCGCGCCCGGCGTGCTTGATCGCCAGCCGGTGCGCGAACCGCTGCAAACCGGCATCAAAGCTATCGACGCTATGATTCCCATCGGCCGCGGCCAGCGCGAACTGATCATCGGCGACCGCCAGACCGGCAAAACCGCAGTCATCCTGGACACCATCATCAACCAAAAGGGCCAAGGCATGATCTGTATTTATTGCGCCATCGGCCAGAAGCGCTCCACGATCGCGCAAGTCGTGAAAGCTCTGACCGATGCCGGTGCGATGGACTACACCATCATCGTCGCTTCCTCTTCGTCCGAGCCCGCTTCAGTTCAGTACATTGCTCCTTACGCTGCGTGCGCCATCGGCGAATATTTCCGCGACAACAAAAAACACGCCGTCACCTTCTACGACGACCTTTCCAAACACGCGCAAGCCTATCGCGAAATTTCGCTCCTGCTCCGCCGTCCGCCCGGCCGCGAAGCCTTTCCCGGCGACGTCTTCTATCTCCACTCCCGTTTGCTGGAGCGCGCCGCAAAGTTGAACGACAAGCTCGGCGCTGGCTCGCTCACTTCACTGCCGGTGATCGAAACCCAGGCTGGCGACGTCTCCGCCTACATTCCGACCAACGTCATCTCCATCACCGACGGCCAGATCTATCTCGAAGCCGACCTCTTCAACGCGGGCATTCGTCCTGCCATTAACGTCGGCATTTCCGTCAGCCGCGTCGGCGGCAACGCGCAGATCAAGGCCATGTGCCAGGTTGCCGGCACGCTTCGCTTGGACATGGCGCAGTACCGCGAGCTCGCTGCCTTCGCCCAGTTTGGCGCCGACCAGCTCGACAAAGTTACCCAGGCACAGCTGGCGCGCGGCCAACGCCTCACCGAAGTCCTGAAGCAGGGCCAGTTTGCTCCGCTCAGCGTGGAAAAACAGGTGCTTGCCATTTATTTGGCCAACAGTGGCGGCGTAGACAGCATCCCTGTTGCGGAAGTGGGCCGTTTCGAACGGGAATTCCTGCAGTTCGTCGAAACCGGTCATCCCGGCATCCTGAAGGCCATCGCCGAAAAGAAAGCTCTCGACGACGCCATCAAGGCCGGTGTCAAGAAGGCCCTCGACGAATTCAAGGATCGCTTCACCTCGAAGTAGCACAGCCACTCTTGGCTGCCCAGCGGTTACCGGCGCTTTCGAGGTCAACACGGGCCACGGTTGTAGCCAGGCCAAGGGTTATGTAGTGGCGGTCTGAAAGGTTTTTCGCGAAAACGCAATGCCATCACTTCTCGATTTTCGGCGCCGCATCCGCTCGGTGAAAAACACCCAGCAGATCACCCGCGCGATGAAGTTCGTCGCCGCGGCCCGGCTGCGCCGCGCGCAGGAATCGGCGCTCGCCGCCCGTCCTTACGCCAACGAACTCGCGCGCCTTCTGCGCTCGATTATGGCCCGCATCGACGAACCGCAGCATCCGCTGCTCGCCAAGCGCTCCGAAGAACGCATTCTCGCTATTGTGCTCACCGGTGAACGCGGATTGGCCGGCGCCTTCAACACCAACATTCTCCGCAAAGCCAACGAATTTCTCCGCAGCCACAAAGATCAGAAACTTTCGCTCATTCCGGTCGGCAAGAAAGGCCGCGACGCTTTGAAGCGCGCCGGTTTCACTTTCGCCGCCGAATACGTCAACGTGCTCGCCAAAGTCGAATTTTCAATCGCGCGCGAAATTGCCGGAATCGCCGCCGATCTCTATGCTAGAGACGAAATCGATGCTGTCTATCTCATCTTCAGCGAATTCAAAACCGTCGTCAGCGCCAATTTGAAGGTCGAAAAGCTTCTGCCCGTCGAACCGGAAACCGCGGCCAACGAAACCGCCGGCCAAGCCGTCTCCCAGGTGGACTACATCTACGAACAAGCTCCCGACAAACTTCTCGGCTCGCTCTTGCCGAAATACGTTGAAGCGCAGGTTTTGCGGGCCATGCTCGAATCTTCTGCGGCCGAATACGCCGCGCGCATGGCCGCTATGGAATCGGCCACGCGAAACGCCGGCGAAGTCATTCAGGCGCTGACGCTGCATATGAACAAAGTCCGCCAGGCGGCCATCACCAAAGAAATTATCGAAATTGTCAGCGGCGCCAGCCATGGCGCGTAGGAGAAAGTAATGTCAGATGCAACAAAAACCGGCCACGTAGTTCAGGTCATCGGGCCTGTGCTCGACGTTCAATTCCAAGACGGGCACCTTCCCGCGATTTACAACGCGCTGCGCGTCACCAGTGACGGCTACACACTTCCTGAGCCGCTTGACGTCACTGCCGAAGTCCAGCAGCACTTGGGCGAAGGCCGTGTCCGCGCCGTTGCCATGGAGCCCACCGAAGGCATGGTCCGCGGCATGAAAGCCGTGGACACCGGCGACTCCATCAAAGTTCCCGTCGGCCGTCCAACGCTCGGCCGCGTGATGAACGTGCTCGGCAAGCCCGTGGATCAGCTGGGCCCAATCGACGCGAAAACGTATTACCCGATTCACCGTCCCGCTCCCGCGCTCGATCAGCAGTCCACGACGCTCGAAATGTTCGAGACCGGCATTAAGGTCGTCGACCTCATGGAGCCATACGTGAAGGGCGGCAAGATCGGCCTCTTCGGCGGCGCCGGCGTCGGCAAAACCGTTCTGATCCTTGAACTCATTCACAACGTCGCCATGAAGCACGGCGGCCTTTCGGTTTTCGCGGGGGTCGGTGAACGCACCCGCGAAGGCAACGACCTCTGGCTCGAAATGTCCGAAGGCGGCGTCATCACTCCGGGCAACACCGAAAAGTCGCGCTGCGCTCTGGTTTACGGCCAGATGACCGAACCGCCCGGTTCGCGTCTGCGCGTCGGCCTCACCGGCCTCACCGTCGCGGAATACTTCCGCGACCAGGAAAAGCTCGACGTGCTGCTTTTCATCGACAACATTTTCCGTTTCGTGCAAGCCGGCTCCGAAGTATCCGCGCTGCTGGGCCGCATGCCCAGCGCCGTCGGTTACCAGCCCAACCTCAACACCGAAATCGGCGAACTGCAGGAGCGCATCACCTCCACTAAGTCCGGCTCCATCACTTCGGTGCAGGCGATTTATGTGCCCGCCGACGACTACACCGATCCTGCGCCCGCGGCCACCTTCACGCACCTTGATGCCACCACCAACCTCTCGCGCCAGATCGTCGAACGCGGCATCTATCCCGCCGTCGATCCGCTGGCCAGCTATTCGCGCATTCTCGATCCGCGCATCGTCGGCCAGGAGCACTACACGGTAGCGCGTTTGGTGAAATCGATCTTGCAACGCTACAAAGACCTGCAGGACATCATCGCGATTCTCGGTATCGAAGAACTTTCCGATGATGACAAACGCACCGTTTCGCGCGCCCGTAAAATCGAAAAGTTCCTTTCGCAGCCGATGTTCGTGGCCGCGCAGTTCACCGGCCTCGAGGGCAAATACGTCAAGATCGAAGACACCGTGCGCAGCTTCAAGGAGATTGTCGAAGGCAAGTACGACGATCTGCCCGAGCAGGCTTTCTACATGGTCGGCACCATCGAAGAGGCCATCGCCAAAGCCGAAAAGATGAAAGCCGGCGTCTGAGGATAATGGCCGATTCAATCCAACTCGTCCTGGTCACGCCGGAGCGCCAGCTGCTCAGCGAATCGGTCGTGGAAGCCCAGCTTCCCGGTGCCGAAGGCTACCTCGGCGTGCTGCCCGGCCATGCGCCGCTGATCACCGAACTGGGCATCGGCGAACTTACCTATCGCACCGCGTCCGGCCAGACCGGCCTGCTCGCAGTCATGCGCGGCTTCGCCGAAGTTCTGCCCGACCGCATCTCCGTCCTAGCGGAAATGGCCGAGCGCCCCGAAGACATTGACGTGAAACGCGCCGAAGAAGCGTTGCAGCGCGCCCAGGAGCGCATTGCCAAGGGCGGCGAAAATATTGACTGGGACCGCGCCACGCTCGCGCTGTCGCGCGCCCTGGTCCGCATTCAGGTGGTGCAGAAGCACCAAGGCATCAACATTTCGACCGCCCGCTAGCGCTGGTTTTCTTTGCAGGGGCCAACTTTAGCTGGCACGCTGTTATAGTGCCGGGACTCTCGCTTGCCGCACGCGGGCTTTAGGCCGATTTGGGAGAGCGGCGGCCGGGCAGCGCTTTCGATGGGCAAGCTAGTAAAATGGACCGATGACCGATTCCACGCCCCAGATCACCATGTACACCACCACCTGGTGTCCCGACTGCCGCCGCGCCAAATCGTTCCTCAAGGAGCGCGGCATCGAAATCCGCGAAATCAACATTGAACACGACCCCGACGCCGAAGATCTCGTCCTCCGCGTCAATCACGGCCGCCGCAAAGTCCCGACCCTCCAGATCGGCGACCGCTTTTTCGCCTGCAGCCCTTTCAACGCCCACAAACTCGCCTCGGAACTCAACCTCCCCCTCAACCACTGATCCTTACCGGCACCCGTCGACTGCCGGAAGGACCTAGAGTTTGGGCTTGGCTCAAGCGTCGGAACTTCAACTAAAGGGCACTCAGACTGGCCAGCCGCGGGTCCAGACGCGCTCGATCTCCAAGGCTTCGTTGAGCAGGACGATGTCGGCGTCGGCGCCTAGGCGCAGCGCGCCCTTCTTGAACTCGATGCCCAGCAGCGTAGCGGGATTGAGCGTCAACATGCGCACCGCATCCTCGAACGGCACGCCCAGTTTCACGACGTTGCGCAGCGCCCGGTCCAGCGTCAGGATGCTTCCGGCAAGCGTACCTTCGGCGTTGCGGCACGCGCCGCCGTCGACAGTGACTTCCATGTCGCCCAGCAGGTACTTGCCTGGCGGCATGCCGGTTGGCGAAAGTCCGTCGCTGATCAGGATGACGCCTTCCGCGCCCTTGGCCTGCAGCAGCACTTTCATGGCGACCTCGTCCACGTGCACGCCGTCGGCAATCAGCTCGGCTTTCAATTCCGGAGTGGTCAGCACTGCGCCGATGACACCGGGATCACGATGAGTGAACGGCCGCATCGCGTTGTAGGTATGCGTGGCCGAATGCGCGCCATGCGCCACCGCCGCACGCGCCTGCTCATACGTTGCGTCGGTATGACCGATGGAAACTACCATGCCCAGGCTGCGCGCCGCGTCAATGCATGGCATGGCGCCAAACACTTCCGGGGCGATCGTCAAAATGCGCGCGTTCCCGGAAGCGGCATGCAGAAATTTTTGCAACAGCTCGGAAGACGGCGGCTGCAAATACTGCGCCGGATGAACGCCGCGCCGCTCCTTGCTGAGGAACGGTCCCTCAAAGTGGATGCCGAGAATCTCCGCGCGCGCTTCGCTCGTCTGATGCTGGCAGCCGATGTATTTCGAAACGCCTTCCACGGCATGCAGCGTATGGTCGATCGCCGCGGTCACCGTCGTTGCGAGAATCGAAGTCGTGCCGAATTCCGCCAGCTTGCCGGTAATCGCGGCCAGCGCAGCCGAGTCGCCCTCCATCACGTCGCGGCCGCCCGCGCCGTGAACGTGGATGTCAATGAAGCCGGGCACCGCGATCGAATCCGTCGCGCGAATCTCTTCGGCTCCGGCGGGCAGTTCGATTTCCGCGCGCGGGCCGATTCGTTCAATTTCGCCGTCGCGAACCAGAATTCCGGCTTCGGCGATCGTTCCTTTCGGCGTGACGGCTCTTGCAACATGAATCAGCGCAGTTCCCATGGTCACGTCCATCCTAGCCGAAGTGGAAATCAGCGCCAACTCGGGCCCAAGGATCGAGCCATGCTGCGAGAAATCGCGGCCCAAAAACAAAACGGGCGGGGAATTTGCCCGCCCGTTTCGTTATTCGAAATGGTTCGGAAAGACTGTGGTTACTTGCCGGTCTCCGGCGACATGTCAATGCTGGCCAGCTTGATGTTGTCACCGCTCACGTCACCCTTCACGGTGACGTGATGGCCGGCATGCGCCGCGACTTTGTCCTGCGCGTCAATGGCGTAAACCTTTTTGTCCGCGTCGTTGACGAACACGTACTTGGCCCCTTTTTCCTTCACGCACTGGGTGGTGCACTCGGCAGACTTGGCGTTGGCTCCCTTGGCGCCGCAGTTGCTGTCGGCGATCCAGCCGGTCATGCTGCTGTCAGCGGCCATGGTCATTACCGCGGCGAAAAGTGTGCCTGCGGCAATCGTTGCGAAACGAATTTTCATTGCTCTCCTCCCAAAATGGTTGCTTAGAAACCTGTCCCCGGGGGCTGTAGCGCTAGCTTGGCACATCGCCCGGCGCGTGTCCATATCCGTAAATTAGTGTACGAATGCGAGCCCGGACCGGATGAGGCGATCGTTGGCGAACAAACAAAAAAAGGGGAATTCTTGCGAATTCCCCTTTTGCGGTGCGTGCTTCCCTCGGAGAAGCAGTTGTACAGCTCCCTGCTGTGGAAACTTGCCGGGTTACTGGCCGTTGTTGCCGTTGGCCGCGGCCGTAGCGCCAGTCTTCGGCACGCTCAGGTAACCGCTAGCGGTCGTCTTGGTGACCTTGTTGATGACCAGCTCAAGCGCTTGGCGGCTGCCGCCGGTGTAGAAGAAGATCGGCTCGTTCACGGAGCGATTCCTTTTTTCAAAGTTCTTGTCGTCTGCCAGCACATTAATGGTGTACTGGTTTTTCTTGGTGTTGGTGTCCTTGAGCTGTACCTCGACCTGGCCGACTTTCTGCGGGCCAGCCTTGCGAGTGACGGTGAATTCGAAATAATCGCGCTGGCCCATCCGGCGCAGCTGATCAATTTCGTCGTGGTTGCGCGCGATCAGAGTGCCCATTTCGCTGCGCGCCATCTCCAGGTTGTTTTTGGTGGTATCGAGGTCGGTGCGGACGCCAGTAACGTCGCCGCCGAGCTTGGTCACGTCATCGGAACTGGCTTTGCTGGCGA
>CAZQOB010000002.1:0-115797 GCA_964594885.1 uncultured Acidobacteriaceae bacterium
TGACCTCCGATATGACTCCCTCGGAGGTCGCGATGAGCCCTGAACTGAACAAAACTAATCTTTAATGGACCCTAAAGAAATATCGGCATTCTTGGCCCCTCCGAAGATGACAGCCCGCGAGACTCTTCTGGCCTTCACGGGGGCAGCGATTGGTCTGCTGCTAGTGGCGGCAGGCACTAGCTTTTATAAGCACGATTCTCGGCACGGCATTTGGTGCTTTCTTGTAGCACTTGTCCTTGGGTTTGTCTTTTTTCGAAAACGCAAACTCGCTTTGGTCATTAGCAGTTTGAGCTCCATCTTGGCGCTCGGCAGCTTGGGATTGCCATTCCACCCGAGCCTTCCCGGATTACTGTTGCCGCTTGGTTGTGCTGCCGGACTCTACCTGGCAGCGCGCTGGTCCTATGAAAAGTATCCTTACCTTTCGTATAAGCACATGCACACGGTTTTTGAAGGTGAAGCAGCTATGGCTGCGGAGAACGCGCGCATAGAGGCTGAGGCGCGAGAACTAGTGAAGAAACGCCCATATGGGCCTTGGTTGTTCCGCTGATTTTTTTCCAAGCGCCTGATTGCCCGGCCATCCGGAAGTTGTGGTGTTGGTGCTGAGCTGCATCCGTCTTCGTCCTCCAACTCCGCAGTCCGCATTTGAGGAGATGGCCGTGGTCGAGCAGGCGGTCGAGCATGGCAGTGACCGCGCGGTGGGCCCCAAACTCAAGCTCTACCGCTTCTTTGGAGTCACGCCGCCGTCCACTCCGCGCAGCAAGTCGCTCAGAGGGATTCCGAATCCCCTCGAAATCGTGACTAGGGTTCGGAGGTTCGGCACTCTCTTACCGCGCTCTATAAGGCTCATGGCCGTCCGGTGCAGGCCACAGTGGTCTGCAAAAGCTTCTTGAGATAGGCCACGCTTCGCACGCAATTCTCGCATCCGATTGCCTAGCGCCAACAGTATGTGTTGCATCGTCGCCAGTCTGGAGTTAGGCTTCCCAATCGTCTACAGACCTAGCGACGACAGACAAATAGTAACGGCGCATGAAGACCGCTATCACTGTCATCCTGTTTTACGGCGTTGTTGTTACTACCTTTTTCCTCGCGAAACGGCTTGCGGGTGGACTCCACCAAAGGCTCCTTGATTGGATCTATCGCCCAGCAATGAGCACGTTTGTCTGGGTATCTGGTCTGGTGACCGTATTCGCATTGGGTGCTGTCTTGGTCGGTTCGCTGGGGTGGGCGATTTATCGGGTTCCAACCGCGCACACGAACGACGAACTCGCCGAGCTTTTTGTCCTGCCTGTCGTAACGGGGCTTACGTCTGTGTGGTTCGTGAATCGCTTCTACGAGTGGCACTCGCACCAGCGCGTCCATTTTCTCTTGGGCAAGATACAAGCGCTTGGGGCCGAAACTCAGGAACAAGCGCAATTTGACCGACTGGCCGCAGACTTTTCTTCGGAATTCTCTGATACGTTCAAACAACAGCTACTGTCATCCCCAACGTTCCAAAGTACTGTCATTGAGGCCATGAGTCTCGTGAGGGAAGTCACCACGTTTGCGAGTGCTTCGCACACCAGCGAAGAATGGGACGCTTTCCGCAGGACCTGGCAGGCGAAAAGCGAGCAGTTTGCCGAGCGCATCGCTGCGGGCGACCCACTGGCCGTTCAAGTCATTCTGAAAGCGATTGAACAAGAGAGCGAAAAGTGATTAGGAGTTACAGATGAAAGAATTCTTTAGTGCTATGGGCAAGGCTTTTGCCGTTGTGTTCGGGAGCACGTCGGCCTTAGCTCTCGTGCTTGTTCTAGTCGCGTTTGTTTTGCGTCCGGTACTGAGATCGTGGTCACAGCAAGGCGCAGCGAACACGCAGGTTGAGAAACCGCAGGCCCTCGCAAAGCCGCGCGAAATACCAGCATTTGGATGCGCAGCGTGGGACGTGAACGGACGATGCGTTGACCTCGAACCAAACCCGATTCCTAATGGCATGCAGAGAGTCGAATTCACGCATGGTGGTAAGGAGTACACGGTAGATGTACCCTCGAAACTTGATGTCGCCTTAGCGCGAACGCTCATCAAGAAGCATCTAGTTTCGACTCCTGAGTGGTTTCAGCCTGACGATGGCCCTCGGAATGATTACCTTGAACTGGTACTGCGAGATTGCGATGCAGCCGGGTGTGGGGCTTACAGCGGGAACAGGGTCGTGGGCAGAATTTCACGGAATGAGATTGCTAAAGCCAAGATGTAGTAACTGTAGTGAGTTCCACGGATGGAGACGAGAAACCGTCGAGCGTTCAGACTGCCGTTTCACCCCTCCATATAACCTACTACACTTACTACAAAGGGGTCTCAGGATGGCTGCTCGTAGAAGCCGGCCAGCGAGACTAACTCCTCGTTCGCGGCACATGGTTCTGCTTTCCCTCGGTTCTCTCCGTTAGGCCCGACCGGGCCGAAGCGCGAACAGACATCGGCAAGTTGCGGCTGCGTCAGTTCGTAGCGATACCTCACAGACTCGCCGATTCGGATGCTTCGGCTCTCGAATCCGTAGCGGCGAAGGGTCTCGCCCATCTCATATTCCGTGGGAGCGGGGCTAAGCCCGCACTTCGCGGCCAACTCCGACGCACTTCCTACGAGCCGGTCTTGCGAAGTCGTCAAGCGGGCTAGTTCGCGGAGAATCCGATGGTCTGTTAGGAATTCCTCGCCATCGTCGCGTGTCAGGTTGACAGCTTCCAGCAACTCGATTCGGCGATCATTAACTTGGGGCGCGCCGGAGTGAAGAACCTCTAGGATCGCGGCGAGCGGTTCAACGATGTCAATGGTGCGGTCGTGCAGGTGCGCGATATACGGAAGAGCCGTCTCCGCATCGTCGTACTCAGCTACGATAAGGGAACGATTCTGACTGACCCACGCACCGATATCTTCCCTCAGTTGGTCGGCCTCCGGCTTCACTTTCCGTGAGCGGAATTTCTCGCGTCGCTCCGCTAGCGTCTGCTTGACCATCGGAATGATGAAAGTTCGGTCTTTGGTGGTACCGTGCAGAATTCCGAGTCCGATTCCGGCGAGCGCCCGAGGACCGTAAACTGGAAACGGGATCGGCTTCCATTTGCCTTTGTTCTGTTGTTCGTTTCTCAGGACTTTGGCACCGCGATGAAATCCGGCGTTCAGGATAGCTCGCAAGTGCTCGGCGTTCATCCAGCTATCAACCTCGTCGAGAAGCTGTGTCATTTCATCTGCCGTCCTGAAGAGAACCGCATCGGTTGGTTTGTACAGAAGGCCGGAAGAGTTTGCCACTAGCAAGTCGAGAATTTCGAGCAATCGACTCTTGCCGCTCCCAGGCTCCGGCGAATGAGCGAAGATATAGCCGGTGTACTCGAATTCTTTGTAGAGATGCGTCTGAATCACCCATAGAGCGAGCAAACGGTATACCTGCTTGTCTTTGATAAACACAAAGCGTTCGATGAATGCTGCGACTGAATCAACGAGATTGGTTTTGCTCATGTGTGCCTCGGTTGTCGCCGTAGCTTCTTTGCGTCGGCTTGAGAGTCTCGGTCTTCTTGAGCAGGACAATGTGCCCCGCCTCTAGCTTCAATTCCAGCGTGCCGTAGAAGCGCGCCGCTTGCAGGTCGCCCAGCAGTTGCGTTAGTTCATGCATGGCGGCCTCGAATCAGTCGCCACACAACAATCCGCAAGGCCCGCGCCAAGGCGGTTAACCGTTCGGCTCGGCAGGCGGTGTAGCGCGGCTCGTAGCGGGAATGAGAGGAGTGTTGCTGACAGTCGTCGCAAGCCGAAGTGAAGCGGCCCATCTTCCCGCCGCACTGCGGGCACGAGTCTCTGCGTTCGGAGTTAGGCTGCATCGGCGTGCTCCGTTCTGGCCGGGACCAAAGACTTTGAGATTAGGCTTTCAACGTCGGCGCGCCGCAGCCTCACCAGTCGCCCAACCTTGACGTAGGGAATCTTTCGGGACAGCACCCAGGCCCGAAGTGTGGAAGTTTTCAGGCGCAACAGGTCTGCGGCTTCGGGGAGGGTGAGCAACTCGCCCGCTCGCGGCGCGGAATCGCCGTTTATACGGGGACTATCCGCAGGCATTATGGCTCTCCCGCGCCCTGCCGATGCGCGGATGTTCCCGCCGGTACTGCTCGACTGACTCGCTTGGGAGGAGCCATCGGCCTAGCACCTTGCGGCCTTTAATTCGGCCCGATGCTAGCAATTCGTAGACGTACAATCTCCCAACGCCCAGCACCTTCGCCGCTTCCACTGCTGTCATTTCGCTCTTCATCGCATTCACCTTCGGGCCGGATTCCGGCCTCTAGGTTAGGATGCCAGTTGACAAGTCTAAGTCAATATGATACGTTTTAGTGTCTAGCGAACTGTCTAGCAAGCAAAGACCGATGGCTACAGCGGCACAAAGTTTGCGAGACGCACAAACGCTCGCGCTTTTCTCGAACGCGCGTACGGCGGCGGAAGCTGATTACTTCCACCACAACTACGGTAGCTTCTTCCCGCGAAACTTCTGGAACTGGCAGATACGGCAACTTGAAGAGGGCGTGCCTATCTTCTCCCCGGATGCGCCAACCGCTCAAGCCGTCGAACGGCTGAGGCGTGCACCCCTTATTCCGTTCTGGCAGGCGTTTCAAGGGGTGTTGCGCGGCGCTTGGCAGCTAGGCTTCCCTCTTGAGGAGTGCGTCCGGCTCATCTCCTCCGCGGCAGTGGCTGACCGGCTCTACGGGGAAACAGATGTTGAGCCTGACCTATCGAGCTATCCCGTGTGGCCATATCAGCGAGCCGTGATGCTCCTCGGTGTTGAGCCCTGGCGCGCTCGCTTTTGCCCCCTATGTGGAAAGAGGTTCGTTGCGGACAAGCCCGCCAGAAGATTCTGTAGCGATGCCTGTGCTTCCAAGGCACGAAAGCACTCGCGGCGCGCTTGGTGGAGTGAACACGGCAAAGAATGGCGCGTGAATCGCTCGAAAGGGAAACGTGTACCAACAGCCAAAGGCAAGGCTTCAAGGAGGACAAAGCGATGATCTATCAGCGAATCGTTTGCAGCGAACGGGGATGGTGCAACAGGAAAGGGCCTGACGGAACCTGTGGCAAGTGCGGCCAGCGTGCCTCAGATGGTATCTGGTGGATGCGGTTTCGGTTTGGCGGTCGCTTCGTCCATGAGAGCACACGCACAAAGAGCAAGACACTGGCGCGAGAAGCCGAACGCCAGCGACGGCGCGAACTAGAAACGAAGTGGAACCACGTCGAGCGGCGCTCCCTGCCCCCTACATTCGAGCGTGCTGCGTCGGCGTGGCTAGAAGCAGAGAAGCCACACCTAGCCGAGCGCACTTACGAAATCTATGATTCGGCCATCAGGTGCCACTTGATCCCCTCACTTGGGCCACGCCTGCTCTGCGACATCAGTGCCGATGCTGTTGCGTCCTATCAGGCCAAACGAAAGAAGGCAGGCGCATCGGCGCGGACAATCAACAAAGAACTGCAAGTGCTTCGCCAGATAATGAAGCGGCACAAGCTGTGGGCCAACCTACAGGGCGACGTGAAGTTTGAGCGGGAACACAGCGACATCGGCAAAGCCCTAAGCCGCGAAGATGAGAAGAACCTGCTTGCGGCTTGCGGCCCGAATCCACTTCTCAATGCGGTTGTGACCCTCGCCCTCAATACGGCGCTCCGCAAGAACGAAATCCGCTTTCTGCGATGGAGTCAAATTGACTTCGAGAAGCGCACGGTCACGGTTGGAAAGTCCAAGACTCAGGCAGGCAGCGGGCGTCTCATTCCCTTGAATAAGCCAGCATTCGACGCCCTGGCAAAGTGGGCTGGCCGCCTAGTTGAGTCAAACGCAAAGGATTACGCTTTCCCGGCGTGCGAGGCGGCAGGGATAGAGCGGAAGCATCCTGACATGGAGCGGATTGACCCTTCCCGGCCTATCACATCTTGGCGCTCCGCGTGGCGCGCGGCGCTCAAGCGCGCGGGCCTACAGATTCGCTTTCACGATCTGCGGCACACCTGCATTACCAAGCTAGCCGAGTCACAGGCGAGCGAGCACACGCTGATGGCAATCGCGGGGCACGTCAGCCGCAAGATGATTGAGCACTACTCTCATATCCGCATAGAGGCAAAGCGGGCGGCCCTCGACGCTATTGCAGCGCAGCCAGTACAGGCAGTCTTTGAGACAGGTGTGAACCAAAACGTGAACCAACTCCCTGCGAGTGATTCGAGGGCTTCCGCTAAGTCGTTGAATTAGTTGGTGGGCCTGGGTGGACTTGAACCACCGACCTCACCCTTATCAGGGGTGCGCTCTAGCCACCTGAGCTACAGGCCCACAGGTCGGAGTTTTAGTCTAGCATGGCGAAACGGGCCTTCGCCAACTGCAACGCGCGTCGCGTTTCTTCCATTCCCTAGCGATTGGCTGGCGTGCCGCGGAGAGATGCGCGGTCTCCTGGCTTGCCCGTTCGCCAGGATTCTTGCAAACTTCACGAGTGCCCGATCACCAGATGATGCGCCTTGGTTCGTTCAAGGACGTTGCCCAGTTCAAAGAATATTTTCGGCAAGTTGGCGTTGCGATTCCTTGCGATCAGGAAGTGCAAGTCGGCGCGCAATCGCCGCTGTTACAACCGTTGCAGCGCGGGAACATCAGCATCGGCAATCGCATCGCGATCAATCCGATGGAGGGATGGGACGGCACACGCGACGGGCGGCCCAGCGAACACACGCTGCGGCGCTGGCGGCGCTTCGGCCAGAGCGGCGCGAAACTAATCTGGGGCGGGGAAGCGGTCGCCGTCAATCACGACGGGCGCGCCAATCCGAATCAGTTGGTGATCGCGGAGCATTCCCGAGCTGGCTTGGCGCAACTGCGCGACGCACTCATCGAGGAGCACAAGAAAGTTTGTGGCTCCGATGACGGGCTGCTCATCGGGTTGCAGCTCACGCACTCCGGGCGTTACTGCCGCCCGAACGCGCACGGTCGGCCTGAGCCGCGGACTCTGTATCGTCATCCGATTCTCGATCGCCGTTTGAATCTGGGCGCCGATTATCCGGTGCTGACGGACGGTGAAATTCGCGGCATCATCGAAAACTTTCACCACGCGGCCCGAATCGCGTCCGATCTCGGCTTCGATTTCGTGGATATCAAACATTGCCACGGCTACCTGGGCCATGAGTTTTTGAGCGCGCACACGCGGGAGGGGAATTACGGCGGCGATTTTGTGAATCGCACACGCTTCTTGCGCGAAGTAGCGCAGGGAATCCGCGCCGTTAGGCCGCAACTCAAAATTGGTGTGCGTCTCTCCGCGTTCGACACGATTCCGTATCGTCCTGATCCGGCGAAGTCATCACCTGGCAAGCCCGGGCCAGGTATTCCGGAGCCGCACGAAAACCTGCTGCCGTACCGCTGGGGTTTCGGCGTCAATCCGCAGCGGCCGACGCAACCTGATCTGACCGAAGCGGTCCGCTTTCTTGCGCTGTTGCAGGAGCTTGGCATCCATTTGGTCAATCTCACCGCGGGAAGCCCTTACTACAATCCGCATGTGCAGCGTCCGGCGCTTTTTCCGCCGTCCGATGGTTATCTGCCGCCGGAAGATCCATTGGTGGGAGTCGCGCGCCAGTTGCGCGCCGCGCGCGAGCTGAAGCAGCGCTTTCCGGAGTTGCTCATCGTTGGCACTGCTTATACCTATTTGCAAGACTTTCTGCCGAACGTCGCGCAAGCGGCACTGCGCGAAAACTGGATTGACTCGATCGGCCTCGGCCGCATGATCCTTGCCTATCCGGAGAGTCTCTGGGATGCCGCGCATGGCCGAGCGGTTGAACGCAAGCGTGTCTGCCGCACGTTCAGCGACTGCACCACGGCGCCGCGCAATGGTTTGCCTTCAGGTTGCTATCCTTTGGATGCACACTATAAGAATTCAGAATTGGCTGTGAAATTGGCGGCGATCAAGAAACGCTGACCATTGAGGAGTTGGGTTTGGCTCAGGAACCAGATATTCAGGCGCTGCTCGCCGAGATCAAGCCGCGGCGCAGAGTGCAGGGCATCGCTGCTGCATTACTACCGATTGATGCGGACGGCCGCGTTGCAGTGGCCGCGTTTCAGCAGCATCTCCTTGCCACGCAAAGCGTGGGCTTGATGAATGCCGTCAACATGGACACCGGCTATGTGAACTATTTGAACGACCCGGAAAAGCGCGACGTGTTGCGCTGGACCCGCGAAGCATTGGGCGAAGGTGTTGCGTTCGTGGCCGGTGCTTATATCGAAGGGCAGGACGGCGAGGTCGTCTCGCTCTACCGCCGGCAAATGGAGACGATCGCCGAATTTAGCGGGATCCCGATTCTTTTTCAGACCGCGCGGCTGCAGGGAAAACCGCCCCAGGAAAAGGCCGCAGCCTATCAGGCCATTTGCAAAGGCTTTCCCCAAGTATTGGCGTTCGAGCTTGGCAAAATGTTTGCTCCCAACGGTGAGATTTTCGACGAAGACACCGTTCGCCGCGTAATGGACATTCCGGAAATCAAAGGTATGAAGCATTCGTCGCTCGATCGCTTGACCGAGTTGCGGCGACTTGCACTGCGCGATGCTCAGCGGCCTGACTTCCGCATTTACACTGGCAACGATCTGGGCATCAACATGATCGAGTATGGCTCGGATTATCTGCTGGGGCTGGCTACGTTTTGTCCCGAGCGGTTTGCGGAACGGGACCGGCTATGGGAATGCGGCGATCCTGGGTATTACGCCCTTTCGGACGCCCTGCAGTATCTCGGCAACGTCGCGTTTCGAGCGCCGGTGCCGGCTTACAAACATTCTGCAGCCTTCTTTCTGCATTTGACTGGCAAGATCGCGACTGCGAATCCGCATCCGAAAAATCCGAGGCGGCCGGATTGGGAAGCAGAGATGCTTGCGGATTGCGCGCGTCGGCTCGGGTACTGACCAACTGCTGCGCAGCCAGTGTCGACAAACGGCTACTGCACGAATCCGACCGGAGGGACGGTTGGCGCTCCTTCCGGCGCTTCTTTAATGGTTCCGAACTGAGCTTCATACCGCGACAAGTTTTCGCCCAGCGCGCGCCAGATTCGTTTCGCGTGGCCTGGGCTGACAATTACGCTGCTGAGCAATTTGCCCTGCGCGCCGTTCGGAAAAACATAAATAAAGTTCAGGGTGAACTCTTCAGTGTTGTGGTGAATCATCATCAGATTGCTGTAGAAGCCCTGCAGCTCTTTTTCGTCGGCCTTGATCTGCACTTGCCCGGGCTGCTGCGGCGGTTGCTTCTCGTCCATGCGGCTCTCTCCTCAAAATCTGATATTCACGGTACCACATCAGGGCTAAGGCGGCGGGCGTGGCGCTGGCAGGCCGGCACCGTTTGCGGCACATTCAGGAAAAGCCCTGTTGACTTGTAGCGGCATTAAGGCTAGTTTAGAAAGTGGATTAACTGTGGTTAACTAATGGCAATTATCCAGGTGAAAGCCCTGGACGCGCAAGATCAGATCGACTCATGGCCCATTCGACCGAACCTGTGCTGGAAACCGAGCCGCTCGGGTCGGCGCAACCCGCGCCGGCTCCGATTTCAACTGTGTCGAGCCCATTACGGCCGTCGTTGCCGGAAGCGCATCGCACCATCGCCGTCGCTCCCGGCCTGACGTGGTTCAGGAAGGCTATGGCGTTTGCCGGGCCGGGCTATCTGGTTGCAGTCGGCTACATGGACCCGGGCAACTGGGCGACCGACATTGGCGGCGGCGCGAAGTTTGGCTACACGCTGTTGAATGTCATTTTGATCAGCAACTTGATGGCGATGCTGCTGCAGGCGCTGTCGGCCAAGCTGGGCATCGTCACGGGACGCGATCTGGCGCAGGCGTGTCGCGAGTCCTATTCGCGTCCGGTGGCCCTCGGTTTGTGGGTGGTGTGCGAGATCGCCATCGCCGCGTGCGATCTGGCTGAAGTGCTGGGCTCGGCGATTGCGCTGAAACTGCTGTTTGGATTGCCGCTGCTGGCCGGCGTTCTGATCACCGCGCTGGATGTGCTGATCGTGCTAGCGCTGCAGGGCCGCGGTTTCCGGCTGATCGAAGCGTTTGTCATCACGCTGATCGCCAGCATCGCGGTGTGCTTCGCTTACGAAATCTTTTTTGCGCAGCCGTTGTGGCGCGAGGCCGTTAGTGGATTCCTGCCGCGACTGGAAATTCTCCGCAATCGTGAAATGCTGTACATCGCCATCGGCATCCTGGGAGCGACGGTGATGCCGCACAATCTCTACTTGCACTCCAGCATTGTGCAGACCCGGGCATTTTCGACCGATGATCGTGGAAAAAAAGAAGCGCTTCGCTATGCGATTTTCGATTCGACCTTGGCGCTGGGCTTTGCGCTGTTCATCAACGCGGCGATTCTGGTGCTTGGGGCCGCGTTTCACACCCGCGGCTTGCACCACGTTGCCGAAATTGCCGACGCCTACAAACTGCTCACGCCGGTTTTAGGGGCTAGTTTGGCGAGCACACTGTTTGCCTGTGCGTTGCTGGCTTCCGGGCAAAACTCCACGCTGACTGGAACGCTCGCCGGGCAGATCGTTATGGAAGGTTTTCTGAATTTGCGCCTGAAGCCGTGGCTGCGCCGGCTGATTACCCGCGTCATAGCCATCGTTCCCGCTGTCCTGGTCATCGGCTTCTACGGTGAAGGCAAAGTCACGGCGCTGCTGATCCTCAGCCAGGTGATTCTGAGTTTCCAGTTGCCCTTTGCGGTCGTTCCACTGGTGCGATTCACCAGCGACCGTGCGAAGATGGGCGCGTTCGCCAACTCCCGCTTGGTCGCTGGCCTCTCCTGGGTCGTTGCCGTAGCCATTCTTGCCTTCAATGCCGAGCTGCTCTGGCTCACGTTCCACAGCTAATCTTCTCTGGGCCCTCTGCGCGCTCTGTGTTAAAAACTATTTCCTACAATTCGCTAACGCAAATGTCCGTGCCGCCACGAAAAAAAGTTACAGGAGCCATCTTCGCCTTGCTGCTCGCTATCGCTGCGGCCGCATCAGTGTACGCTTTCTTCCATCCGGGTCCGTGGATCGTGCCGGACCAAGCGAAGAAAGAGCAGAATCCGCTGAAGCCGTCGGACGTGAATTTGTCGGAAGCGCGACAGCTTTATCTCGACAAATGCGCCGAGTGTCACGGCGAAACTGGCAAAGGCGATGGCGACCGGTCCAGGCTGTTCGGCACGCCGCCGACGAACTTCACCGACGCCGCGCACATGAACACCGGGAGCGACGGCGAACTCTTCTACAAGATGAGCGAAGGCCACCGCCCGATGCCCAGCTTCAAAAAGCGTTTGACCGAGCAGCAGCGCTGGCAGCTGGTGCTGTTTCTGCGGTCGTTTACGCAGCAGCCGGCCGGACGCTAGGCAGGACGAAGATACCGCCCTGCAGGGCGGCGCTACATAACCACCTCGTTGGCAGTGACTCGTTTTCCGGTTATCCTCTTTTGCGCAATTTTTCTTTCGAAGCGTGAGGGAACGAATGCGCAAGTTTACGTTGGGATTTTGTCTGTCTTTACTGGTGGCCGGCGCGGCGTTTGCTGCGCCGGGCTCGGTGCGTTGCGGTAAACTGCTGGACGTTCGCTCTGGGCAAATGCTCTCGGATCAGGTGGTGAGCTTTGACGAGGTGGGCGTAATTACGTCGGTCGCGCCGGTTTCCGGTTCCGCAGCCGGCGCAGTGGACCTTTCCAAGGCCACCTGCTTACCAGGGTTGATTGACGTGCACACGCACGTGACCGGCGATCCTAAAAGCACGGGTTATTTCGGATTGGGGATCTCGGTCCCGCGGCAGGCCACTACCGGCGTGAAGAATGCGCGACTGACGTTGCGCGCCGGATTCACCACCATCCGAAATGTGGGCGCGGGCGACTTTACCGACGTTGCGGTTAGGGACAGCATTAATGCCGGCGAAGTTGAGGGCCCGCACATGCTGGTATCCGGGCCGGCGCTGGGCATTACCGGCGGCCATTGCGACAACAATTTGTTGCCCTACGAATACCACCGTGTGGGCCAGGGCGTAGCCGATGGCCCGTGGGCGGCGCGCGCCAAAGTCCGTGAAGTGATCAAGTATGGCGCCGACGTGATCAAGGTCTGCGCGTCGGGCGGCGTGTTAAGCAAAGGCGATCTGCCAGGCACACCGCAATACACCCTGGAAGAGATGCAGGCCATCGCCGAGGAAGCGCACAAGCTGGGCCGCAAAGTTGCGGCGCACGCGCACGGTACGCAATCCATCAAAGACGCGATCCGCGCGGGCATTGATTCCATCGAACATTCCAGCCTGATTGATGACGAAGGCATCGCGCTGGCCAAACAGCGGGGCACCTATCTGGTGTTCGACATCTACAACGACGACTATATCTTGCAGATGGGTGCCAAAGTCGGGATGTTGCCCGAATCCATCGAGAAGGAGAAAAAGCTCGGCGGCCTGCAACGGGAAAACTTCCGAAAAGCATTTCAGGCTGGGGCGAAAATGGCTTACGGAACCGATGCCGGTGTTTATCCGCACGGCGACAACGCCAAGCAGTTCGCCAAGATGGTCGAATGGGGGATGAAACCGCTTGATGCGATTCGGGCCTCAACCATTCACGCCGCTGACCTGCTTGGCTGGAGTGACAAAGTCGGCGCGCTGGAAAAGGGCCACTTCGCTGATTTGATTGCCGTGGAAGGCGATCCCCTGAGCGATGTAAAAGTTTTGGAATCGGTGAAATTTGTGATGAAGGGCGGCGTAGTCGCTCGCAACGATTTTGCCAAATAGCTGCGCACGAGACGCGGACGAATGACGGATGGATGCTCGACTCGCGCTAATACTGTATGTGGCGCTTCTGCTTGGGACAGCTGCGCCAATTGCTGCGGGCTGGCTGGCCTTGCTGCCGCATGAGCGAGAACCCTTCGCGCGCCCGGATGCTGCGCCGGCAAAGAAACCGCGCGATGGGTTCGCTATTTTTCTGCTGATTAATATTTCGCTCAGTCTGTTGGTGGCCCTTCCGGGCGTCGAGCACGAGCTCCGCTCCATTGTTGCCGGGGCCATTCCTGAAGCCAGCGATCAGACCATGATGTTCATCTTCATCTGGCTCGGCTTTGTGCCCGGGCTTGCCGCGGCGTACTCCGCCGCGCGCGCCAATCCCATTCGTATGCCGCTGCTGGCCGGCGGTGTGCTCGCGCTGGGACTGTGGCTCGCTGGACCGTGGCTGCTCAGCCGAATCGCTGCCAACCCATAAAAAGAAACGGGGCTGCAGAATTCGTCTGCAGCCCGCCCGGAAAAGCAGTTGAAATAAGCAGCGCGCGATTAAGCGGTCGCGGACTTCACGTTTTGCAAAGCCGAAGCCACTTCGGCGACATCCGGAACCACCGGAATGTCGTAGTTCTTCACCCAAGCGACTTTGCCGTCCTTCCCGACAATCACCACGGCGCGCCCGGTGATTCCTCTTTCCGCCAGGTATAGGCCGTACTTGTCGGCCATCGCGCCGCGCGGATGAAAATCCGCGAGCAGGGAATACTTGATGCCCATTTTCTCCGCGTAGGCTTTATGGGACCAAGCGCTGTCCACGCTTACTCCGAGCACTTCCGCGTCGAGCGTTTCGAAGCGCTTCATGTCGTTCACGAAGCACACGTGTTCCTGGGTGCAGACCGGGCTCCAGTCCAGAGGATAGAAGACGATCACTACATTTTTCTTTCCCGCAAACTCGGAAAGTTTCACTTCCTTGTCGTACTGGTCCTTGAGGGCGAAATCGGGGGCAGCTTGTCCAACGGCGATGGCCATTTGCGATCTCCTGACGCGAATTCCGGTTGTTTCCGCAGCAAAAATCATAGAGGATTCAGCTGTGAATCACAAAACGAAAGGGTTTGGAGAGTGACAGAGAAACGAAGCGGCGCAAAGCGATGACTTCACTGCAAGAACTCTATCGGAAATACACAGCGATTGCGGCCAAGCCCGGCGAACCGATTCCGCTCACGGCATTCCAATGGTCTCCAGAAGAAACCGAAAGGACATTCTCGGCGTTTGACGAGGATTACCATATCAGCCGCTTTTTCCATTTCAGCAACTCCGGCGGGCAAAAATACGAAATCGACGGCGAAACAGTCACCCATGTTGCCATCGATCCGGAGATTTCTTCGATTTTGTGAAGCGGGCCTTAACGCGCGGTTGGTTTCCACCGGTTCAGGAAAGCCAGAATGTCTTCGGGCGCGAGGGACTGCGCTTTTTCGAATTCCTTGTTTTTCTGCGTAAAGATGAGTCTGCCGTCCGGCTCCAAAACCGCGGCCGCAGGGACACCTTTTTCCAGCGGAACTTCGAACTTCTTCGCGAGGTCCAGGTTCTTGTCGTACTCGCCGATGTTGATGTGCACGACCACAAAGTTGCGGTTCAGCGTCGGCATGATCTCCGGCAAATGAAACGCTTCGTCCAGCACATGGCAGTCGTAACACCAATTACCGCCAAAAATCAGCAGCACGCGTTTGTGGGTCCGTGAAGCATTCTGGAGGGCCTCGGCGATCTCTTTGGTCGGATTGGCGTCGGCCGGATAGAGGTCCTTGCGCTCAGCGGGCCCCTTCAGGCGTGTTTCTACGTCGCGCTGTTCCGCCGCAATTTTCCAAGCTGCCCCCTGTGCTATGTAACCCTGGCCAACTCTCACAAAATATTTGTGCGAGGAGCCGTTCTCGGTGACGTTCAGTGTGAGTTGAATCGAGAGCACATGAAACCCAGGTTGCGGCTCCTGTTGCTGCTGCACTTCCGCGGCGACGCTCTTCAATCCGCGCGACTTCCACGAATTCCAGTATTGCAGTTCCGTGCTCAGGTCTGACGGGGCATGCTTTGGCCCGACAATCCGCGCGCTCGATGCGTACATCGCCGCGAGCGCGCCCGAATCGCCTGCCGCCACTGCCTTACGCCAAGCCTCCAGCTGCAAAACCGGTGAATCTGCCATTTGCGCTCGGCAAGACGGAAGCAGAACGCCTAGTGCGATAACCAAAAGTCCAATGCAAGGGGCACGTTTCAAGCGATAAACTCCGTCTTTATTCTAGCAGGGCCACCCGCGGCGAGAGGGCTCTGCGCGATGCTAAACTGATGCAGTGTACGCGCAAAAGTTTCATGTGGATGTACTGATCCGCGGTGAGCGCCGCCCTTGCCCGCTGCAGTGGCTGGACCAATTCTGCATGCGCAACTTTACGAATTCCGCGGAGTTTGACGATACGCTGCCCGTGGCCGAAGGGGAAATCGAAGCCAGCTATCGCCTGACGCCGCAACGCTTTTCCGACGGACTCGCGGCGTGGCTCACTCAGCGCGGCAAGGGCGAAGGCCAACCGGTCGTTGTGGAAACGCGCGCTGCAACGCACAACGCTGGATAGCCTAGGCCGAGTCTTTTTTGCGTCCGCCGAAAACCTCAAGAATCTGTGGCAGCGCCTTCAGCGCGGCCTCTTCCCCCGCGCGGACAAGGTCGGGAGTCTTGCTGAAATCGTCCCAGGCGAAGGTAGCGACGTCGGGTTCGATGATGACCTCGGCCTGCTGGCGCCATTCAATGTCGGCGTGGCGCTGGATAATGTTGAACGAGCGGCCGATGATATCTACCGCGGTGCGCGGATTCTCAATGCCGCCGGATTCCAGATACACTGCGATGACCAGATCCGCGCCGAGCAGCCGCGCGCCGTCCACGGGAACTGGCGCGGTCAGAAAACCGTCCACCAGCGTGCGGCCCTCGTATTGGATCGGTACAAACAGTCCAGGATACGCGCAGGAAGCGCGCAGCGGCGGCGCAATCGGCCCGGAGGAGTAATAGATTGTGATGCCGGCATTGATGTCTGTAGCGCTAATGGCCAGCGGCGTTTTCAATTCCTCGAACGTGGTGAGGTCGGTCATGCGCGCCAGATACTTTTCCAAACGCTGGTTTGTGGCCAGGCCGAGCCAGGAAGGCGTCCAGCGGCCGAAGTCAGCAAAGGTAGTGGCCTGACCGATCTCCTGCATTCTCTCGGGAGTGACGCCGGAACAGAATCCCGTTCCGATTATGGCGCCGACGCTGGTACCGGAAACACAGTGAATCGGGATTCCCGCATCCCTGAAAACCCGCAACGCTCCGATGTGCGCGATGCCGCGGGCAAAGCCGCCGGCCAGAGCCAGGCCGATTTTCGGCTGAGCTGTGCTGCCGTCGCCTCCGCCGTAAGCGAACTCGCGGAACTTCTCCTTTGCGGCGCGCAGCCAGTCGAGCGCTTCGTTTACTGTCCGGTTGAGCATTCTATGACCATTCTAAAACCGCGGAAGCTTGTCCGCTCACGGTTTGACCGTACTTTGCCGGTTTTGTAACCTCTAAGGCGCAGCACTTCGTCCAACACGTCACCGAAGGCTCTCCATGAAAATTCCGATCCAGAAAGCAGTCGTCTTGGGCGCAGGCACCATGGGCGCGCGCATCGCTGCGCACTTCGCCAATGCCGGACTCCCGTGCGTCCTGCTGGATATCGTGCCACCGGACTGGAAGCCCGGCACGCCTGCCTCCGATCGCAACCGCCTTGCGCGCAACGGTGTGGAAGCCGCCAAAAAGTCGCGCCCGGCAGCGTTTTTCAGCGCGGCCCTGGCGGAAAAAATCGCCATCGGGAACTTCGAAGATGACCTGGCGCGCTGTGCCGAAGCCGACTGGATTATCGAAGTTGTCGCGGAAAATCTGGAAATCAAGCGCAACCTTCTCGCCCGCGTAGCGCAGTTCCGTAAACCCGGCGCGATTGTCACCACCAACACTTCTGGCCTGCCGGTGCACTTGATCGCCGAAGGCCTGCCCCACGAGTTCCAGCAGCACTGGGCCGGGACCCACTTCTTTAACCCGCCGCGCTACCTAAAGTTGGTGGAAGTGATTCCCGGGCCGAAGACTTCGCCGGACGTCGTAGAAACGTTGCGTGAATTCTGCGATGTCCGACTCGGTAAAGGCGTGGTGGTCGCGAAGGACACGCCGAATTTCATCGCCAATCGCATCGGTACGTTCTCGATGCTGAATGCGCTGCGCCTGATGCACGAACTTGGCATGACCGTCGAGGAAGTGGATGCCTGCACGGGCCCGGCGGTCGGTTGGCCGAAATCGGCGACTTTTCGCACGGCGGATATTGTTGGTCTCGATGTACTGGTGCACGTAGTGAAGAACATTTACGAAACTGCGCCGAACGACGAATCGCGCGAACGCTACAAAGTTCCGCCGCTGGTGGAAGAGATGGCCAAACGCGGCTGGCTCGGCGACAAGACCGGCCAGGGCTTCTACAAAAAGGTAAAAGGCGAAGGCCAAAAAGAAATTCTGACGCTGGACGTACAAACGATGGAGTACCGCCCACGTCAAAAAGCGAAGTTTGCTTCGATCGATGCGGGTAAATCTATCGACGGCACAAAACAGCGACTACGCTCCTTAATCGGCCCAATCCTGGAAGGGCAGCAGGGTGACAAGGCGCAACAGTTCTTGTGGGGGGCGCTGTCGGAAACTTGTATGTACGCCGCACGCCGCATCCCGGAAATTTCCGATGCCATTGCCGATGTGGATCGCGCCATGCGCTGGGGTTTTGGTTGGGAGCTAGGGCCATTTGAGATGGTGGACGCGCTCGGCGTCGAAGCGTTCACGGCACAGGTGCACAAGGAGGGCCGGACCCTGCCTGCGTTGATAGAGAAGATTCTGGCCGGCAGCAAGAGCTTCTACCAATCGGACCGCGGCACAACGAGCGTTTATGACGTCATTTCCGGCGGCACGAAAAAAGTCGAAGAGCCTGCCGGAATCATCATTCTCAAATCGCTGACCGACACGGGCAAGGAAATCGAACGCAACGCCGGTGCCAGCCTGCTTGACCTCGGCGACGGTGTGGTCTGCTGTGAGTTTCACGCCAAAATGAACGCCATTGGCGCCGACCTCGTTTCGATGCTGCACAAAGGGCTGAAGCGCTTGGAGACCGGCTTCGACGCTATGGTCGTCGCCAACCAGGCCGTCAACTTTTCTGTCGGCGCCAATCTGATGCTGGTGCTCATGGGCGCACAGGAGCAGGAGTGGGATGAACTGCACTTGGCGGTAAAGCAGTTCCAGAACGTGAATCTGGCCATCAAGTACGCCAGGAAACCGGTGGTGTCCGCGCCCCAGGGCATGGCGCTCGGCGGCGGTTGCGAAATCAGTCTGCATGCCGCGCGCATTCATTCCGCGGCCGAAGCCTACGTTGGGCTCGTGGAAACCGGTGTAGGCCTGATCCCTGGCGGGGGCGGCACCAAAGAGATGTTGATCCGTGCCAATGAGCACTCAGCCGGTGGCGAAGACCTCGATCTTTTCCATGCGCTGAAGCCGGTCTTTGAAAACATCGCGATGGCTAAAGTCGGTACCAGCGCCCTGGAGTGCCGCGAGCTCGGCTATTTCCGGCGCGAAGATACTTTTTCCATGAATACCCAGCGGCTGGTTGCCGATGCCAAGGAAACAGCTCTCGGTCTGCTGCGCTCCGGATGGAAGCCCGCTGCAGCCAGTTGGCAGGAAGGCGCGCAAACCACACAGGTCAAAGTTCTGGGCGAGCAATTCCTGGCTGGCGCGAAGCTGGCGGTACACATGATGGTGCGCGGCGGCTACGCCAGCGAATATGACGCAGTGGTCGCGCGCAAGCTGGCCAATATTTTGGCCGGCGGAGCTCTGAGTGCGCCGCAAATGGTCAGCGAACAGTATTTGCTGGACCTCGAGCGCGAAGCTTTCGTTTCGCTGCTGGGCGAAAAGAAGACCCAGGAGCGCATTGCGTTCACGCTGAAAACGGGAAAGCCGCTCCGGAACTAGTTTTCGACAGAGACTGGAGAACGCGGAAAAGGTCGCTTGAGCATGACGGGGAAACTCCGCCAGGTGCCGGAGTTCGAAGTCGCCAGATTCCAGAAGAATCCGGGCGAAATGATGCGGACGCTGGCGGACGGCAGCCACGCCGGTGAATGGCATGTTGCTGCGGATTGAATGAGCAACAGGCGGCGACTAATCGCATAAAATCGTATTGAAATAACGTTTGTCAACAGATATACTGCACAGAGCCGGAGGGCGTCATGCAGAGACTGCTTGCTCCACGCGAAGCCGCCAGCATTTTGGGAATCAGCTATCCCACTCTGAAGCAGTGGATCTACCACGGAAAAATCCGCACTGCGAAGACGCCCGGCGGGCATCATCGCGTTCCGGAAAGCGAAATCGACCGCCTGCTTCCCAAAAAGCTCGAACGCGGCGAGCTGCGCTCGCGCCGCGGCGACTTCCGCCGCATCAGCGGACGCAATCAACTGCTGGGCCGCGTCGTGGCGCTCAAGTACAGCGGCCTGCTGGCGCAGGTGACTCTTGCCATCGGCGAGCAGCACATCACCTCCATCATCACCGCTGACGCTGCCAAGGAACTCCGGCTGAAACCCGGCGATCGCGCAGCCGCTCTCATCAAGTCCACCGAAGTGATGATCCTGCGGCTCTGAGCAGCGGACCCTCGGCCCATGACCTTCAGACTCTTTCTCGCAAGACTTCTGCTGATTCTTGGCGGCGCCACGCTGGCGACGTGCAATCTGGATGCCCAGCATCCCACAATCCGCGTGGCCGCGGCCTCCGATCTGCAGAGTGTCCTGCCGGAAATCGCCAAGACATTCGAGGACAAGACCGGCGAGCACGTTGAACTGTCTTTCGGCTCGAGCGGGAATTTTTTCGCGCAAATCCAGAATGGCGCTCCGTTCGATCTCTTCTTTTCTGCGGACAGTGAGTTTCCGCGCCGGCTGGTCGAATCGGGGCACGCGAAACCGCGCAGCGCCGTTGTTTACGGCTTAGGTGGCCTAGTGCTCTGGATGCCGGCAAATGCGAAGTGCGTTCCCGCCGCGGAAAAATGGAACTGCCTGCAGAAGCCCGAAGTCTCCAAGATCGCCATCGCCAATCCCGCGCATGCACCGTACGGACGCGCGGCGGTTGCCGCTCTGCAGGCGGCTCATATTTATGAGCAGGTGCGGGCCAAGCTGGTGATGGGAGAAAACGTCTCGCAAGCAGCGCAATTTGTGCAGTCCGGCAGCGCCCAGGCCGGAATCCTCGCGTACTCGCAGGCTCGCTTGCCGTCTCTGCGCGGCGGTAAGCAATGGGAGATTCCGCGCGACCGCTACCCCCACATCGAACAAACGGTGGTTGTCTTGAAATCTGCGCAAGAAAAATCAGTAGCGGAAGAGTTCGTCAAGTTCGTTACGGAAGGCCCTGGCCGCGAACTCTTGCAGCAAGCAGGCTTTCAGCCTCCACCGCCTTCCACCGAACCGCTGGAAAGGCACCGGTAAATGGAAACACTGGGGCTTTCACTGAAGCTGGCTCTTTGCGTAGCGGCAATCTTGCTTTTCGCGGGAATGCCGCTCGCCTACTGGCTTTCACAAACCAAATGGCGCGGGAAGTTCTTGCTGGAAAGTGTCGTGGCCCTTCCGCTGGTGCTGCCTCCAACCGTGCTGGGGTTTTATTTATTGGTGGCCATGGGCGCGAACGGGCCACTCGGAAAACTGTGGCAGGTGTGGTTCGGGCATACGCTGGCTTTTACCTTCGCGGGTCTGGTCTTGGCTTCACTACTTTACAGTCTCCCTTTCGCGGTGCAGCCGCTGGTCGCCGCGTTCGAAAGTGTTGACCCGCGGCTGCTCGACGCCGCTGCCGTCCTCGGCGCGGGCCGTTGGCGGACTTTTTGGCAAGTTGTGCTGCCCCTTTCCGTTCCCGGCCTGATCACGGCTGCGGTGTTGAGCTTTGCGCACACCCTCGGCGAATTCGGCGTGGTGCTGATGGTCGGCGGAAATATTCCCGGCGTCACGCGCACCGTCTCCATTGCTATCTACGATCACGTGCAATCGCTCGAATACGGCGAAGCCAACCGTACCGCGCTGGCGCTGTTGCTGATTTCGTTCGCTGTTCTTTGCACGGTTTACGCGGTGAACCGGCGGGTCTGGTCGCCGTGGACGGTGAAACATGGCGACTGATGTCGGCTCTCTGGATGTTCGGGTCCAGCTGGCGCGGGGCAATGGACGACGACCATTTCAGCTAAGCGCCGAATTCCAAATTCCGCCGGGAATCACGATTCTGTTTGGGCCGTCAGGCGCCGGAAAATCCACCCTGCTGGACTGCATTTCCGGATTGTTGCCCGCGACCAATGCGCGAATCGCGCTGGGCGAAACCATCCTGCAGGACTCGGCAACCGGAACATTCCTGCCGCCGCGCCAGCGCCACATCGCCTATCTATTCCAATCGCCGGCATTGTTTCCGCACAAGACCGTGCAAGCAAACGCCGAATTCGGTTTGCGCGACAAAGATGACGCCGGCAAGAAGGCCGTAGCGACCGATTTGCTGGAGGCCTTCCGCGTTGCGCATCTCAAGAATCGCAAGCCCGCTGAAATTTCGGGCGGAGAAGCGCAGCGAGTGGCGTTGGCGCGGGCTTTGGCGACTTCACCGCGCGCAGTCCTGCTGGATGAACCGCTAAAAGGCCTCGATGAAGAACTGCGCTCTTCGATCGTTGATGATTTGCGCGCGTGGAATCGCGCCCAGAGCGTGCCGATTCTCTACGTGACGCATCATCGCGATGAAGTGGACGCCCTGGGCGAACGCGTGATCGCGCTGGACCACGGCCGGGTGGTGGACGCCGGGTTTCCCCACGACGTTCTCGACGCGCCACGCACCAAGCGGCTGGCACGGGCGGCAGGCTTTGAAAATTACCTCTCCGGCCAAATTCTTGAACTCCGTGAAGCTGACGGCGTCATGCGCGCGCGGCTGGAGGACTCGCAAACCGAGCTGGAATTGCCGCTGGGTTACGCGGCCGTCGGCGATCCCGTCCGAGTGGCCGTCCGCGCCGGCGATATTTTGCTCGCCTCTCAGCGCCCGGTGGGCCTCAGCGCGAGGAACATTCTGGAAGGAACTATCGACTCCCTGGAAACGCGGGGTTCGACTGTGGTTTGTATCGTAAACACGGGAGCCAGATTCGTCGTCAACGTCACACCGGGAGCGTTGCGAGCGCTGGAACTGGCCGCCGACAAGCGGGTCTGGCTGGTCATCAAGACTCATTCCTGCCAGTTGGTGGATGAATAAGCCGCGCGGCTGCCCTAGGAGCCGGATTTCGCAGCCGCTGCTGCGGGCGCGAACTTCAATTCATCCGCGATCAAATCCGGGCCCTTGGGAGTTGCGTGAATCACCACCCGCTGCCCGACCGCGACGTCAGCCAACTTTGCAGGCTTGCCGTCTTTGGTCACGTAAAGCGTAGCCGTTGCGAGCTTTACGGTCACCGTTTTGCCGGCCGTGGTTTTTACTTCGACAAACTCCGGAGTGATCTTTTCAATTGTTCCTACAACATGCCTCTTGTCGCCGTGCGCGAAGGCCGGCAGCGCGACCGCGAGTGTTAGCAACAAAACTATCCAACGCGTTGTATTCGAGCGAATTCTCATATCTCTTCTCCATTAGAAATGCTGCTTAATGGTTATGATGCTCAGTCTGGCCCGCAGGTTTTGCCGGCGCGCCATTCAAGAAATCCTGCTCGCCCTGCTCTTCTCCGCGATCTTCCGGTCCCTTCGGGTTGTACTTCTCCATCTCCAGTTTTTCTTCCGCCGTCAGTTGCGGCAAGTGACGGGTGAAGCGCACCAGCTTCCAGCTGTCCGCTTCTCCATGTTCATCGTGCTCGTCGTGCTCTGCGCCGTTTGACTGCCCTCCGAACGCCGGCATGCCAGTCAGCCGGATGCCGTTTTCAATGATCCAGAAAATTTCGCCGTCGGAAAGGTTTTGGGTCTCCGCCGCGCGCAGATCCGGCGGCTTGGGATAGAGCCCGTGCCCCAACATGGAATCGCCGCTGCCATCATTGCCATGGCAAATCGCGCAGTGATCCGCAAAATGTAGCCGTGCTTCCTTCTCTACCTCGGGCGAATCGGGAATCGGATTTTTCGCCGACCGTGCGCTGCTCGGAAAAGCCATCTTTCGCGCGGTGCGCGCGATCGCAGCCTCCAGCGCGCTGGGCTTGGCGCGCGAGCTCAAGCCATCATGCAGAATGCTGACCGCGCCAGTGACCAGCAGACCGATCAGCAGCACACAGGCCAGCAGAAAGATGTGACGGCGTTTGGCCACACTTGTAGTCTACTCCGCTGCGCCGTTTGGCACGTATCCAGACAAAATAATTACATCCGCGCCGCAACCCGAGCGGCGATCTTGTGATCTTCCGTTTCCAGCACCATCGCCAGATCGTTGCTGAGCGGCACGTTTTCACTGTTCACCCTGAAATCGAAAGTCCACTCAAAGCGCGGCGCTAGTTCGCTCACGGCGTCGCTGGAATACGGAGCTAGGCGCTTCGCGCTCGAGTCCACGCGCGTGCTCGATTCCACGGGGTGCAACTCGATGCCGTCTTTCCAGAAAAAGCTTATTCGCAGCGTGCTCAGCAGTTCCGGAGTGAGGGGCGGCCGGACCGTGGTGTCTTTCAGGTCCAGCGTGCAGGGAAAATCCAAAAAGTGCAGCGCGACTTGCACTTGCGCCGGATAGGTTGTGACCACTTTGTCGTGCAGCGTGAAATAGGTTCCATCCGCGGTGTCTACCCTCCGCAAGCCGTCAAAAAAGTCCGGCGCATTCAAATGACCTGTCAGCCGGAAGCAGGAGCCGTTGGGCAAGTGGCCATCGGTGGTGAAGAATACACCGCCGTCAAGATTCCACACCGTGCGCTTGCCGGCTGCGGCTGACTTGCCGGCTTTCGAGTCTTTCGCCGACGTGTCCGGCGCGGGCTTGCGGTCTTCGATGCGCGATTGCGCCTGCAACAAAAAAGGAAAAAATAGCAGCGCGGCCAGCGCCGCCTTGGCGAACTGCGGGAACATTTGTTGCGCTCTACTTCGAGTTTACCTTGCGCAACGGATATTGCCCGCGAAAAGTGATTTCATCGAAAAACGAGTACGTTGCTTCGCTGCCCTTGACGTCCTTCGCGGGAATTTTGCCTTCCCACAGCATTTGCGCGGCGGTGTTGAGCCTTTCAAGAACTTCCGGTTTTGCGACAGGCACGTTGTGGGCACCCAGCACCAGTTTGATTTGTGGCACCAGCTTTTGCAGCTTCATCACTGAAGCGAGATAGGCGTTGAGGTCGGTCTCGGGACGATACAGCCAGATGGGGCCGGGGTAGTAGGTATCGCCCGTGAAGAGCAGGCCGTTGGCGCGGTCGATCAGGCAGATGGCGTCGGGTGTATGACCGGGCGTGGCGATGATTTCGACCTCACGTCCGCCGCCGAGATTAACCTTGAAGCCGTCATGAACGGCCAGCGAAATCTTCCACGGCTTGGTCGTGTATTTCGCAGGGTCAAAGCTTTTGGGCAGCGCGCCGCAAACTTCGCCCGGCGCGATCTCAGCTTGCGCATCTTCGCGCGAGCCTTTGGCGTTGGCGCGTGTGAACGTGCTGTCCATGCCGAAGACAAAAGGGAACTGCCAGTTGCCACCGACGTGATCGTTGTGGGTGTGCGAGTTCAGCACAACAATCGGGCGCGACGTGATGCGGGCGACGATGGCGTGAATGTTGCCGATGCCCATCCCGGTGTCGAACAGCAGCGCCTGCTTGGTGCCGACCATCAGATAAGAGATGGTTTCTTCGAATTGATACGGCTCGTAGATCGCGAAGGTGGCCGGCGCAACTTTGTACACTTCGAACCACGGCTCGTCGGGCAGCACGCGTTCCAGCGATTTGTATTCGGGGCGGGGCAGCGCCTTACACCAGTCAGGCTTTTCGGTTTGCGGCGCAACAGCAAAAGCAAAAGAGTGCATCACCGAGGGACCAGAGGTCGGCGCACACAGGGCACAGACAGCGAAGAGGCCGAGTGCAGCGAGTGATTTTTGCAAGTACATGCGATTTTTGCTCTTGGCCATTATAGGAATGCGTCCTGAAGTTCCATGAGGTTTCTTAGGCAAAGTCTTCCGGCGGTTAACTGGCCGTTTGGGCAATCCCGCCGAAGCGGTGGTGCCAGACGCGGGCTGCGCCGATGAGATTGGCGTTTTCGCCGAGCGAGGCGTGCGCCAGCTGGGTCGCCTGATAGGGCACGAAGCGGCAGCCGGATGCAACGACTTTTGCGACTTCGTCGAGCTGCACGCTCTTCATGATGCTGCCACCGAGGACAATCATTTCCGGCATCCACAGATTGATCAGATTGGCGACGCCAAGGCCGAGATAGTAGTGCTCGCGGTCCACGGCTTTCTGGGCCAGCGCATCGCCGCCGCGCGCCTTTTCAAAAACTTGCTTGGCGGTTAGCCGTGACGGCACGCCGGACTGAGGTGAGACCTGCTCGTTGTACCACGCGGCCATTGCCGGGCCGGTGCCCAGAGCTTCCCAGCAGCCACGGAAACCGCAGGTACATTGCGGGCCACTGGCGTCAATCACGTGATGGCCGACTTCGGGATGCGCGCGATTCGCGCCGCGATACAGATGCCCGTCCAAAATGATTCCGCCACCGATGCCGGTCCCAACCGTGACATAGATTAACTGCGATTTGCCTTGGCCCGCGCCCCAAGCCGCTTCGCCGAGGGCGGAAGCGTCGCCGTCATTTTCCAAAGCGGCCTTCACTCCGAATTCCCGCTGCAAATCTTTCACCGGGTTGCAGCCTTTCCAGCCCGGCAAAAAATCTACGTCGCCAAACTCTCCGGTGAAAGGATAGACCCATCCGGTGGAGCCGATGCCTATGCCAGTCAGCGAGACGTTGGCCAATTTCGCGGCTTCCCGCAACATGCGCGCCATGTGTACCAGCGCGTCGGAATAGGCCGCGCAGGCGGCGGTCGGCGTCTCCACGCGCGACAGCACTTTGCCGTTGTCGTCCACCATGCCGACGGCAATCTTCGTTCCGCCAATGTCGATGCCTGCGATCATCGTTTTCTCTGGGTCCCTCTGTCGTCTCGTCTTCGTGCGCTCTGGGTTAGCACTTTGCTGCCGATTTGCCGAGCAGTCCCCCGTCATCCTCCACCACAAACGAACAGAGGCGGAAGGTGTCGCAATCGACGCCGTTCAAAGCAGCCGCGCGATCGGCCGCGAGCTGCGCCGGGATGATGTCGATCACGAATTGCCACTCGGCGAGAATCGCCGGGAGATTGAGGACGAGGTCTCCGGCGTCGCCCGGAGTATTTTGCCCGATCAACAACACCGATGCGCCGAGCTGGCACAGATCGCGCGCCAGCGCTAGGTCTTTTTCGCGCGCATACGCGCCGTCCAGCCACAAGCCAAAGTGCAAGTCTTTGGCGATCATTTCCTGCGGGCCGTGGCGGAAACTTGCGCTGCCCATCGCGGTCGCGGGCGATTTCACGCCTTCTTCCCACATCAGCCGCGTTTCGTAGGCGCTGCCGAGGCTCGAGCCGCGCGCCAAAAAGTACGTCGTCGCACCCGGCGCGAACCACGCCGACGCAGCGATCTGCTGCTGCCATCTGGGAATGGCTTTGGTGGCGGCGTCGAAGACACTGTTCAGCGTAGCTGCCAGTATAGTGTCGAATTTGCCGGCGACCGTTGCGGCGAGGATTCCCGCGGCGAGCGCCAGCGTCGTGTATGTCACCACGGAAATCGCGTGATCGAGCGGCGAAGGAATCACCAGCGGAATCTGCGCCAGCTTGGCCAGCGGGCCGTCCGCCACATTGGTAATGCCGATGATGGTTGCACCCGCCGCGCGTGCTTTTTCCGCCAGCTGCACAATTTCAATGCTGCGTCCGCTGCGCGAATTGATGATGACCACCGACCCGGCAGGAAATTTGGCGTACTGCAGCAGCTCCGCTGCGTCCTGCAGAATCACCGGCTGCGCGTTCGCATGAAACAGTGCCGCCACGTTCAGCGCCGCATGCCAGCTGCTGCCGATGCCGGTCAGATACACATGCCGGGCCCCGCGGATCGCCGCCACCGCCGCGTCCAGCGCATTTCGCCCCGCGCCGCCTTGCAAATGAGCAATGGTTCGCTGCAACTCTTCCGGCTGCCGAAGAATGTCAGTCAGAAACCGAGTCATGGTTGAGTCGTCCCGGGATGATTTTCGTGTGCCCAGCAGGATTTGGGATCAGTTATACATTGGTCGCGTGCGTCCATCAGGCGCGGACCAAGGTCAGACGAAAACCTCTTCTTGGCCCCCACTTGGTCGTAGCGCTTGTTGACTGTCCCGTCCGGCATCGAGACCTCGCAAGCTTTAAAGGTTCCGTAGCTGTAGCAGATCGAATGCGCTGGGACTTCCACAGTGAAGAGCAAGCGACGCGAGCCTTCAAGCCAAGCGACCGCCGCCACATTCACGGGCGATGTATCGCAAATTGGAAGGTGACCGAAGGCGCGATTCACCGCGAGATCCAGGTCGACCCGTTTCAGACCCGAGGTCCGCACATAATAAACTCGCGTGTGAAACCCGCCGGATAGACCCTCCGAGCTCCACGTTACGAAAAACGCGCGTGAGTCCGGCGACCACGAGATCTCTGAACCGACACCGCCCTCGATGCTGCTTACAAATCGTGCTTGCCCGTTACTAACGGTAAGTGCGACGCTCTCAGTCTTTCTAGCAAATACAGCGGTCACCGATTTCTTCCTATCGGGTGAGGGTGCGACAACAGTTCCGTCCGGGTAGCTTCCTGGCCATCGGAAATTCGCCCAGATCGCCGCCGTTTTTTGGGAGAAGTCTGCTGGCTTTGGCTCTTGGGTTCTCGCCAAGACCGGAGTAAGCGCAGCAAGGCCCAGGAGCCTGACGGAGGTCATTATTAAGGTTTCATTTTTCATGGGTGGGTCATGTCTTCGGGTTTCACTAAGGCGTCGAATTCTTCGCCGGTGAGGAAGCCGAGCTTGATGGCGGTTTCGCGAAGGCTCCTCTGGTCTTTGTGCGCAGTCTTGGCGACCAGGGCCGCGTTGTCGTAACCGATCTTGGGAGCCAGCGCCGTCACCAGCATCAGCGAATTGTGCAAATGCCCCTCCATGTGCTCGCGGTTCACCTGCATACCTACCACGCAGTGATCCACGAAGCTGGAGCAAGCATCGGCCAGCAGCTCGACCGAGTGCAGATAGTTGAAAATCATCACCGGCTTGAAAACGTTCAGTTCGAAATTGCCCTGTGAACCGGCAAAGCCGATCGCCGCGTCATTGCCCATCACCTGCACGGCGACCATGGTCATTGCTTCGCACTGCGTGGGATTCACCTTGCCGGGCATGATGGAGGAACCGGGCTCGTTTTCCGGCAGCGAAAGTTCGCCGAGGCCGCAACGCGGACCCGAGGCCAGCCAGCGAATGTCGTTGGCGATTTTCATCAGCGAAGCGGCGAGCGTTTTCAGCGCGCCGGAGGCGAACACGATTTCGTCGTGCGCGGAGAGCGACGCGAACTTGTTGGGATGGGAGCGGAAGGGCAGGCCACTCAATTCGCTGATTTTTTGCGCGGCGCGTTCGGCAAATTCCGGATGGGCGTTGAGACCAGTGCCGACAGCGGTGCCGCCGATGGCCAGGTCGTACAGGCCGTCGAGGGCTTCGGAGACGCGGGTGAGGTCGCGGTCGAGCAGCGAAACCCAGCCGGAAAACTCCTGCTCGACGGTGAGCGGCGTGGCGTCCTGCAAATGGGTGCGGCCGATTTTGACAATAGCGCCGAACTCCTTGGCTTTGGCGTCGAGCGCTTCGCGCAGTTTTTTGACTGCGGGAATCAGGCACCGCGAAGTTTCCGTTGCTGCGGCGATGTGCATCGCCGTGGGAAACGTATCGTTCGAGGACTGGGACATGTTCACGTCATCGTTCGGATGAATCGGCTTTTTGCTGCCCATCAAGCCGCCGGCGATTTCTATGGCGCGGTTAGAGATAACCTCGTTGACGTTCATGTTGGTCTGCGTGCCGCTGCCGGTCTGCCAGATGCGCAAAGGGAAGTGGCCGCTGAGCTTGCCGGAAATGACTTCGTCGGCGGCCTGGGTGATGAGCCTGGCTTTATCGGCGGGAAGCTTGCCCAAGTCCTGATTGACCAGAGCGGCGGCTTTTTTCAGGACGCCGAACGCGCGAATCAACTCCGTCGGCATCGTGTCCTGCCCAATCGCAAAATGGATCAGCGAACGAGCCGTCTGCGCCCCGTAATACCGGTCGGTTGGGACTTCGATCTTGCCCATCGAGTCGGTTTCGGTTCGGGTCGGGACGCCGGGCGGCGTGGCAGGTGCGTGTTTGGCAGATTCAGACATGGCTGCTCCTCGGAACGGACCGCAACGGTACAAGGTACAAGGTAAAAAGTGCAAAGTACAAGCGGGAGTGGGATGGCGGGCTGGAAGTGGCAGATCGCCGTTCCATTTAGGAACTGGCAGGGGTGCCCTCCGTTAAAGTCCATTGTTTTTGTAAATGCGGCAACCAAAGGACTTACGGGCGCAATTTTGGGGTGTGCGGCAAGTAAAGGACTTAGCGGATTGCGATTCCTATTCACAATAAACCATAGCACGAGTTGGCGAGAACGTTACGAGCGATTGGAGATAGCGGAGAGATTTGTTGGCCGGGTCCGGTTCCAAAATGGAACAGCTTGGAGTGAAAAGGGCCTACTTTTGGATTAAGGTGCTTTGGCTGGCGGCACAGCGCCACACGCCATCCTGCTTGACCCAGGTGTCGGTGAAGCGGGCGCGGTGGACATAGGGTTTGCCCTTGTTGGTGCCGGTTTCACGGTAGACGCCAACGACTACGGCGGCGTTGCCGTAGACCCGCACGTTGAGGCCTTCGTCGTAGAGGTGGTCGGCTTGATAGACCGTGTCGAGCGCGTCTTGGATGTAACCGGCTTTGTCTTTGATCGAGCCGTCGAAATCAATGTAACTGAGGGAGTCAGCGACGATGTTTCTGAGCGCGATGGTGTCGTGGCGCGATTCGGCTTCGTTCCAGGCGCGTTCGAGCTGGCGGATCTGGATTTCGTCGGCTTTGTCGGCGGTGATGACGTTTTTATCTTGCGCGAGGAGGACGGCCGTAAGTGTCAGGGCCGTACACCCGAGGGCCAGCAATGTTTTCATGGGGACAACCTCAAGTGAAGTTGGCCCATGCTAACAAGTACCGGCTGCGCGCGAACGCCGATTGTGAGCGGGCGTGACGAACGGAACAACAGGGGCTGGCTCCGCGGTGGGCGCGGCGGGAACATGTATAATTTAAGTCAGGGGATCGCAGCGCATTTCTAGTCAAAATTCATGGCCAGGATCGAAAAACAAGTGGTAAGGGCGAGCGCTAGCGTGCGCCGACAGCGGCTTCTACGCTTTTTGCGTACGCGTGCGCGCGAACTGAAGATGATCGGCAACGCGCTGCTGTCGACCCGGCATCCGATCCTGGTGCACATCATTCCGATGCGGCGCTGCAATCTGGACTGTGGCTATTGCAACGAGTACGACCAGGTGTCGAAGCCGGTGCCGTTGGAAGAGATGAAGCGGCGGCTGGACTATCTGGCTGCGATGGGTACGTCGATCATCACCATCAGCGGCGGCGAACCGCTGATGCATCCCGAACTGGAAGAGGTCATCAGGCACATCCGGGAGCACGGGATGATCGCAGGGATGATCACCAACGGGTTTTTATTGAGCGTGGAGCGGATCAAGAGCCTGAACGCGGCGGGGCTTGAGCACCTGCAGATTTCGATTGACAACGTCACGCCGGATGAAGTGTCGAAGAAAAGTCTGAAGACGCTGGATTCGCGGCTGGAGTGGCTTTCGCAGCACGCGATTTTTCAGGTGAACATCAATTCGGTGCTAGGCAGCGGGGTGAAGAATCCCGAGGATGCGCTGACGATTGCACACCGCGCGGTGGATCTGGGATTTACGAGTACGGTAGGGATTATTCACGACCACAACGGGCAGCTGAAGCCGCTCAGCGGGAGGCAGATCGAAATCTTTGAAGAGATTATGACCCTGGGCAAGCGCTCGTTTTCGCGGTTCAACGATTTTCAGCACAGCGTAGCGCGCGCAAAGGAACACAAGTGGCGTTGCCGGTCGGGTTCGCGCTATTTGTATGTCTGCGAGGAAGGTTTGGTGCACTGGTGTTCGCAGCAGCGCGGTTATCCGGGGATTCCGCTGGCGCAGTACACGCCGGAGATGCGCCGCAGGGAATACTTCACGGACAAGTTCTGTGGGCCGCGCTGCACCGTTTCCTGCGTGCAACAAGTGGGGATTCTGGATAACTGGCGCGATCCGCAGACGCTGAAGCCTATGCCGATGGCGCCCGCCACGCCTGCCAGCGAACTGGTGCAGATCGGGAAGTAGAAGAGAGATTCTGCGAGCAAAGTCCGCTCGCTGGAACACCGTCCCTCGACTCCGCTCCGCTCGGAATGACATATTTGACTTCATGTTGAATAAACCGCAGATTTTCCCTTTGGTTCAAGAGTTGCAGCTTCTCGCACACTCCACCGTATAGCGCGTTGACCCATCGTTCCACCCTGCAAAAATAGAAGCATGCCCGCCCCGGCAATTGAAACCAAGAACCTGAGCAAGGACTATCCGCACGGATTCCTGCACCTGAAGAAAAAAACTTCCCTGGAAAATCTGACCATGCAGGTGGCCGAGGGCGAAGTGTTCGGGTTTTTGGGCCCGAACGGCGCCGGCAAAAGCACCACCATCAAACTGTTGATGGGGATTATTTTCCCGACGTCGGGCGGCGCGCAAATTCTGGGCAAGCCGGTAAGCGACGTGGGCTTGCGCCGGGATGTCGGCTATTTGCCGGAGCAGCCGTATTTTTACGACTACCTGACCGCCGCGGAAGTTTTGGATTATCTTGCGCGGTTTCATGGCTACAGCGCGGTGGAGCGCGGCGAGCGCGTGCAACAAATGCTGAAGAAGGTCGGGCTGGAGACGGCCGGCAAGATGCAACTGCGGAAATATTCGAAAGGGATGCTGCAGCGAGTGGCACTGGCGCAGGCGATTCTGCACGATCCGAAGTTGGTGATTTTGGACGAGCCGATGTCCGGGCTCGATCCGGTCGGGCGCCGCGAGGTGCGGGACATCATTCTGGAGTTGAGGAGCGCGGGCAAGACGGTTCTATTTTCAACCCACATTTTGCCGGATGCCGAAGTGTTGTGCGATCGAGTCGGCGTGATCGCCGGCGGAAAGCTGCGCGGAGTCGGCGCCCCGGGTGCGATTGTCGGAGTTAAGGCGACTGGCATGGAGATCATATTTGAGGCCGCTGATGAAGTGACAATTCCGCAGAAAATACGCGGCGAGGCGGTGAAGTCTGGAGCGGGTTTTCGAGTCAGCGTAAGTGAGTCGGAGTTGTATGCCGCACTGGAAGAACTGAAGACGACGGGAGCGCGGATTATCTCCGTGACGCAGATCAAGCCGACGCTGGAAGACTTTTTCATGGAACTGGTCGGAAAAGAGCGGGCGCAAGCTGCCGCGGTTGAGGTGAGCGGATCATGAGCCGCGTGCTGATTGTAGCGCGAAACACGTTTCGTGAGGCGGTGCGCGACCGCGTGCTGTACAACTTGGTGTTTTTTGCGCTGTTGATGATCGCGTCGGCGGTAGTGGTCGGGCAGATTTCGATGGCTATCGAATCGGTGGTGATAGTCAGTTTGGGGCTGAGCGCGATTTCGCTGACCGGTCTCCTCATCGCGGTGTTCACGGGCGTGGGTCTGGTTTCGAAGGAGATAGACAAGAGAACGCTTCATGCGGTGCTGGCGAGGCCGCTGCGGCGTTGGGAATTTCTGCTGGGGAAATTCAGCGGGCTGGTGCTGACGCTGGCGGTGAATACCGCGGCGATGGGCGCGGGGCTGTTTCTGGCGATGCTGTTCGTGAAGCGCTCGCTGACGCGCGGAGATGCCGCAGTGCTGGTGGCCGTTTATTTCATCGTGCTGAAGCTTGCGCTGGTGGTGGCGCTGGCGATGCTGTTTTCGTGTTTTACGTCGCCACTGCTGGCGATTCTGTTCACCAGCGGCTTGTATGTGGCGGGATTGTTTGTGGCCCAGATGCAGCATCTGCAAACGACCGAATTGACGGCGCAGGAGCAAAGACTGTTTGCGGTAGTTTCCTACGTGCTGCCGAATTTCGGGAACTACGACGTGATGGGTGCGGCGGCGCACGGTCGCAGCATTGCGCTGAGTTTGATTGCCCAGACCACGCTTTATACGGCGCTGTATTCCGCGATTGTGCTGAGCGTGGCGGCGGTGATTTTTTCGCGCAAGGATTTGAAATGACCGGCAACAAGATTGGCGGGTGGCTGCTGTTGCTGGTTTTGCCGGCGGGCTTCGCTGCGATTGCCCGGGTGCAGCGCGGCATCAGCAGCGGGCTGGATGCCTTGCATCAGGAGCAAGACGAAGTACTGATTCGTTCGCCCAAGCTGATCCAGGTGGCGTCGCTGGAGTATTCGACACTGGCGGCGGACATTTATTGGACCCGCGCGGTGCAGTATTACGGCAACAAACGGTTGAGCCAGGATACGAACCTGGATAGTTTGTGGCCGCTGCTGGACACGGCGACGACGCTCGATCGGCAACTGCTTCCGGCGTACCGGTTTGGCGCAACGTTTCTGAGCGAACCGCCACCGCGCGGAGCTGGCCGGCCGGACCTCGCCGTGGAGCTGCTGCAGCGCGGAATCGCGGCGAACCCGGACTACTGGCGCCTGGATCAGGACTTGGGGAACGTCTACTACCTTGAATTGGGTGATAACGCCAAAGCGGGCGAAGCGTATCTAGCAGGCAGCAAAAAGCCCGGCGCTGCGGAATGGATGAAAATCATGGCAGCGCGGTTCCTGGAGAAAGGGGAATCGCGAGAGACCTCGGTGATCTTGTGGTCAGAAATCCATCAATCGAGCACAGATGAAGCGATTAAAGAGAACGCCAGAATTAACTTGCAACTGCTGCGATGTGACGAAGATATTGACCATATCAACGAACTTGCCGCTCGGTTTGCGGCGAAGTTCGGGCAAGCGCCAAAGAGCGTTCGGGAAATGGTGCAGGCGGGATTGATTGGAGGTGAGCCGGTGGATCCGGACGGCTACGCCTATCTGTTGGGGCCGGACGGCAGGGCCCAGATTTCTCCAGCCAGTCCGCTGTTCAAGCAGCGGAGAATTTATCGGAAAGCATTGTGAGTGGACGAATTGCTTGCGAGCGCTGCAAAAAGCATCCAATGACAACCCGGTTTGAAAGCCTGGTCCCGCCGACGCGGCGGCTAGTGCACGTTGACACAGAGCAGGGTCATGTGGGGATCAACGGTTAGCTTGCCGGGGTCCCGGTCGGTAGTGAAGTGGAAGGCAGTTTCCGGTCCACCGGCAATGACTCGCCCCAGAAGGGCACCGTTGCCCATGTGAACGGGAACGGGAGCGACGAAGGAATCCGGCACGCCGGTCTGCAACAGTTTTCCCTTCACGATGAAGCCTTTTTCAGCGCGCTTGGTGGAGTATTCCAGGCGATAGTGCGGAATGCCCGTACCGCGCACCCAATCGGCAAAAAACCATTCCATGGATTTGCGGCCTTCGATGGCCATGGCAGGAGTCATGACCGCTTCGAGTTCGTGCTGCAGATCGTCCGTGGACAGCGCGCGGTACGCGTATTTCGTCTGCAGCGTGTGCAGCAGCGCAATGAAGCGCTTGTCGGAGTTTTTGGGACCGGGCTCACGGAGCATTTCACGAATCATGTGAATGACCCAGGCACCCTTGCCGTAAACCAACTGGTCAAAACCGTCCGGAGATTTCGAGGAGTTCAGGCGCATGCCAAGGATCAGGCTGCCGCTGTCGGCAGGTGCGACTTCGAGTCCTTCTTTGTCGAGCAAGCGCTTGCGGTAACGATCCAGCCAGACGCGCAATTTGCGTTCCGGCGATTTCTGACTGTCGGCGTAGAGCAAGGACATGTAGCTGGCGAATGCTTCGTCAATCCATTGATCGCGATAACTGGACCACCCGACGACGTTGCCCCACCACTGGTGGGCGACTTCGTGAAAAGGAACTAGATCCCGGAAATGTTCCTGACCCGCAGCAGTGAGGCCGGCGCGCTCTTGAGTTTCCGCCGGGAGAAAGGAGTAAGTGGAGATGTAGAGCAGACCTGGCCAGCCCTGGCCGAAAGTGCCCGGAATCTGCGAAACGCTGAGCTGCTTCAGGGGAAAAGGCCCCGAGTAAGTGCGGTAGAAGCGGATGGAAGAATCAATTTCGCGCGCCAGATTCTTCAGGGCGTTGGCGGGGCTAGGTTCGGGCATCGGCACACGCAGCCGTTCATCAGCCCGCGGCCCGTTGGGACGGACAAAGGGAGTTGCCGCCGTGAGGTCTTCGACGGGTCGCAAACGGTCGAGCAGAGCCTGCTCGAGTTGCCGGTTGGCGTAAACATCCACGGTGTAGCCTTCACTTGGGAGCGAGGCGAAAGCGTATTCGCCGAGATTGAAGCCTGCAACGGCAGCCAGCTGGTCGGTACGCCAGTGGCCGACACGCTGGTCGCCTTCGTCGTGCTCGTCGAGCTTGCTGCCGGTGGCCGCGAGGCGCAGCTTGCGGGGCCAATGCAACGTGAGGTCGTAGTCGGAAAATTCCGAGGAGTCTCCGACGTGGGGGTACCAACTGCCGCGAGCCCCAACGAAAAAGACGCCGTTGCCGGCATCGCGGATGACACTTCCATGAAAACGCAGAGTGAGATCGAACTCTTCACCGGCGCTGGGAGCGCGGGGAAGCAAGACGTACAACCTGTCGTTTCCGCTGGCGGCGCGGTCTTCCGGGTGGGTGTGTTCGTCGGGGAAGGTGAAAAGCGATTGACCGGCGACGACCGCGGATTCGACGTTGAGCTGGCGAGTGAGCTCAAAAGAGACCAGGCGTTCTCCGGCCCGCGCCGCTCGAAAGCGAACGACGGCTTCGCCGCGGAGCGTGTTGTCTGTGCCGATCGTGGCGTCGATCCGGTAGCGGAGAGCGTGAAAAGCAGGTGTCGGGATTTCGCCGCCAGGAAGACGGTACGAACTCCAGACGTCGTAATACTCGACGCCGGCGATTTTCTTGACCTCGCCGAACAGAATGGGTTCGAAGCGCGAAAGGTCGTACACGAAATCAAAGGGCTCGGAACCTGTTCCGCCGAGGCTGGCGGCGAAGTAGGGCTTCAGGGAATTGGAAAAGCCTTCCGCCCAGATGCGAAACGAGTGGGCGGAGTTGTGGGCGGCGATCGCAGGCTGCCAGTTGGCGGCGAAGGTGGCGTTTGGTTGCGCTTCGAGGTGTGCCTGCTGCAGCAACTGCTTCAACTCGGCAGCGGTGTCATCGGTGAAACGCAGGTAGGCATTCGTGAAATTCTGATCAATGACCGGCTCGCCGAGGAAGCGCACTAGTTGCTGCTTTTCGACCGGGTCGCGCGGAGCGGCCAGGAGGTGGCCGCGGCCGGAGAACACCGCGCCGGTAATTTTGCCGTCGATGGGCGCGAGGAATCCCAAATAGCCAAATTCGAAAAGCACTTTGGCGTCGCCGCGGCGGAGTTCGAAACGGCTAGCCTGGTCGATCTTATAGACGGCTGCGGTATCGAGTTGCAGCTGGTTTAGCGCTGAGAGAAGTTCACGGGGCTCGCGGGAAGGAGCCTGCTGAGCGGCGAGCGTTGGAATGAGGGCGAGAAGGACCGGGGTCAACAGCACACGAAACCGCATGAGGTTCAGTGTAGTCAGATAAGGCATGACGCCACAAGGTTGCCCGGCGGAGCGTCGCGCCGAAGAGTAGATTGAAAAGATGGATTGGCTGCGCCAGCAACGCCTGGTTTGGACCGTGCTAGCCGCGATTTTGTCTGCGACAGCAGCTGCCGGAGAGGCCCGCGCGGACACAATTGTCCTAAAAAACGGGCGACGAATCGCCGCACAGAACGTGATCGAGAATGGCGACAAGGTTCAGTACGAGACCGCATCGGGAACGCTGATGCTGCCCCGCTCGATTGTGGATCATATCGAGCGAGGAGGCGCGGCTCTGGTGGAGGGTTCCGCCAGCCGGGCCGAACTGAACATGAAGCCGCCCGAGACGACCGCTGCGGAACCACTGTTGTCGTCCAATGGCGGGGAGATTCGGCTGCGAGTCGTGCGCAACGGCGAAGTGGATCGCAGCTACGTCGCGGACTTGGAAACACAAGCCCATTCGGGCGTCGCGGTAGCGACACAGAATGCGGCCTTAGTCCATCATCTGGCTTCACAGTTTGAACTGCAGCATGGCGACATGGACCTGGCGCTGGCCGATGCCCGGACAGCGTTGATCTATATGCCGGAACAGCCGGTGCTGCTGATGGACATGGCGTATCTGCATCTGCGGCGCAGCGAGTTCACGCAGTCGCTGCAATATATAGAGCGGGCTCGACGGCTGTTGCCCGAGGACCCTGAGGTATCGAAGCTGGCTGGCTGGGCGTACTACAGTCTGAACAAGATGGATCAGGCGGTAGCAGAATGGAAGCACGCCGAATCGCTGCGGCCGGACGCGGAGATTGAAGCGGCGCTGAAAAAAGCGCAGCGCGACAAAGAAGAAGAGGAGCGGTACAAAGAGAACGAAAGCTATCACTTCACGTTGCGCTACAGCGGCGCGTCGGAGCCTTCGCTGGCGCGGGACGTGCTGCGGACCCTGGAGCACCATTTTTCGGCGATCGATTCAGAGCTGAACTATTCGCCGCCGGACTCCATCGGAGTGATTCTGTATACCCAGCAGGCGTTTGCGGATATTACGCGGGCGCCGAACTGGGTGGGCGCGCTGAACGACGGCCGGATCCGCGTGCCCGTGCAGGGTTTGACCAGCGTGACGCCGGACCTTTCGCGAGTGCTGAAGCATGAGCTGACGCACAGCTTTGTGCAGCAGAAGACCGTAGGACGGGCGCCTGCCTGGATTCAGGAAGGGCTGGCGCAGTGGTTGGAAGGCAAGCGCAGCGAAGGGAATGCCGCGGGGCTCGTGAGAATGTATCAGCGTGATCCATCGCTTGGCGAGATACACTTTGAGAACGGATGGATGAAGTTGTCGAGCGAAGACGCGACAGCGGCATACGCGTGGGCGCTGGCGAATATCGAGTACATTGTGAACACCGGGGGGATGAGCGACGTGAACCGCATCTTGGATCATTTGGCCGCGGGCGAGGCGGATGAGGATGCGGTGCGGGCGGCGCTGCGGCTGGATTTGAAAGGATTGGCGCACGACACGGTGGAGTATTTGAAGAAGGCCTATTGAAACGATCGAACTCAGGGGTCAAAGCCTAGGTACTTTCTCAGCAGTTCCGGCACGGCTAAAGCCGTGTCCTGTTTGAAACTCTAAACAACTGAAGAGCCTAACTGGACGAAAGAAGGGCCGCGAGCAGGGCGGCGCGTTCCGGCATGGAGCGGGTGATGACGTATTCGTTGGGCGAGTGCGCGGCATCGCCGACCGCGCCGAGGCCGTCGAGAGTAGGGACCCCAAGGGCTGCGGTCAGATTGCCGTCGGAACCGCCGCCTGCAGTACATTCACCGATTGTCAGCCCCATGAGTTTTGCAAGCTGAACGGCACGGGCGAAGAGCGCTGCGCTGAATTTGCGCTCCATCGGCGCGCGATTGAAGCCCCCGCAGATTTCGAGTTTTGCGCCGGGCAGAATAGGGCGGAGCGCGTGAAGTCGATTTTCGATAGCGCGCATGTCGGAGAAGCGGAGCGCGCGCAAGTCCAGGACGGCGCGGGCGGAATCAGGGACGACATTCACCCGGGTGCCGCCTTGAACTAAGCCGGCGTTGACGGAGATGCCGCGCGCAAGATTGTTCCACTCCTTTAAGCGCGCCAGTTGCAAAGCGAGTTCGTGAATGGCGTTGATGCCCTGCTCGGGAGCGAGGCCGGCGTGCGAAGCGCGGCCGTAGACCAGGATTTCTGCTTCGCCGACTCCTTTGCGCGCGGTTTTGAGAAGGCCCCTTGGACCCAACGACGGTTCCAAAACCAAGACGGCGTCGCTGCGCTTGGCTTCGCCTTCGATGAGTTTGCGGGAAGAGCCGCTCCCGATTTCTTCGTCGGAAGTCCAGAGGAAAACGATTTTCTTGGTAATCGCGATTTGCAGATGTTGGATGGCGTCGAGAGCGAAGAGGGCCTGGACAATGCCGGCCTTCATGTCGAAGATGCCCGGGCCAAAAGCGCGCCCGGCGCGAATGCGAAAGGGCATCTTGGCCAGTGTGCCGGTGCGATAGACCGTGTCGTAGTGTCCCATAACGAGAAGCTTACCGCTGGCCTTCGCGGAGGCGGCGTTACGGGTGATGCGTATGTGCGCGCCACGATGTTTTTGCGGAAGCAGTTCGACCCGGACGTCGCGCTTGCGCCACTCTGCGGCGATGAGGCGGGCGCAAACGTCGGCGGGAGTCTTTTCCGTGCTGGGTGATTCGGCGCGAACGAAGGTGCCCAGTGTGTCCAGCATCTGGCGCAATTGTGGCCGCAGCCAGTCGAGCAGCGCCAGGGGGCCATTCACCTGATTCATGACCCGCTGATGCTAGCAATCCCGCGAAACAGTGGCAAACTGCGACGGCGCAAGGTTATCGCCGTCGCCGCGACGACGGTGCTGTGGGCAAGATTCTGGAGTCGGTGAAGGGTGTTTCCTCGCTTATAATGGTAGTTTTGGCGGACGCCGGAAAGGCCGCAGGCGTGGCGGCGCCGCCGCGGAGGGTGCGCTGATGATGGACGTGACCGAGATTCAAAAGTACCTGCCGCATCGCTATCCATTCTTGCTGGTGGATAAGATAGTGGAAATCGAGCGCCTGAAGCGGGTGGTGGGGATCAAGAATGTCACGGCGACCGAACCGCATTTTCAGGGGCATTTCCCCGGCAAGCCGGTGATGCCGGGGGTGCTGATCATCGAAGCGATGGCCCAGACGGGTGGATTGCTGCTGCTGCTGGAAGTTCCGGATCGCGAGAACAAGCTGCTGTTTTTTGTGGCCGTGGATGGTGCGCGCTTTCGCCGGCCGGTGGTGCCCGGGGATCAGCTGCGGATTGAGATGAATGTGCTCTCGTGGCGTGGCGATTTCTGCAAGCTGGAAGGGAAGGCGTTCGTGGACGGGCAGCTGGCTGCGGAAGGAACGCTGATGTGCAAGATGGTGGATCGCGATCCTGAGCCAGCGAAGGAAAAAGAAGCGAAGTAATGAGCGAAGTGACGAATGGCGCAGTGATCCATCCGAATGCGTTAATTGCGCTTTCGGCGAAGCTTGGCGCGGGCGTGCAGGTTGGCGCGTACGCGGTGGTTGGCGACGGCGTGGAACTGGGAGCGGATTGCGTACTGCATCCGCATGCGGTGGTTTATGGACCGTCGAAATTCGGCGCCGGGAATGTGTTCCATCCGTTTTGCGTGGTGGGCGGCGACCCCCAAGACTACACGTTTGGAGGAGAAGCGACCTGGCTGATCACCGGGGACAAGAATATTTTTCGCGAGTATGTGACGGTCAACCGCGGAACAAGAAAAGGCGGCGGCGTGACCAGGATGGGCAATGAGAATTTTGTGCTCGCGTACACCCATATCGGGCACGACTGCCAGATCGGCAGCAACAATCTGTTTGTGAACGCGGCGACGCTTGCTGGACATGTGACGATCGAGGATTTTGCGACCGTGGGAGCGCTGTCGCCGGTGCACCAGTTTTGCCGCGTGGGGCGCTACGCGTATATCGGGGCCTCGACGGTGGTTACCCAGGACGTGCCGCCATTTTCCCGCATCGTGACCGAGAGGGAAACCCGTTCGTTTGGGGCCAATGCGATTGGGCTGGAACGGCGCGGTTTTTCAGTGCAACGGGTGAAAACGCTGCAGCGGGCGTTTCGGACACTGCTGCACTCGAAATTGAATACTACCCAGGCGCTGGAGAAACTGCGCAGTGAATTTGCCGATTCGGATGATGTGCGCGAGCTGGTGAAGTTTATTGAAGAGGCGGAACGCGGGATCGTGAAGTAAAAGCGCTCGCGGCGATGGGAATGAGTATTGCTAACCAGAACAATTGGGGATTGATTGCAGGGAACGGGCGATTTCCGTTCCTGGTGCTGGAAGGCGCGCGAAGCCAGGGGATCGAAATGGCGGTAATCGCGATCAAGGAAGAGGCCGATCCGGAACTCGCAAAGCACGCGATGCGGACGCACTGGGTGAGCCTGGGCGAGCTTTCCAAGACCATTGAACTGCTGCATCAGGAGGGCGTGACACAGGCGGTGATGGCCGGGCAGGTGAAGCACAACAAGATTTTCAGCGCGATCCGTCCGGACTGGAAGCTGGCAAAGCTGCTGTTTTCGTTGCCAAAGAAAAATACGGATTCGCTGATTGGAGCGGTGGCGAAGGTTCTGGAGGAGGAAGGAATACGGCTGGTTGACTCGACGCTGTTCCTGAAGCCGTTATTGCCGGAGGCTGGTGTGCTGACGAAACGCGCTCCGAGCGCGGCGGAGTCTGCTGACATTGCCTACGGGGTCAGAGTGGCGCGGTATATCGCCGACATGGATATCGGACAGACGGCGGTGGTATCCAGCCAGGCCTGCGTGGCCGTCGAAGCGATGGAAGGAACCGACGAAACGATTGCGCGCGCGGCGCGTCTTGCGACGGGAAAGCCGCTGGTGGTGGTGAAAGTGAGCAAACCCAAGCAGGACATGCGCTTCGACGTGCCGGTGGTCGGATTGCCGACGATTTCGACCATGAAAGCGGCGGGTGCGACGGCGCTGGCCATCGACGCGGGACGCACACTGCTGTTTGACCGAGACGCACTGCTTGCGGCGGCGAACGAGGCCGGGATTACGATTCAGGCGCTTCCGCCGATGAAGCTCGCGGAACCCATTGCGGCATCCGCGGGAATTGAGAAGAAATGACCAGCACTACCGAAGGCAAGCGGATCCGTGTGGCTGTTGCCGGGTGCGGCGAATTCGGCCGCAATCACGCTCGGGTTTACCGTGAGATGGACAGCGCGGAACTGGCCGGAGTATATGACATTGATCCGTCCCGCGAGGGAGCGTTTGCACAAGAATTTGGAACCCGAGCGTTTTCTTCCCTGGATGAGATGGCGGGCCAGGTAGATGCGGCGAGCGTGGCCGTGCCGACCATCGCGCATGCCGAAGTCGGTTGCCGGTTGATGGAATTAGGCATCGACGTCTTGGTCGAAAAGCCGATGGCCAAGGATGCGGCCGATGCCGATGCGTTGCTGGCCGCCGCGGAAAAACATTCGCGGATTCTGCAGGTTGGGCACGTGGAACGGTTCAATCCAGCGGTGCTGGCGGTTGAGCCGATCCTGAATCGGCCTCTCTTTTTTGAGGTGCACCGCCTGGGAGTATTTTCGCAGCGCAGCCTGGACGTAGATGTGATCTACGACCTGATGATTCACGATCTGGACATTTTGCTGGCGCTGGTTGGCGAACAAGTAGTGGAAGTGAAGGCAGTGGGTATTCCAGTGCTCAGCGACAAGGTGGACATTGCGCACGCGCGACTGGAATTTGCAGGTGGGGCCGTGGCCAACGTAACGGCGAGCCGCGTCTCGACCGAGCGTGTCCGCAAAGTGCGTTTCTTCCAGCAGCACGAATACATTTCGCTCGATTACGCGCGGCGCGATGCGCTGCGCGTGGGAGTGAAACGTCCGGGCCCGCAGCCCGAATTTTCGTTCGAGAAACTCCCGGCATCCAGAGTAGAACCGCTGCGCGCGGAGTTAGAGGCATTTTTGTATGCGGTTCGCACTCGCATACCGCCAAAGACCAGCGGCACGGCGGGGCGCGCAGCACTTGAACTGGCCACTCGCGTGATGGCGTGCATCCAGGAACACGCCGCGCGCGTCCAACTGACTGGCAGCCATCCGGCGGCGGATTTGCCTGCGTTTTCCATTCCGAGAAAAGAAGAGAGATGATTCCACGGTCCCTGGTACCGTTCGACGCCCGACCATCCACACTGGAGCCCACCACGCGGCGGCGGCCGTCTGCTTTGGATGATCGCACGCTGGTGCCCGCTGGTTTGCAGGTTGTGCCGCTGGAAACGAAATCCAACATTCCAACGAACCTGCCTCTAGGGTCGATTGCTGAGCGGTTTGTAGTTCCGCGCGACGTCAAGCCCGAAGAGTTTGTCATTGACGACAAGCTGGGGCTTCCGCCGCAACCTTCGGAGCTGGATGAGCGCATCGCTGTGCCGGTGGGAGCAGCGCGGCCGATTGTGGTGCCGCCACCCCCGCGAGTTTCTGAAGAACTCGTCGAAAAGGACATTTTCCTGACCGGCGAAGTCAATTTTCTCGCCGACGCCATCACGCGAGAAGAGCGACTGCGGCAGAATCGCTGGCTCACGCTAGCGCTTTACGCCGCCGTATTCGGAGCCGAGGTTATTGTCATCCTGGTGCTGCTGCTGGTGCCCGCGCTTTTCCTCCGCCGTCCCCCGACGGCGGAAGAGCAGGAAATTGCACGAAACCAGATGAAGATTTTTCTGCCGCCCGGATCGCTGGATTTGAATCCGCCCACGCCGCGCGTGACGCCGCCCCCGAAAGTGAAAGTCGATCCGCGTATCTTGCGGCAGATCGCGCCGCCGGAACCGCAACCCCAGCCCGCTCCGCCTGTGCAGCCGAAGCCTGAACCGAAGGAGCTGCCGAGCGCACCGACGCCAAACACTTCACGCCCGGATGCGATACCGGCGCCGACGTCGTCAACTCCTAAGACCGAAACACCCTCCGGTCCGGCGCCCAAGCTGGAAGCGCCGGAAGCGCCTAAGGCCCAATCCAACCTGGTTCTGCCAAAGAATTCCTCGGCGGGCCGGGCGATTGAAGATTCGATGCGCGCGACGAAGCCGCAAGCTCCGGCGCTCGGAGGTGGCGGTCCGCTACCAGGAGGAGGAATTCCAGGCGGTGGCGGCCGGCAAGGGCAAGCGTTCGGTGCGATGGAGATGTTGACGCCGACCGAGGGCGTTGACTTCCGCGATTATCTTGCGCGCGTGTACACCAGCGTGAAGCGCAACTGGTACGCTGTGATGCCCGAATCCGTAAACCTGGGCGACAAGGGAATCGTGTCTTTGCAGTTCAAGATCATGCGCAACGGAAGTGTGCCGCAGGGCGAGCCGGTGCTGAAGCGCACCTCCCAAAAAGAGCCGCTGGACCGGGCTGCGGTTTCTTCAATCCGGGCGTCGAATCCGTTTGAGCCTCTGCCGCCGGCGTTCAGCGGACCGTACATCGAGCTGCGGTTTACGTATTATTACAACCTGAGTCCCGAACAATAACCAACATCATGAAAATAGCACGTCAACAAATCGTGGGCCACCTGCTGCTGGCCGCGATTGTTGGTGATTCTGATCGTGCGAGCGTGGCATATCCTGTTTCGATGAGTCCTGCATGAGTGAATCTTTCGATTCAGCGCTTCCTTTGCTGGTGGTGATTCTTGGGCCGACAGCGTCCGGAAAATCGGCGCTGGGAATTTTCCTGGCAAACGAATTTGCTGGGGAAATAGTCGCATGCGACTCGACGCAGTTGTTCCGTGGCTTTGACATCGGTACCGCCAAACCTAGTGCATCTGAGCGGCAGAGTGTTCGACACCATCTGCTGGATGTGCTGGCGCCAACCGAAGACTCGACGGCTGGGGGCTACAGAGAACGCGCGATCACCGTATTGAACGATTTGCGGGCGCGGAAACGCCTTCCCGTGTTCACGGTGGGAACCGGCCTGTACCTGCGAGCGCTGCTGCAAGGGCTCGCCGATTTGCCGCAACGTTCGGAAGAGATTCGTGCGCGGCTGCGGGCGGCGGCCGCAGAACAAGGGTCGGGACACTTGCATGGAGTGTTGACCTATCTCGATCCCGAAGCGGCAAGGCAGATCGCAGCGGCCGATGAGCAGAAGCTGATTCGTGCGATTGAGATTTGTCTGCTGGCCAAAAAGACGCTTTCCGAAGTTCACCGCGCGGGGCGCACGCCGCTGACGGGCTGGCGAGTCCTCAAAATTGGCTTGCAGCCCGATCGCGATGCACTTTACGAAAGGATTCACCAGCGCACTGATGCGATGCTGCGAAACGGCTGGCTTGAGGAAGTACGGCGACTTGTCGACGGCGGCTGGCCAGAGAACGCAAAACCTTTCGGCTTTATCGGCTATCGCCAGTTGCGCGCGCACCTACGCGGCGAGATTACGTTGGATGCTGCGCGCAGCGCGATTCAGCAGGAGACACGGCAATATGCCAAGCGCCAGATTACGTGGTTCCGGCGGGAAGCAAATGTCCATTGCCTGCCGGGCTTCGGTGACGATCCAGAAACCCAGTCTGAGGCGAAGAACCTTCTTGCCCGCGAATTGCTAGGGGTCGATTGAAAATCCTCCGATCATCGGGATGTGGGCTAATATCGTGGCGGGGGCTGCGATGTCTAATTTCATTCAGATCACGCCGTTCATGCACGTACCAGACCTGGAGCGCGCGCTGGAGTTTTTCAACAACGTCCTGGGTTTTGAGACCCGATTCCGCATGGCGGACTATGCCTATGTTCACCGGGAAACCGCCGGCATTCGGATTTTGCAGAATCGTGGGAGCAATGGAGCGCCGCCGGGAAATCGCCGTTTCGCCTACTACGTTGATGTGCGGGACGTGGCTGCGTTGTATGACGAGCTGAAACCCAAGCTTGACACGCTGGCCCCAGGGGATGTCCATGGTCCGGCCGACAAACACTATGGGCAGCGTGAACTTCTGGTGCTCGCGCCAGATGGCAACCTGATCGCGTTCGGCCAGGCGATAATCCGGCAACCCGCAGAGATCTAACTTGGTATTGAGATCGCTCGTTATCCTTCGTTCGGAGTTTGGGCGTATACTCGGCTGGATGACGCTTAACCCGCTCGTTCCCGCCCAGTCTGCTCCGGCCACCCGATTCATCGTTGCGCAATGAGAACAACACTGGCAGTCCCGTCCGCCGAGCGCGCCTTGCTGGTTGGCGTGGCGTGGAAACGGTCACCGCGCATTCCGGGAGTGCAAGTGGGCGCGCCGGAACGCGAGTCTCTGGCGGAACTTGTGGAACTTGCGCGCAGCGCTGGCGCGGACATCGCCGGCACCGTTTTCCAGCTTCGCGAGAAGGCCGATCCCGCGACGCTGGTGGGACGCGGAAAGCTTGCCGAGATTCTGGCCGAAGCGAACGCGAGCGCCGCGGAGCTGGTTATCTTTGACAGCGAGCTTTCGCCGGTGCAGCAGCGCAACATCGAAGAGCATACCGAGCGGCGCGTCATCGACCGGACGCAATTGATCTTGGATATTTTTGCCCGGCATGCGCGCAGCCGCGAGGGGCAGCTGCAAGTGGAGCTGGCGCAGCTGAACTACATGTTGCCGCGGCTAACCGGCAAAGGCGCGGCGATGTCGCGCCTAGGTGGCAAGAGCGGCGGAGGCGGCGCAGCGGGACGCATCGGTGTACGCGGTCCTGGTGAAAAGAAACTTGAAACGGACCGGCGGCGGATTCGCGACCGCGTGGCAAAGATTGAAAAAAGCATCGAGGAAGTGCGCAAACAGAGAGCACAGCGGCGGCAGGCGCGCAACGCCGTGCCCCTGGGGACCATCGCTCTGGTAGGCTACACGAACGCTGGAAAGTCCACATTATTCAATGCGCTGAGCCGCGCGGAGGTGCTGGTCTCTTCCCGCATGTTTGCGACGCTGGATCCCACGGTGCGGGCCCTGCGATTGCCGTCGGGACGCAGAGCGTTACTGTCGGATACTGTTGGATTCATTCGTTCACTCCCGAAAGGCTTGATGAACGCTTTTCGCGCAACACTCGAAGAAGTGCAAGAGGCGGCCGTGATTGTGCACGTAAGCGATGTTTCGAGTCCCCAGCATCCGGCATTGGATTCGGCGGTGAAAGGAATCCTCGGCGAACTCGGCGTGGGCGGCCGGCCAACCCTACATGTATGGACCAAGATGGATCGTCTGGCGCCGGAGCAGCGAGCCGAACTGCAGAAATCGGCGGCGCACCCGCAGGAAAGCGGAGCACCGCCGGTTCTGGTTTCCGGCTGGACCGGCGAGGGATTGGACGAATTGCTGAGGCTTATGGATGAGGCGTTGCCGCGGGAGGAGCTGATCAAAGTTTCCCTCCGCTTGCCGCTGGCAGAAGGTCGGACACTGGCGCTGGTTCATTCGCTTGGGCAGGTGATGCATTCCGAGCTGGAAGACTCGCACATGCTCCTGGAGGCGGAAGTTCCGCTTTCCATGGCGAGGCGCCTCAAGCTGCGGGAGTTTGCGACCAAGGGAACTTTGTAGCGGCTTGCGGCGTATTATGGCTTGAGAGCGGAGGTGTCTTATGGCCGGATTCTTTCTGTGGTGCATCTTGCTGGTTTTATGCTGGCCACTGGCGCTGTTGGCACTGATTGCGTATCCGTTTGTTTGGTTGATCAGCCTACCTTTCCGGATCATCGGAATTACATTGACCGGTGTCTTTGCGTTGTTGAGCGCGATATTCATGCTGCCGGCAAGGCTGTTGCGCGGGCCACGCGCGCTTTAGTTGTTGACTCCGCTCGCTTTGGGCGGAGCATCTTCCGAAGATCGTAACTCTCCAGTACTCAGGACCCGAAACCGCCCAAATCGCTGATTCTCTTGAAGGTAACGGCCAGATCAGGCGTGCTTCGGCCAGCCCGCAAGCGGTGGAAATCCTTGTGGAAATCGTTGAGGCCGGGTTATATGAACGGTTATTCTCGCAGTTTGACGGCTAGCTGCCCGGTCTCAACATGCCCCATAAGTCTAAGAGCCAAAAAGAGTTAGCTGAGTTTAATGGTTGATGAATAGGGTTTTCAGGGGAAAATCTGAGCCGGTCTGGGTTCGTCAATTTGCACAGGTTCAGGGCACCTGTGTTACGAGAAAGTATATCCAAACGCGAAAATCCCTTTGTTTTTGAGGTTAACTCCAAGCTAACCCATGAGCGGATTTTTTGATTATTAGGCGACGTTGACGCCTACCGAAGCGAAGCTTATAGTCAGTTTGGCGCCGCTTCCGACTCCGGGCCTTCGGCTTGCGCGCCAAGCGCCAATGAACCTGCCAAACTCGCTCACGCTGCTGCGCATTTTCTTTGTGCCCTTGCTGATCGCGGTGCTCCTCACGCGCAGCCCAAACGTCGAACTCTGGGGTTTCCACATGCGGTTCGAGTTTTGGGGCGTGCTGATCCTGCTGGCGGCGGCGGCAACCGACTGGGCAGACGGGTACTTCGCAAGGCGAAGACGGCAGGTCACCACACTCGGAATCTTGCTGGACCCCATTGCCGACAAGCTGTTGATATCCGCGGCGTTCGTGGCCCTGGTGGATATGCACCTGGTAAAGGCGTGGATGGTGGTGATCATCATCGGGCGCGAGTTTACCGTGCTTGGATTGCGCAATATCGCGTCGGCCGAAGGCTTCACGATTGCCGCGTCCGCTCTGGGCAAGACCAAGATGGTTCTGCAGGTCTGTGCGGTCGCATTGCTCATCGCCGGATCGCGCTATCTTTGGCTCAAGTCCGCAGCCGAAGTCGTACTATGGCTGGTAGTGGCCAGCGCTCTAATTTCCGCAGCCCAGTATTTTTTCCGCTTTTGGAACCAACTGGACAGCAGCATCACACAACGACGCAAATTGCGGATGGTGGAAACACGAGCCAAGTCCGAGGATGTGGTTCCCTCCTGAAGCGAGAAACCACAGCAGTTTTATTGACCGAAGTCGCCTGTAAATCCAGGGCCGCGTTCTCCAGAAATGGAATCGGCCCGCAAGACTGGTCTCGCGGGCCAATTTCATTTCGCCAGGTTGTGGCTGCTATTCGAGTTCGACGTAATCGCCGGCAAAGATTTCCGTTCTGGCGGTTGTAATCAGAACCGTCGCGGAATTGCCATTGGCGTTCAAAACGATCCCTTCGCCCAAGACTTCCCGCGGCAGATCGTTCCAAGTGTACCGTTTCGGGTTGCTGCCAAATCCATACAGACGATCTTGGTATCCCTTTTCGATTGGAATGACATTGCCGTTGGCGCCCTGGTAGCGGAAGACCCGGAAATAATCTCCGACTTTGACCCCTTGCGCTGACCCCAGGTTTACGTAGATGGTGTTCCAGCGTCCATTCGCTTCTTCGCTGTCCTTGCCGCGAACTACCATGGCCACCGGCCTTCCACTGACCGGAGCAAAGGGGTCAAAAAGAGCGGGGTCTTTATAAGTACCGACCGGACGCTCCACAAACGGGCGCACGATGTCGCCGCGCTGCATGAAATCGCAGCTCATGGCTACCTTAGCAATGGCAATGTTCGGTTGGGACTTGATGACTTCCAGTTCGCCGAGGTCGTGGTAACGGGTTCCCATGGCCTTGGTCAGCTTGTCCTGCCATTTGAACCACTGCGCCTTGACGGCATCGTCTTCGGATCGAACCACCAGGAAGCGGTCGCCCACCTTCACGCCCTGGTTTGCGCCCTTGCTGAGATAGACGTAGTCGCCTTCAATGAAAATGACTTTGTACTCGGACTGTTCGCCGCTCACCAGGCGAAGGTCGTCGGGAATTCTTTCGCTGGAATAAAAGCCGGAGCAGTAAACATGGTTGTGATTTGGATGAGATGGAGGGGGCACCCCCAGCTGGTTCTGGACAGGCGACTCCTGCGCCATAGACGCGGCAGCAGCAAAGATCAGAGTTAGACACAAACCTGCTAGGTTCGCGCGCATTGCACACTCCTTCAAATACACGCCCTGTGGGCCGTGCGGGGACTATCCATTTCCGAAAATAACAATGCCACCGGGCAGGGTCAAGGAATTGACTGGACGTGCTTTACACATTTGATACGGCATGCTATAGCTTTTGTTTTCAAGCATATGCGTGCCTCTAACCAGCCCCGTCAGACCTTCTCCGATAGAGTCTGTGCCGTGATTGCCACGGGTACCGCCCGCGAAGCGATGGAGCAGATTCGGCAGGCGACTCGGCTCAGTCAGACCCTGGAACTACGACTGGACTGGCTGAAGTCCGACCGGGAGCGGCTGGCCCTGATGCGTGCGGTGCGCCGGATGCCGAAGCGTGGGCTGACCTTGATCGCCACCTGCCGAAGAATCCTGGGCGGAGGAAAACTCGAAGGCGGAGCTCAGGCCGAATTGTACTGGTTAGGGCACGCGCTGGACGCCGGCTGCCAGTGGTGCGACCTGGAACTGGAAACGCTGCGCGAACTACCAGGAAGGTCCGCGCGATCGTATCCGGTTCCGGCGAAGATTCTTCTTTCATTTCATAATTTCGAGCGGACACCGGCCCTGCCACATCGGTTGTTGCACGCGCGACGCGGCGAAGCCGACGCACTGAAGATCGCCGCGCGCGCGAACCGCATCGGTGACAGTTTGCGGCTGCTGAGGATGGCGAAGACTTCGCGCGACCTGGTTGTGGCGCCCATGGGGGAAATTGGATTGCCGGCCAGGCTGCTTGCACTGCGGGAAGGCAGCGCTTTGGCCTATGCGCCGGTGGCGGCTGCGACCGCTCCGGGACAGGTTAGTCTGGAGGAGTTCAAGCAGCTCTATCGATCGGATCGCATTACCGGTAAGACGGAAGTCTACGGGGTCATCGGAAATCCAATCGGGCATTCGCTCTCACCGCTCCTGCACAACACCGGATACATCGCAGCAAAACGCGATGCCGTGTACCTGCCGTTCCAGGTCGATTCGCTCAAAGAATTTGTTGCAGCGATTCCGGAGTATCGGCTGCACGGGTTTAGCGTCACGATTCCGCATAAGCAGACCATCTTGAAGCACCTGGCCGCCTGCGAATTCATGGCCGAAGAGATCGGTGCCGTGAATACCGTAGTCGTAGGCCGGAACGGCAAGCTCCGCGGATTTAATACCGACTATGCCGGAGTGTTGCGTGCGCTGCATGGAAAGATCCAGCCGCATCGCACGCGAGCATTGGTTTTCGGCGCAGGCGGCTCGGCGCGGGCCGCGGCCTTCGCTCTGGTGAATGCGGGCGCGGAGGTCTTGATCTGCGCCAGGCGCGAGCCCGCAGCGAAAGAGCTGGCCCGTGCGAGCGGCGCGCAGGTCATTGCCCGCAGGCACCTGCAGTGGGCGCGATTTGAACTGATCGTGAACGCCACCCCTGTGGGGATGTACCCTCACGCTGGCGAGTCACCACTCTCGCCCGAAGAATTGAATTGTGAAGTGCTGCTGGACCTGATCTATAGGCCGCTGCGGACCAAACTATTGCGACTCGCCGCGCGAAAGGGAATCCAGACCATTTCGGGAGTGGAAATGTTCCTGGCGCAAGGCTTTGCACAGTGGGAACTGTGGACACGCAAGAAGGCTCCGGAGGCGGCGATGCGGCGTGCGGTCATGGCCAAATTGCGATCCGACGAACAGCGGGCGTCCTGAAAAAGTTTGTCGCCAGTGTATCCGCCGAGCATCCCTGCCATTTTTCGTGGATAATTGTTGGAATCGGTCAGGCCAGCCGCGCCGGTCAGACTGAGAACATCGCCACGGACGACCGACCGAAATCAGCTCATGATTCAGCCCAGCTTCGCCGAATTTTCTCGACTTGCTAAACAGGGGAACCTCATTCCGGTTTATGACGCGTTCTCCGCGGATCTGCTGACACCTGTTAGCGCGTATCTGCGAATTGCGCAGGGTGCGCGCTATTCCTTCCTGCTGGAATCGGTCGAAGGCGGAGAAAAGATCGGGCGCTATACGTTTGCAGGCGCGCATCCGGAGGAAGTGTTCCGCTACGCGAATGGCGCCTGCGTGCTGGAAAGTCATGACCGCGTGATTTGGGAGGAAAGCGACCCGGTTTCCTTCTTGCGTGAACGAATCGAACGCTTCAAACCGGTGCGGCTGCCGGGCTTGCCGCCCTTGATTGCCGGAGCGATCGGCTACTTCAGTTACGACATGGTGAGGCTGATCGAGCGTTTGCCGGCGCGGCTGCGCGACGAGATTGGTTTGTTCGATGCGGTGCTGATGTTCTATCACGGGCTGATCGCTTTCGATCACGTCCAACACCGGCTGTGGATTGTGCGCAACGTCTATCTGGACGGGCAAGAGTCTCAGCGGAAAAAGTACGACGGGGCGGTTGCCGCGATCGAGCGCACCCGCAGACTTCTCGAAGAGCCGGTGCCTGCCGAAGAGCGGCGGACCAAGGCCGGCGCCAAGAAGAGCCCTGCCCCAAAGGTAAAGTCCAACTTTGCCAAGCCGGCGTACTTGGCGGCGGTGAAGAAAGCCAAGGAATACATACGCGCCGGTGACATTTTTCAGGTCGTCATCAGCCAGCGATTTTCAGGGAAGACGAAAGCGGAGCCATTTCAGATCTACCGCGAGCTCCGCGCCGTGAACCCCTCGCCGTATTTGTTCTTCTTACAGCTCAACGATGTGGCGGTGGTTGGCAGTTCGCCGGAAATGCTGGTCAAAGTGCAAGGAAGAGAGGTTTTTTACAGACCGATTGCCGGTACCCGGTGGAGAGGCAAGGACGAAGCCGAGGATGCGCGACTGGAGCGGGAAATGCTCGCCGACGAAAAAGAGCGCGCCGAACACATCATGCTGGTGGACCTGGGGCGAAACGATCTCGGGCGAGTGTGTGACTACGGGACGGTTCGGGTCGAAAAACTGATGACTGTCGAACGCTATTCGCACGTCATGCACCTGGTTTCGAGCCTGCGCGGGCGTTTGCGGGAGGATGTGGACTGCTTCGATGCACTGATGGCGTGCTTTCCTGCCGGCACAGTTTCTGGCGCACCCAAAGTCCGCGCCATGGAAATTATCGAAGAACTGGAAAAGACCCGTCGCGGTATTTACGCCGGAGGCGTTTTGTATCTGGATTTTGCCGGAAATCTGGATTCCTGCATCGCGCTGCGCACCATGGTCATCAAAAACGGTGTGGCGCACATTCAAGCGGGTGGGGGGATCGTCGCAGACTCGACACCCATTGGAGAATACGAAGAGTCAGTCAACAAGTCGAAAGCCTTGCTGCGAGCCCTGGAAGCCGCGCACAATCGAGCTTGAAACGATGATTTTGCTCCTCGACAACTACGATTCGTTCACCTACAACCTGGCCCAGTATCTGGGCGAATTGGGTTGCCAGGTGGAAGTGCACCGCAACGACAAGATTTCCGTGGAAGAGATCGCCCGGCGTAAACCGGAGCGCATCGTGATTTCGCCTGGGCCGTGCACGCCGCAGGAAGCGGGAATTTCGGTCGAACTGGTGCAACGGCTGGCGGGTAAGTTTCCGATCTTAGGTGTCTGTCTGGGGCATCAGGCCATGGGCGCGGCGTTTGGCGGTAAGGTCGTTCGTGCGCCGAAGCTGTTCCACGGCAAGACCAGCGAGATTCATCATGACGGAAAAGGAATTTTTACGGCGCTACCCGATCCGTTTACCGCAACACGCTACCATTCGCTGATCATAGAACGAAAATCCATGCCCAAAGAGCTGGCCATCACGGCGGAGACATCCGACGGCATCATCATGGGTGTGCGGCACCGCCGGCACAAGATTGAAGGCGTGCAGTTCCACCCCGAATCGGTACTGACGGAGTCCGGCAAACAACTCTTGAAAAATTTTCTTTCCTTGTGAAGCGGCCGCAGCCGTAGAAAATCAAGCAGCCGCACGATTCCCCGGACGCTCCTAATGGGAAAGGGGCGTGGTGTACACGCCTGCGCAATTCTGTTTAACTGAAGCGATGCGCAAGAGCGAAGCCGCGAAATATGCGCGATGGAGCGCGGCGGCGGCCCTGCTGTTTGCCGGCCTGACGGTCAGCGTGTACCTGAAGCGCGGATGGACTCGCTATGTGGAGCGAAAAAATGCTCCGGAGGCCGCGCCGGTAGACGTCGAGCGCCAGTCCAGCCGGCTCACATTTTCCAAAGTCGAAGAGAACCGCACGATTTTCACTGTGGAAGCGTCGAAATCCATCGATTTCAAAGGGCTGAATGCCAGTGACCTGGAAGGCGTGAAGATCACCATCTTCGGGAAACAGGGCGCGCGGCACGACACGATGGAGACCCATAGCTGCCGCTATACGAAAGATAGCGGCGACATCGTCTGCTCGGGTGATGTGGAAATCCAGCTGATGAGCGCCGAAGAGTGGCAGGCCGGTGGTCCAAACGGAAAGTCCGGCGCGATGAAGATTGAAACCAAAGGAATAGCGTTCAATCGGGCCAGCGGCGCGGCCAAAACCGATTCGGAAGTGCGTTTTACGTTCGCCAGTGGCACCGGCCGTGCAATCGGCGCCGAGTATCACTCGGACGAGGGCACTTTGCGCCTGCAGCGTGAAGTGATGTTGAAGCTCGAACCGCCGGCAAACCCCAAAACGAAGTCCGGCCCGGCCGGAGAGAAGCAGCCGGTGGAAGTTCGCGGGACCCGCATGGATTTCTCTCGCGACGCGGGCAGGATCGTGTTGTCCGGTCCTGCCGAAGCCCGAACGGAGTCGCAGCGGCTGACTTCGGCCGCGATGGTGCTGGAGCTCGACGGAAACTTCCATGCCAGCAAGCTCATTGCAAAGTCCGGCGGGCCAGGATCGCGGCCGGAGTTCAGCTCTGAACAAGGAGCAGGCAAGCAGCGGCTCAGCGCCGACGAAATCACGGCAAACTTTGCACCGCAGGGATGGGTGACGCGCGCCGCGGCAAACGGAAATATCGACGGCGAGTCAAGCGGTAAGGGCCAATCGCAGTTCGTGAAAGCGAACAGCGCCGTACTGGGAATGATCGCCGGGCAGAACGCGCCCAAACAATTGACTCTTAATGGCGCGGTGGACGCAAGGATGATCGGCGCATCGAACGGCCAGCGCAGCGGCGACTCCCGGCGGATCACAACCGAAGAGCTGCAGCTGGACTTTGCTGCGCAAAAGGGAGGCCGAACACGTCTCGCAGCAGCTCAGGCGCCGGTTCCCGGAAAGATCGAATGGAACGAGGCCGCAAACGGAGCCACCAAGGCTTCGCAAACGACCGTTCAGGCAAATGCCCTGGAGCTAAAGTTCGATCAAACCGGGAAGGCCTCTCGCCTTGATGCCAGTGGCAGCGTCCAGACGGAGCGAAGCCTAGCAGGTACGGACAGGCAGACTGCCACGGCTAAGAACGGATTCGTGGAGCTGCAACCGCAAGGCGGCTGGTCGCATATGGAACTCAGCGACGGCGTAAGGCTGAATGAAGGCCCACGTTCGGCTCAGGCCGACCACGCGGTGTTCGCACGTGCCGAACAGACGGTGACACTCACCGGGCACGCTGCAGCTCGCGATACAACGACCATTACCTCCGCTCCAAAGCTGACGTTCTGGCAGGCGAGCGGAGACATACGTGGCGAAGGCGGGGTACGATCAACAGACCTTTCTGCGCGATCGGGTGCCGTTCGTCTGGCGCCGGTCGCTTCGAACATCACTGCCGAACAACTAACCGGAAACTCCAAGACCGGGCAGGCGCTCTACACCGGCCACGCTCGCATGTGGCAAGGCGATTCGGTTCTGGAAGCCAACTCCATCGAATTGCTGAAAGCCGAACGCAAAGTGAACGCAAACGGGAACGTTCGCGCCGTATTTCCGCAAGCGCGCAGCAGGTCCAACACCGCAAACTCTACCAGTTCAGCCGCATTGCAAAGGACCGTTTTGTGGCATGCCCAGTCCGACGCCATGACTTACTGGGATCAGGAAGATCGCGCGCACCTTGAACGAAACGTGATCCTACAGTCGCCCGACGAAAAAATCAGCAGCAGCAGCTTGGACCTCTTCTTCACGCGGACGGCGGCACCATTGAGCCAGCCTCAGGCGGCCGCTCCGCCAGCTGGCTCCCAGCAGATCAGCCGGGCCCTGGCCAGCGGCAACGTTACTGTCCAGCAGGGCGATCGTCGCGCCATCGCCGAGCGCGGTGAGTACACCGCCGCCGACGGGAAATTCGTGATGACCGGTGGAACTCCGACGCTTTTCGACGCCGCCCAAGGCACTACCACCGGCCGACAATTGACCTTCTTTTTGGCCGATGCTACGATCATCGTCGATTCTGAAAATGGATCACGCACGCTGACGAAGCACCGAGTCGAGAAATAGTGACAGTTGCCGGGTCACCTGTGACGAGGAATGCTGAAGCTCCAGGCGGTTGAACTGAACAAGTCGTACCGTGGCCGCAAGGTCGTCGACGATGTCGAGCTGGAGATAGGGCAGGGCGAAGTAGTTGGGCTACTGGGACCGAACGGTGCAGGTAAGACCACTACTTTCTATATTTTAGTGGGACTTGCCAGGCCGGATTCAGGTCGGGTTTTGCTGAACGGCGAGGAGATTACCGACCTTCCCATGTACCTGCGGGCCCGCAGTGGCATCAGCTATCTTCCCCAGGAACCCTCGGTATTTCGCCAGTTGACCAGCGAGGAAAATCTTCTGGCTGTGCTGGAAACCCTGCCTCTTACTCCCGAGCAGCAGCGCGATCGCCTGGAAGAGCTGCTCGTCCAGATGGGATTGGAGACCGTTCGCAATAGCAAGGCCTATGTGCTTTCCGGTGGAGAACGCCGTCGCCTTGAAATCGCCCGTTCGCTCACCTTGGAGCCTTCGTTTATTTTGCTCGACGAGCCCTTCTCTGGCATCGATCCGTTGACCGTAAAGGACCTACAGGAGATCATCCGTAACCTGGCACTGTCCGGTATAGGAGTTCTGATCACGGACCATAACGTGCGAGAGACCTTGACGGTTACCGACCGAGCGTACATCCTAAAAAGCGGCAAGATTTTCCGTAAAGGGCGTCCTGAGGATCTTAGCAACGACCCGGAGGTGCGCCGCGTGTATCTGGGCGATCATTTCCGCCTGAACTGACGCCGTAGTGAGGAAACGGGAAAGCAACTCCCGGCAACCATGGCTTGGCAAGGTCTCAAACTCAACCTGAAGGTGGCGCAGAAGCAGATCCTTACGCCGGGTCTGGTGCAGATGGTCAGTGTCCTGGCGCTCAACCGCCTCGAGCTGCGTGAGATGATTAACACCGAGATGGTCGCCAACCCGGTGCTGGAAGAGTTGAGCGAAGAGCCCACCACCACTGACAACTACAGCGACGAAAACTTCCTGAAAACCGAAGTGGAGAAAGTGCCCGAAAAAGAAGCGCCGAACGTTTTCGACGAATTCGATGTCGGAAGCTTCTTCAACCAGTACCTGGACACCGGTGGAGACGGCGGGCAATCGCAGGAACGGGAAATCTCCGAGCGACCGTCATTTGAAAAGTTCCTGTCATCGCCGGCCGGCCTTACCGAGCATCTGAGCTGGCAGTTAAGCGTGACCATCTGTTCGGACACGGTGCGCGAGATCGCCGAGAGCATCATCGGCAACCTCGACGAAAACGGCTATTTGACCGCCTCCAACGAGGAATTGCAGCAGGAAGGGAAGTACACCCAGGATGACCTGGACGACGCCATCGCGGTAGTGCAGGACTTTGACCCGATCGGCGTTGGAGCGCGGGATCTGCGTGAATGCTTACTCCTCCAGCTGAAAGCATTCGATCCCGGCAATACTTTGGCCCAACAGGTGGTTTCCGAACATCTGAAACAGGTTCAGGCCAACCAGTTGAAAGAAATCGCGCGCGCTCTCAATCGGCCAATTGAAGCCATCAAGAAAACGCTGGACGTGATTAGGAAGCTCGATCCGCGCCCGGGTCTGCGCTACAACAAGACCGAGCCGCGGCTGGTCGAACCGGATGTCTATTTCCGGAAATCCGAAGGTGCTTGGCAGGTCTTCTTAAATGAAGACGATATGCCGCAGTTGCGCTTGAGCCCGACCTACCGCAGGCTCTTGGCGCGGGATGCCGCCGATCGCGATGTCCGCAACTACGTGAAAGAGCGCTTCACCGCGGCGATTCAGCTGCTGAAAAACATCGAGCAACGCAAGCACACCATTCTTCGCGTTTGCCAGTCGATCATCGCGCGCCAGGGCGAGTTTTTGGACCAAGGGCCCGACGCGCTGAAGCCGATGATGATTAAGGAAGTGGCCGAGGAAGTCGGTGTGCATCCCTCCACGGTCAGCCGCGCCGTCGCCAGCAAATATGCCCACACACCGCAGGGCGTCTTGGAGCTGCGTTCGTTCTTCAGCGAATCGGTGAACGGACCTGAGGGCGGCGGCATGTCGCTGCTCACCTTGAAACGCTTGGTCAAGAAGATGATTGAAGGGGAAGATCTGACCAAACCTCTCACCGATGATCACATCGCGCAAAAGCTTGACGAAGCCGGGATTCACGTCACGCGCCGCACCGTAGCCAAGTATCGCGAAGACATGCGCATCCCCAGCACGCATCAGCGACGGGTCAAGAACTGATCTCCAACCCGTGAAGCGCCCAGCCAAAAGAGAATCCAGCCAACTGGTAATCCTCACCGGGCTTTCCGGCTCCGGGAAAAGCACTGTGCTGCGGGCGTTCGAAGACATGGGCTTCTATTGCGTGGACAACTTGCCGGTGGACCTGATCCCCATTTTTGCCGAACTGCACCAGGCCGGTGAAGGCGACTTTAACCGCGCTGCACTCTTGGTGGACGCCCGGGAAGGACCGCAGCTGCAAAAACTTCCTGGACTTCTGAAACACCTGCGGAAAGAACACCCGATTTCGTTGGTCTTCATTGAAGCGAACGACGACGCTCTGCTTCGCCGCTACAGCGAAACTCGCCGGCCGCATCCGCTAGGCAGGGACTATTCCGTTCGCGAAAGCCTGCGCCACGAACGCGAACTGATGGCGCCGATTCGCAAGCTGGCCGACGTGGTGATCGACTCCACTCAGTTCAACGTGCATGAATTGCGCAGCTTCATCAACCGCCGGTTCAAGACCGCGGACCGCAATCCGATGCTGATCTCAGTCGTCAGCTTCGGCTACAAGTACGGCATTCCCAACGACGCCGATCTGATCTTCGACGTTCGTTTTTTGCCGAATCCCCATTTCGTGCCCGAGCTGAGACGGTATACCGGCCGCGACGAGAAAGTTCGCCGCTTCATTCGCTCGTTCCCGCAGACCGGCCAGTTTCTGCGGCGCATGGAAGGCCTGCTCGGGTATCTGATCCCGCACTACATTGAAGAGGGCAAAAGCTATTTGACCATCGCGTTTGGCTGTACCGGCGGCAAGCATCGTTCCGTGATGCTGGCGGAAGAGACCAAGAAAGCGCTGGAGAAGCGCAAGTACGCGACGAAGGTGATCCATCGGGACATAGAAAAATAGGATTTCCACCCGGCGGCCTGCCCAGCTTGACACATCCGGCGACGGGCGAATAGCGTACGTACGGCACTTTGCGGGAGCACAACGCTTGGCTTCGTTGCTTTCACCACAACTGAAACGGCTCCTGGGGTACGTGCGGCCATACCGCTTTCTGATGAGTCTCGGGGTGCTGGTGCTCATGATCGGGGCCCTGGCCGAAGGCGTCATCGCGCTGCTCATTGCGCCAATTATTGATCGCGTTTTGAATCCAGCCAGCAGCGATTCGACTGTGCCACTGTTTCACTTGCCCTTAGGCGGACCGACGTTCTATCTGAACAGGCTGTTCCCTCCCAGCATTCACAACGTCAAGACCATCGTCATCCTTTCATTGTTGGTCGTTTTTCTGGCCAAGTCGCTTTCCGAATTCGCCGGCGGCGTTCTCATTCAGTCGGTCGGGCACCGGGCGATTACCGATCTCCGCAATCGGGTGTACGCGAGAATCATTCGCCAGCCGGTTGAGTTTTTTCAGCGTGAACCCGCAGGCCGCCTGCTTTCGGCGGTTATCAATGATGTTGAGCGGGCCAGGCTGGCCCTTTCGGAGTATCTGGCCGACGTCTTTCGCCAGGCATTCAGCCTGATGGTGTTTCTCTGCGTCTTGCTGCAAATCGACTGGAAGATGACCTTCGGCGCCGTGATTCTATTGCCGCTGGTGGTTTGGCCGGTGGGGAAGTTGGGCCGCCGGATCCGGCGTTCCGTGGAGAACAGCCAGACCAAACTGGGTGAACTGAACCAGATTCTGCAGGAAACCGTCAGCGGCAACCGCATTGTGAAAGCGTTCGGCATGGAAGAGTTTGAAATTCGCAAGTTTCGCGTCGCTGCTTCGCGGTTGCTTCGCGAAACAATGCGCTGGGTTCGCGCCCAGGTAGTTACCTCGCCTTTGATGGACATGCTGGTGCCGGTGGTGATTTCCCTGCTCTTGCTTTACGCGCGGGACAAGATCCGCTCGCACGAAATGACCGTCGGCCTGTTCTTCACTTTCGTTTACACGCTTTTCAAATCCTATGAACCCATCAAACGCCTGGGCGCTGTTTATCAACAGTTCGAACAGGCGCAAGGCGCCACCACACAGGTCTTTGGCTATCTGGATATGCCCGAAGAGCATGATCCTTCCGGTGCAATCGCGCTGGCGCCGTTTTCATCGGACATCGTCTTTGACGATGTGAGCTTCTCCTACGATTCCGCTCCCGTTCTCCGCGGCATCCGGTTCCGCGCCCACAAGGGTGAAGTTGTTGCCTTCGTCGGTTCCAGCGGCGCTGGAAAAACTACGCTCGTCAATTTGATCCCACGCTTCTACAAGCCGACCGCAGGAGCGATCCTGGTCGACGGGAGGGATACTAGTTCCGTCACCTTGCGGTCCTTGCGCGGGCAAATCGCCATCGTCACCCAGGAAAACATCCTCTTTCACGACACCGTGTGGAACAACATCTGCTACGGCCTCGCTGATGTCTCAAAACAAAAAGTTGTCGCCGCCGCGCAGGCCGCCCTGGCCCACGATTTCATTCAGGAGCTGCCGATGGGGTACGATACCGTCATCGGCGAACGCGGCACCCGCCTCAGCGGTGGGCAGCGCCAGCGCATTGCCATTGCGCGAGCGATCCTGAAGGACTCACCCATCCTGATTCTGGATGAGGCCACCTCGGAGCTCGACGCGGAATCCGAGATGTACGTGCAAAAGGCCCTGGCGAACCTGATGGTGGGAAGAACGACATTTGTCATTGCGCACCGGCTGCCTACGATTCGCCGCGCGGACAAGATTCTGGTTCTGGAAGACGGCCAAATCCGAGAGAGCGGCACGCACGCGGAGCTGCTGGCCAGGGGCGGTACTTACGCCCGACTGCACGATCTGCAATTCGCCGACGACGACTCGGCTGAGCCGGCGCAAACGGTCTCCACCCTGCTGCCCTCAAGCTCCCCGGCAAGGAAGCCGCAATGAGTGACAAGAGCGCAGTATCACCCCAGAAAGCCGAATGTTTGTCCATGACCGGTTACGCGCAAGCCAAAGGTAGCGCGCTCGGTTGGGATTTGCGTGTCAGCGTGAAGAGCGTCAACCATCGTTTTCTCGATTTGAAGGTTCGCCTCCCCGAAAGCTTTGATCTTTACGAACTCCGCATCCGTCAGGTTGTGCGCGAACGGATTCATCGCGGGCACGTCGAAGTGAGCGTTATGGTGGAACTCGGCGCTTCGATTCCGATTCAGGTAAACCGCGATTTGGTGACCAGCTATCTGCGCGCAGCCGACGATCTGCGCTTGCAGACCTCAGTTTCCGCCGCTCTCGATGTCGTCGCTCTGTTGCGCCTGCCCGGCGTGATCGGCGGGCTCGCGCCTGCGGTTCCCGAGTCCGAGGAAGACCAGGAAAAACTGGGCCGGGAAGTCGAACGCTGCCTGCGCGAAGCATTGAACAAACTGGATGAGATGCGCCGCGCCGAGGGGCGCCATTTGGCCTCCGATCTGCGCGGCCGCCTGGCCCGCATCAGCTCGCAGACCGACGAGGTGCGGGAGTTGGTGGTCCAGCTGCGGCCCGCATTCGCTCGCCGGCTTGAATTGCGCCTCAAGGACCTGCTGAACGGGAACGCAATCGATCCCGCGCGAATTACCCAGGAAGCCGCGATCCTTGCCGAACGCAGCGACATCAGCGAAGAGCTGGACCGCTTGAAGAGCCACCTTCAGCAATTCACGAAGCTCCTCGACGGCGCCGGCGAACTCGGCAAGAAACTCGATTTTCTCCTCCAGGAAATGCACCGCGAAGCGAACACCATGCTCTCCAAGACGCCGGGCGTTGACGTGGAAGCGCTCAAGATCACCGGCATCGGGCTGGAAGTAAAGGCGGAAATCGAAAAACTGCGCGAACAGGTGCAGAACATCGAATGACCACGGAACAGCGACTGCAGCCGCTGGTATTGATCGTCTCCGGTCCCTCAGGATCGGGAAAATCCACGCTGGTGCAAAAACTGTTGCAGATGCCGGGCACCATGGCTTCACGTTCCTACACCACCCGGCCCCGCCGTGCGGCCGAAGCCACCGGGAAATGCTATGATTTTGTTACTGAAGCCGAATTTGCAGCGATGGTCTCCCGCGGCGAATTCCTCGAGTTCGCGCGCGTTTTCGGCAAGCATTCATACGGCACTCCGAAGAAATGGCTGGATGAATCGCGTGCAAAGGGTCTGGACCTGGTACTGGAAATTGACGTACAGGGTGCCGCGCAGGTAAAAGAGAAGCTGCCGGAAGCGGTGGCCATCTTCATTTTGCCGCCGTCGCGGGAAGAGTTGGAGCGCCGGCTGCGCAGCCGCGGCCAGGATTCGGATGAAGACATCGCCAGGCGCCTTGCGCGGGCCCGTTCGGAAATCGAGGCCTTCGGCAAATACGATTTTTGCGTGGTGAATGAAGACATGGAGCGGGCCGGCCGCGAGGTCGAAGCGATTCTGACCACCCTGCGCTGCACCAGCGCCCGGCGTAGCAAGCGCGTCGAGGATCTTTTGGCATCGTTTAGTTCCGGCGATTGCTGAGCGGCCGGCGGGAGGGGAAAGGCTGAAATGACCGTGCAGACCAAAGCTCCGGAGAGCCAGTTCGCCTATGTAGTGCTGGCGGCGCGGCGTGCGCGCCAGATCATGGCGGGGGCGCCGCCCATGCTGGAAAATCCGCGCACTCTAAAGGCGACGCGCGTGGCTTGTGAAGAAGTCAACAACGGCCTGATCGAATATGATTTCAGTCCCGGCAAGTCCGTGGATGAAGACAAGGAAGGGAAGCGCCGCAAGTAGCGCACGGTAAGAGCTCCATGCGCATTACCCTCGGCGTCACCGGCGGAGTGGCAGCCTACAAAGCGGCCGAACTGGTGCGCCGCCTCCAGCAAGAAGGTTTTTCCGTCGAAGTAGTGATGACCCGCGCCGCTTGCGAGTTCATCACGCCTTTGACCTTCGCCGCGCTCACCGGAAAAAAAGTTATCACCAGCCTTTTCGCTGAATCCGGCGGCGAAGCCAATCTCGAGAGCGCTATCGAACACATCGCCGTCGCGCAACGCACGGATCTGCTTCTTGTCGCACCGGCCACCGCCGACATCCTCGCCAAATTCAGCCGCGGCAGCAGCGACGATTTCCTCAGCACGCTCTATCTCGCCACTACCGCTCCCGTAGTCGTCGCGCCGGCCATGAACGTCAACATGTGGAATCACAGAGCAACCCAGGAAAGCGTCGAGCGCTTGCGCAGCCGCGGCGTTCACGTGGTCCATCCCGATGAAGGTTACCTCGCCTGTGGAATGACCGGGGCAGGTCGGCTCGCCGGCCAGGACGCCATCGTTTCGGCCGTCCGCGAAGTGCTGCGCGTTCGCCTCGATCTTGCCGGTCAAACGATTCTGGTCACAGCGGGCCCAACCTGCGAGGACCTCGACCCGGTTCGTTACCTTACCAATCGCTCTTCCGGAAAGATGGGCTACGCCGTTGCCGAAGCTGCGGCTCAGCGTGGCGCCAAAGTCACGCTGATCAGCGGCCCGGCGTCGCTTGAAGTTCCGGATGCCGTCACACGAATTGATGTTCGCACTGCCGCCGAAATGCTGAAAGCCGTCGAAGATAATTTCGCCGCAGCAACGGCCGCGATCTTTGCCGCCGCTGTTGCGGACTACCGCCCTGCCGAGCCGTCTGCTCAAAAGGTCAAACGAACCGGCGCGGAGCTCACCCTGCGCCTTGAACCAAATCCCGACATCCTGGCCACCGTCGCTCGCCAGAAGGGCCACCGCCTGGTGGTCGGCTTTGCGGCCGAAACCGATCAAGTCGCTGAAAATGCACGCAAGAAACTACAGGCGAAGAACGCCGACTTGATCGTTGCCAATGACATCACCGCTGAAGGCGCAGGCTTCGATGTGGACACCAACGTCGTCACACTTTTCGCGCGCGATGGCCGCGAGCTGCTGTTGCCCAAACTAACCAAGCGCGAAGTCGCTCACCGCATTCTTGACGAACTTTTGCGCCTATCCGCTAGCGTAAAACATCAATCCGCCGACTGACCGCCGATGCCAGCTGACCTCGATCCCGCTGTTCGCGAAAAACTCCGGCGCCGCCTAGCGTTCTACGAAGATATCGGCCTCGGCGAGTTCTATCGCGATCGCGCACCATCGATGTCAAGCAGAGTGTGGCCTCAAGATCCAGACGCAACTCCCGGCACCGAGGAAACTCCCTTGCCCAAACCAGCTCCGAAAAGCGCTCCAGCTCTCGCGGCCGCCCCGTCAGCCAAATCTCCGAGCCCTCCGCGCCACGCTCCTCCCGCGCCGTCGCTTTTCGAGGCCTCCGAGAAAATCTCGGGCGAAACTCTGCCCATCGTTCGCGCCGATCTCGGCGAATGCACCCGCTGCAAATTGCACACCACACGCCATAAGATTGTTTTTGGCGACGGCAGCGCGGCCGCGAAACTTGTCTTTGTTGGCGAAGGTCCGGGCGCCGACGAAGACGCTCAGGGCCTCCCGTTTGTCGGCCGGGCCGGCAAGCTGCTCACCCAGATGATCGAAGCCATGGGCCTGAAGCGCGAACAGGTTTACATCTGCAACGTCGTCAAGTGCCGCCCGCCCGGCAATCGCCCGCCCGAAAAGGACGAAGTGGACGCCTGCTCGCCATTTTTGTTCCGGCAGCTCGACGTTATCCGACCCCAAGTCATCGTTTGCCTTGGCGCGACCGCGTTTCAAACCTTACTGCAAACCAACCGCAGCATCTCTCACTATCGCGGAGATTGGCTCGACTATCGCGGCTACAAGATGATGGCCACCTACCATCCCGCGTACCTGCTGCGCAATCCGGCCGCCAAGAGCGAAGTTTGGAAAGATCTGCAAAAAGTCATGGCCGAACTTGGCCTTGAAGTCAAAAAGAAACAGGCCAAATAAATGCCCAGTGGCGTCGCGCTCGGCGTCCTGACCGCAGTCTCCTGGGGCAGCTCCGATTTTCTCGCCCGCTTTGCGACCCGTACCCTCGGCAGCCTGCGTTCCGTGTTCTGGATGCAGGCCTGCGGCGCAGCCTTCATCACCATTCTTCTTTTCTTCGCGCGCGACTGGGGACATCTGTTCGATGGCTCAGGCTTTCAACCCTGGGCTTGGGGCGTTCTCGCCGGCGCCATCAATACCTTCGCCATGCTCGCGCTCTATCGCGCGCTTGAAACCGGCAAGCTTGCGCTCGTCGGCCCGGTCTCCGCCAGCTATCCGGCGTTAACGGTCGTCCTCTCGCTCCTTTCCGGCGAACATCTAACCCGACTTCGCTGGATCGGCATCCTAGCTGCTCTTGTCGGAGTTCTCCTGGTCGCTACCGGCGAGGGCCCTCCCAGTGGCGCAGGAACTCCTGCCTGCGCGCCAGCTACCCAGCGTCCTCGGAACCAGGCGCGGTCCGTCGCCGGCCTCTCCTGGGCCATTGCCGCCTCTCTTGGCTTCGGCTTCCTCTTCTGGCTTCTCGGCACCCGCATGATTCCGCGCACCGGCGGTCTTGCCACCGTCTGGCTGATCCGCGTCTCTGGTGCAGCGATCATGCTGCCCATGGTCTTCGCCGCCAGATTGCCGCTGGGTATCAAAGATCGCCAAACCGTCGGCCAGGTTTACGGCATGGGCTTCCTTGACACCGCCGCTTTCGCTCTCAGCAATCTCGCCATGCGACTGGAACAAGTTTCCATCGTCAGCGTCCTCGGTTCGCTCTATGGCGCAGTCACGGTCGCCCTTGCCGCCCTTTTCCTCCGCGAACGCATCGCCGCGCAGCAATGGCTCGGCATCGCCTCCATCTTCCTTGGCATTTCGCTCATCAATCTTTAGCCACACTCCTTGGCGCGAAGCGCGTTCTTGTGAGTGCGGCGTCCGGCCGCCGCACTCTGTTTGTCAGTCCGGTCGTATACGCAAAGCCCAGACATATCCCCTCTGCTCTGCGTTCTTTGTCTCCTCTGAGTGGACAAAACACTCGCCGCCAGCCCGCCAACGAGCCGCAAACTGGGTCGTTCCTCACCCCTGCTAAACTGAGGGCTCCAATGCCCGAACTGCTCTGCAACGTCGCCCTCCCGGTTCCTCTCCGCGCAACGTTCACCTACAAGATTCCGGACGATTTCACCAGCCAAGTGCATCCAGGCACGCGCGTCCTCGTTCCCTTTGCTAAGAAATCTCTCGTAGGCGTGGTCATCGAGTTCGCCAAGTATGCGCCGCCCGAAACCAAGCTCCGCGAGGTACAGAAAGTCCTCGACCCGCTCCCCGCGCTGACTCCCAAACTTCTCGAGTTAGGGCAATGGCTCGCCAACTACTACGTCGCGCCCATCGGCGAAGTCTTTCGCGCCATGCTCCCGCCGCTCACCGATCTGCACGTCCAGAAATTCGTTTCGCTGACCGCGGCAGGCCGCGAAGCGCTCGCAGCCTTGCCGAGCGGCAACGCCGCACAGGCAAAATTCCTCCAGCAGCTCGCAGCAAGCAGAGGCGCTCTGCCGGTCCTCGCCGCTGCACGCGCCGGTGTAGGTATAGGTGAGTTGGTTAAGCTCGAGCGCCGCGGCCTCGTTGAGATTCGCCAGCAAGTCCGCGACCGCAGGCGCCGCACGCAAAAAATCATCGCGTGGAAATCAGAATTCGCCGAATCTCAAGAGCTCTCCGAAAAAGAAGCACGCCTCCGCAATCTGCTCGCCGCCGAGCGTGGTCCGCTGCCGCTTCCGCGCCTCCTCAAGCTCAGCGGCCTTTCCCGTGCCGTCATCGAGCGCCTGCTACGCGAGGGCAAGCTCGAGTTTTGGGAAGAGCCGCTCGATCCCGCCGAGGAGCCTTTCGACGCCGGCTATACGCCACCCGCGCATGCGCTCAATCCGCAGCAGGAAAGCGCTTTCAACGCTATTCGCGCGCGCTGCGAACTCGGCGAATTCGGTGTTCAACTCCTTCACGGCGTTACTGGCAGTGGCAAGACCGAAGTCTATCTCCGCGCCGTGCAGGACATCCTCGCTCGCGGCAAAACGGCCATCATTTTAGTTCCAGAAATTGCGCTTACGCTGTGGATCGGCCGTCAATGCCGCGCTTGGTTCGGCGCCCGCTTTGAAGGAGTCGTCGTCCTGCACTCTGCTCTCAGCGACCTCGAGCGCGCCCGCGAATGGTGGCGCGTGCGCAATGGCCAAGCCCGCGTCGTCGTCGGCACTCGCTCGGCAATTTTTGCGCCGGTCGAAAATCTCGGCCTGATCATCGTGGACGAAGAGCAGGAATCCAGCTACAAGCAGGAAGAAACTCCGCGCTACCACGGGCGCGACGTCGCCATCGTCCGCGCCAAGCTGGAATCCGCCGTCGCGCTTCTCGGCTCAGCCACGCCATCGATGGAAACCTATCACCACGCCCGCGAGGGTAAATACGAGCTGCTCACCATGGCCCAGCGTGTCGCGGAACGCTCACTGCCCGCCGTCGAACTCACCGATCTACGCGAAGAGTTCAAACAGACCCATCAGACTAGCCCCATCTCGTCGCGCCTCCATCAAGCCATTCAGGATTGCCTCGATCTCGAAACCCAGGCGCTCATTCTCATCAATCGCCGCGGTTATTCTTGGTCGGTCATCTGCCGTAGTTGCGGCGCCTCCGTCCAGTGTGCCAACTGCAGCATCAGCATGACCCACCACAAGTTCCGCAACCGTCTCGAGTGCCACTATTGCGGCTTGTTCCAGCCGCTTCCGAAAAAATGTCCCAAGTGCGATTCGCCCTACGTTTATTTCTTCGGCGCAGGCTCCGAACAGCTTGAAGAGCGCCTGCGCAAGGAATTTCCCAAAGCGCGCATCGCGCGTCTCGATCGCGACACTGCCCGCACCAAGCGCCAGTACCAGGAAACCCTCGGCGCCTTTGCTTCCGGCGCGCTGGATATTCTGGTCGGCACGCAAATGCTCGCTAAGGGCCACGATTTTCACCGCGTCACTTTGGTCGGAGTCATCAGTGCGGACGGTTTACTCTCTATGCCGGACTTTCGCGCCGCCGAACGCACTTTTCAATTGCTCACTCAGGTCGCTGGTCGCGCCGGTCGCGGCGATCTCCCCGGCCGGGTCCTCCTGCAAACTTACTATCCCGAGCACTACGCCATTCAAGACGCCATCAAGCAGGACTACGCCGCCTTCTTCGAGCGCGAACTCCACTACCGCCGGGTCATGGCCTATCCGCCTTCCACGTCACTGGCCAACGTCATCGTTCGCAACTCCAATCGCGACAAGGCCCTCGCCTGGTCTGCGCAGCTCGCAAAATATTTTCAGCCTTTCAACGGCGACAGCGTTCGCATTCTCGGCCCGGCCAGCGCCCCGCTCGCGCGACTCAAAACCGAATACCGCTTCCAATTCCTACTCAAATCCAAACGCAAAGCCCAGTTGGCCAAAATCCTCTCCGGCGCCGTAGCCTTCACCCTGCAACACGAAATCCCCGAAACCGCCCTCCTCGTCGACATGGACCCGCTACAGCTTTTGTAGGTGGTCGCCTTCTGAAGCCGACGTTCACTCACTCACTCACTCACTCCGTCCGCGCCAAAAGAAATACGCCGGCACGCCTAGTACCATCAATCCTAGCGCCCCCAGCACGTGCCGAAACTCTTTCGGATCGACCGTCGCCAGCCAGATCGCATTTCCGACCACCGCCGCTGCCGCCAGCAAAAACACAATCGGCGTCCACGGATAGCCCGGCACATGATAAGGAAGCTCGTTTAACCCGGACTCGGTTCGCCGCCGCGCTGCGCGCAAAGGAAAAATCGCCGCCGCGGCCAAGCCATAAAAAATCCATCCGACAAAGATCAACCCCGAAACCAGCTCAGTAAACGTTCCGGCAAAAGTCAAAATGGCCGACCACACGCTTAGCGCGACAATCGCAGCGACCGGCGTGTGAAACCGTGGATGCACTTCCGCCAGCTTGGCGAAAAACAGCTTGTCTTTCGCCATCGCGTAAAAAACCCGCGGCGCGGTCAACACAACGCTGTTGGTCGCGCTGAACACCGAAATCAGAATCGTCAGCGCGACAAATTTCCCCGCCCACGGCCCCAGCACCGCGGTCGCCGCGGTCGCCGCAATCGCGTCACTGTTGGCCGCAACAACCGGGCCCAGTGCAAACAGATAGGCCAGCACTGCCAGCACATACAGCCCGATCAAGATCAGGGAGCCCAGCAGAAACGCTCGCGGATAGACTCTCTGCGGCTCAACTACTTCTCCAGCGCTGTAGGTCCCAAACTGCCAGCCTTCGTACGCCCACAGCACAGCAATCATCGCCAGCCCAAAACTGGAGAACAGTGCGGCGCCCTGCAACGGCGCGCTCGGCGCAGACCCCAGCGTGCCACCCTGCTTTCCAACTGCCAGCAGCAGCAAACTTAGCACCACCACCAATCCCGCTTTTGCCAGCGTCGTCCAGTTCTGCAAATCCGAGCTCTGCCGCGTGCCGCGCACATTCACAACCATGACCACCGCAATCATCAAGACCGCCGCTACGTTCGAACCCGCCGTGCTCAGTGGAATTACTTCAGCCAGATACCGTGCAAACGCCCGCGCCAGCGCCGCATTCGTCGCTGCCGAAATCACCAGAAACAAACACCAGCCATACAAGAACGCCGGCAACCGTCCAAATCCATCGCGGATGAAGCAATAGAGCCCGCCCGCTTCCGGATTCGCCGCGGCCAGCTCCGCGTAGGTCAACGCGCCAAGCAGCGACATCACACCGCCCACGACCCACACCATCAAGGACAAACCGACTGAGCCGCCGACCTGTTTCAGAATCGGCCCCGGCGTCAGGAAAATTCCCGAACCAATCACCGATCCGACAAAGAGAAAAAGAATGTCACGTAAGCCTAGCGTGCGAAGGAGCGTGGACATGGGGGCGTCGCGCACCAGCATCATATCCGCTGAATGCACGAAGTCATTCGCTATTTCTTTAGGAGGTCGGAGCCCTAGCTCGGAGCTTCCGGCCCGAGGGTTAGGACTCTAGCCCCTGAAGAATCTTTCGCGGCCGAGCGTCAATTGGAACCTGCCGCCTGCCAGAATGGCACCGGCATGAAGCACAGAATCATCACCAGCAGCGCTGCCAAGGCCAGCACGACCCGCGGAAAATCCAGCGGCCGCTGATCGTAAACTGGCGGCGTCCGGATAAATCGCAACGCCACCAGGATGACCGCCCACATCAGCCAGACATGTGCTTCGCTATTGTTCCACCATAGCAAAATCAGAAATGCCGGAACCATTGCTCCGACCAGGCGGTGCATGTACGGGCTGACCGAACGCAGAATATGCCCGCCGTCAAGCTGTCCCGCCGGTAACAGATTGAGGGCGGTAGCGAACAACCCGACCCACGCCGCTCGCGCCACGGGATGGAGCAGAACCGATTGCGGATCGTGTCCGGGGAAGAAGTGCTGCAGCGCAATTCGCAGGGCCAGCGGTGCGCCGAACACAAAATCGGCATTGGACGCACCGGCTGAGCGAACAACATGGGAATGCGCGACTCCATACCACAGAATCGGGATCGCAGCCGCGAAGCCCACGAGCGGACCTGATGCGCCTACGTCAAACAGCGCCCGGCGCGTGCGAATCGGCGACCGCATCAGGATGAACGCGCCGAAGGTTCCGATCAGCGTCGGCGCCGGAACGAAGTATGGATAGCTGGCGCGAATGCCGTGCTGCTTGCAGGCAAAATAGTGCCCGAGTTCGTGCACCAGCAGAATCGTCATCAGCGCAAGCGCAAACGGGATTCCCGGTGCCAGCGCGGTCGGGTCTTTGTACAGCAGCTTCAGCGAAACTTCGAACTCATCCAGCGAAGCAGCCTGTCCGTTGGCAAACGCAATCGCGAATTGCCGGCCTGCGGCCAGGCAAGTGAAGAAGGTCACCGCGAACAGCACAATCGCCAACCACAATTTCCTCGGCTTTGGGGGTGGCGCCGGTTCCCAGCTCGGAACCGCATCACCGTTCCGTGGAATCGCCGGGTTCAGATCGATGGTCGAAGGCGCTGAGCTGGTATCAGAGGTCACAGAAAAATTAGATGAAATTTTCTTGGAAGACGATAGTTTGAAGATTACGAAAAGGGGCTGGAACTTCGCGTCGGTTGCGAATTACTTGTCGCTTTCCAGTCCCTGCAGCTCCTTGCCGGGCTTGAAGCGTACAGCTTTGCCTGGAGGAATATTGACCTCTTCTCCGGTGCGCGGGTTGCGGCCGATGCCGGTCTTGCGCGGCTTTACCGTAAATACTCCAAAGCGCCGCAGTTCGATACGCTGGCTGCGGCCCATACCGTTTTTCAACGACTCAAAAACCGTTTCAACGGCTTGCTCGGCCTTCACGCGGCTCACGCCCGCTCCGTCCAGCTTGGCCAGCACCGCGTTCACAATGTCCAATTTGATCAAGCGCGTCCTCCAACGAACTCCGCAACCACCGTGACGCTTTCGGTAGGGCCTTGCTCTGAGGGCAGATGCTAGAGGCTGCGCGCCAGGTTGTCAAGACTCGTTGCCTCATCTACACTGACTGTTCTTCTTTCATCTTGCCATCACCAATTTTGTTTGGAGGGAACTGGATGTCAGTCAGGCCGGACCGCTGGATTCGCCGCATGGCGCTGGAACACAAGATGATCGAGCCGTTCACCGACCGGCAGGTCCGCGAAGGAGTCATCAGCTACGGTGTATCGTCTTACGGCTACGATATTCGCGTCGCCGACGAGTTCCGTATCTTCACCAACGTGAATTCGACCATTGTGGACCCAAAACATTTCGATTCGCGCTCTTTGGTCGAATTCAAAGGCGATGTTTGCATCATTCCGCCAAATTCTTTTGCCCTGGCGCGCTCGGTCGAATACTTCCGGATTCCACGCAACGTGCTCACGGTCTGCGTCGGCAAATCCACGTACGCCCGATGCGGCATCATCGTCAACGTGACGCCGTTCGAGCCCGAGTGGGAAGGCTTCGTCACGCTCGAGATCAGCAACACCACGCCGCTGCCCGCCAAAATCTACGCCAACGAAGGCCTGTGCCAGGTTATCTTCTTCCAGTCCAACGAAGACTGCGAAGTCAGCTACAAAGACAAAAAGGGCAAGTACCAGTCCCAGGGCGGCATCGTCCTGCCACGGCTGTGATCGAGGACTCGATTCTCACTCTGTGCGGGACCGTCTACCGGGTTGGGTAGGGGCCGTCGCCTTGTCCAGGTTTCAACGTAGGAGGGGTGCCCCGGGTTCGCTTTGTAAACCGAAGTACGTCGCGCGATGGAAAAAAATCGCCATCGAGCCGCCATCCGAGTTTCCAGTCGAACTCTCTAGTGCGATCTCCATCGGAAACGGGAAGGAAGATTACAGGCGATTGCCGGCTGCGGCCCGACACTAAAAACCACATGATCTTGGCGGTCTACGGTGACCTGCCTTGGGGCCGCCAGGAAAGCGTGGTCTGCGAACCTTGCGCAGCGTTTTCTCCTATTCGAATCGAGGTATAATCCGCGCATGCAAGGAACACATTGGCGCGCAATTACGCTCGGCTCGCTGTTACTCATCGCGATCTGCTCAAAAGGCGGACAGGAGGCGCAATCTCCGCCACCTGAAAAGTCCAAGCCGCCGGTCAAAACAGAGCAGCGCGGGCGGATCCTTGGAATCGGCGGTGTCTTCTTCAAATCCGCTAATCGGGATCAGATGCGTGAATGGTATTCGAAGCATCTTGGACTCGCTGACAAAGGCTCAGGCGCCATGCTTCCGTGGCGTGAACACGACGATCCGCAGAAAGAGCACGTTACCGTCTGGACTGTTTTTCCCGCCTCCACCAACTATTTCGAACCCAGTCAAACGTTTATGGTCAACTACATCGTGGACGACCTGGACGCTTTGCTCGACCGCTTAAAACAAGAGGGCGTAAAGATAGATCCCAAACGAATGAATGAATCCTACGGCCGCTTCGCCTGGATCTATGATCTGGATGGAAATAAGATCGAGCTCTGGCAGCCGTCCGCAAAGCCCTAGCGGCCTCCGACTGCGCCTACGCAATGCCCGGTCCTTATGGCGTTAGGGCGGGCTTCAGCCGTCTCCCTGCTCTAAAGTTCGAACCATCTTCCCGATGGCAGCGGTACATCATTTCGAAGAATCTTCTTGATGCTAGCTTGGTCACAGATTTTTGAAAAATGGGTGGGGCCCCTGCTCGTCCCATCACCGAACCATGTTTGTCGGGTCGTCGGATGGTCTTGCCTGATCCCTATTCCTAATCGCTAGCCGCTTGCCGGTTGCGAATCGCCAGAACCTCTTGGATCGCAATCGTCAGCAGCAAGGGGATGGCCCAGCAGGCCCAGCCCATGGTAATGCTGCGATCGCCAACGGGCTGCAGACGGGAAACGGGGCCGTGGTCGTTGAAAGCGCGAAAAGTGACAAACCCGAAGGTCACAACGTAGGCGCGCACCATCCAGGTCTTGTGAGTCTCGACGCGACCGTTGAGGATCGCCAGATACGCAACGCCTGCCGTAGCCATCCAGGCCAGCAACAGGCTGGCGATGCTGGTGCCGAACGCCCATCCGAAGGTTGTCGCGGCAATCAAGCGTACCGCGCCGATCGACCCAAGCAACACGCCGGCGAGAAACAGCCGGCCAGTCCAGCGATGCAGTCGCGCGTAGCGCGCGCGAAAGCCGGTCCAGAACTGCCACGGACCGACGAGAAGGGCCAGCATACCGCCGCCAAAGTGGGTGCAGAGCCAAAAGCGGTCGCGCCAGTAATTCGCCGCACCGGAGGCAGGATTTGTGAAATGGGCTTCGTTGTAATGCAGCAAGTACTGAAGCGGGTAGTTCACGACAAACCAGAGTGCGACCCCGAGCAGCACCACAAACCCGAAGATTTTTGCAACGAACAGAGGCGTTCGCCCGGATTGTTTCTCCGGAATGGGCACAGACGGGGCGGAAGCGGACATGGATCCCTCCGATTGAGCGGAATCCTCGCACTTCCCCGGGGAAAGGGCAAGGAAATGGTTGCGGCCAGCGAGTGCTTCGATCGAGGAGCGGCGGAAGGGGCCGAATCCGCTCCGCAACCTTTTCGCCGGTGCCGCATCCATTAGAAGGTTGTCTAAACGACTAATTCGGGGAAAGCGGGACATTTACATGGCCAAACTCACAAATCAAGTAGCGGTAGTAACCGGAGCATCGAAGGGCATCGGCGCCGGAATCGCCAAAGCGCTGGCGGCAGAAGGCGCGTCGGTGGTGGTGAACTACGCGTCAAGCAAAGAAGGCGCGGACAAAGTGGTCAAGGAAATTACGGCTGCGGGCGGAAAAGCCGCGGCGCTGCAGGCCGACCTGTCCAACCCGGCCGACGTGGTCCGCCTCTTCGCGGAAACAAAGAGGCTCTACGGCAAGCTGAACATTTTGGTGAACAACGCGGGCATCTATCAGTTCGCTCCGCTGGACGGCGTGACCGAAGAACTGTTCCACAAACACTTCAACCTCAATGTGCTGGGCTTGTTGCTGGCGACTCGAGAGGCGGTGAAGTTGATCGGCCCGGAAGGCGGCAGCATCATCAATGTGGGCTCCGGCGTCAGCACCATCAATCCGGCAAATACGTCGGTGTACAGCGCTACCAAGGCGGCGGTGGATTCGATTACTGCCGTGCTTTCTAAGGAACTTGGCCCGCGCAAGATTCGTGTCAACTCGATTAATCCCGGCATGATCGAAACCGAAGGAGTGGTTTCCGCAGGCTTCTCCGAAGGCGACTTCCGCAAATGGATCGAATCGCAGTCGCCCCTGGGCCGCATCGGCCAGACCGACGACATCTCTCCAACCGCCGTCTATCTCGCTTCATCCGATTCGAAGTATTTGACTGGCGAAACAATTCGCGTAACCGGCGGCATGTTTTGAGAAGAAGTCGACAGTCGACAGCCAGGACCGTTTCAGAGCCGCCACGAGGGCTGCTCGACGATTCAGCTTCTGGGCCGGGATTCGGGAGGGACCATGCCGGCGGCGCGGTAGTACACGGTGAGCTGGCCGTAGCACTCTCCAGAGTGTTCAACAATGCTGTAAGCCAAGTCCACAAGACGAATCTGGTCTTTGCCGGCGTTCTGTGGATTATCCTCGGCAAACGGATCCACAACGGCCTCGGACAAACCCTTGTCGCCTTTGGCCTTGATTGCCGCGGCGCCATCGGCGAACGATTTCTTCACATAGGCGATGATCGCCTGCTTGTTCTTGAAGTTTGAGCGCGCCGGATCTTCTTCGGTCGGTGGTTTCTGCCCCGTTGCCGGGTTCGTGAAGTAATAGTTCGCTGCGGCGGCGTGAATCAGGCGTTCGGCAAAGCTGCGCGCCGAAGGAGCAGCCTTGAAATCGTATTTGTCTTCCGGAAAATCTTCGGACATCGCAATCAGTTTTCGCCCGATGTCATTCCACTGTTTTAGAAGACCGTCAGCAACACCCAGAGCCGGCTTCATCGTCGTCTTTTTCCCTGTGTCCTGCCCGTGCGTTGGCCCGGCGAGTAAGACCATGGCAAAAAGTCCGAGAATCAAGATGGCTGGTTTCTTCATTTTGAGTTTCCTTCCAGAGTAATTTGCGGAGTCCAGGGTCCGAAGATTGTGCGCATCTTACTGCAATCGAGCATTGCGGTGACAACACTTTTTCTTGGCACGCAGTGTTCCATTGCGCGCTACGGCAAAGAACACATTTTGCTGTTTACTTGCCGAAAGGCGAGCCAATCACCACGCGAATCTGCGTTGCTCTGTCGCGCTCGGAGCGCGTCATCACCAAAGTCTGGCCGTCCGGCGACACATCGTATCCTGGTACCGCGCCTCCGCGATCAAATTTGCGGTCGAATAGGGCCGCTGCCTTGCCGGTTTGCAGCGTGGGCTGAGTCTGCACCAGCACGCTCATCATTTTGGTGCCGTTGCGGTACAAGATTTCTTTTCCATTCCGCACCCATCGCGGCTGCTCACCACCATCGATCGAGATTTGCTGCCGTCCGCCGGGTCCCGGCACTGGCTCCACATACACTTCCGACCGCCCTGTATCATTCGACGCATACGCGAGCCAGTGCCCATCCGGCGAAAGCGCGCCTTGCCGCTCTGCCGCCGCCGTGACCTTAAAGGGCTTCAGTTCAAACGGCTCACGCAGACTTAGGAACCACAAATCGGTATTGGTCGTAGGATCGTTCACGGAGACAGAAGCAACCTCTCCGGTCGCAGACGTAATGTGGGTGGTCAACGCAGTCGTTACGAGCAGTTGTGGCGGCGTGCCCCCCGTCACGGAGATGCGATAAATGCCCAACTTCTGGGCAGGGTCACGCTGGTCGAACAGGAGATAGCGCCCGTCTGGCGACCAAACGGGCGCGGTCGCGAACGAGTTAGAAAGCAGATTGGTGATCGCAGCGTGGTCCGGGTCCACCACCAACAGTCCTTGACCAACGGTCGCGCTCCGGAGGGCCAACCCGATGCGTCTGCCATCGGGTGAAAAGGATGGGTCCACATAGTCCTGCGGCGGAATATCGACTTTGCGTTCCTCGCCTTTGCGACTCACCAGGAAAAGATTGCGGAAGAAGTTGCCGGCTGGACCCGGCACATAGGCCAGCACTCCATTGCGCGACACGCTCATTTGCGCCACGTAAATCTCTTCGTTTACGCCCGATTCCAGCTTCACCGGATCCCCAGTAACCGCGAGCCGTCCGACGTCGAAGGGCACCTGCCACATCGCGCCGCCTTCGTAGTACACAAGATGACCGGCCGCATAGCGGGCACTCTGCCCGTTGTCCAGAATAGGTCGAACTTCGGCAGTTTGGAGATTCACTGCCTTGATCGTACGTCGAGTGGAATAATAGTCTGTGTACAGAATCCAGGTGCCATCGCCCACCGAGTCCAAACCTTCCGCGTAAACCATGCTTCCTTTCGTCACGATGGGCACTTTTTGTGGCACACCTCCTGTCGCCGGTACGGTGGCCATACCGTAGGTCGGCACCGCCATCACGATTACGTCGCGCGCAGTCCAGTTTCCGCCGAAAAATGCCGGAACCTGGCAAATTTCAATCGGCAGCCCTCCGTCTGAAGGAGCCTTCTTCAGTTTCTGTTGACTGTAGTAGACGACCCAATCGCCATTCGGAGAAAAAAATGGAAAAGTTGCGCCTTCCGAATCCGGGATCGCTATGGCCTCGAACTGATCCAAGCGACGCACATACAGATGCGAGACTCCACTTTCGTTCGCCACATACGCCAATCGCTTGCCGTCAGGCGAAAGAGCAAGGGCTCTGCCCGTATCCACCGCCAGCTCCTGTTTTTCGGGTAAGGAGACGGTCAGGCGCGTGAGTCCACTACCCGGGTCTGCAGAACGCGCTCCCGCCCTGAGGAATGCAAAGGTCAGCGCGCCAATAGCGATAAGCGCCGCTACGCCAGTCGCCAGCGCCCACTTTTTCGGCACACCTTCGTCTCTCCGCGAAGCTGCCGCTGCGCTGCCGCCCGACTGTGCCAGCCAGCCCAATTGCAACATGACGTCGTGGGCCGTTTGGAAGCGGTCGTCGGGATCTTTCGCCAGGCAGGTGGAGATGATGTAGTTCAACTCCGCGGGCGAAGTCGGCTGAACCGTATTCACCGGCTTCGGCTCCTGGTGCAGAATCGCGGAAGCCACCGACATATACGATTTGCCTTCGAACGCCCGACGGCCGGTCGCCATTTCGTAGAGGACCGCGCCAAACGCAAAGAGGTCACTGCGAGCGTCGGCTTCCTTGCCGTCGAGTTGCTCGGGCGACATGTACTGAATTGTTCCAACAATCGCACCCGCAGTGGTGATGGGCGATCGGGGGCTGTGCATGGTCGTCAGTGTTTCGGCGGAAGGCGCGGCACTAGGTGTGCCGGAACCCGGGACGGGATTCACCCCGGCAGGTTTTGCAAGTCCGAAGTCCATCAGCTTGGCTCCGGTCTTGGTGAGCATAATGTTGGAAGGTTTCAGATCGCGGTGGACGAGGCCGAGGCGATGCGCGCTAGCCAGGGCGTCGGCGATTTCTGTGCCGATCTTGAGGACTTCGCTGCAAGGGAGCGCGCCTTTGCGGAGGCGCGCCGCGAGAGTTTCGCCCTCCAGAAGCTCCATCACCAGAAAATCAGTGCCAGACTGCGAACCCACGTCGTAGAGATGACAAATGTGTGGATGAGCGACAGAAGAAAGCGTGCGCGCTTCGCGGTCGAAGCGGCTCTTCTGTTCCGGTGAGCAGGAAAAATGCGCTGGCAGGATTTTCAGCGCGACGCAGCGGTCGAGGCGTGTGTCGCGCGCGCGATAGACTTCGCCCATTCCCCCGGCGCCGATCGGGCCGACCACTTCGTAGGGCCCCAGTTTGGTTCCCGCAGCCAACTCCATAGTTGGCGCGCATTATAACGCGAGCAGCGCGTGATGGAACATGGCGGCAAGAGTGATGTAGAATCCGCGCAGAGTTGGGCCGTACATACTCTGGCAACCCCTCCAACACCCAATGCCCTGGAGGCTCAATGAAAATTCCTCGGGATTGTTTTTCCGTCGTTCTCGCCTCTCTTTTGTTTTCTACGGCCGCTTCCGCGCAATCGATGAAAATGGTTTCGAGCAGCCCGGCGCCTGCTGATGCTCCCGGCCATACGCGCACTTACTACATCGCCGCCGACGATGTGATCTGGGACTATGTGTACACCGGCGTGAATGGCATTACCGGTGAGCCGTTTCAATCGCTAGGCTGGTTCGCGAGTCCTACTCCGGGCGGCCCACGCGTAGAGAAGCCAGTTCCCACCGCTTACCTGAAAACGCTGTACCGCGAATATACGGATGATTCGTTCCAAACCCTTAAGAAGCGTGCCCCTGAATGGGAACACCTTGGCTTCCTCGGCCCACTGATCCGAGCGGAAGTCGGCGACACCATCAAAGTTGTCTTTCGGAACCATGCAGGTCATCCGCACTCGATTCATCCGCACGGTGTGTTTTACAACAAGGATTCCGAAGGCGCTCCCTATCAGGACGGAACCTCGGGCGCCGATAAGGCAGACGACTCCGTTCCTCCCGGCGGCACGCACACCTATACCTGGCAGGTGCCCGAGCGCGCCGGCCCCGCCGCCGGGGATACCAACTCCATCCTTTGGATGTATCACTCGCATACGGACGAATACCGGGACCCTAACTCGGGCCTGATAGGACCGATGATCGTCACCGCGCGCGGCCAAGCTAGGCCTGATGGCAGTCCAAAGGACGTGGATCGCGAGTTCGTAACGATGTTTGCGCAGACTCATGAAGAAGATAGCTGGCACGTCGAGAAAAACCTTCCCAGCATGGCTACCGAAACACCGCTGCCGATGCAGCCGGCGCCTTATAGTGCCACTGGTGCCTATCCATACTTTGTACAGTTTTCCATCAACGGGTACCGGCATGGCAGTATGCCGCTCCGCGCCATTACGATGCACAAGGGCGAACATGTGCGATGGTATCTCTTCAGCGGAATTAACGATTTCGACGCCCATACTCCGCACTGGCACGGTAATACGTTGGTGATCAGCCAGATGCGCACCGATGTTACGGCTATGGCCCCGATGCAGATGGTTGTCGGCGATATGGTCCCGGACGATCCAGGCATTTGGCTGTTTCACTGTCACGTTTCGTTCCACAACTCCGGCGGCATGGTGATTCGTTATCAAGTCTTGCCCTGAACCTTCATGCCGGCGCTGGTCCTTCTGCAAATCGATGGACCTGGGGGTTGGCAGCGGTAATATTTCTTGCGGTCTTTTGTTTCGCTATTGGCGAGTTGCGGTTTGTTGAATCAGATGCGCCAGCGCTTCGGATGCAGCGACGCCAGCATGCGGCGTAGGCTTTCGACCAGATCAACAACTTCGCCTTTGCCAGAAACATCAAAGTCAATTTCGTAATTTCCTTCTGCGGCGTGGTCCACGGCTTCCTTCAGGCTCAGCAGAGGTTTCACTACCTGGCGGGGAAGGACGTAGCTGACCCAGATGCTGACCAGAACGGTCAGCGCGGAAACAATCGAGAGCGCCCATTCGGCCTCGTGAAGGAGCCGTCGCGCGTCGGCGTGGTCGGCTTGAACGCGAGCCCAATTTACCGATTCCAGGTGAGCGGTTTGCTGCAAAACGGCTGCGCTTGAGGTTTGCAAGTCTTCTGTGAGCTTCTGCAGTTCGGGATCGGTTTCCTCGGTGGTTTTGGAGATTTGAGCATCGAAAGAATCGACTCGCTGGCGAAGCTCGTCCATCAAACGGCGGCGGCTCACGCGGGGGGAACGATTCAGGAGTTGCTCCAGGTCTCTTTCGTAGTCTTTGACCAGCGTCTGAACGCGGTTGGTGGTGCTTTGCCCTGGGCGATCCAGGATGGTTACCGCTTGCTGCAACTGGCGGCCGTAGAGAGCCAGAGCATCAACGGCATTTTGCAGGGAATCGTTGTCATTGGATTCCGTGATGGCGATGTCGGAAAGAGTCTGTTGGGTCTTGGCGACCGCCTCGTGATTCGCAGCAAGGTAAGAAGCGTCGCGGAGAACGAGATAATTGCGTTCGGCGCGGCGTGCTTCCAGCATTTCGATGGAAGCCTGTTGTGCCAGCGCGGCCGCGGGAGCGTCGACGTTCACAATGCGATCGACCAGCCAGCCCATGCGGAAGAGGTAGTAAATGGCCATAAAGATGACCGGTGCCAGAATCATCCGGACCACGGCCAGGCTGTAGGCTGTTCTTCGCTGCAGGGAATTTCCAGGGGCGAGAATTTTGAAGGTCCGCCGAATGACGTTCATGACCAGCTCCGGACCCGGGTGGACCGGGCACACTAAGTCCACGAGCAATTTTGAAGCAGATCGCTGGGACCGGCCCCAGGGGAAAATCCTGTAGGCGTACGGTGGGCGGGAGGATCCGCGGACCGGGTTGGGAACGTTTTTCTACTTTTCTGCCGCGAGGACTTGTGTTGGGTCGGAGCTTGGCGCCACGCTGTCCACGGGATAGCCGAGCTGGCGCCAGCCGTCCAGACCGCCTTGCAGCGGGCGAATGCGGGTGATGCCTTGCCTTCTGAGGAGCAGCGCCACACGGGCGCTGGTGGCTTCGTTGGGTCAAGTACAGTAAAGGATCACTTCGCGATCGTGCGGCAGCGTGTCGGTTTTTGCTTCCAGTTCCTGGGCATCTATGCGAAAAGCGCCGGGAATTTTTTCCGGGTCGGCTTCAAAATCCATTGAGTGCCGCAGATCAACGATCGCCAACTCCTCGCCGGCATCGAGCTTCGCTTTTAGTTCTTCCGGAGTAATGCGGGCGATGCGCAGTTCGTGCAGGAATTTCTGGCGGCCGACGAATTTCCAGACGAGGTAGGCTGACAGGCAGGCGATAAGCAGAACCGCAAGCCAGCCGCCGAGGCGCGCAGCCTGCTCCGCGATGCGCTCGATTTGCGCACTGAAAACGTAACCCGCGCCGAGAAGAGAAAGTCCCCACAGCAGCGAACCAAAGCCGTCATAGACAAGGAACTTACGCACCCGCATGTGAAAGACGCCGGCGAGCGGCGGGGCCACGGCGCCGAGGCCGGGAATAAATTTTGCCACCAGCAGCGAACGTGCACCCTGCCTCGAAAAGATGCCTTCGGTACGGCGGACGCAGGAATCAGGTTCAAGTGAGATCTTGCAGAGGAACTGCAAGATGCGGATACCTCTGGTCTTGCCGAGGGCATACCAGATAGAATCCGCGGAAAGGGCGCTCAGAGTAACCAGAGCGAGCGAGGTCCAGAAGCTAAGCTGGCCCGAGCCCGCCAAGGCACCAGCTGCGAGTAACAAGGGCAAGGATGGCACAGGCAGGCCGATCTGTTCGGCGAAAACCCAGCCGAGCAGCACCAGGTAACCATGCCTAATCAGAAATTCGAGAGTGCCGTGCATCGAGCGGGGTTAGTTCCTTGAATCATGAGCCAGGATGATTTCTCACTCGATTCTATATGGAGATCGAGGAAAGTGCTAACTCGCTACCTCTAGGAGTGGGCGAATTTTTCCAGTTATTTCGGAAGAAAAGGCGCGGCCTGGCCCCACGAGCCGGTCATGACAAAATCGCGTACGGGTTTGCGGCTACGCGGCGCGGTTTCCCGGCTACGGTAGGGCTCGGGCAGGGAAGCAGCGTCACCGGGATAGCCGATGGCGAACGCCGCAATGGCGTCCCAGCCGGCGGGGATGTCGAACACTTCGCGCGCGGTGTCCGGATCGAATCCAGCCATTTGGTGGACGAACAGGCCACGCGCGCTTGCCTCTGCGGTGAGCCAGGCCATCGCAGCGCCAGTGTCGTATTGCGCGTTCCGATTCGGTGTGTTGTTCTTCGCGAAGTTTAGCTCGGAAACGGCGAAGCCCAGCACGTAAGCGTGCTTAGCCCAGTTGACATTGAACTCCACCAGCGGCTGCAGGGCCTTCGAGAAGTTTCGCTCGTCGTCGCGCGTGGCCACGATGAAAGCCCAGGGCTGCTCATTGTTGCTGGACGGCGCCCAGCGCGCCGCTTCAAACAGGCTGCGTAGATCAGCTGCGGGGATTGCTTTCTCGGAGAAAGCGCGCGGGCTCCAGCGATTGGCGATCAGTTCGTGGATGGGGAATTCTGCAGGCGCAGGATTCTTCATACAAGTCTCTCCATAATTGGTAGTTCGTTCGACGAAATATCGATCGCATACGGGCGAATGAAGAGCCGAGGGATTGCGGCCGGAGCAGGGCGCGGAAAGCCGCGCCTCTACACCCGAAAGCGCACCTTTTACTTGGCCGCCTTTTTGACCATCTCCAGATCAATGGTGATGTTGACGTCATCGCCGACGACCACGCCGCCGCCGTCAATGTTGGCATTCCACTTCACGCCATAGTCCTGGCGGTTCACTTTGGTGGTGGCGTTGATCGCTACGCGGGTCATTCCCCAGGGATCTTTGATCTGCGCACTTGGCCCTTCCACATCGAGCACTACTGGCTTGGTGATGCCATGAATCGTAAGATTGCCGGCGACCTTAAGCCGGCCCGCGGAAACCTGCTCGACTTTTGTGGACTTGAAGGTGATGGTCGGAAACTTCTCGGTGTCGAAAAACCTGTCGCTGCGGAGATCCTTGTCGCGCTGCGGCTCGCTAGTATCCACGGTCTTGGCATCAATGGTTACGTCAACAGTCGATTTGGAAATGTCCTGATCGTCCCAATTGATGGTGCCGGTGATGCCTTTGAACTGCCCGCGCACGGTGGAAATCATCAGGTGCTTGACGGAAAAACCTGCCGCGGTATGCGCGGGATCGATCTCCCAAGTGGTGGTGGCAGCCGAGGCGGGCAGAGTGAGTACCGCCGTCAGTGCTGCGCTCCAAGTAAATTTCGAAAGTAAGTGGCCCATGTTGTTTTGCATCTCCTTTTCATTTGCGAACTTTGCTGAACGGAAACTGTTTTGGATGCGCGCTAGTTCGATTCGCGCGGGATGATCTCCTCGAGCGTTTTGGCCAGTCCCTTCAAATCAGCGGCACTGACTCGGCGAAATTGCCGGCGATGCAGCTCCAGCACCGGAGCATCCAGCTTCTTCAAGATTTCCAGGCCCTGGGCGGTGATGCGTGTTTTGATGACTCGGCGATCCTTAGTTTGCCGTTCGCGGGTGATGAGCGCGCGCTTCTCCATGCGATCGAGCAGTCTAGTCATATCAGGATCGTGGGAGATCATGCGGTCGCCGATGCCTTTGCAAGCGAGGCCGTCGGGCTGGGCGCCGCGCAAGATGCGCAGTACGTTGTATTGGGTGCCGGTGAGGCCGTGGGTCTTGATCAGTTGTTCGGCTTCCAGGCTGAGGCGGTCTGCGGCGATGACCAGGGCGACGAAGGCGCGGGTTTCCAAAGCCGGGGCTGGGCGCTTCGGGTTTTTGGCTTCGGCCATATTTTGAATATAGTCGTGACAACGACTATTGTCAAGAGGGAATTTAGCTTCTGGCGGGCATCAGGTGGATGGGATCAGGGCTTGGCCACCGGCCGCAGGTGTACCTCGCTTAAAAAGCTCTGCGGCCCCTGGGTGAGGATCATCGCCACGGCATGGGCCACGTCGCCGGCCGTCAGTACTTTGCTGGCGTCTTTCGTCCCGCGGCCGGAGAACTCGGTCGCCACGCTTCCCGGGCACACCGTACTGACGCGAATCCCGTGGCCGCGCAAGTCCTCGGCCATGCAGCCGCTTAGCCCTTGTACCGCCCACTTGGTGGCGCAATAAATTCCGCCGCCCGCGAATGTATTCTTGCCGGCCAAGGAACTAATGTTGACGATGTCGCCGGAGCGGCGCTGGATCATGCCCGGGATCACCGCCTTGGACACCAGAAACAAACTTTTGACATTGGTGTTGAATAGAGTGTCCCAGTCCTGTTCCGATTTTTCATGGACCGGGCCGAAAAGTCCCAGGCCAGCGTTGTTAATCAGGATCGCGACCGGTCCGAGTGAGGATTCCGCTTGCGCAACGAGTGCCGCAACGTCTGCAGCTTTGGTGACGTCGGCGCGTTGCGCGTGAACCCGGCCTCCGGACAAGCGCAACTCGTTGGTAGCAGCGTCGAGACTCTGCTGATCGCGCCCGCAGATGGCGACCGAGGCGCCCAATGCCGCCAGCCGCGCGGCGATTGCCTTACCGATGCCACGATTTCCGCCGGTAATCAGCGCGACTTTTCCCGCAAGCGGGGGCCAAACGCTGCCATCAGTTCCATGAATGCCGGTCATAAGAATTCACCCTTACCCAGGCCACGTTTTTTGTGCCAAGCTCATCTTAGCCTCGAGAGCGCGTCGGCAAAAGGCCCACAGCCAGGTGCAGCAACCTTTAAAATCCTCGATGGAATACGATTTACAAACGAGCTGCAATCTTGCAGGCGCGATTCGTTCCACCGCCGTTTCGCTTGTCCGCACGGTTCCAGGCCGAGGCGAAACCGTTGTGCCTTTGTGCCAACTTCACCATCACCGAACGGCTTGCGATATGCAGCAGGCTTTACCTATAATCCCAAGGATTTCCGACGCGGCTGAGGGTTCGGGCGCGGCGCTTTGTGCAAAGTACCAGGCTGCCGGTCCGGTGTACTCCGGAGCAAAATTCAAAAAGCTCGAGGATTCAGCGAGGAGAATGGGAATGAATCGATTTACACGTTTGGCGGGGCTGGCCTTGTTGTTGGCGCTGGCGCTGGTGCTCGGAACGGCGAGTGGCGTGCGCGCCCAGGATACCGGCGCAGGCGCGCAGAAATACACCATGCCCGAATATAACGCGGAGCAGGCTTGCGCCAACGACAACAACTCCGCCTCCAAAATAAAGTGCATGGACGATTTCGTTTCCAAGTATCCCAACTCGTATTTGCTAAAGTTCGTTTACCCGATGTACTACCAGGCCTACTACCAGCAGAAGAATTGGGCCAAGGTGAATGAATTCGTGGACAAGTACCTGACCCTGGCCGACAAAATGGGCCAGGCTGAGGTTGGCCCGAACGAGAGGTACGCCGCGCTATACGCACGCGCTACCGCGTTCTACAGCATGCCGCCGGCAGATCAGGCGGCTCAGTGTAAGGGAGCCATTTCGTCGGCTGAGGCCGGTCTGAAGCTGATTCCAGATTTGAAGAAGCCGGACAACATGGATGACAAAGCGTTCGATGAGCAAAAAAAGACCGGCGCTATCTATTTCAACGGAGCAGCAGCACAGGGTGCGATGGTTTGCAAGGACTATCCGAATGCCGTCAAGTACTACAAACAGGTTTTGGAGATAAATCCCGACGACGCCATCACGGACTACAACTTGGGCCGCGCATACCTGGCCCAGAATCCGCCGCAAACTCTGGACGGTTTCTGGTACATCGCTCGCGCCATCACTTCCAAGAACGCAACCGAGGCCCAGAGAAAGCAGCTGACAACTTACCTGCGCAAACTGTTTGTGAACTACCAGCAAGCGACTTGTGACAACCTGGTGGACCCGCAGTTGAACGAGCTGATGCAGCTGGCAGGCGCTTCGGCCGATCGTCCGGCGACGTACAAGATCGTCAGCTCCACGGACATCTCCGCAGCTCAGAAAGACATGACCATCGCTTCGGTGATCGCGGACCTCAAAGCTGGCGGCGACAAGTCCAAGGTGACCTGGCTGGCCGCCTGCGGTCTGGAGTTCCCGGATGTACCGGGCAAGCTGATGGAGGTTACTCCCGGCGCTTCCGAAGCGGATCCTGTAACCCTAAAGATGGCATTCGTGACCAATCAGGCTGAATTTGACGCCGCGACGACTCCAAATATGGATGTGAAGGTCGTTGGGCAGCCGGAAGCAGCCAAACTGGACAAGGAGAAGACGCCCACGCCGCGCTTCACCGGCACGCTGGTTTCTTACGATCCGGAGCCCGCGTTCATGCTGCACTTTGACAAGGCCAAGATCAACGCCGAGGACCTGCCTAAGGAAGAAAAGAAAGCCACTCCGAGGAAGGCTCCGGTGCGCCGTCCGCCGGCGAAGAAGCCGCCCGCATCGTAACCGCAACGGATCACATGAGACCAACGGCCCTTGGATAATCCAAGGGCCGTTTTAGTCTGTTGGCGGGGGCTTCGTTTCGGCGATAGCCAGGGGCCGCCGCGATCAGCGCCTGGGCGAACCGTGGTGGTCCAGCTTGTGTTCGCCGATCTTGCGGCTCAGTGTGTTGCGATGGATGCCCAGCATCTTTGCCGCGCGGCATTGATTGCCCTGGGCCCTTTCCAGCGTCCTCTTGATAAAACGCTTTTCAAACTCGCGGATCGCTTCATCGAAAAGAATTCCGCGCTCCACCATCTGGCTGACCAGCCCTTCCAATTGATCCTTCACGATTGTGCGCTCCCGATATTCTTTGATTTCTCTTGCGGGCCGGTTTGCTAATCCAATTCGTGCCCAGTGAGGATTCGGAATGCTTCTCGGTACTTGGTACGAGTTGCGGCGACCACATCGGGAGGCAGGTGCGGACCCGGCGGCGTCTTTGGCCACTGGATCCGTTCCAGATAGTCGCGCACAAACTGTTTATCAAAAGAAAGCTGCGGGCCGCCGCGCTGATATTGCGCCGCGGGCCAGAAGCGCGAGGAGTCGGGCGTCAGCGCTTCATCAATCCAGATCAGCTGGTTGTCGAGAAGCCCGAATTCAAATTTGGTGTCGGCAAGAATGATCCCGCGCGGCAGCGCATAGTCCGAGGCGCGACGATAGATTTCGTGGCTGATCGCTCGGACTTTGTCGGCGAGCTCCGCGCCGATCATTTGCGCCGAGCGTTCGAACGAAATATTTTCATCGTGGCCGGTCGCAGCCTTGGTAGCCGGCGTGAAGATCGGTTCCGGCAACCGGTCCGATTCGCGCAGGCCGGAAGGCAAGGCAGTCCCGCAGACGGTTCCGGAGGCTTTGTATTCCTTCCAGCCGGAGCCGCTCAAGTATCCGCGCACCACGCATTCAATCGGCAAGGGCTGGGTTTTCTTCACCAGCATGGAACGGCCGGCAAGCTGGTCGCGAAAAGCGTCGAACGAGGAGGGGAAGTCGGTGGCGCTGAGAAGGTGGTTCGGCACGATGTCCTTCAGCAAATCGAACCAAAAAAGAGAAAGCCGTGTGAGGACTTGGCCCTTGTCCGGAATCGGAGTAGGCATCACCACGTCGAATGCCGACAAGCGATCGGTGGCGACGATCAGCAGCTTGTCGCCGAGATCGAAAATGTCGCGCACCTTCCCGCGCGCGCTGGGCGCCAGCCCGGGAAAATTGGTTTCTAGTAGGACCGTCATTGCGGGAGCTGCAGACACTGAAACTTCTCCAATAAATGAGCGAGGATTCTAGCAAGGCGCAGCGCGAAGTCAAATGCGCACCGGTGGAAATTTTTGGAAAACGCTGGAAGAAAAAAACAAAACGAGAATTGGGCGCAGCGCTCTAGTGCCTCAAGGAATTAGTAAGAGAGACTAGGCCGCAGTCGCGGCGGCCGCGCGGGTCCTGGGCGTCGGTGCTTCTTCGCCTTCCCAGCGAACGCTGACGATTTTCGACACGCCGGGCTCTTGCATTGTGACGCCATAGAGAACGCTGCCGGTTTCCATCGTCTTGCGATTGTGGGTGACGACGATGAATTGCGTCTGCGCGCTCATTTCGCCCAGAAGCCGCGTGAAGCGGCCAACGTTGGCTTCGTCGAGCGGCGCGTCCACTTCGTCGAGAATGCAGAACGGGCTCGGCTGATAGCGGAAAATGGCGATCAGCAGCGCCAGTGCGGTCATGGCCTTCTCGCCGCCGGAAAGCAGCAGCACGTTTTGCAGGCGCTTGCCCGGGGGCGAAGCGACCACATCGATGCCGGCGTCACCGGAGCTGTCCGGTTCGGTCAAGCGCATCTCCGCCATGCCCCCGCCGAAAATCGCGTGAAACGCCGTGCTGAAGTTGGCGTTGATGGCGTTGAATGCGTGCTCGAACTTTTCCTTGGAAATCTGGTCGAGCTCGGCTATGGCCTGCTGCGTATCGGCAATGGATTTCAGCAGATCGTCGCGTTCGCCTGTCAAGAACGTGAAGCGCTGCTCGCACGCGTTGAACTCTTCGAGCGCCATCATATTGACCGCACCCATGTTCTCGATGCGTTCCTTCATTTCGCGGTAGCTGGCTTCGGCGACAGCCAGCTCCTCGCCACTCATGAAGACGGCTTCACTGGCGATCAAATCTTCCGGCTGAGCATTGACTTCGCTCATGCACGTTTCGCGCAAATGCTGGCGGTCGCTTTCGTTCTTGGCCTGCTCTACTTCCGCATGGCTGCGTTTTTCACGAAGCTCCATCAGCGACTGGCGGCCTAGGCGCAGGTGGTCTTCCATCTGAGTGAGCCGCGTGCGGCCTGCTTCCCATTCCTGTTCGATTTCCTCTTGTCGCGCCGCCAGGCGCGACTTTTCGGCGCACAGCGCTTCCAGTTGCTTGCCGATTTCCTGGCTCTGAATCGCCAGCAGCCCTGCCTCCTCCTTGACGGAAAGTTCCTGCTGGCGCAGCACGGCCTCGCGGCGGTCAAGGTCGGCGCGCTCTTCGGCCAGACGGGAGTTGATCGTTTCCGCAGCGGCCAGGCGCTCCTGGCGCGCAACCATCTCGACACGCCCGGCGGCGAGTTGATCTTGTTCCGATTGAACTGAACCGCGCAACTCGGTCAGCGTTTCCACCAGCCGCGCGCGTTCCGTTTCGGCGTCGGCGCGGCTTAGGGCGGCAGTCTCATGCTGGGCCTTGGCGTACTCGGCACGTTTTTGCGCTTCGGCAACATCCTGGCGCCAGCGCGCGAGTTCGGTCTGGCAAACGGTCAATTCCAAACCAAGCCGCGCAAGCTCACCCTGCATGTGCTCGTGCTTGTGCGTCGCGCTGATGAATTCGCGCTCCGCTTCATGCAGCAGTGCGGTGACCGACTCAAGCGCCAATTCCGTTTCACGCAGTTCTGCCGCCAGGCGATCCAAATCAGCCTGTGCCGTGTTCATGCGCGACTGAAGAACGGCAATTTCGGAGTCCAACGCGCGTAATTCGCGCTTCATGCCCAGTGGGCCCGCTTCATCGGGGCGCCCACCGGTCACCATGCGTCCTTGATACGTGGTGCCGTCCGGCGTGACGAAAGCATATTGCGGATTCTCGCGAGCCAGCCTCTCCGCGCCGATGGCGTCTTGGGTCAGATACGCAGCGCGCAGCCGCGGCAAGAACTGCTTGGCCGCGGGACCGAGAGGATCGCGAAATTCCACCAGCTTGTCCAGGCGCGCGTACACACCGTCTTCCGGACGGAACGGGATGATCGGCTCGTACTCATTCACCGGCAGGCTCTTGGTGGAGTCAACGAAGAAAGTGGCGCGGCCGCCGACTTCGTCGCGCAGGATGGAAACGCCGGCGCGTGCATGGTCGAACGTTTCGACCACGACGTATTCCAGTTCGTCGCGCAGGTATTGCTCAATCGCGCCTTCGTGCTCCTGAGGAACCTCGGCGTAGTCCGCGAGCACACCGACCGCGTGGAAGTTCTCGCCCGCGCCTCGTTCGTTTGCCGCAAAAAGTTTTTGTACCGCGTCCGCGGTATAAGAACGATCATTCAAAATCTGCGTGAGCGTCGCGTGGCGCGCGCGTACAACTGCCAGCGAATCGCGCAGCGTTTCGGCATTTTTGGCACGCTCTTCGCGGTCGCTTTTCAGACCCGCCAGTTTCCCGTGCAGCTCTGCTGCCTGCTGCCTGGACCCCAGGAGTTGGGTATTCGCGGTGTCCAGTGCCAGGGCGGCGGCTTCCGCGTCGTTGCGTACTCGGATGGAAAGCTCCAGCAAATCATGTTCGCTCGCTTCGCGCCGCCGTAATGCTTCACCTTGGTGAAGCAGCGCCTCCTCGGCTTGCTTCTGCTCGCCGTGCAGACGCAGGAGGCTCTCGCCAGCCTCCGACGCCGTGCGCCTTAGCGCCTCGATGCGCGCCTCGGACTCAGTAATCTGCGCCATGCGCGTTTGCGCGCGGGCTTGCAGGGCCTCGACATGCGAAGCAAGACCGCAAGCTTCATCGCGCAGCATCGTGACGGTTTGCTGTTGCGACGCGCTGCGCGCCTCCCATTCCGTGACCAGCGCGCTTATTCCAGCCAGGTCGGAGCCGACGTGAGCACAGCGACTCTCCAGTTCCGCCGCGCGCTGATCGTTAAACTTGATCTTGTTTTCCGCCCGGTCCGCTTCGAGCAGCGTCAAATTGAGCTGGTTCTGGTTCAAGCGAATCTCAGTGTCAAGTTCGTAGACACGCTGGTTCAGCCGGTCCTGCTGGCCTTCCTGGTGCTGAATGGCTTCGGCATGCTGGGTCTCGGCTGCGGTGAATTCAGCTAGTTGCGTTGCGATGCGTTCGGCTCCCGCTTCCAGCTCGCGCGCCTTGCCGGCCAGCATCTGCCGCACAATGGCGCGCATCTGTTCCCGAATTTCAGCGTAACGCCGCGCCTTGGCCGCCTGGCGCTTCAGCGATCCGAGTTGCTTTTCCACTTCCACCACTATGTCGTTGACCCGCGAGAGGTTGAGCTTGGAGGATTCAAGTTTCGCCTCCGCCAGACGCTTTTTGGTCTTGAACTTCGTCACGCCGGCCGCTTCTTCGATGATGGCCCGGCGCTCTATCGGCTTGGTCGAAAGAATCTGCCCGATTCGGCCCTGTTCGATGATGGCGTAAGAGTCGGGGCCGAGGCCGACGCCCATGAACATGTCCTGAATATCGCGCAGCCGCGCCACCCGGCCGTTGATCAGGTATTCGCTCTGGCCGCTGCGATACAAGCGGCGGCTTACGACGACTTCGCCGGGCTTGGTCACGAGCGTCGGTTTGTCGCTCTTTTTCTTGCGCTTGGTTTTCAGGAATTCCGGCCTGCCGCTTTCTGAAGTTACAATTGCCGAGGCGCCCGAAAGGGGAGCGTCCGATTGCGCTCCCTCCTCAGATGGTTCAGCTGGGGCGTGCGCGGGAACATCTGCAATAAATTCACTGGTTTCGGAATCGGGCTGCGCCTGCGCGGTATCGACCGTGATTCCATCGGGCGAGTCCGCAGAGTCTTGGGTGCCAGCCTCCATCACGAACCGCGCGGCTTCGGCCAATTCCGGATCTTCCATCGTAATGGTCACTTCTGCCAGACCCATCGGCGGACGCTTTACCGTGCCGTTGAAAATGCAATCGCTCATGCGCCCGGCACGCAGCGACTTGTGGCTCTGCTCGCCCAACACCCAGCTGATCGCGTCCACCACGTTGGACTTGCCACAGCCGTTTGGGCCGACGATGCACGTCGTGCCCGTGCCGCTGAAGGTCACCACGGTACGTTCGCAGAACGACTTGAAGCCGGTAATTTCGACTTTGCGCAGTTTTAACAAAACGTCCCCTTTTGGTCTCTACAACTTGCGCGCCTTCCAAGTTCGATGCAAGGTTGGGCACACCAAGCGCGAAGAGAGACGACTCATCGTTCCCTGATGGAGGGTTTCTTCCCGCGATGCCCTCGCCGTGGCGCGGTGAAGGAGTGCCGTCAACGCCGCTAACTCATTGACAAGACACACGTTTGGCAGGTTCTCAGTCAGAGGCCCAGCCGCCTGGCGCTTAAGATGGCGGTACGAGAGGAAATGTAGCACGGTGGGCATCGGCTGTAAAGAGCTACGCTATGGATTGTGGCATTTTTTCTACTGCCACTACCGTAAGCCCGCTGCCGCTATCGCGCCACCTTAACCGCCGCGATTCGCAAGCGCCTGTAGTCAAGTTCCCAGTAGCCGGACTTCCAGTTCGCCGGACGCGCCGCCGCCTCGGCGGCAGCCAGAAATCCGTCCTGATTCTCAGCGGGAACCCGCTGCAGGTACGAAGCACAAAACATCGTGATCCAGTTCCGCAAGCCTTGCTCGCTGTCTTCCAGCTTGGTCGCCCGATCAAACAAGGCTGCTTCGACAACGTCCAGGCCGTGCTTCTCCAGCAGCGTTGCATACTCCGCAATGCTCGGGTAATACCACGGATTCACGCCGTGAGGAGAAATCCCTAGTCCAGCCAGGGCCGCGTTCAACGCAGCGACGACGTGTTTCACATTCCCTTTGCCGCCGAACTCCGCCACGAACCTTCCGCCGGGACGCAACGCTCGTGCAATTCCTGCGACGACCTGCTCTGCTTCCGGAATCCAATGCAACGCGGCATTGGAGAACACGGCATCGAATTCGTCAGAGAATCTCAGTTTGCGCGCGTCGCAGACTTCGAACTCGATCGCCGGAAATTTCTTACGAGCCGCAGTGATCATTTCCGCCGAGCGGTCTACGCCAACCACCTGCGCTCCGCTGGCCGCGATGTCAGATGTTAGAGTCCCGGTGCCGCAGCCAAGATCGAGAATTCGTTCGCCGGGCTTCGCGGCCAGCAGCTCAACCACCCCGTGAGCCTTTTCCCACACAAAAGAGTGCTTGGTATCGTACAGCCTAGCGTCCCATTTGTCCGAGCTCGCCACGGAATTCCATTCCATCCGGCAAAGACCCATCGAAGTAAGGATTTATTGCGGCCGGCCGCCTCGTGCGCCGGCTGCCGCCTGCTGGATGATGGCCGCCGCCACTTCCGACCTGCGAATCATGCCGTTTTCGAAGACGTTCTTGACAATGGTCTGAAACCTTCGCATTTCCGCGGCTTCGAGCATCGCAATGTATTGCTCCAACTCGTCATCGCTGGTGTTACGGTACGCGAAAAGCGCGCTGGTTCGCACCGCTTGCCGCATGGCCGGCATGATTTTCTCGCGCAGCGCTTGGGCTTCGGCGTCCGATGCGGACTTGCCGCTGATCCCGATATACATGGCGCGCGCTTCCTCGGCGTTTACGTCGGCTAGAAAGTCTGTGGCGTGCTCAACGTTTTCCATACGATCGAGCAGCGCTTCGCGCTGTGCGGTCGGCGGGTGCAGTTGCATGTTCCGTACATAGCCGAGATAAGCGCTGCGGCCTTGCGGAGTCAGCATGAAATCCTCCAGCTTGCGCATCTTTACGCCTAGTGGCGTTTTCATGCGGGCAAGGGCCACCGCGAATATCTTCGGTTCGCAGTGGCTGCGTATGCCCCGGCGGAACTCTTCGTCCATCGCCCCCGGATCGAATGCCTGATCGAACGCCTGGAGCACTTTTGCTCGGATCGCGGGGGCGAGCCGGCGTCCTCCAGACTCAAGAGCTGTAACCACGTTCTTTACGTCGTCGGAAGCCCTAGCTTCGAACAAGGGCAGCGAGCTGACTTCCATGGCCTCGTCGACGACGGCTGGTTCGCACGCTCCGGGCTTTGGCGCGATAGTCACAAGCGATTGTGCGGGTGCAGTTGGTGTCGACACGCACGGGGAAACAGCCAAAATCAAAAAGCCGATCGAACGAATGAAGAATGGATGCGTTCGCTCCATTTGATTTCTCCCGACCAACTGGCTTGCGGGGATCGATGCAGGGCGAGGATAACACCGAACTGAGTTCGGAACCGAGTCAATCAGTCGGGTTGCGTGGAAACTTGAAGTAGGGCAGGCGAACGCCGTTGATGAAAATCTGGTCGGCGCGAATCGCCGCGGGCGCTTCGAAACCTTTTGTTCCGGCGTTGGTTACAAAGTCGTCTTGGTCCACCCCGTCGCCGCTGACTCCCAGTCCTCCGACCAACGCGCCGTTGCGGTAGAGGCCGGCGCTGCCGGGGAAAAACACGATCCCGCTTTTCTTGTCGTTTGGCGCGCCGCCTTGCAAACCCTGCGTGCACGGATTGGCGGTATCCGTTGTGTACAAATTGAAAAACGGACCCGGGTTTGTGCCGTCGATTCCTGCCGGGAACAAAGGTTCGGCGCCGAATCCGATCGTGCGATTGGTCACGGCAGTGCCCATCGGTACTTGATTCAAATCTGCCGCGAGGCGTGTAGCGCTGTTGAAGTACACCATATTGCGCGCTTTGGTCGCGGCTACATCAATGCTGAAAACCGTTGAATCCTTCATGCGCCGCAAGCCGATGATCGTACCGTCTAGATCAGCAACGGCGATCACCATCCGCGTGCGCGAACCGAGCGGCAGGCGAATCGCAGCACGGGTAAGATTCGCCTCTGCCTCTGCGTTATCCAGAACCTGCTTCACGTCCGCCGCGCTCAGTCCTCCAAGCGGCCCAGCTGCGGGTGTGATCAAATCGCCCTCCGGCGGCTGCCCGGCGCTATTCCGAGGCGCCACGAAGAACGAACCGGCCCCCGCGATTGGCCCGGCGGAGAGTCCTGCCGGCAAAGAAGTCTGATCCACGAACGGAAGTGCAATTCCGCCAATGAACACGACACCTGGTGGAGCCGGAGACGGCCCAAAGTTGTCCCCTGGTCCTCCGCGTTGGGTGGTGGCGCCGGACAACGCTGCAAACTCTGCCACATTCAAATTCGCGGAGGCCGTAACGACACCCACACCGCCGAGCACTAGGTTCTTGTAAAAAATCGGCACGCCGCCCGGATTCACGGCATTCGGGTCCGAATCCATCAGGTCCTTTTTGCCGGTGATCACGCCCAAACCAAATCCACCTCCCAACCCGAGCGATGGAGGCACCTGGCTTTCGTAAACCGGATCGTTCACCACCGTGCAGCCGCGGTTTGTAGTTTCGATGCCGTAGAGATCCGCAGGCGGCTGGTTCTGCACTCCAGCCGGAAAGTGAATTCCGCTGATGAACCGCACCGTGCGCGACGAAAGCGGTGCCTGGTCGTTGCTGAAAAATGCGCCGGTTCGCGCCAGGGCCACCGCAAGATCGTTAGCATCCACCGTCGTGGCAAAATTGCCGGTTGCGGTACTGGGAGCGTTCGCTGTTCGGAAAACGCCGACGACGAAACCCGCTCGATCAACAACGGCCACCACCATGTCAACGTTTACTGAATTTACGGCGGCCTGCACGATGGCTTGCACGTCCGCAATTTGCAGCGGTTGGACGGAAGCCACTGGTGGCGGGGACGCGACCCCGCTGCTGTTTCCGCCGCAGCCAGCCAGCAACAACGCCAGCGCGCCCGCCAGTCCCAGCGCAAGAGCTGCGCTGACGACAAGAATTCGCCGGCGCCGGCTCAGCGGGTGCTGCGATCCGATCGGTTTACGCAAGATTCGAATCTTGTGCATCGGAGTTGTCCCTACGTTGGTAACACAGCGATTTCAGCGTCTCAATTGGCGCGCTTTGCACCTGCGGCTAATCAGTGAACGACCCCCGCGGTTCCTTGCGCCGTTATCGAATGTTGTCACTTCCCGGCGAAAAGCGTTGCCCCCGGCACATGCATGTTGTTAGTTTGCTGCTGAACTTGTTGTCTAGCCGGATTTCCTCTCGGTGCCCTTTGGGCGTGCGCATGCGATCAATAAACGCGGCTATCTCCCCTCGTTCAGCCGGCACACGGCAGAAATTGTTTCTTCTGGCTGTTCTGTTCGCTGCGCAATTCGGCGCCGCCGCGTTGGCCGAAACACCACCACAAGAAGCTCAACAGTCGAGCCAGCCTGGCCCGCAACTCCGTTTGCCGCGCCAGCAAGCGCAAAGCAGTGCCGCATTTGACGGCGCGGTTCGCGCGTTAGGCGAAGCTGGCAGCCCGCAAACGCCCGTCCCTGGCGCAAAAATTCGCCTGCTAAACCTGGCCACTGGAGCCGTCAACGAAACCATGGCAAACGGCGAAGGCGTCTTCCGGCTGTTTCCCGTACTCCCAGGAGACTATGCGCTGCAAGCGCAAGCGGAGGGTTTCGCTTCTTTCGCGCTGGCAAAGATCAGCCTTCATGCCAACGAGGTCCTGACGCTCGAGATTTCTTTGCTGAAGGGCTCGGTTGCCGAACTGCGCTCTCGCTTGCCACGGCAGCCGGAGCTTGGGCCGCCGCTCCCAGGTTCGACCGAAGCCGTATCGGGCCCTTACCGCGAGTTCCGCCATCGTCTCGACGCTGACCCGAACTACGTGCTGAGTCCAATACCCGAATCCTTGCCTCCTGCGGCCGATGTCTTCGCCACCGTGCCGGACCGCTGGGCGCTGCGCCAGCCTGAATACAAGCGCTACAACGCCGACGACGAATACATCTACAGTCGATCCCGCTGGTACGATCCGTTCAACAAAAACAAGTTCAAAGGCGACGAACCGATCTGGCCATCGGGCCTCGGCCAGCAAGTTTTTCTGAATCTGACCGCCACCTCTGACACCACGCTCGATGCCCGCCGCGTGCCGTCGCCCAGCAACGTCAGCTCCGCCAAACCGGGAAGCTCAACCTTTTTTGGTAAGGGCGAACAGGAATTTTTGGATCAGACCTTCCGCTTTACCGTCGATCTCTTTCACGGCGACGCGGCGTTCAAGCCTGTTGACTGGCGCATCCGGATTACGCCGGAGATCAGTCTCAATGACTTAAATGTCCGCGAGCTTGGCATCGTCGGCCCGAACGTTCGCAGCGGCACCAACCGCCTCGACTCTCACGTCGGCTGGCAAGAGGCTTTCGCTGAGGTCAAGCTGCATGACCTGGGCCCAAACTACGATTTTGTTAGCCTTCGAGCGGGAATTCAGCTGTTCAACGCCGACTTCCGGGGCTTTCTTTTCGTGGACGAACAGCCTGCGGTCCGGGTTTTCGGAGACCTGCACTCCGACAAAATCGAGTACAACGCCGCCTATTTCCAATTTCTTGAGAAGAACACCAACAGCGGGCTGAACACTTTTGCACGCCGGCATCAGCAAGTGGTTTTAGGCAATGTCTATCTGCAAGACTTCTTCTTTCCCGGCTACACTGCTGAATTCGTCGCCGCATGGAACAAGGACGACGCGACCATCCATTATGACGACAACGGCTTCCTGGTTCGGCCCGCGCCAGTGGGCAACGTCATCAATCAGAATCCAGGCGCCGGTCCGATTCCTCACGGAATTCGCGTCGGCTATTTCGGCTGGCTCGGTAGCGGCCACATTCACCGCATCAATCTGACTCACGCCTTCTATCAGGCCGTTGGCGAAGACACCTTCAATCCAATCGCAGGGCGCCGGGTGACCGTCAACGCCCAACTCGCCGCCGCTGAACTGTCTTACGACAAAGACTGGATCCGCTATCGGGTCTCGGCGTTTTACACCAGCGGCGACGCGCATCCGCGCGACGGTCGCGCTCGCGGCTTCGACTCCATCCTCGATCTCGATTCTTTCGCCGGCGGACTTTGGAGTTTCTGGAACCGCGAAGGCATCCGCCTAACCGGCTCCGGTTTGCTTCTGACCACGCCTGGCAGCCTGATCCCTTCGCTTCGCGCCAGCAAGGACGAGGGCCAGGCCAACTTCGTCAATCCCGGCATTTTTCTCGCCAACGCCGGGGCGGACTTCGACATCACGCCAAAACTGAAAGGATTTGCCAACGCCAATTTCTTGCGCTTTGAACGCCCGGAAACTCTGGAAGATATTTTGTTTCAGGCAGCCATTCGCCATACCATCGGCTTCGATTACGGCACGGGCGTCAGCTACCGCCCGCCGCTGTCGGAGAATATTGTCCTGACCGGTGGCGCCGCCATGCTGACTCCCGGCGACGGTTTTCGCGATATTTACGGCGGTAAGACTCTTTTCTCTTTGTTCGGCTCGGTGAAACTTACATTCTAATGCCTCTCCCAGTTCATACACGCTCAAGCACGGCTCCCTTGGTCATTGGGTGCGTTGCTGTCGCTGTGCTTTGCGTCGCCGCCGGTAGCAACGGCCATTCGGCTTTGCCGCAAGAGCGGGCCGAGCGACTCCGCGGCCAATCCTGGGAAGAAGCTCAGCGCAAGTCTGCAGGCTGCGTCACTTGCCACTCACCAACGGATGAGCCTACCATGCATCCCACGAAAACCGTCGCGCTCGGCTGCACCGATTGCCACGGTGGTGACGCGTCCGCAAGCGTCGCGCCCGGCGCCGCTGTGAACTCTGCCAACTACGCGGCGGCGAAGCAAAAAGCTCACATCCGGCCGCGCGATCCGATTTTCCGCAATCGCGGCGCGGTGCCTCCTGAAATTTTTGCCAAATGGTTGAAAGAGCCGGCCGAGTACATCAAGTTCGTTAACCCCGGCGATCTTCGCGTTGCGCCGGAAACCTGCGGCTCCGCCGGCTGCCATGCCAACGAAACCCGCGCCGTCTCCACCAGCATGATGACTCACACCGGAATGCTCTGGAACGCGGCGCTTTACAACAACGGCGGAATTCCCACCAAGAACACTCGCTTCGGCGAAAGCTACGACCGCGACGGCAAGCCGCAATCTCTGAAGACATCGCCGCTGCCAAGTTCCGATGAGGCGCGTACCAAGGGCGTCCTCGCCGAGCTTACTCCGCTTTATCGTTGGGAAACTTCCCAGCCCGGCAACGTTCTGCGAATCTTCGAACGTGGCGGTGAAAAGAAGGCCGAGCTCGGCAACCCGTCACGCAGCGAGGACCCGGGTAAACCCGACGACAAACTCAGTGAACGCGGCTTCGGTACCGGCCTGCGTACCGATCCGGTATTCCTGGGTCTGCAAAAAACGCGCCTTGTGGATCCTGTTCTGTCCTTACCGGGAACCAACGATCATCCCGGCGACTATCGCGCCAGCGGCTGCTCGGCTTGCCATGTGATCTACGCGAACGACCGCGATCCCGCGCATTCCGCCTCGAACGCTCCATTCGGTCACTCTGGTACCAGCACCACCGAAGACCCGACGATCGACAAGTCGCAGCCCGGCCACCCCCTTAAGCACGTCTTCACCCGCGCGATTCCCTCCAGCCAATGCATGGTCTGCCACATGCACCCGGGCACGAACATGCTCACCACCTACTTCGGCCTGACCTGGTGGGACAACGAAATCGATGGCGACACGATGTATCCCCCAAAGCAAAAAGATCCGAGCGAAGAAGATCGTTACCAGCAAGCACTCAAAAATCCCGAGGCGGCGGCGGCACGCGGACTCTGGGGTGAAGAAAAATTCCTGGATCAGGTCGGCAGCCCCGAATTCAACCAACAGCTAAAGACAACCCAGTTTGCCGACTTCCACGGCCACGGTTGGGTCTTTCGCGGAGTGTATGCTCACGATCGGAAAGGCAACTGGCTCGACAGCGCTGGGGCCAAAATTGATTTCGAAGACTCCGATCGCTTCGGCAAAGCCGTTCATCTCGCCGACATTCATCTGGAAAAAGGCATGCAGTGCAACGATTGCCACTTCGCCCAAGACAATCACGGCAATGGCAAAATCTATGGCGAGCCGCGCGCCGCGGTGGAGATCGACTGCATTGACTGCCACGGCACCATCAATACCCGCGCGAATCTAACAACTTCTGGCCCTGCGGCGCCTGTCGGCGGCCGCCATCTCGAAGCACTGCGCACTCCAAGTGGCGCGAAACGCTTTGAATGGCGCGGCGGCGCTCTCATTCAGCGCTCCATGAGCGCGGCCAGCCAAGAATGGGAAGTGGTCCAAACCCGCGACACCGTCACTCCGGGCAACGCCCACTTCAATCCGAAATCGTTGCGGGCGAAATTAATGGGCAAATCCGGTGAAATTCTAGCCGCCGTTCCCAGCGATCCCGCCATGCTTGCCCACGCCAACCGCGCCATGACCTGCTATGCCTGCCACACCTCATGGACGCCAACCTGCTTCGGCTGCCACCTGCAAATGACCGCCAACGTTAAGCGCCCCATGCTGCACAATGAAGGCCTAACCACACGCAACTACACCAGCTACAACTTTCAAGTGCTGCGCGACGACATCTACATGCTCGGCGTGGATGGAACCGTTACCGGCCACCGCATCGCTCCCGCGCGTTCTTCTTGTGCCATTCTCGTCAGCTCACAAAATGCCAACCGCGAATGGCTGTACTATCAGCAACAGACTATTTCCGCACCGGGATTCTCCGGCCAGGCTTTCAGCACCTTCGTCCCTCACACCGTTCGCGCCAAGGAAACCAAGCAGTGCAGCGACTGCCACGTCTCGGCGGCCAACGACAACAACGCCTGGATGGCTCAGCTCCTGCTGCAAGGCACAAACTTCGTGAACTTCATGGGCCGCTACATCTTTGTCGCCACAGGCAGGCACGGCCTCGAAGCAGTCGCTGTCGCCGAGCACGACGAGCCCAACGCCGTCTACGGCAGCGATCTCCAACGCATCGCTTATCCGGACAACTACAAGAAATTTGTGGCCCAAGGCCGCCGACTCAGCACCAGCTACGAACATGCCGGCAACGTTTTCGACATTCAGGCCCGGGGCGAATACGCGTACGCCGCACAGGGCAAAAACGGATTCCGGGTCTTCGACATCGCAAATATTGACAACAAGGGATTCTCCGAACGCATCACTACCGCTCCGGTCTCGGCACTCGGTCAGAGACTGTTCGTTTCAACAAAAGACGCTGCCGCCGTTGCATCTCCCACGACTCTCGGCGTCGATCCCCTTCGCGTACAACTCCCGGAAAACGAAGAGCAGCCTGTCGCGCTGCTCTACGGGTTCCTCTATGTGGCCGATCGCGAAGAAGGCCTGGTGGTCGTCGGCAACCCCAATCTCAAATCTAAAAGCCCAGGCGTCAGCACGCTGCTCGATGGCAATCCCACGAATAATTTTCTGCAGCGCGCGGTAGCCTTTAATCCCGACGGCATCCTGTCCGGCGCCCACCGCATCACCATCGCAGGCAACTATGCCTACATTCTCACGCAAAAAAATCTGGTCGTGGTGGACTTGCAAAATCCCATCGCACCCAAAATCACGGCAACCATCGGCGCTCCATCTCTGGACCAACCGCACGGCGTCTCCATCCAATTCCGCTACGCCTTCGTCGTTGATCGCTTCGGTCTCAAAACCTTCGACGTCACCGACCTCGCTCACCCCAAGCCAGTGGGAACCGGCAATCTCGCTCTGAGCGATGCGCGCAACCTCTACGTCGCCCGCACGTATGCCTATGTCGCGGCGGGCAGCAACGGACTCGCTATCGTTGACGTCGAAAATCCTGAGCATCCTGTTCTCGATCAGATCTTCGACGCCAACAAAACCATGAATGATGTCAACGACGTAAAGATCGGCATGGTGGATGCCAGCGTCTTTGCCTTCGTCGCCGACGGTTCCAATGGCTTAAGGGTGCTGCAAATTATTTCGCCGTGGGACGATCCCTCCCATTTCTCGGGCTTTAGTCCTCGCCCCACGCCCAAACTCATCGCTACCAGAAAAACCAGCGGCCCGGCGCTTGCGATCTCCAAAGGAATTGATCGCGACCGCGCCGCGGACGAATCCGGCAATCAAATCGCCGTGTTCGGCCGCCGCGGTGCGCGCCCTTTCAACCTTGCGGAATCCCAATCGCTCTACCTTCGCCAGGGACAGGTTTACAAGGTTGCTGACTACCCCACACCCGCAAGCGCTTTGAACCGAGACTCTTCCAGTCTCTCCTCTTGGCAGACCCTTCTATCGAGAGTCCGGGGTTGGTCTCAAGCTGCGAAGAGCCTATATCGATAATTCGTCTTTCCTTCGCCTTGACCATCCGTACAGGCTTCGCGGTAATACTTAGACAGCGTCATCGGCAGCGGCCTTAAATGCTTTGCTTTTAACCTGTTATCATTAGACTGCATCTAATTTGTATTCAACAATCCGTTCACGCTTCTGTGCATCGCACCTATCAAAATAATTCGTGACCCCAATGGTGTTGAACGCAGGTAAGGTGTAGTTCTGGGGGCGAAAGGACCGCAACCGGCGGCTCGCATGGGGCAAGTCCAAGGTGATAGACCGAAGCAAGGGGGTAGTACCGATGGTGCAGCAGTATCTTCTGGCCAGCGATTTTGACCAAACGCTCAGTTTCAATGATTCGGGAGTCGTGCTCGCCGAGCTGATGGGCGTGCAGGGTTTTCATGACAAAGTTCGGGGATTGGCCGAGATCAATCTGGTGCAGCAGGGCGCGGAGCTCTCCTACCTGATTCTGCATGACCCGGAGTTTCGCAGGGTTCGGCCGGAGCAGTTGGTCGAAACCGGAAAGCGAATCCGCCTGAAGCACGATGTCAAGCTGTTTTCTAAGACTCTGGAAACGTTGGCTGACGGCTACAAGTTCAATTTCCACGTGATCTCGGCCGCGCCTCAGGAAATCATCCAGTCGGCGCTCGAAGGCATTGTGCCGCCGGAAAACATCCACGGCACCAGGTTTTACTATGAGCCATCCAACGGTGAAGTGAAAGCCATTGTCCGCGCATCGGCTGGCTGGGGAAAAGTCACGGTGCTCGAAGAAATTCGCGCGCAGCTCGGCATCAGCCATGACCACATCGTGTACATGGGCGATGGCAGCTCGGACCTGCCGGTTATGATGCACGTCAACCAGTACGACGGCTTGACCATTGCCGTGAGTGAAAATGAGTTCATTACTCGAGTCGCGCGCCGCACCGTGCTCAGCGATAACGCCATGAGCGTTCTCGTGCCCGTCCTGGAAGAGGTCCTTCGTTGGGATTCTTCCAAAATCCGCCGCTATTTTGCTTCGCACGGCTTGATGCTGCGCGAGTGGGGCAAAATGCGCACCGACCACGTCACCATTGAGGAATCGCCGGAGCCCGTCCCGCCGCAGCAGGGCTCTTCTCGATCAGCGGCAGTCCTCCCACAATAACTCTCCTAACAACCAGCACTGGCGTAGCTGTCCTCGCGTTTGCGAGGCACCCATGCCGCAGTGCTTCTGGTGCCGGTTCGCGGTAACATACCCGCGGCACCTGCCGTTCACTGCGAACGGACAGCGCCGCATTCCATCCGGAGGCTGCAATGGCCAAGAAAAAGATTCTGGTGCTGGTGGGCGATTACGTCGAAGACTACGAAATTATCGTGCCGTTTCATGCCTTGCAGATGGCCGGGCACACCATGCACGTCGTTTGTCCGGGGAAAAAAGTCGGCGAATTCGTTCCCACTTCGATCCACGATTTCGAGGGCGATCAGACCTACACCGAAAAGCGCGGCCACAATTTCGTGCTCAACGCCACGTTCGACGACATCAACTACAAGGACTACGACGCCATCATGATTCCCGGCGGCCGAGCGCCGGAATACATCCGCATGAACCCGAAAGTCCTGGAGATTGTCCGCTACTTCATGAAGGAGAATCGTCCCGTGGCCGCGATCTGCCACGCGCCCCAAGTCCTGGCCGCAGCCGATGTGCTGAGAGGGAGAAAATGCAGCTCGTATCCCGCTACCAGTCCGGACGTCCATTTAGCGGGTGGTACCTGGGTGGACGTGGGAATGGCGGATGCGGTGGTTGATGGGAACCTGGTTACCGGCCCGGCGTGGCCCGCCCTTCAGTCCTGGCTCGGGAAATTCCTCGGCGTCCTGGGAACGCGCATTGAGCCTTAGTTCGGTCCGTTGCTGGGTTCATCAAGCGGCATGCGCGGTGCTCCGCCGGGCTTGATCCTCATGTGGATTTCCGTGCCGCCCTTTTCGTAGCGAACTTCGTCCACCAGCTGATTAATCAGAAATACGCCGCGCCCGTGCGTCGAAAATAAGTTCTGGCCCATCACCGGGCTGGGGATAGCCGCCGGATCAAATCCCGGTCCGGGGTCGCGGATCACAATCAGCACCCCGCGCGCCCCATCGCACGCCACGCAGCATTCGACTTTCTTGGTCGGATCGTTCTTGCAGCCGTGCACCACTGCATTCGCAAGTGCCTCGACCACCGCCACTTCCACTTCGCGTTCGCGGCCCTCGGCGCAGCCCACGGACTCGATGATCTTCATGATCTCTTCCACGAACGCGGGAATCGCGTCGCGACTGCCTTCGAGCTTTTTCTGAAATCTCAATACCAGGTTCTTATCGTCAAACTCACAGGTCGGGAGAGGATCAGCCATTCGCGTTTCCGTTTCAGCCTTTCGCCAGGTTCTTCAGCTGCTTTGCAAGCTTTTCAATCTCGCCGGTTTGCTTATAGATGCCCACGGAGAATACGTCCGCCGAATGCAGTCCTTGCACTTCCTGGTTCAGCTGATTGACGCGTCCGTATAGAGCCGTCAGGCAGTCCCGAAACGCTTTTTCATGTTCCCGCAGCACTGCCCCACTGGGAACCTTGTTGCGCGGCTCCCCAGTAGCCATGGCTTGCGGATCCGCAGCTTCTGGCGGCGTTGGAAGTCCGTGTTTGGGATTCTGCCCTGCTGCCGGAAGCTCCAAGACTGTGCCAGAAAGCATGGCCGCAGCGCACCATAAAAATTTCCGTCGCGCACCTTGCATGGCCTACCTCCTTAGAACCCGGGCTGGGCCACATAGTTGCTAACCGTTGTGTATCCCTATAGTCACTTCATTGTCAATCCGGTGTATCTCGGTCCGGGGACTCCCGCCTAGCCTTGCTCCATGCGAACACCTGCTCGCGCAGCGTATTCAGGCTGTTGGTCATGCGGTCCGCCTCCACATTCGTCAATGCGTAGCGTGCCAGTTGCGGATCTCCCGACGCCGCCAGTCGCAGATAATTTTCCCGCAAGTCCGGAAACTCGCGCTCGGCTACCCTCTGCCCGCGTACTCTTTTTTCAAGAAGCTCCAGCGTTTTTTCCACGGCATCAGCAAAGCCGCGGAACTCGGCACGAGGGGCTGGCTTCGGCTTCTGCGGAATGCCTGCTTCCAGCGCCATCATGGCATGAGCGAAGCGGTGCGACGCCGCAACCATGGCATTCACCATCGCCAGTTGCGTCGCCGTTATTCCTGGTTCCGCCGTCAGTCGCTCCAGCGAGGTCTCAAGATTGGACCGCGCCGCCCGTGCTGCCTGCCTAGTACGTTCGCGTCCACGGTTCGGCCTCGGGCCTGGCTCGAGCACCGCCTCCGAGATCGCCACAAATGATTTGCGATACGCACCCAGCAGCGCCCCGAACACCTCCGGCAGACGGTTGCGCTCCCACGACGGCCACGCCGCGTAAGCTGCCAGCGCAAACAAGCCGCCTACGATCGTGTTGATGGCCCGCGCCTGGATCACCTCTTTTGGCGCAATCCCGGTAATCGAAATCAACAGCACCACCAGCGCGCTAATCGTCACCCCAAAAATTCCATAGTTTGCGGGGCCGGTCCACCTCATTAAGAACGTAAACAATGCGATCAGCGCGATCTCCATCGCCGTATGAATCGGCAAAAAATGAAAGAGCGCTGTCGCCAGCAGCAGCCCGGCCAGCGTGCCCGCGATCCGCAGCAGTCCCCGGCTGAACGTCACCGCAAACTCCGGCTTCAGCACCAGCACGATCGTCATTGGAATCCAGTAAGCGCGATAGGGATGAATCACGCGACCCAGCGCGTCGCCCACTGCCACGCATACCATCAACCGGATCGCATGCCGGAACACCACCGAATCCAGGGTCAGGTTGGCACGCAGCGTGGCCAGCCGCCCTCTGAACCGCAGCCACAGTGGCTGTCTCGCCTCCTGTTTGTCGAATTCGATTTGTCCCTTGAGTGTAGCGTTCTTGGCCAGATCAAACGCCGCGCGCAGCTGTCCGCCGAGAGCGTCCGCTTGAAATTTCATGTCGCGCAAAGCGGCGCTGGCAAACGTCGCAGGCGCCGCGCTTGGTAATGGCGCAAGCTTTTGCGCCAGCGCCACTCCCAGGGCCAGCCGGTCCGTCGCCAGCCCCGGCTCATTCCCGGAGCTCAAGCTATGCGCAATCGCATCCAGAGAATGCGCTGCATTCGCGCGGTATTGATCGAGCGCCGCAATTGCCGGGTGGTATGCATTTTCGCGCGTCAGGCGGTGCCGCAGCCGTGCCAGCGCCGTCAAGCTCAACCGAATCCGTTCCGCCTGCGACAGCAGCGACCGGTAACGCAACGCCGGAATGGACATGTCCGTTGCCAGATGTGCCAGCGTGTCGTGCGCCTGTGCAATCTCCCGCGTCCCCATCGGAGATGACGTCGCTTGCGCCGGATGCGTCGCGATGCGCGCCAATTCCAAATACAGTGCCGCCAGCGACCGCCGCTCCGGCTCATATCTCTGCACTGGCCACAGCGCCACCGAAAGCCCGATCTGCAGCAGTCCTCCGCACAGCGCGAGTCCAGCGGCTTGCGCTGCCTGCAGCGGCGTGAGCGCTTGTGCCGCGTACACCACCAGCACCACCGTGCTGATTACTCCCACGTCCGCCGCGGTCGTCCCTAGCGCCACCAGCATCCCGGCAATGAACGCCCACGCCGTAGCCACCACCACCGATACGACGTTGCTGTGCGCCGTCAATCCACCAAGCAGCACCGCGATCGAACACCACACCGTCGAAGCCAGCATCCGCTTCGCCCGCTGCGCGTACGGATCGCTTCCGTCTGAATACGATACGTTGAGGGCGCCGCCGGCCATCGCTAGTCCGCCACGCGGCATTCCCAGCGCGTAACCGCCAATCAGAGGCGCGACTACTCCCACGGTGTTGCGCAGCGCCTGCGGAAAATTGAACTTCGATCGGTCCACATGCGTTACGATCTGCCACAATGCCTGAACCGGCCGCGTCTGCCGGTCTTGTTGGGCTGCGGCGTCGTTTTGAGGAATGGGCGCTGTACTGGCCATGCTGGAAACGAATCGCACTGAAGCAATCCGCAAATCAATGTAGCGCAGTTCGCGTACAGCCAGAAAAGGCCTCTCCGTCTTGCCCCGCATCCAACCACCCGTAAACGCCGCGGGAGGAATCCATGAAGCTCAGAAAACTCGGACCATCAGGCCCGGCTGTCTCCGCGCTTGGTCTCGGCTGCATGGGCATGTCCTTCGCTTACGGCCCCGCTGACGAAGCCGAAAGCCTCCGCGTTCTCAATCGCTACCTTGAGCTTGGCGGCAACTTCCTCGATACCGCCGAACTCTACGGTCCGTTCAAAAACGAAGAACTCCTCGGCAGATTTCTGCGCGAAGTCCCGCGCGGCCGCGTGGTCATCGCCAGCAAATTCGGCTTCCGCATCGATCCCGACGGTACACGCCGTGGCCTCGACAGCTCCCCCGGCAATGTGCGCCGCGCCGTTGACGGCAGCCTCAAGCGCCTCGGCATCTCGACGATTGATCTTTACTACCAGCACCGAGTCGATCCTGGCACTCCCATCGAAGAAACCGTCGGCGCCATGGCTGACCTGGTCAAAGCTGGCAAGGTGCGCGCGCTTGGCCTCTCTGAAGCCGGCCCGGATACCATCCGCCGCGCGGCGAAAATTCATCCCATTGCCGCTCTGCAAACCGAATACTCCCTTTGGACCCGCGACGTCGAAGCCAACAGCGTGCTCGCCACCTGCCGTGAACTCGGCATCACGTTCGTCCCTTACAGCCCGCTTGGTCGCGGATTTCTCACCGGCGCGATCCAAAGAATCGACGATCTCGACGCCTCCGACTGGCGCCGCACCAACTACCCGCGCTTCGCCGGACAGGCGTTGCAGGCAAATCTGAAGCTTGCCGCGGCAGTCAAGGAGCTCGCCGCCGAAAAGGGAAGTACGCCTGCACAGCTGGCGCTGGCCTGGGTGCTAGCCCAGGGCGAGGACATGGTCCCGATCCCGGGCACCAAACGGCTCCGCTACCTGGAAGACAACATGGGCGCGCTCAACGTCAGCCTAACCGACGACGATCTCAAGAAGATTCGTGCCAAGCTTGGTGAATTTCAAATCGCCGGCGAACGCTATACGCCCGAAATGATGAAGCTCGTGCAACACGCCTAGAGCTGGACTGCGGCCGAAAATCAGCGCAGGGTGCCCAGGTTCGGTCTGTAAACTTGGTTTTTTCTCTAGCTCACTGGCGGAGGGTTTTCAGCGCCGGCAGCGTAAACACCGGGTTCACTTCTTTCCGCTTGGACCAGTCATGATACGTGTGGCACTCCGCGCATTGCGCGCTCGCATGTCCGGCACCGTCGGCATGGCACGTCCGACAAACGGCAATCCCGGGAATCAGCACATCCGACGATTCGGTGCTCTTCCATACATTGCTATGACAGCCTGTGCACAAAAATCCCGTATGCGCGTCGTGATCAAATCGCGCATGAGGCAGCCACTGCAGCTTCACCCGTGCTGCGGCAATCGTCGGCAGCTTCACTTCCCCTGCTGTCGTTTTCGCTTGCAATCGACTAACCGCGCCGCTCCTTTCACTCGCCGCATCCCATCGTGCGATCTCCACGTCCTGCAGCGATGTCGTGGAAATCGCATGGCACTGCGCGCAGGTCTTGTGCCACAAGAGTTCTTCGGAAACCGCCACGTGCTCGGTCACCCACTCGCCGGTCGAAACGCTGCGCACCACCGGTTCCGTCACCCGGCCCGTCAGGTTTCGCCTCGGCTCCTGCACCTCGCGCAGTTCCGCAGGATGCGTCGCGATGTAGCCCTCGAACTTCCTCTTCAGGTAGGCATGAATCACTTCCGGATTGTCGTGGGGCACGCCCCCGTCAAATCGTTTGTCGAACGTCAGCAGGTGGCATCCTGCGCACGCATTCGCGAACTTCACCGGAGCCATCAGCTGTCGGTCGCTCCACGGCCCTTTCGTCGGCAACCCGCGCGAACCGCCCGGCTCAAACTGCTGGGCCGCCGTGTAGGAAACCGTTGCTGCTGCGTAATTAACGTCACCATATTCCCAATGCGAATCCGCTGAGGCCGACGGCCGGTGGCAATCATTGCATTCCAGCTGCACCATCGGCCCGTTCGGCCCGCGCCGAATCAATTTCATGTGCAGCGCATGATTCAGCTTGACTGTTCCCGGGTCACTCGGCGTCTTTCCCCTTGGCGACCGCAGCGCCGCAAATTCCGGATGCCCGTCCGCAAAACGCAGAATCTCGTTCGCAAACTGCGAACCCGGACCTGCCGCTCCCAAATTGCGGTGGCATTCCGCGCACGACTGCGAACTCGCAGCCGCCAGCTTCATCCTCCCGCGATGCTCCACATGGCATTCCGCGCACCGCGTCGTCGCGGCATTGCTCGCAGTCACATCCGGATGATGCGCTGGCCCGTCGTGGCAACTTAGACATGCTGAATCCTTCGCCGCCGCCAGAAATCCGCCCGCCTCCGGCACGTGGCATGCCGCGCACTGCATTTCCAGCACTGCGTGTGCTGCGCTCAATCGCCCGCTCGAATACACCCGATTGTCGCGCCCCAAAACGTGCCACCCAATCCACACTAGCGCCGCTGCCGGTGCCAGAATCGCCAGCCACAACTTCGCGAGCTTGAACGGTGTCGGCCTCTTGAAGTAGTTCAAGTCGATCCGTTGCGCAACCGCCTTGGTTGTCCTGGTCCTCGCCACGAACTCCCCAATTGGTCAAGCGGAGCGGGAATCTGCTCTTTCCCGGCTCTTGACTCTAAAACCGATGCTCTTGTTCTCCTCTTACCACCGCAAGGCCATCACCGCATGCACCGCACCCAGCACAAGCAAAGCCAGAGACAACGGAATATGCAGCAGCTGCCACCCGTGCAGCCACCGATGCATCCGCTCTTGCTCCCGCAGTTGCCGAGCCTCAGCGCAAATCTCTTCCAAATCCTTCACCGTGCCGTGGGCCGCAGCCGGCAGCAGATTCCGCAACGCCGCAAACTCGCCAGCCGCCCGCACACCGTCCGACAGCCGCAGCCCCCGCGGCCGCTCCAAAAATGGCTGCACTTCCTGCACATAAAACGAGCGCAGCGGTTCGCTCTCGTTTTCACTCAGCAATGGAATCTCCACTGCCGGAGCCACTGCGGCGCTTGCTCCCGCGCTCACCGCCGCCGAGGTCCGCAGCGGCGCGGCACTCGCTGCAATCGGCCGTAACGCCGTGAATCCACCGGCACGCTGCATCTCAATTGAGCCATCTTCTCTGACCCGCGCTGCATGCTTCTTTAAAAACGGTCCGCATAGCGCTTCAACACTGCGCTCGGCTTCCGTCACTAGCTGCGCGCGCACATGCCCGATTTCGTCGTAGATCGTTTCCAGCGGTACATCCGCGGTCATTTTCCCGGGAACGTAGTGTTGCAGCGCCGCTCCGTACACCCCACTCAGAACGGTAACGATCAGCAGCCACGTCAACACCCTCGTCAGCGGCCCGCCAAAATGAAATCCTCCGTGCAGCAAAATCAGCGGCAAGGCCAAAAATCCCAGCCACAGATGGCCGCGCATCCAGGTCTTCGCGCGTCCCAGCCGCCACGTCGGCACACGCTTTCGCGCGCCTAGCGCCGCGGCATAAATCATGAACCCAAATCCCACCGTGCCCAGCAGCAATCCAATTCCGCTTGCGCCGGTCGCTCCCCGCGGCGAACTCCACACCTCGACGGAATACAACGCCACCGCCGTCGCCAATATCCCCAGCGACGCCATCGCCCATCCGCGTTGTGTCCGATCCATTCGCACCGATATTTCTAGGTCGTTTCCTTCGCGGCCCCGGTTCTGGTCATTCCGAGCGAAGCGAGGAATCTGCTTGTTCTTCTGTCCTTGGCCTACCGTCGTTCCACAAGCTCCGCGAAAAATGTCTTCGGATCCACACGATGCGCTGCGTCGTGCGGACACGCATTTACGCAACTCGGCTCTTTCAAGTGCGTGCACAAATCGCACGAAGTCGCCTTCTGCTTGATCACGGGCTTCTTCCGCCCCGCCTGTTCCGGGTCTTCCGCCATCACCTCAAACGGATGCAGATTGATGTTTCCGTACGGACAATTCCTTGCGCACAGCCCGCAGCCGATACACCAGTCTTCGATAATCACTTCCAACGAATTCCGTCGCCGGATCGATCCCACCGGGCAGCCCACCATGCACAGTGGATCACGGCACTGCCGGCAGCTTGTCGCCACCAGGTAATGATCGAATCGCAACCCATCCCGCACCAGCCGTGTCACGCCGTCGTGTGCGTCCGCGCAGGCGTTCACGCAAGCGTCGCAGCGCGTGCAATTCTGCAAGTCCAGCACCAGCAGGCTCTGCGCTTCCATCAATCCCTGCGACAGGAACTGATCGATCGGCACCCGGTGGGTCATCTGCATCCGCTGCGCATTCGCAGATCGCCGCTCTTCGGCCACTGCTTCCAACCCCCACCGCACATTTGGGAACCGCTCCACCATCTGCCGAAAGTCGTCGCCGGAAATTCGCACCACCTCCACGTGATCCAGCGCCGTGCATGTCGCGGTGCGCACTCCTCCGCCCAGCAGACCGATCTCACCGAAATAATCTCCCCGCGACAGATAGGCCAGCACCAGCTCGCCGCCCGGATAGCTCTCCGAGATTTTCACGAACCCGATGCGCACCAGATAAAAACTGTCCGCCGCTTCGCCCTGCCGCGCGATGACCTGCCCGGGGGCGAACCGCAACAGCTCGACGCTTGCTTTCAGGTGCTCAATGAAATCTACTGACAAGTCCGCGAACATCGGCACACCGCGCAGGTGATTCTCGAGCGCCCTCCGCCGGTAGTTCTCATCCACTTGCGCGCGAAAAGTCTTGTTCTTCAGCATGATGTCCAGAACATTGCGCAACATCTCGTATGCCACAACGTCTGTTTCCGCGCGCACTGTCGCCGAACGCGGATAAAAATTCATGCAGGTCATTTCGCCGAACAGATCGCCCGGCCCCAGTTTCGCCACCGGATTTTCGTAGTTCAAATCCACCGACGCATCAATCGGGATCGTTCGGTCCCGCACTTCTTCATCCCGTCTGTCCGATTCGCGCGCGGCCAGCGTGCTCGTCAGCCGCTTGAAGAATCCCCGCGCGCCGCCTTGGGTCTTGACGTGCGCAATCGGCGAGGAAATGGAAACCAGCGCCTCGCCGTCCAGAATGTAAAACGCAGTCGAGCCGAATTCGCCCTCTTTGCAAATCAACTCGCCGCGGCCGAATCGCCTTTTTACAATCGCCCCGCGATTCAATTCCAGAAACGTCCCGGAAACCCCCTGAAACAACGAAATCTTCAGCAACTCTTCCGCTTCAAATCCTTCTGCTCCCGTGCCCGCCGAAATCGCAGTTCCAACTGCACCTTTGTTCGTTAGCGCCCCGGTCGGACAGCTCACCATGCATTCCCCGCAGGAAATGCACGTTGAATCGCCCATCGGCGAATTCAAGTCAAACGCAATATCTGCCGCATAGCCCTTGCCCATCCGACCGAGCACAAAATTGTTGCGCACTTCGTCGCAGCCGCGGATGCACCGGTCGCACAAAATACACGCATCGTGATCCACCGCAATCGAAAGAGAAGAATCATCCTGCCCCCGCGAGATCGTCCGCTTCGCAAATCGCGGCTCTTTCACCCCAGCTGCTGCCGCCAGCGTCTCCAGCTCGCAATCGCCGGAATTCTTCTGCCTCGCGCATGGCCAAGGATGATCCGCCATCAGCAATTCCAGCAGCGTCTTCCGCGCCGAAATCACCTTTTCCGAGTTCGTCACGACTTTCATGCCGGACTCCACAGGCCGCACGCACGCCGCACTCAACACTCGCGCGCCCGTATCCACCACACACAGCCGGCAAACTCCTACCGGCGTTTCATTCTGCAGATGGCACAGCGTCGGAATCGCGATTCCCTGCATCCGCGCCGCATCAAACACCGTCGTGCCCGCCGGCACCGAGACCGGCTTCCCATCAATCGTGATCTCGACCAAACCTGAAGATGTGTTTGTCGTGCTCATTGCGAAGCTCCCTCATTCCGAGGGCAGTTCTGCACGCCTAAGGCGGGCATGCTCGAGGAATCTGCTTTTTCCTTTAAATAGCTGGTCACGGCCGAATCCCCACGCGATTCGACTCACCGGCCCGGGCCTCAGCCGTAAAGCAGATTCCATTCGGACAGTTCCCCTGTAGCACGTGCGCATCGACCTCCGCACGAAAATGCTTGAGCACCGACTGAATCGGCGCCGGCGCAATTTGCCCTAGCCCGCAAATCGAAGTCTGGCTCATCGCCAGCGACAGATCGTCCAGCATCGTCAAATCCCCGCGATACTGCGCCTGGCTCACGCCTCCCTGCGTCCACCGCAGCAACAGATCCACCATCTTCTGTGAACCCACCCTGCACGGAACGCACTTTCCGCATGATTCATTGCGATAAAAACGCACCGCGTTCAGCGCCATGTCCAGCATGCACGTCGTGTCGTCGCAGACCACAATCGCGCCTGACCCCAGCATCGATCCCGCATCTGCCAGGGCCTTGAAATCCAGCCGCACGTCGACCATCGAAGCCGGCAGATATCCCGACGACGGCCCCGACGGCGCAAACGCCTTCAACTGCCGCCCGCCGCGCACGCCGCCCGCATAATCGAACAGCATTTCGCGCATCGTAATGCCCGTTGGCACTTCATATACGCCGGGCCTCGCCGTGTGGCCGCTCACCCCGACAAACTTCAGCCCTCGCGCACCGTTTCGCCCGGCCGCCTCGAACCACTCCACACCGCGCAGCAGAATCTGCGGGACGTTAATAAACGTCTCGACGTTGTTGATCAGGGTCGGCTTCTGCCACAGCCCTACCACTCCCGGAAACGGCGGCTTGTTCCGGGGCTCCGCGCGATGCCCTTCGATCGCTTCGATTAGTGCGCTCTCTTCGCCGCAGATGTATCCGCCCGGACTGACAAACACTTGCAGCTCAAATCCCAGCCCGCTGCCCAGGATATTTCTCCCCAGCAGCCCAGCGCGATACGCGCGCCGGATCTCCTCACCCAGAATTTCTTCCGGCAGGCGGTATTCATGACGAATGTAGAGGATGCCTTGCTTCGCTCCGGTCACCAGCCCCGCCAAGATCATCCCTTCCACCAGCAAATGCGGCAGGTGGGTCATGATGAAACGATCTTTGATCGTTCCTGGCTCGCTCTCATCCGCGTTGCACACAACATATTTTTCAGCCGCTGGCTGCTTACGCACCAGATCCCACTTTAGCGAAGTGGGAAATCCTGCTCCACCCATGCCGCGCAGTTCCGCTTCCTTCAATTTCGCCAGTACATCATCCCAATCCTTGCTGACAACGTAGGCACGCAGTGCGCCGTAGTTCTCTCCGTCAGCATAAGGATCGGACGCGCACGCGATGCGCCCCTGTTGCGGAGAATCATCGTGCAACTCTTCCCCGCGAACCGCGCTGCGGATCAGCCCTTCCGCGCGCTCAGGGGTAGCGTCCGTGAAGATGTGGTCGTTCACCGCAATCGCCGGCGCGTGATCGCATCTGCCCAGACACGAAACCTCGCGAATCTCGACGTCGCTCTTCCGCGCGCCCGCGAATTTCCGCTCCAAGCCGCCGCGCAATTCCCAAGCTCCGTTCAGGTGGCAGCTCATGTCCGCGCACACTCGCACCTCGGCGCGCGCCGGCGGCGCCAGATGAAAATGTGGATAAAAGCTGGCTACGCTATGAATCTGATACAGCGGGGTCTGGGTACGCGAGGAAAGTGCTTCCAGCTCTGCCTTCGGCAGGAATCCGTGGCGCAGCTGGATGGCTCGCAGGTCGTCGAAAATCACAGGGCAGTTTTTTTTTTGCAAAACAGCGCGGAACCGCTACCGGTTCACTTGCATACTATCCACGCTGCGCAAGCGTGTAAATAGAACAAGTTGCTTCTTCCGCGAGAACGACAACGCTGGGCCGTTGACTTCCGCTGCCGCGCAACGATATAAGCGATGCGTCGACCATTGTTTGGAATGAATTTCTTTTCGCATCCGCTTTCCCGTGCGTTTGCCGCAGCTGCGGCACTGTTCGCATTTTCGCCTCCACTGATTTCGCAATCCAAGAAATCGGAGGAGCCGCAGCGCTACGTCGGCCCGGGTTCCTGCGCCGCCACCGCCTGCCACGGCAGCGTCAAACCCCTCGTCGGGAGCCGCATCCTGCAAATCGAATACACGACCTGGATTCTGCAGGACAAGCACAGCCGAGCCTACCAGGCGCTGACCGGCGAAATCGGCGAACGCATGGCGCACATTCTCAAGCTCGACGCGAAAGCCGAAGAGTCGCCGAAGTGCCTCGCCTGCCACGCGCTCTACACCGCACCGGAGCAGCGCGGCCGGGCATTCGAAATCTCCGAAGGCGTGACCTGCGAAAACTGCCACGGGCCCGCGCAAGCATGGCTCGGCCAGCACACCGAACGGGAATCAACGGAAAAACATGCGCGTTCCATTTCGCTGGGCATGGCCGACACGCGCGACGTGATTCATCGCACCGAAAAATGTCTAACCTGCCACCTCGGCACCGCCCAGAAATTTGTAGATCACGAAATGATCGCCGCAGGCCATCCCGATTTGTACTTCGAGCTGGACTCCTTTTCCGCGGTGATGCCGCGCCACTGGAAGCAGCCGCGCGAATCCGCTCCCGGCCAGCCCGCCGAGGATCCAAACTGGGTTGCCGTGCGCGACTGGAGCGCAGGCCAGGCCGTACAGCTGCGGGCTGCGATGGATCGCCTGGTTTGGCGCGCCAGGAATGAACGATACGACCATAAAGAAGTCTGGCCCGAATACTCGGAGCTGTCCTGTTTCGCTTGCCACCATTCGCTCGGACCGGCGGCGACCAGCTGGCGACAAGCGCACGGCTACGCTGGCCGCCGGCCCGGAGATCCCGCCTGGAACGCTTCGCGCTACCTGGTGTTCCGGGTGCTCGCCAGGCAGGTCGATTCGTCCGCCGCGCAATCGCTCGAGCAGCGGCTCAACGCCGTGGCCGAAGAAATGAGCAAGCTCAATCCCGACCGCAGCGCGGTCGCGTCCGCGGCATCCGCCGCGGCGCCGGAAGCTCAGCGCGTCGCCGAACGGCTCGCCAGCATGAACTACGACTCCGCGATTGCCTTACGCGCGATGCAGGGCATTACCCAGGACTCCGAAACCATCGCGCTCGGCGACGAGCGCACTGCCGAACAAGCGGTCATGGCGCTCGATTCGCTCTACATCGCATACAGCAGGCAGGCGAATCCGAAGAATGTTCTGGAAGTCCGCGGCGCCATCAACGGTCTCTTCCAACAGCTTGAAAATCCATCGGCTTACAACGCAGACCAGTTCGCCGTCGCCCTCCGCCGC
>CAZQOB010000002.1:115897-174019 GCA_964594885.1 uncultured Acidobacteriaceae bacterium
TGGGTTCTTTCGGGATACAGGCTGGGTGACCACGTGCTGGAAGTCGGCGCCGGGCCGGGAGCAACCACCGACGAACTGCTGCGCCGTGCGGGCCGCGTCACCAGCCTGGAGTACGATCCTGCCTACGTCAGCAAGCTCGCGCAGCGTCATCGCAACTCCAATGTGACCGTCGTACAAGGAGACGCTTCCGCGCTGCCGTTTCCGGACAATCATTTTTCCTCGGTCGTCGCGGTGCTGGTGCTGCATCACCTGAAGTCGCCGGAGCAGCAGAACCAGGCGTTTCAGGAGTTTCATCGGGTGCTGCGTCCGGGCGGAATGTTTTTCGCGTTTGAGATTCGCGATGGCTGGCTGCATCGCGTCGGGCATTACCACAGCACGTTCGTTCCGGTCGCGCCGGCTTCGGCCTTCGCGCGGCTCACGGTCGCCGGATTCTCCCGCATCGCTGTGGACATCGAGCGCAGCGCGTTTCGGGTCGCGGCCCTTCGCGCCCGCGAAGCGTAGACCGCAACACCCCAACTATTACTCCCAGGGCCGCTTTACCCTCCAAGCTGCGGGCTCGTCCGAGGTGCGGTTTCCAGCGAGCGGTTTGGGCTCGAGGCACCTGCTGTTTTCGCTCGACAACCAGACTGCGCGGGCGATGTTCCTTTCGAAAGATTCGGCGAAAGAGAATGGCCTAGCCTGCGCTACTATTTCTGCGTGCCTTCTTCTAACGGAAACTTTCCCGCCGGGCCGCCCCCCAATCTGCTGCGATCACTCTTTGGCGCGATGCAGCAGCGCCCGCTTGAATACTTCACCGGCCTGGCCCGCGGCTATGGCGACGTTTGCGGCCTGCGCATCGGCAATTTCCGGTCGTTCGTGGTTTTTCATCCCGACACGATTGAAGACGTGCTCGTCAACAAGGCCCGGATGTATCACAAGGGCCGAATCCTGCAAGCCAACAAATTCCTGTTTGGCGAAGGGCTGCTGACCAGCGAAGGCGATTTCTGGCTGCGCCAGCGGCGGCTTTCCCAGCCGGCGTTTCACCGCGAACGCATCGCCGGGTACGCCGCAACCATGGCCGACTACACCGAGCAAATGGTTGCGAAGTGGCGCGCGGGCGAAGAGCGCGACATCCACGCAGAGATGATGAGCCTCGCTCTGCGCATCGTCGGCAAAACGCTATTTGATGCCGACGTAACGCGCGACGCGAAAGAAGTGGGCGAAACGCTGGACGTGCTTCTGAAAATCGGCGCGGATTTCGGCAAGACCGTGCTGATCCCTCTGTGGATCCCGACACCCCGAAATTTGCGTGCCAAGGCCGGCGTGCGGCGGCTGGAAAGAATCATCTACCGCATCATTGCCGAAAGGCGCGCCAGCGCCCTCAAAGGAGAACTCCATTCGGGAGATTTGCTTTCGCTGCTGCTGCAAGTCCAGGACGACGACGGCTCGCGCATGAACGATCGCCAGCTGCGTGACGAAACCATCACCCTGTTTCTGGCCGGGCATGAGACCACCGCCAGCACGCTTTCCTGGACCTGGTGGCTGCTGGCGCAGAATCCCGCCATGGAAAAGCGGTTGCACGACGAGTTGGAAGGCATGCTCGGCGGCCGCGCTCCGGCGATGGACGATTTGCCCAAGCTTCCGTTTCTGGGCCACGTGCTGAGCGAGTCCCTGCGACTCTATCCTCCGGCGTGGGGCATCGCCAGGTTGGCGGAAGAGGAGCATGAGATTGCCGGCTATCCGGTGCTGCCCGGATACGGCATGGCCACGGCGCAGTGGGTGGTGCATCGCGATCCGCGCTGGTTCGAGGCGCCGCTGGAGTTCCGTCCGCAGCGCTGGGAAAACGGTCTGGCTAAGCAGTTACCGCGGTTTGCCTATTTTCCGTTTGGCGGCGGGCCCAGGCAGTGCATCGGCAACACGTTCGCGCTGATGGAAGCCAGCATCGTCCTGGCCACCGTGGCCCAGAAGTTCCGGTTTGAGCTGGTGCCCGGTCACGCCGTGGAACCCTTCGCATCCATCACCATGCGGCCTCGAAACGGCATTCGAGTGCGGCTGCAGTCCCGCTGATGCCGGGGGAGGGCCTCGCCTTTCCGGCCCGTTTTCCGCATACTCGCAGTCCAACTCGGGTCGCGTCGGGAGGACCAGATGGCGAACACCGCTATTGCGCCGATGTTGTCGGTGCGAAATGGGCCTAAGGCCGTGGAGTTTTACATCGCGGCGTTTGGGGCGGAGACGATTTTCCGGCTCGACAACGAGGGTAGCGTGGTGGCGCGGCTTCACGTGGAAGGAGCGGAGTTTTGGGTGGCGGATGAGTCGCCAGAGCATTTCAATTTCAGTCCGGAGACGCTGGGCGGGGGAACGGTGCGGATGGTGATGATTGTGGCCGATCCGGACGCAATGTTTGAGCGCGCCCTGCGAGCCGGCGCGAAAGCGGTGGTCGCGATGCGCAATGAGTATGGCTGGCGGTTGGGGCGCGTGCTGGACCCGTATGGGCATCATTGGGAGATTGGACGGCCGGAGGGATAGGGGATCACGGATCAGTGAGCGAGCAGCGACAGGAGGATGCCCCCCTGCCGAGGGGCGCTGCGAAAAAAGATCGAACGGCTAAGAATCGGCGATGATTTGGGCGATTTCGTGGAGTTGGCGGCGGCCGGCCAGGAGGTTGAGGACGAGTTCGAGGACGAGCATGGCGGCGAGGACCAAGAAGCCGAGGAGGCGCGTTTCTGGGAGTTGCGCGTGCCAGATACCGTAGAGGATGCCAGCGATCATGAGCAATGGGCGAATGGCGGTGAGCGGGCCGAGCGCCACGACGCTGGTGGCGCTGCGGATGTCCACGGAGGGAATTAAGCGTAGGGCGATGCCACCGCCGACGGCGATCGCATAGGGAACAAAGACCCACAACATGCGGCCTGCGGCGGATTCCAGCTCGCTGCGCAACGCAGCCGGATGCGAGGAAACGCGCAGCACGACGAGCAGCGTGGCGAGCGAAATCAAGCTGGCGATTTGCGCGGCGACGAGTCCGCGAAACATTGCGCGGAAATAGAACGGCATTTTGTGGATGAGCGGGCAGCGGCCAAACTCGGCGCGGCAGCCGCAGAGCAGGCCGTCGAGGCTGGCCAGCAGATAAAGCACGAAAAGCGTCACTTGATCTCTCCGAGGCGGCTGCGGCGGATGCCCAGTTGGGTTTTTAGTTCGGGTAGCAGTTCCGGGCGCAGGCCGAGCAGAGTTTGGAAGACGCGAGGCGCGGGAGTGCGCCAGATGTTTGCGCCGTAGAGGCCGGAGACAAATCCGGGAAGAGCGGTGTGCGCGGCGGCGGTGAGCGCTGCGCCGGAATGCGCGCGCGCAGCCGAAAGCACGCCATCGTGGCGGGCGATGGCCGTTCGCATACGCAGGATGTGGAAGAACCAGGAGCCGGCGCTGGCCAGAAGCCACGGATGAAAATCGAAGTGCAGAAAGGCGCGACAGTCGGCGTGTTCGTGCCGGGTAAGAAATTTGTGCAGCGACTCGCCGCGAAAATGGTGAATCACTCCGGTGGAGAGATAGATGTTGCCGGCGATGGCTGGTGCGAAAGCGTCTCCTTGCACGAAGCGGCAGGGAAGTTTTTCGAAGGCGGCCAGGCGGCTGGCTTCGGTGATGAGGGTGCGATTGAGGTCCATGCCGAGGAGCTCGATGTTTCGAGAAGGGAGTCCAGAATGCGCAGCGAGCCAGCGCACGGTGTAGCCGATGCCGCAGCCGACATCAATGATGCGCAGCGGAGCGTTAGGCATTGTGACGCGAATGGCGCGGATGACCGCGCGAAGCAGTTCGGCGACGCGGTTGCCGTGATAGAACTCCTCGGATAGGCGCTGCATCTCCCAATGGGTTTGTAGGAGCAAGCGATCCACGGCGCGCGGGTCGAGGATGCCGTTGCGCTCAGGGATGGCGCGAATCGCCGCCAGCGCTTTTTTGTTGCGAAATTTGGCAAAGACGGCGACAACGTCCTGCTTGCGGATGGGAACGCGCTCGAGAGAAGCCGGATCGTGCTCGATGATGAGGTCGGTGATTTCCGGCTGAGCGGGATTCAGCGAGGCGAACACATCGGCGAGAGTAATACAAGGCGGGTTTAGTGGAAAAGCAGCTGGCGCGCGGCGGTTTCCAGAACCGAGCCGGTTTCTAGCAACCAAGTGAGGGCCCCAGTACACAGGCGTGTGGGTGTGGGCACACGGTATGCGAGTTTGAGCAGCCTGTAACATCCCTATTTTCAATTAGTTAGGTATGGCTAAGAAGCTGCGGTATGGGTGTGTGCAAACGACGGGAGGCAGCAATGGAAACGATGAACGAATTGGCGGTGTTGACGGCAGCGACCGTCCTGGCGGCAGGGGCGGCGTTTGCAATGGCTTGGGCGTTTTTGGCGGGAGCGTTCCGGTTGATGCAGCCGGCCTCGGCGCGGCCGCCAGTGCCGCGACCGAGACTGGAGTTGGTGCGCGGGACTCAGTCGGCCTTGCGGGGATATGCCAGAAGTTGAAGCCAGGATTGCCACAGGTCCCAGGAGCACGGAACGGACGAGGCGAAGTAAGGAATGAAAGGCCGGGGCAGAGAGGAGAGAGCCGATGGTGGCGCTGAGGTGGTTGCTGGTGATGCTGGGGATTGCGTTGTTCGGGGGAGCCGGGACGCTGGCGGTGTATGACGTGTATCTAGCTTCGCAATTGCGGAGATTGTTGCGACATTCGCGCGGGTGAGAATTCGCGCGGGAGCGCCAGCCAAGACCTCTGCAGGTGGCGCGCGGAACGAAGCTGGAACGGATGAAGAGAGGGCAGCGGATTTCGTACAGGTCCTGCAAAGCGGGTCCTGTGAGCCGGCGAAGCACCGCCGCGTTTTGCCGGATCGGCCGCAATCGACATCGGAACAGCTTGCAGGTCCAGCGCGCCGCCTGGCTGGTGGCCAGGACAGTCGAAAGTCGAAGAACCAGGCGAACAGATGCATTCGCGGCAGTCTGCTTGAGAATTTCTCCGGAATAAAAAGAGGCTCCCGAGCAAGTGAGCTTCGCCGCTGGAGAAAAGGAGCGGGGCGGCCATGGCAACTTCAGGGCTGAAGTGTGGCGCGCCCCGCGTTTCCTTCGGAGGACGTGATAAACTTCCGAGTCAGTCCCGTGAAGAACCGTCCGGCCCGCCGCATCTTGTTTTCTTCAATTCTCGCCAGTTTCGTTTTTTCCATTTCTCAATTTGGCCTGGTAAGGAAACTTTGCGCGCAGCCGCAAACGATCGAAGAAGCAGTGCAGCGGCTGGCGCGGAGGGCGGCAGCGTTGCCGCACGAGCGGCGAGTGACGCTAGTGTGGACGAATCACGGCGCGGTGTCCGTGCAGCGAGCCGAAGAACTGAAAGAACTGTTCGTGACCCAACTGGAAGCGGCGCAGATTCATGTTGCGCAGGGAGAAGCCGCGCCGGCGCTGCGGGTGTCATTGGAGCAGACCCCGTCGCGGATTGTGATCGCCGCATCGGTGCCGGGCGAAGGCGCGAGCAACGTTGTGATTGAAGAGCTGGCGCGAAATTTGGTCGGGAATGACGAACGGCGGGGGAGCCTCCTGAGGTTGGACAAAGAGCTGATCTGGCAGAGCGACTTGAAGGTGCTGAGCGGGGCGCTTAGGGGAGGGACCGCAGGCGAGGCTCAGAAAAAGATGCTGATTTTAACCGAGGAGGCTCTGCAGGTTTATGGGGAGGAGCAGGGAGGCTGGAAATTGGCGAACAGCAGGGCGATTCCAGGTGTGCGTTTGGGGCAACGCGGCGCGCGCGGTCAATTGCTGCTGACAGACGAAAACGCGCAGCAAGTGGGGATTTTGCTGCCTGGCAAGAGATGCGAAGCGGGTTGGGCGGATGATTCGCCGGTCGTGTGCGCCGCGGCGGGACCGGACTGGCCATCCGGAAAATTATTAGCCAGCCCGGCGTGCGGTGTGCAGACGTGGTTGCTGAAGAGCGACACCACAGACTGGACCGCGGAGGATCGGTTGCTGCTGCGAAATTCGTCGGCGGGACGCGACCCGGCGCCGCTCGCTGAGCTAAGCGTGCCCGGGCCAGTGCAGTCGATTGCAGCTGGCCCGGACTCGGGCAGCGCCACCGTGGTGGTTCGGAACTTGTCGAGCGGAAATTACGAGGTGTATCGCGTTGCGCTGGCGTGCGGGAATTAGGACCGGGATCGCGGCGGCGGCGATCGCCTGGTGCGTTCGAAGCGGCACGCGTGGGGCGGAGAAGCCGCAATACGGCGGCGTGCTGCGCGTGGAGCTGCGAGCGACTTCGGTGACCTTGAATCCAGCGCAATGGAAACCAGGCGCGCCGGAGAATGCGACGAACGAGCGGCTGGCCGCGCTCTTGTTCGATCGCTTGGTGGCCCTGGATAACTACGGACGATTTCAACCCAGACTCGCGATCGAATGGTCGCATGATGCCGCGGCCAGGCACTGGCAATTTGTGTTGCGGCCGGGCATGAAGTTTTCGGATGGATCTTTGCTGACTCCGGCGGACGTAGTGGCGGCGCTGCGAGCGGTGCTGCCGCGCGGCATGCAGATTCTGGCGTCGCCGAACGGAGTGGCGATTCAGTCGGCGAATTCAACGAACGATCTGCTGGAGTTGCTGGCTTCAGGACCGACGTTTGTTTACAAAGATAACGGTACGGGCGGCTTGGTCGGCACCGGCGCGTTCACGCTTGAGTCAACCAACGGCGGGAATGCTGGAGCTGATCCTGCGGGAAGCGCGGCGGCTGCGCAGCACTTGCGTTTTCGGTTCAACGAAGAGTGCTGGAGCGGACGGCCATTTCTGGATGGAGTTGACGTGACGCTGGGCGTGGCGCCGCTGAAGGCGCTGCTCGACGTGCAGCTGGGCAGGGCCGATATCGGGGAATTGTCGGAAGATACGGCGCGGAGGGCCGGCCAAGCCAGTTTGAAGCTGTGGACGTCGGCTGCGATCACGTTGTATGCGCTAAGGTTTGCGACGGCTGCATCTACCGAGAACGACAGGAATTTTCGCGAGGTGTTGCGGCTCTCGCTCGACCGCAATGCCATGGCGCGGGTGTTGCTGCAGAGGGAAGCCGAACCGGCGGCAAGCTTTTTGCCGCAGTGGCTGTCGGGATATGCTTTTTTCTTTGAAACCGAGAGCGATCTGGAGCGGGCCAAAAAGTTAAGAGCGGGGCTGCCAGCGAATACGCAGGGCGTGGCGCAGCCGTTGCGGGTCGGGCTGGAATCAGGCAACGACTTGTTGAAATTGATTGGCGAGCGCGTAGTGGTGAATGCGCGGGCAGCCGGGCTGACGTTGCAACTGGCGCAGAAAGCTGCGGGAAAGAACACTCCGGACGGAGCCAAGGCTGACGGAGAGCCGCAACTGGTGGCGTGGCGCTATGGTTCGCTGGCGCCGCGCGAGGCGTTACAGGAAGCTGCTGCGGCCTGGAAGCTCGCAAACGGGGAAGGCAGCGTACCGGAAGAGGCGGATGCGCGCTATGCTTGGGAAACGCGAATGATGGATGGCTTACAGGTAATTCCGCTGGTGGCAGTGCCGGATTTTGCGGCGCTCGACGGAAGGGTGCGCAACTGGTCGGCCGCGCCGTGGGGCGAATGGCGGCTGGCGGATGCGTGGCTCGCGGCGGCAGATAAGGGAACGAAATCGACCGCGGGAGCGAAGCCATGAGCTTTCGCACCAAACTGTTTTTGCTCTTCCTGCTAACCATACTCGGTTCGGTTTCCGCTGTGACCTACAGCGTGACCCACTACACGCGCGCGGCCTACGAGGAAGCGGATGCGCAGCGCACCCAGGCGCTGGTGGAGCAATTTCAAAAAGAGTATGCACAGCAGAGAGAGTTGGTGGCGCGGCAAGTGGAGAACGTCGTCAACGCTGACGTCACGTTGCGCATGGCGATTGATCTCGAGAAACCGAACACCGATCAGGCGATCTATTTCCGTGACGCCGGAGGCGCGGCGCAAGAGCACGGGCTGAACTTCATGGAGTTCGTGATGGCGGACGGCACGCTAATCTCGTCCGCGCAGTATCCGGCCAGAGTCGGTTACAAGGAAACTTGGGTTACGAACAACAAGGACTGGTCGGGGACGGAAGCCTTTCTGCGCCGCGAGGAGCTGCCGAACGAAGTGGCCGTCGCGTTGACCGCCGTGCGCACGCAACCGAACGTGACTAAACCCTTTTATGCCATTGGCGGGCGAAGACTGGACAAGAATTTTCTGGCGTCGCTGGTGCCTCCAGCTGGAATGCGCGCGCTGCTGTACCTGAATCTGGATCCCAACTTTGTTCCTGCCAATATTACGAGCGCGACTGACGAAGTGAAGCAGCCGGAACGGTTTGCGCCCATTGTGGAGAAACTGCAGAAGCAGCCGGTGCCGCTGGTGCAGACCATTCAATGGGAGAGCGACGCGGCATCGGCGGAAGTGTTTCACGTGCTTCCGTTGACCGGGCGCAATGGAGAGCTGTTGGGAGCGCTGCTGATCGGCAGTTCGCGCAGCGACATCGTGCTGCTGGAACGGCACATCATGAAGCTGGCCGGTGTGATGGCGTTGATCGCGATTCTGGCAGGCCTGCTGCTGACGTGGTGGTTCTCGGCCCGCATCACGAGGCCGATTGAAGAGCTGGCCGAAGGCGCGCGCGAGGTGGCGGCCGGACATTGGGAGACGCGGATTCGGGTGAAGGGAAGCGACGAGACCGGGCAGCTGGCGAATGCCTTCAATCACATGACCCAGACGCTTTCGACTCAGCGGGAAAAGCTGGTGCAGACGGAGCGGGTGGCAGCCTGGCGCGAGCTGGCGAGGCGGCTGGCGCACGAGCTGCGCAATCCGCTGTTTCCACTACAAATCACAGTGGAAAACATGCAGCGGGCACGGCAGCTGAGCCAGGAGCAATTTCTGGAGGTTTTCAACGAGTCCAGTGCGACGCTGAAGGCGGAATTGGCGAATCTGAACTCGATTGTGAATCGTTTCAGCGACTTTTCGAAGATGCCGGTACCAGAATTCTCGCGGTTGGATGTGAACGACGTGATTCGCGGTGCGGTGCGGCTGTTTGAGCCACAGTTCCATGAAGTGGGAAAGCCGACGATCTCGACGGAATACTTTATGAAAGAAGGCTTGCCAGAGATCGACGGGGATCCGGAATTGTTGCACAAGGCGTTTCAGAATCTGGTGCTGAACGCGCTGGATGCGATGCCAGCCGGAGGTACGCTGACATTTCGCACGGCGGAGACTCCGACCGGAGTACGCGTTGAAGTGTCGGACACGGGCAAAGGGCTGACACCGGAAGAGTGTTCGCGGCTATTCACGCCGTACTACACCACGAAACAGCAGGGAACCGGATTGGGGCTGGCGATTGTCCAGGCCGTGATCAGTGATCACCGAGGAACGATTTCTGTAGCCAGCGAAGAGGGGCATGGCACTACATTCCGAATTGAATTGCCGCGGCGGCAACCCGGTGCGAGCGCGAAGAAGTCGCCCGCGCCGCCGCTGAGTGGACAATCCGAACCGGCTGCGCCGGAAACGGCAGCCGCGAATGACTGACTTGCGCGATCGGAATCCACTGTGACCCGGAAAGCTCATCTGCTCTTGGTGGACGACGACGCGAACACACTCGCGTCTCTTTCGCGTGCATTTCGCTTGGCTGGGCACCAAGCGACGGTATGCGACAACGCGACGCGCGCCGTGGAACTGCTCAAATGCGAAAAGTTCGACTTGATCTTTTCCGACGTAGTAATGCCCGGAAAGAGCGGCCTGGAGTTTCTTGAGGAGATCAAGAATGCCGGAGTGAAAGCTCCGGTCATTCTGATATCCGGGCAAGCGAATATCGAGATGGCGGTACGCGCGACGAAACTTGGCGCGCTGGATTTTCTGGAGAAACCGCTTTCTACCGACAAGCTGCTGGTAACGGTGGAAAATGCGCTGCGGCTTTCGCGGTTGGAGGATGAAAACCGCGAACTGAGGCGTCGGCTAGGTAAACATCACCTGGTTGGCTCTGGCGCGGCGATGAAGAAGCTGTTGGCACAGATAGACAAAGTAGCTGGGAGCGAGACTCGCGTTTGCATCCTGGGAGAAACGGGAACGGGTAAGGAGCTGGTGGCGCGGGCGATTCATGAGCGGTCGCCGCGAAATGAAGGACCGTTCGTGACCCTGAATTGCGCCGCGGTGCCGGCAGAGCTGATTGAGTCGGAACTTTTCGGACATGAGAAAGGCGCGTTCACGGGAGCCGCGGGGAGGCACATCGGCAAATTCGAACAGGCGGAGGGCGGGACGCTTTTCCTGGACGAGATCGGAGATATGCCGGTGGCCATGCAGGCGAAACTGTTGCGGGTGCTGGAGGAGGGCGAAGTGGAGCGGGTCGGCGGCGACAAGCCGGTGAAGGTGAACGTGCGGGTTGTGGTCGCTACGCACCGAAACCTCGAAGAGCTGGTCGCGCAAAACTCCTTCCGGCGCGACCTGTTCCACCGAGTGTATGTTTTTCCGCTGTTTCTGCCGCCGCTGCGGGAGCGCCCAGAGGATTTTGCGGACCTGGTGGCGCATTTTGCGCGACAGGTCGCTGCACAGAACGGCTGGAAAGAAAAAGAGTTTTCCGCGGAGGCGATTGGCGGTTTGCAGCGCTACGGGTGGCCGGGCAATGTACGCGAGTTGCGAAACGTGGTGGAACGGCTGGTGTTGCTGGCCGACGGTGAAGAGGTGACCGCGGGAGATGTGGAACTGGCGCTGCCCGGGCGGCCTGCTTCGACCGCCGCTGGCCCCAACTCCGGCGGAGCGGGGGCAGCCGGAACCCTGGCGGCACGAACGGAAGTTTTTGAGAAGGAAGTTCTGCTGGCGGAAATCCGCCGGCATAATTTTCACATGACCAATGTCGCGCGCGCCTTGGGCTTGGAGCGAAGCCATCTTTACAAGAAATGCCAGCAGCTTGGAATTGACTTGCAATCGCTGCGCCGGCCGGAATAAATCTACGCCATGAATCCGGCGTTAATTGGAATTCCGGCGGCCGTGCTGGCTGGCGCGGTGGTGGCGGTCGGTGGCTTGCACCCGCGTTCGCAGCTTTTTGGCAAGACGATCCGGCGCACAACCTCGCCACGAAAACTTGCTCTGACCTTTGACGACGGGCCCAATCCCGCCATTACGCCGAAGCTGCTGGACTTACTAGAGCAGCACCACGCCCGGGCTACGTTCTTCATGATAGGGCGGTTTGTTCGATCCTGTCCGGCGCTGGCGAAAGAAGTCCAGGCGCGCGGGCATTTGCTGGCGAATCATACCGAAACACATCCGAATCTGATTTGGCTTAGTCCCAAGAGCGTGCGCAGTGAACTGCAGCGCTGCCAGGACGCACTGCAGCACGTGACGGGAGCGGCTGCGAAATATTTTCGACCTCCGTATGGGTTTCGAAATCCGTGGGTGGTCAGCACGGCGCGCAGCCTGGGGATGCAAACCGTTATGTGGACGCTGATTCCTGGAGACTGGCGCGGCAAGCCGGTTGAGTGGCTGGTGAGGAGGATCAAGCCGATTGCCGATCGCACGGAGCGGGGCGGGCATCGGTCGGTTGGCGACGTTTTGTGCTTGCACGACGGAGGTCATCGCGCACTGAACGCCGATCGCACGACAACGCTCGCGGCGCTGGAGTATTGGCTGCCGCGTTGGCGCGACCTGGGGCTGGAATTTGTTACAATCGGCGAGGTGGGCGTCGAAGTGTGAGCGTAGGCGGCCAGGTAAACGGTGCTTTCGCTAGCGCGAAAAACATGGATACGCGAGCGTTTTACAACGAGCGGGAAGAAAACAAGCCGCAAAAACTGATTTGCCAGAGCTGCCGGAATGAGTTCACGGCATCGGTGCGGTGGAAAGTTTGTACCAAAAAGAGGGAGCTCCCGCGCGGCGCCAGCGGCGAAGACCGCGCGAGATTCGCCAAGGCCAGTTCTTATATGGTGAGGCTCGACGATCTTGTGGCCTGCCATAAATGCCGAAAGCGGATTGAACTGACAGGCCAGTCCACGGTCCTCATCAACGACAACCTTGGCGACCGCAACGTGGACCCGGAGAACTTCGGGAATCGTTAATTCCTTTCGGCCGCTAAATCTCCGGATACATTTCGAAGAAGGCCTGTACGGATTGATGGAAGGTGTTTTCGATCTCCTCCTTGCTGCCTTCGATCAGGTGCATGGTGACGCGAGCCGTGCGGCCGTTTTTCAGAACAACGACCGCGTCGCGCACTTCGCCTAAGTCTTCTTCGGGCAATAATCGCATTCCGTAGATCAGCGCCAGCTTGGCCATGTACTTGTCCTCGATGTCTTCAGTCGTCCCTAGGTTGCCGGGGAATGGACGCGGGTGTCAAACTCGCCCCAACCGCTGCGGGTTCCGGCGGACGTGTCGCGCTATACTCCATGCATCCCTGTTGCGGTTCGGCTGCATCCGAGGGTGAAGAACGGAGGGATGGGATGAACTTGCCACGCTTGCCTCTGATGAGAGTGTCATTCGCGCTGGCCACAACAGCGGCGCTGCCGTTTCTGGCCTCGGCGCAAGACTCGCAAGGGCCGCAAGTGGACGCACCGCCAGCGGTGGCACAGCCCGCGGCAACTCGCGCGGCAGGTCATAAGCTGACCGTGCCGTCTGGAACGCGGCTGGCAGTGGTGCTCGAAAACGGGATTTCCACGCGCAGCGCGAAAGCTGGCGACGCGCTGTACTTCCACACAGCGTTTCCGGTAACGCTTAACAATCAGATTGTGATCCCGGTCGGCTCCTATTTGCGTGGCTCGCTGCTGGAAGCGAAGCGCCCAGGACGAGTCAAAGGACGCGGAGAGTTCCGGCTGCGTCTGGAGTCGTTGATCTTCCCTAATGGATATACGGTGGATCTGCTGGCAGCACCGCGCAGCGTGGATACGGGCGGAAAAGAGACGACCGATTCCGAAGGCAAGGTCACGGGTTCAGGCGGCAAGGGGAAGGACGTCGGAACCGTCGCGACGACCACAGTGACCGGCGCGGGCATCGGCGCGATTGCCGGAGGAGGAAAGGGAGCCGGAATCGGCGCGGGAATAGGCGGTTTAATCGGACTCGGTTCCGTTTTGCTGACTCGCGGGCCGGAAGCTGAGCTGTCCCGCGGCACCACCATGGACATTGTGATCGAGCGGGACCTGACGCTTGATTCCAGCTACATTCAGTTTTCCAATACGGGTACGGCGATGCCGATCACCCCGCCGCCCATCCGGGAGCGCTAGACAACGCCGGCCGCTTGGTCCGGAGAAAATGTATTTTAGTGAGCGCTCCGCGTTGCTCTTGTACGGTCTTGCGCAGCGCGAAATCGCATCGGGCTGAATCGCTCGAAGTCCACACTCGGCGTTTTGCCGGCTACCATTTCGCCGATCAGTTTGGCGGTGATTGGTGTTAACAGGACCCCGCTGCGGTAGTGGCCGGTGGCGATGAGCAAGCCTTCCAGATCCGTTGGACCGAGGATCGGCAGATGGTCCGGGGTATCGGGGCGCAGGCCAGCCCAAGTTTCTTCGATGCGGGCGGTAGAAAGAATCGGTGCGAGTTCGATCGCAGCGTCCAAATTGCTACGAACGCCGCCCGCCGTGACTGTTTTGTCGTAGCCGACGTGCTCGACCGTTGCGCCGGCAAGAATGCGGCCGTCGTTTCGCGGCACTAGGTAGATGCGTTCTGACCACAAAACGCGCTCGATTTTTGCCGCATCGCAGCGCAGCGAAACCATCTGGCCCTTGGCAGGCCGCACCGGCGCGTAAGGCTCGACACCGGCGATGCGGCAGGAAAAGGAGCCAGCCGCGATGATCGTACTCGCCGCGGCGATTTTTTCCCCGCGCACGATCGTGCCGCGGCACGCCCCCCGTTCGCGCCAGATGGCTTCGACGGCCGCGCCTGCAAAAACATCAACGCCCTGATTCTTTGCGGCGCCCAGCAAAGACTTGGCCAGCAAGCGGTTGTCCACCGATGCTTCGTCCGGGCGCAGTACGGCTGCTTCCAGTTCTTCGCTGATCGCAGGTTCAATTTCGCGCGCTTCTTTGGCGGAAATTGCTTCGGCGCTCAAGCCCAGACCACGATGCAAGGCGATGATCGTGCTCAACTCTTCGCGCGCATGGCTGGAGAAGATGGCTTCGACAGTGCCTTTGGGGCGGAAGCCGGTTTCGATGCCACTCAGCTCTTCCACGCGCGCGATGAGCTCCGGATATAGAGCGGCGCTGGCTCTGCCGATTGTTACCAGCGAGATCATTCCCGGGTTTTCCGGCGCCGGCGAGATGATGCCCGCGCTGGCCCACGACGCTTCGCGGCCGGGCTCCTGCGCATCGAACAGCGCCACGCGCATACCGTTTCGCGCCAGCTCCAGGGCAATGGCGCAGCCGATCAGCCCGCCGCCCGCGACAATCGCGTCATAGCTCTTTTTGGGCCCGTCGCTCACAGTGAGTCTGCCAATTCTTCGCCGAGGACCTGCGCTTTTTTGGCCAAGTTTCTGGCTCGAGTCCAGTCGCCATCGCGCGCCGCTCCCCGGGATTCCTCGATGAAGGAGTTGATCTTCGCCACCAGATCGGCCTGCGTCGGATTCAACCGACGGCCTTTCGCAGCCGCGAGGTTTTTTTGTGCCGCGGAGATGCTGTCATTCATCTGCCGTTGCGCGGCGGCGGCTTCCTGTTCGGTGAGTTGTGGAGCGAGCGACAGTGGGTCGGTCTTGGTGCTGCCAGTTACTGGATCGGCCGGAGCCGCGCTCAAGGTCCGCGGGCGCGACGGGGTTTTGGCTACGGCCAGTCTCGACAAAGCGGGCGGGATGTCCCAGCGCAGATCCGGAGCTCCTTCGTCAAGCGAGCCCGGAGCATAGCCGGGAGCCAGCGCAGGTATTCGCGGCCTCACGGCAGTTGCCGTAGCCCAGGGAAAGGGCGCGGCATGAACCCTTCGCTCGGCGCAACCTGCCGGCAACAGCGCGAGTACAACAACGCCCGCAACGAGCGCAGAGCGGCTGCGGCAGTCGATCGGATTCGCGCGAAAAAGTGCAATGCGTTTCATGCTGCGAGCGGCAACTCGATGCGAAAGGTCGTGCCGTGTCCTGCCTCCGAGTGAAAGTCGATCGAACCGTTGTGCAACTGCACGATGCGAAACGTCGTGGCCAGGCCGATTCCGCTGCCTCCCGGCCGTGTGGTGAAAAAGAGCTGGAAAATCTTTTGCTGCTGTTCGGCGGGAATGCCCCGGCCGGTGTCGGCCACGGTAATTTCCGCCATCTCGCCGCGCCGCGCCAGCTCGATGCGCAGTTCGCCTCCCGCGGGCATCGCTTCAACCGCGTTCAAAATCAGATTCAGGACCGCCTGCTTCAGCAGGTCGCGATCCGCCCAGACTTCCGGAATGCCGTTGCCAAGCAACTCTTCCGCTTCGACCCCCGCCTTCTGCAACTGCGGTTTGGATACGCTGATTACGTCACGCAAGAGCTCCGCCAAGTCGGTCGCTTCGAGTTTCACTTCAATGGGGCGCGTGAAATCGAGAAAGCGCTTGACCACCGTATCCAGGCGGTCGATCTCTTTGTCCAACACCTGCACGGCCTGCTGCGCGCCCGCATCTTTCTCGGGGGGAAGCGTCTCTTTCAAGTTTTCCAGCCACAGGCGCATGGAGTTAAGGGGATTCTTGACTTCGTGGGCGACACCGGCGGTGATGCGACCAAGCGCTGCGAGACGCTCGCTGACCTGCAGTTGGGTGTTGATACTTTCCAGCGAATCGAGATCGCGCAGAGTGAGCAGCGCGCCCATCTGTTGGCCATCCTCCTGGATGGCTTGGACGCTGACGCCCACGCGACGCGCGCCGTCTGCCGTCTTCAACTCCGTTTCCGATGCGATTTCGCGCAGGGTCTCGCCTTCCAAGTGAAGTGCCTGGCGCAAAGGATGGCCCAACGGAAAAATTTCTGTGACTCGCCGTCCGAGGAAATGACTGGCCGGAGCGCCGAGAAATTTTTCTGCGGCTGGGCTAACCATAACCGCACGCGCATCCTTGGTGAACAGCAGCAGACCGTCTTCCAGGCCCGCCATAACCGAATTCAGGTTTTCGCGCAGCGTGCTGAAGATTTCGTGCACGCCGCGGAGCTGTTGGCCGACCTGGGAAATTTTTTGGCTGACCACACCGAGTTCGTCACCGCCACCTCCGAACCGGCCGAATCCGGAGAATACCGTGAATGGCTTGGGTTCGGCGGGGGGAGCGTCGAACTGCCCAGCGGAGATACGATCTAGCTGCAGCGAGATGTCCCGCAGCGGCGCGAGCGTTGCGCCGCTGACTACCATGGCCAGGCCGGTTGAGATCAGCAGCGCTACCAGCGCAATGGCGCCGGAAGTACGCAGATTCGGAGAGATCGCATCGCGCAACAGAGGAATCGAAATCCCGACGCGCACCTCGCCAAACGGAGTGCCGCTCATGGTGAATGCATACGAGCACTCATAAACGCGGACCGGGCCGTAAAGCATCTTTATTTGACGGAAAAAATTGCGGCGATCAAGCTGGGCAAAGGGGGGGCGAGGCTGCACGATTGTGCCAATCATTTTTTCATCGCTGGAGGCCAGCACCAGCCCGCCGCGATCCACGATCAGCACGTCAAGGATCCACACATTGGAACCGAGCGGTTCTTGCAGAGCGCTTGCCAACCCGTCACTGGTTTCAAAGGCATGGCGTACGTAGTCGTGGCGGTCTTCGGGGCTATTGGAGTTAGGCCGCAGCCCGGCCTGCTTGGCGTCTTCCAGGGCGTGCCTGGCCTGCACGAACATCTGCTGAGCCAGTTCATTGGCGCGGGTATTGGTTTCGTGGATCACTTGGCTGGTCAAGCGCGCGACAAATACGGCGGAAAGTACCACGACCACCACGAACACCAATCCCGTCATTACCAGAGTCAGCTTGGTACGAAGCCCCAGCTGCATCGTCGCGGTTTACTCCCCTTCGCTTCGCTCGCCGCCGTACTCTTTCAATTTGTTGTGTAGCGTCTTCAAACTGATGCCCAGCAGTTCAGCGGCGCGGGTCTTGTTGTTACCGGTGGCGGCCAGCGTCTGCAAAATCAATTCGCGCTCCATCGCATCCACCGTTGTGCCAACAGGAAATTTGATGGCGCCAAGGTCGCTGGGGCTCTTGGCGGCGGACTTCCCAAACTCGCCCGGCAGGCAGGCGCGCGTAATTAGGTCTTTTTCGCACATGATGGCCGAGCGTTCCAGCACGTTGCGCAGCTCGCGGATGTTGCCCGGCCAGGTGTGGCTTATGAAAATATCCGCTACTTCCGCGCCGACGCCTTTAACGCTTTTGCCGTGCTTGGCGTTGATGTCGCGCAAGATGTATTCCGTCAGAATCGGGATGTCTTCCTTGTGCTCGCGCAACGGAGGCAGATGAATGTGAAAGACGTTCAGGCGGAAATAGAGGTCCTGGCGCAGCTGGCCGCTGCTGACCGCCTGTTCGGGATCCTTGTTCGTGGCGGCGACCACGCGGACATCCACCGGCGTTTCCGTCTTGCTGCCCAGCCGCCGCACTTTGCGATCTTCCAGCACGCGCAGCAGCTTGGCCTGCGTCGGCGCGGGCATTTCGCCAATTTCGTCTAGCAACAGCGTGCCGCCGTCGGCCAACTCAAAACAGCCGATGCGCCGCTCCGCCGCTCCGGTAAACGCGCCGCGTTCGTGTCCGAAAATCTCACTCTCCATCAGGGATTCCGGAATCGCCGAACAGTTGATGGCCACAAACGGGCCGGCCGCGCGAGGGGAAAGCTTGTGAACCGTGCGTGCGACAATTTCCTTGCCGGACCCGGTTTCGCCGGTGATCAGCACTGACGCCGAACTCGGCGCCGCCATCTCGATGATCCGCATCACTTCCTGCATCTGCTTGGATGCGCCCACCAGATCGCCCAGCCGGCCCGATTCCCGCAGCTGCCTTTGCAGCACCGCGAGCTGGCGCGTATCCCGCGCCTTGCTCAGCGCGCGATCCAGCAGGGCCCGCAGCACCGGCCCCTTCAACGGCTTTTCGATATACCAGAACGCTCCGGCTTCAATCGCTGCAACAGCGCGTTCTTCGCTGCCTTTTCCAGTGACGATGATCGCGGGCACGCCGGTGAGTTCGGCGCCCAACTGGCCGATCAGGTCCAGACCGTTCATGCCGGGCAACTCGACGTCGGCGATCAGCGTGTCGGGTTGATAGCTGCCGAACCTTGCCAGCGCGTCTTCGGCATTTCCCACGCTCAGCACTTCATAGCCCCAGCGTTGCAGCAGCTGTTCGTAACCTCTGCGCGCGTTCTCCTCATCCTCGACGATCAACACCCGGTCCTTGCGCTCGGCAAAATCCACGGCGCGTGCTGTCGCAGCCCTTTTGTCATCCAACATTTCGCCGAACCTCTCTGGTGAAACCGTTCTCATTTTCGCAGATTTCGCTGGCGGCTGGATGGTTTCAATCTACCAGTCATGGCACGCCGCTGCAAAGCGCGACGCTGGCGCTCCCGGCAAGGATTTGGCTAGGGCCGAAGTTTGGATGAATCAGGAGCGGACGCCGGCGCCGACCCGATGGATTGCATCCAGGACCTTCCGTACGTCGAACGGTTTTTGGAGCAGCACGGTATTGCGCTCCAGAACGCCGTCTTGTACCAGCGACGATTCGGTATAGCCCGACATGTACACGACTTTCATTTCCGGATAGCGCATCCTCAATCGTGAAGCTAGCTCCGGGCCGCGCAGTTTGGGCATGATCACATCGGTCAGTAGGAGTTGGATTTTTCCCTGGAACCGGCCGGCCATGGCCAAGGCTTCCTCTCCGTTCGCCGCTTCCAGCACTTCGTAGCCGTCCTTGCGCATTCTTTCGCTGATCAGCTGGCGAAGGGGCGCTTCGTCCTCGGCAATGAGCACCGTGGCGGGGCCGATCGGTTCCAGTTCGCCACCGTCCTGCGCGCTGCCTCCTTGCGCTTCGCTCTCAACCTGGGGCAGATAAATGTACATGGTTGTTCCCAGGCCGACTTCGCTGGAGACCAGGATATAGCCGCCGCTGCGCTTAACAATGCCGTACACGGTCGAAAGCCCAAGCCCGGTGCCCTTGTCTTTATCCTTGGTCGTGAAGAACGGCTCGAATATATGCTTTTGCGTTTCGGCCTCGATCCCGCAGCCGGAGTCTTGGACGCTGATCTCCACATATCTCCCCTGAACAAAGGTCACCTGACCGGCGGAACTTTCCGACGGCAGGTCCCTGGCTTCCGTGCCGATGACGAGTCTTCCTCCCTGCGGCATGGCGTCGCGAGCGTTTACTGCGAGATTCATCAGTACTTGCTCCAGCTGAATGGGATCGGCGTTAATACTGCCAGCGTCGGGATTGAGGTCCACCGTCAATTCGATGTGCGCACCTAGAAGCGTTGGCAGCATTTTCGAAAATTCGGCAACGACCTCGTTCACCGCCAGCACCTTCGGCTCGAACACCTGCTTGCGGCTAAAACCCAGCAGGCGCTGGGTCAGTTCGGCAGCGCGATTCCCCGCCTTCATGATTTGAACTGCTTGGGCGTGCAGTGGATCTTCCGGAAGGAGGCGCTCCAACAGAATTTCCGTATAACCTCTGACGATCATCAGAATGTTGTTGAAATCGTGGGCGATGCCGCCGGCCAGTCGGCCCACCGCTTCCATCTTTTGCGCCTGCAGCAGCTCGGCCTCCAGACGGCGGCGCTCGGTGAGATCACGCGCGATGCCCTGCACTCCGACGGCCTTGCCGTCTTCGTACAGCAAGCGGCTGCTCACTTCGACTTCGCGTCGCTTGCCATCCTTCGAGAGCATTCGGAGCGTGTAAGGAGGCGAATTCTTACCTTCCAATTTTCGCTTCAGCATCTCTGTGGCCAGCGCCTGATCTTCGGGAGCCACTAAGTTGTGCATGAACAGGTCAGAGGTCTGCCCCATCTTGTACCCGGTTAATTCCTCCGCCTTGCGGTTCCAGGAGTGAAATTTTCCCTGAAGATCGTGGATGTAGACGATGTCGTTGGCGTTCTCCAGCAGCTCCCGGTAGCGCTCCTCGCTGGCCCAGGCGGCCTCCTGGGCCTTGGTCTTTTCGGCCACGCTGGCTTCCACCTGGCTGACGACAATCGTCGACACCAGCACACCCAGCGCCAGCAACAGGAATCCGGCGACCGGCAAACCAATTCGCAGCATCAGCTCCACGCGCCTGGCACCGGCGGAAAGTGCGATCGAGAATTGGTTCTCCAGGGGCGTCAGGCCGGCGTCAATCGCCTCGATCTTGTGAATTAGAAACGCCGCCTGCTGCTCTGTTGCGTTTTTCGACTGGATACAGCGATGCAGCTCCTCGCCGGTTGCCCGCAATTGTTCGATGTAGCCGTCACCAGTGGCCCAAATCTTGACCGCAGCATCGATTTCCTTGAAGTTCCGGAAGCTGCGGAACAGCGTGATCATTCCCGGAATGTCGAGCTCCGCAATCTTGCCTTGGCGGAAGCCTGCAAACAGCGCGGGATAGTTGGGCGACCGCTTTTCCATCTCCTCGCGGGCCACGCGATCTCCCTGCGGCACTGCCAGCGATGCCAGAAATTCTTCGTAGTCGTCTTCGTTATGAGACGCCGCGTATTCCTGCAAGTGGATGGTGGCTTCTTTCTGCGCTTTGGACCATGTGCCCTCGCCTTGCACGTAGGCCCGCGCCGCCGAGCTGAAGTTCGACGCGCGGTTCACGAAAATCAGCATCGCGAAAATGATGCAGACAAAGATGACCACTACCAGCTGCAGTTTGCGGGCGATGGGAAGCGCACGAAGAGTCCAGGTGCCGAGGCGCCAGAGCCGTCTAGGTGTCATCATGTGGGGCTTTCAACACTACATCATCTGGAGCAGAAGCCTTGCGCCGAAATGGTACCATTGGCTGCGGATCTGGCGCGCGAGCAAGCAGTGGCGCTGCCTGCCGGGGACCGCTCGTCTAATTTTCAGGGCTCAGGAATGGCCAACAGGGGCTACGTGCTCTGCAGGTTTTGATGTATACCCGTCGAGCCTTGGCCGTCGCCGGGTGTTTATTCCTTCAACAGATATAAAGCTCGCTCCAGCTCGATTTCCAGCTTGGCGCCTCTGGCCAGCGTTAACTCGTGGCCGCGGCCGGCTTCCATCAAGTATGCCGCGAGAGCGGATTCAGCGGCGCCTTCCGCGGTCTCTTTGGCGCTCTTATCCTTAATTCCATGCAGCGCGCCTATTCCCGCACCCTCCGCCGCGGCTTGACCTGCGGCCTGCTGGGTGCTGGTCTTGCCTTCGATCATGCCTTCCTTCTCAGGCCCCGACCGAACGCTCTTGTCGCCGGGCACACCAACTACGTTGGCCACAATTGGCAACATCCCGAAGTGAGTGCGAATTTCGTCCAGCACCAGCCAGATCTTGGCTCGCCCGACGACCAGCGCGGGCTGCACCCGGCTCACGTGGCCGTAGATCTCTGCGCCGCTTGGCAAATAGATTCCGCTGCCTGCGACCAGCGGTTCTAGCGTCCGGGCCGTGAAGTGTTTGCCCTCCTTGGTTTCGCCGGTGTTCAAGTCCTCTTCCAGCCGAACCAGCACCCGCGTGCCAGGCACAACCGCATAGGCTTCCGCGGGCAGCCCGTTGCGACGCGAGCCATCGGCTGGCCGGGTCATCGCGCTTGCCGGTTGCTCCGGCTGATCCCGTGGGGGGGCTTGCTGCTCGGCTTGGGTGCGAGCGGGACCGCCGGCATCTTGCGACACTGGCGCCTCCTGTGCCGATGTGGCCGTACTCGCTAGGCCAGCGAAAATCGGAATCATCACCGCAACTGCCAAAGCTGAAATGGAGCGAACTCTCATGCTGTCCCCCTTTTCGGTACCGGACGAGGTGAAGTGCATTTCGCCCGCCACACGGCGCTCGCCACGTCGTCTCTAAGTAAAATAAAAACCAAGCACTTACGGCCTCCAGTTAACAACCGCCGTGCGACGATGGCAGGCACTGTCATGGAATCCCGTCACTGGGCCGCCATCTGGAGATGGCAGCCTCCTAGATCCATGGAAGTTCCCCGGTGGCAGGCGCTCCTGTTATGATGAGCGCCAGCAAATCTGGCTCGTCGGGGTTGCTCCGGAATGGCGGATTCCCAGTCGCTCGTCGGACAGACCATTTCGCATTACCGCATCCTGGAAAAATTGGGTGGCGGCGGCATGGGAGTAGTCTATAAGGCCGAGGACACCCGCCTGCGACGGTCGGTCGCCCTGAAGTTTCTTCCGGAAAACTTTGCCAAGGACCCGCAAGCGCTCGCGCGCTTCCAGCGCGAGGGCCAGGCGGCGTCCGCGCTGAATCACCCAAACATTTGCACCATTTACGACATCGGCGACTACCAGGGACGCGCGTTTATTGCCATGGAGTTTCTGGACGGCAATACGCTCAAGCACTTGATATCCGGCCACCCGATGGATTTGGAGCGGTTGCTGGATATTGCGATCGAGATTGCCGATGCGCTCGATGCCGCACATGCCGAAGGCATCGTCCACCGCGACATCAAACCTGCAAACGTTTTTGTCACCAAACGCGGCCACGCCAAGATTCTGGATTTCGGCTTGGCCAAAGTGAGTGCCGCGAATGCGGCCAGCAGCAACTCCGTAGCCGGCGAAACGCTTGCTCCGGAGCACTTGACCAGCCCCGGTACTTCACTCGGCACCGTGTCATACATGTCCCCCGAGCAGGTGCTTGGCAAGGAGCTTGACGGACGCAGCGATCTGTTCTCGTTTGGAATCGTATGCTACGAGATGGCCAGCGGCTCACTGCCGTTTTCCGGGGAAACCTCCGGCATCATTTTTGACGCTGTGCTCCACCACACTCCGGTGCCGCTCGCGCGACTCAATCCGCGCGTGCCCGGCGAGCTGGAACGCATCATCAACAAAGCTCTCGAAAAGGATCCTCGCCTGCGCTACCAGCACGCTTCGGAAATGCGGGCGGATTTTCAGCGGCTGAAACGCGATTCTTCAGAAACCGGCCGCTCAGCGGTCATGGCCACGGTTACCTCTTCCGCGTCGCAAACCGTGGCGCCCGCGTCATCCGGGAGCCTACCTTCTGCATCGCAGTCGGTTTTCTCGACATCGGACTCCCAGATCGCAGCTGGACTTTTCACTCGGCACAAAAAGACGATCTTTGCCGCTGCGGCTGGCCTCCTGCTCGGAGCCATTGCACTGGGCTTCGGCGCGTCACGATGGCTGTTGCCGCACTCCGCTGCCTCGATTGACTCACTCGCGGTTTTGCCATTTACCAACGTCACTGCCGACCCTAACACCGATTATTTGAGTGACGGCCTGACCGAAACTTTGATTGGAAGCCTGTCCCAGTTGCCTAATCTTGCGGTGCGCCCCCGCAGTTCGGTATTTCGTTACAAATCGAAGGAAGTCGATCTTCAGAAAGCCGCGTCGGAACTGAATGTCGGCGCCATTGTCACTGGCCGCGTCACGCAGCATGGCGATGCGCTGCTGGTGAGCGTGGAACTCACCGATGTGCGCAGCAACCGCAATCTGTGGAGCGAGCAATACGACCGCAAACTTTCCGATACCCTGGCGGTGCAGCGCGAAGTCGCCGCGGAAATTTCCTCCCGCCTGCGGGAACGCTTGACCGGCGAACAAAAGGCTAAACTCAACGATACCGGTACGTCGGACCCCGAAGCCTATCAACTCTATCTCCAAGGCCAGTTCTATTTTGCCAAACGCACTCCCGACGGTTTGGCGCGAGCCTTAGACGCTTTCACGCGCGCCGCCAACAAGGATCCTCGTTATGCACAAGCCTATGTGGGTATCGCAAATTACTGGGCCGTGGTCAGCGAATACATCCGCATTTCCAAGAATGAATGCCAGCCCAAACTGAAGGAAGCCGCAGAGAAAGCACTCAGTCTGAATGACAAGCTTCCGGAAGCGCACGAGGCCCTTTCCCAATACTACTTTTCCGAGTGGAAATGGGCGGACTGGGAAAGCGAACACCGGAAGGCTCTGGAAGTGGATCCCAATTTTGCCAACGCTCATCACTGGTTTGGATTGGAGCTGACGTGGCTTGGGCGCACTGACGAAGGCCTACAGCATCTTCGCCGAGCCGTTGAACTCGATCCCTTGAACCTAAAATTTAATGACAATCTTGGCCAGGGGCTGATCAATGCGCGCCGCGACGACGAGGGCCTTGCCCAACTGAAGAAAACCATCGATATGGACCCGAACTTTGCCGGCACTTATGCCGACCTTGATGTGCTCTACCGCAATCAGGGGCACTATAATCTCTGGCTAGAAGGCTGGAAAAAGAATGCGCTTCTCAACGATGACCAGGAGGACATTGCCACAGAAGCAGAAGCCGAACGCGCCTTCAAGCAGTCCGACTACAAGACCGCGGTCAAACGCATTATCGAGTCGTACAAACAGCGGCGCTCCTACGTGGATCCCGGTTCGCTCGCCGAGGAATACGGATATTTAGGCGACAAGGAGAATTCCCTGCAGTGGCTGGAAAAGGCCTATCAAGCCAGGTCCGAAGAAATGGAGGTTCTTCGAGTCCGTCGCTGTTTCGACTTTCTGCGGAGCGAGCCGCGTTACAGGGACCTCGAACGGCGCCTCGGCTACACGTGGTAGCGACCAGTCTGTGGATTACGGCGCTTGCAAGATTCGGCGGATTCGCTTAAGTACCTTCGCGTACATGGCCGGAGTGAGTTTGCCTGTCTGCGTGTTTTGCTGGCTCGGGTGGTACACGCCGACCAGCATCGGGTTGCCGTCGGCGAACTTCGCGACCGCACCATGGGCAAAGGCAAACGGTGCACGGGAGCCGATCACTCGCTTATCCCTGAGAGTTCCCAAAAACGTGTCCCAGGCGACTTTCCCCAGCGCCAGCACTACTTTTGGCCGCACCAGGTCCAGTTCCCGCTCCAAGTAGCCGCGGCAGTTCTTTAGCTCGATCGGCAACGGCTTGTTGTCCGGAGGTGCGCAGCGGGCCGCAGCAGAAATGTATGCGCCGCTTAGTCGCAGTCCATCGTGACGATCCGAGCAGTTGGGCTGATTCGCAAACCCAGCTTTGTGCAGCGCCGCATAGAGAAAATCGCCGGAGCGGTCGCCGGTAAACATTCTTCCGGTACGATTCGATCCGTGCGCCCCCGGAGCCAACCCAAGCAAGAATAGTTGCGCGTGCGGATCGCCGAATCCCGGAACTGGCTTGCCCCAGTATTCGCAATGGCGATAAGCGCGGCGTTTTTCCCGCGCCATCTTTTCCCGGTGCTCGACCAATCGCGGACACTTGCGGCACGCCACGACCTCTGCGTTCAGCACGCGCAGCGCCTCGTCTCGATTCAAGACTTCTTCCTCAAAACGTCGCGCAAAACTACGGCTTGGTTATGTTCCTCGTCTTTCGCGCCAAACAGCAGCGTCACTGTGCTGTGCTCCTTCTCGGCTTTGCGCACTTTTGCGATCAACGGAGCTTTCTTCGCAAGTTCGGCCCGATATCGCTTTTGGAAGTCGGGCCAGCGTTCCGGTTTGTGGCCAAACCATTTGCGCAGCGCCTCGCTCGGGCCAATCTCCTTCATCCACTCATCCAACTTGGCGCTTTCCTTCTTTACTCCGCGCGGCCACAGACGGTCCACCAATACACGCCATCCATCGTTTGGTCCCGGCGGCTCGTAAATTCGCGCGATATGGATCATGTTTTTAAGCTAACCAAGCAGCTAGATGCGCCCAAGCAGGCGGTTTGTCTCGCCCCAGGTAATCGAGTCTTTGAACAACGGTGTGTGGTCACCATACTCCCGCAGTGCCAACGCGACTTCGCGCAGCCTGGTCAGCGCTGCGCGATGCGGCCCGGACCCCGCGCTGGCCCGCGCGACTCCCAGTTTCTCAAGCTCACCTACGGTCGGCCCGCCCGGCTGAAGCAGAATGTTGAGTGGTGCCCCTACCGCTTTCACCAGTTTCCCAATCGTTTCGGCGTCGCGAATACCCGGTGCAAACACGCAATCAGCCCCTGCCTTATGGTAGGCCCGCAGACGCTCCACAGTCCGCTCGAACCGCGTCTGTTCCGGGCCGATGGGCAGCAGATAAATGTCGGTTCGCGCGTTGATAACCAGCGGCACCCCGGCCGAATTTGAGGTTTCGCGCAGGGCCGCAATTTTTTCCACCTGCAGGTTCAGTTCGACGAAAGATGCTTCGTCGTCGCCGGTGATGTCCTCGAAGTTCAAGCCGACCACGCCCGCCTCAACGGTTGCGCGCGCGAAGTCGGCGATTCCCGCCGGCGTGGATGCATACCCGGCCTCCAGGTCCGCCGTCACAGGTACTTTCACTAAGCGTGCAATTCGCGCGACGGCTTCCAACATTACGTCGCGCTCCAAGCGCTGGCCGTCCGGATAGCCAAGCGCCGCGGCCACGCCAGCGCTGGTTGTAGCCACCGCCGGAAACCCGGCGTCTTCGACAATCAGCGCACTGATCGCATCCCACGCATTGGGCAAAATCAAAATGCGCGGGCCGTGGTGCAGTTCGCGCAGCCGCTCCGCTTTCTTCAATAGTTGTGACATGTCCGTGAATCTCTGCACGATGTTTTTCAGCCGCCCTTTCGCGGCGACTTACGTCGTCCTCGCAGCCTACGTCCGGCCGCAACGTCTCCTAGCGCCAATTTGGCAACTGATACCGTCCGGCTTGTCTTCCTCCTAGCGCGCGCAGGGGGCGAAGAATCACAACCGATCGGCGGCCGATTACCTACCGCAAAACCGCGAGCGCTTCCTCGTGAACCTTTCCATTGGTGCTCAGCAGACTCTGCTCGTAAATCGTGGCGTTGCCCTTCAGCGAAGTGCTCTTGCCGCCCGCCTCGGTCACAATCAGGATGAGCGGCGCCAAATCCCACGGCTTTGACGTCCAGTCCAGCGCGGCTTCCACCGCGCCTTCCGCTACCAGCATGTGCTGCCAAAATCCGCCGAACGACCGGCTGTTGCGGGACGCATCGAGGTAGCGCCGGATGCGTGTCTGGTCTGACGAATCTTTGCTCGGTCCCGTGCCTGTCGAAAACACCATCGCGTCTTGAAGTCTTTGCACGCTGGAAACCTGCAGCTTGCGCCCGTCGCGATACGCGCCTTCGCCCTTGTACGCCTGCCAGCGCGAATGCAGTCCTGGCGCGCTGGCCATTGCGGCCACGACTTGGCCGTCGCATTCAATCCCCATTAGCGTCCCAAACGTCGGAATGCCTCGCGAAAACTCCTCAGTTCCGTCAATGGGATCAATGATCATCCGCGGCCGCGCTCCGGGAGTCGGCGCCACGCAGTCCCCACCCATCTCTTCACCCAACACATCTAGCTCCAAGCCGCTCGCTGCCACTCTCGCCCGCGCCATCTGTTCCACCGCGCGGTCCGCCTGCGTCACTGCCGTGCCGTCCTTCTTACGCTCGACGCGCAGCTCTACTGCACGGAAGTAGTGCATCGCAATCCCATCCGCCTCATTCGCGATTTCCTGTAGCAAGTCGTCGTACTTTGCCCGATAACCCATCGCCAACTCCACCTCTTTCCGGCGAATCATGCGTTCTCCATCACTGCCTAAGTTTGACTCTGTCCAGCGCACCTCCTAGCATACTATTTCGCTCTCATGACCACGCCAACTCCCACCGGAACCGTGCTAGACCGCATCCTGGAAGCACGGATCCGGGAAGTCGAGCATCGCAAGAAAGTCCTGCCAGAGACGGCGCTGAAATACGGTGTCAAAGCCGCTACGCCGCTGCGCGATTTTCCGGCGGCACTGGTCCAGCAGGGAACCAACATCATCGCGGAGCTGAAGCCGGCTTCGCCGTCGTGCGGCGTGCTGCGCGATCCGTTTGACCCGGTTGCGCTGGGAACCTCGCTGGAAGCAGCGGGCGCAGCGGCTCTCTCGGTGTTGACGGAAGGCGAATTCTTTGGCGGCTCGCTGAAAAATCTTCGCGATGCGCGCAAAAGTGTTCAAATCCCGATGTTGCGCAAGGATTTTATCTTCGATCCGTGGCAGGTCTGGGAAACGCGCGCGAACGATGCCGACAGTTTTCTGCTGATTGTCGCGGCGCTGCCGGATGAACACCTAGGGGAACTGATCGTACTGGGCAGGGAATTGGGCATGGACCCCGTGGTCGAAGTCCATACACGCGAAGAATTGGACCGCGCGCTTGCGTCAAGCGCGAGAATTATCGGCGTAAACAACAGGAATTTGAAAACGCTCGACGTTCGTGTGGAGACATCCTTCGAACTGATCGATCAGATTCCCGAAGAGTGCATCGCCGTGAGCGAATCCGGCATCGGCAATTCCGATCAAATCGCCAAGCTTCGCTCCGCTGGCTTCGACGCCTTTCTGATCGGCACCAGCCTGATGCTGGCCCCCGATCCCTCCTCCGCGCTGTTCAATTTGCTGGCTCAGACAAAGGAATCTTGACCTTGCCGTACCAGCCAGTGGCATTCCGAGCAAAGCGAGGAATCTCCTTGTTGCGTGCCCCAGGTTCGCTTTTTGAACCTGGGTCTTTTTCCGGCGGTGTTCTATGGTACGCGTAAAGATCTGCGGCGTTACTCGCGTCCAGGATGCCCACCTCGCCGAAGAACTCGGCGCTTGGGCGATCGGTCTCAACTTTTACGAAAAGTCGCCGCGTTCCGCCTCGCCCGCCGATGCATGGAAGATTCGTAAATCGCTGGCTCTGAAGACAAAGGCCGTTGGTGTTTTCGTAAACTGGAAGCCCGAAGTCATCCTGTCTCTTGTCCACGCGCTTCAGCTAGCGTCGGTGCAACTCCATGGAGACGAAACTCCCAAGCAGGTCAACTACCTCCAAGACGACTTGCCGGTCATCAAAGCCATTCGTGTTGGGCAGGGTTTTTCCATCTCCAACCTGAAAAAATTCCGCCGCGCGTCATACTTCCTGCTCGATGCGGCTGCGAAGAAAGATCAGTTCGGAGGCACCGGCCAACCGCTCGACTGGTCCGTTGCCCAGAAAGCGGTGCAGGCCCGCGGCGCCGTGCGTCCAATCCTTCTCGCAGGAGGGTTGACACCCGAAAACGTCGGTGAAGCGATCCTGACCGTTCGCCCGTATGCCGTTGATGTGGCCAGCGGCGTCGAATCCCGTCCCGGCATCAAAGATCCCGGCAAACTCCGCGAGTTCTTCGCCGAAGTCGCTCGCGCCAACCGCGCTCTCGCTTCCGCTTCTCTGTGACCTCGTGCGAACTCTGCGTTAAGGCCAAAGCCTTCCTGCGCCGCGGCGTGAGCCGGTTTCAAGCAATCCCGTCCCTGTGTCACAATACTGGTTCCAAACAATGGTCTCGCAGCTCACAATTCCCGCATCCGTTCCGGGACGCTTCGGCCCCTACGGTGGCCGCTACGTTCCGGAAACGCTGATGGTGCCGTTGCTCGAGCTCGAGCGCGCCTATGAACTCGCCAAATCCGATCCCGTTTTTCAGGCGAGGTTCGAGGACCTGCTGGAAAACTTCGCGGGCCGCCCCACACCCCTGCAATTCGCCGATCGTCTCACTCAACATCTTGGCGGTCCGCGCATCTACCTTAAGCGCGAAGACTTGCTGCACACCGGCGCGCACAAAATCAACAACGCCATCGGGCAGGGGTTGCTCGCGGTCGAGATGAACAAGCCGCGCGTCGTCGCGGAAACGGGCGCGGGCCAGCACGGCGTCGCCACGGCCACCGTTGCCGCTCATCTCGGCCTGCAATGCACCGTTTACATGGGCACCGAAGACATGGCCCGCCAGGCGCTGAACGTCTCGCGCATGCGCATGCTCGGCGCGGAGGTGGTCGGTGTAGACTCCGGCAGCCGCACTCTGAAAGACGCCATCAACGAAGCCATGCGCGATTGGGTCACCAACGTTGGCAACACACACTACTTGCTTGGCTCGGTGCTTGGCGCACATCCGTATCCCACGATGGTTCGGGATTTCCACTCCTGCATCGGCCGCGAAGCCCGTGCGCAGATTCTCGCAGCGGAAAAACGTTTGCCCACGCATCTTTTCGCGTGCGTAGGAGGCGGCTCCAACGCCATCGGCCTGTTCCACGAATTTCTAAAAGACGAATCTGTGAAGATGGTCGGCATTGAAGCCGGCGGCCGCGGCCATGGACTCGGCGAACACGCCGCGCGCCTCGCCGCGCATCAGGGCTTTACGGGCGCCAAACCCGGCGTGTTGCAAGGCACCTACACCTACGTGCTGCAAACCGAAGACGGCCAGATCTCCACCACGCATTCCATCTCTGCCGGACTCGACTATCCCGCCATCGGCCCGGAGCACGCCTGGCTCGCCGACCAGCGCCGCGCCGAATACGCCGCCGTCTCCGACGCCGCCGCGCTCGATGCTGCGCGCCTCCTGGCCCGTATCGAAGGCATCATCCCGGCGCTCGAATCCGCCCACGCCATTGCCGGCCTCATCGAACGCATCCAGCCGTCGGAAAGATCTCAGCCTCAACTAGCGGGTGCCCCAGGCGCCGGTTTTCGACCTGGGTCCTTCCCCGGTCTTACTTCCGACGACCTCCTCATCCTCAACGTCTCCGGCCGCGGCGATAAGGACATGGCCACCTACTCCCGTTTTCTCGACTCCTGATCGCGAGGCAACGGGTGCCCAACGGCAGGCAAAGGGGACCATCCTTATCAGAAGTCAGAGATCGGCTCTGTCCTGAAGCGAAGAGCGTGGCCGGGAAGTCTGACTGCGCCCTTTCGTTGTTGGTCCTGCTGTTAATCGCGAAGCGCAGCACTGAGGCGGACTAGCCCTTCTTGAACTTCGGCGGTGTCGTTGCAAATACCGATGCGGATGTGGCCTGGCCTGCCAAAGAAGCTTCCTGGCACGACCGACGTTTCGTATTTTTCGCGCAGGTGTTTAGCGAAAGCGCCGCCATCGCCACCGGGCAAGCGCGGGAAAATGATCGTACCGCCCGGCGGTCGGACTACGTTCAAATCGGAGTGCTTGGCCAGAAAACCATCTAGGAGTCCCCAGTTTCGTTGGAGCAAGTCCTTGGCCCGAGTACGAATTGTCTCCAGATGATCCAGAGCAATCACGCTCAGCCGGTCGGTGAGGTGGGCGGGAATGTTTCCAAAGAGGTCGTTGTGGTGCCACATCCGCTCGACCAGCTCCGGCGCAGCGACAATCCAGCCACAGCGCAATCCCGACAGACCGTAAGCCTTGGTCAGGCTGGTGGTGACGACGAAATGCTCGCCCAGATGACACGCTGACCGGAACGGCCGGTCAAACAGCAGCTCCAGATAGACTTCATCCACCATCACACAAGCGCCGATGTTGCCAGCAACCTCGCCGATTTCGCGCAGAGCCGCTTCTTCCAGGAGCACGCCGCTGGGATTATGCAGATTGGTTAGGACAATCAGGCGGGTCTTGCTGGAAACCACTTTTTTCAGCTCGTCGAAATCGATCTGAAACTTGTTCTCCGGCCGGCGCGGAATCCGCTTCACTACCGAGCCCAGATAGCGCGCAACTTCCACCAAGGGGTCGTAGGCCGGGTCTTCGATCACCACTTCGTCGCCGGTCTCGAGCACCGCGGACATCGCCAAATAGTTCGCCATCGAAGTGCCAATCGCCCCCGCGATGTTCTGCGATCCGACGCCGTAGCGCTTCGCCAGCCGCTCGAGCAGCGGCGGATAGCCGTAACTCCCGTGGGCGGAAAGCTCCAGATCCTCAAGCCCCACGGGCAGAGCGCCGAGGGGCAGGCCTTTTATTCCGCTGGCAGCGAGGTTGTATTTCGCCGAGGCGTGCAGCTTCGCCCATTCGATATACGCCGTCCGCGCTTCCGTTCTCCGATAACTCATTGTTCTCCTCGGTACGCTTTAGGGAGTCGGAGCTTTAGCTCCAACATTGCTGCTTGGCGAAAAATTGCGCTTTAGCCCTGAAGAATTGTTCTTTCTTAGCCCTGTGCTCTCTGTGACTCTGTGGCCATCGCCCTCTTCCCGTTTCTGCTCCAATAAAAATACAGCGGCACGCCGGCGGCCATAATCCCTAATACCAGCGCTGCATTCGTCCGGTAACGGTAAAACGAATTGGCCACCACCAGCCAGTATGCCGCCATAAAAATGACCGTTGTCCACGGATGACCCGGTGCGCGAAACGCCGCTTCCTGCCCGGCGGCCAGCGCACGCTTGCGCAACACAAACAGCGCCGCCGCGCTCAATCCAAAGAACAACCCATCCATCGATTCCACATACACCAGAATCGCGTCGTAGTTTCCCGCCAGCACCACCGCCATCGTCAGCAAACTTGCCAACAGAATTGCCACGACTGGCACCTGCGTTCGCGGATTCACCCGCGCCACGCCCGCCGGAAATACCCGATCCGCCGCCATTGCAAAAAACACCCTGGGGTAGGTCAGCACCGACTGACTCAAGAATCCCAACGTGGAAATCGCAATGCCCACCGCCATGAACGCCGCGCCGCGCGAGCCCAGCACCCGCTGCATCACATCCGAAGCCGGAGTGGAAGTCGCCGCCAATCCCGCGGGCCCCAGCACCGCGAGGCACGCAAACGAAACGCCCACATACAGCGCAATCACGCCCAAGGTTCCAAGCACCAGCGCGCGCGGCAGATTCTTGCGCGGGTCGCGAATCTCCGCGGCTACAAAGTTCGCCGTTTGCCAGCCGCCGTAGGCAAAAAATACCGGGATCATCGCCCAACCCATGGCCATCAGCAAATTGCCCGAGTCCGGGCGCTCCAGCGTCGGATGCCACATCAGCGGCGCCATCGCGGTGTGCCGCCAGTACCAACCCAGCCCCGCAGCGATCAGCACCAGAATCCCCGCCGCGCGCAAAATCATCAGCGCCGATTGCACATTGCTGCCGAATCGCACTCCCAGGCAGTTGATGATCGCCAGGACAAGAATCGTTGCTGCGGCCAGCACCCGCTCCGGGACCGGGACGTGCACCAGAACGGAAAGGTATTTCGCGAACACCAGCGAAACCGCCGCCGTTCCGCCCGCATTGATCACTAGCAGCGACAGCCACCCATACATGAACCCAAGCAGTGGATGAAACCCGTCGTGCAGGTATGCGTACGACCCGCCCGCCTTGGGCAGAATCGCTGCCAGCTCCGCGTAGATCATCGCGCCCAGCAGAGCCAGCGCACCGCCCAGCAGCCACGCACCCACAATCAGCACCGGCGAATGTACCTGCCGCGCGACCACCGCGGGATTTACGAAAATGCCCGAACCGATCACCCCGCCCATCACGATCATCGTGGCGTCAAACAGACCCAGCTTCGCAGCTAGCTGCGGCCTGGAGGAAGTCTGTGGTTGTTCCTGGGAGCCGTCGCTCAACTTTGCAATCCTTGCAGGCTTGTCGCGGCATTCTAGCAGCAACCGCTGGCAGTCGTATTGGCAAGTCGCCGCGTGCCGTCCGGTACCTCATCGCAGCGCCGGAATGCTACTCTATTTCATTCCCATATGACTCCAGCGCCCACTGTCGCTTCCCGTATTTCTCGCCGCTTCGCCGAGTTGCGAGCTGCCGGCGTGATGGGCATCGTCGCCTACATCACCGCAGGCGACCCGTCGCTCGCCGCGACCCTGAAGTTTGTGAAAGCCCTCGCCGAGGCTGGTGCCGATGTGATCGAGCTCGGGGTACCGTTCAGCGACCCCCTTGCCGACGGTCCCACGATCCAGCGAGCCTCGGAGCGCGCCCTGGCCTCCGGCACCACGCTCGATGGCGTACTCGACCTAGTCCGCCAGATTCGGGAGGCTGGCGGTCGATCGGCCGCCGTGCCTCTGGTACTGTTCAGCTACTACAACCCGATTCTGCAAATGGGTTTGCAGAAATTTGCGGCTACGGCATCGCGAGCTGGAGCCGACGCCAGTCTGGTCACCGACTTAACGCCCGAAGAAGCCGGCGACTATCGCCGCGTGCTCGCGGCTCATCAGCTCGACACCGTTTTTCTTGCAGCGCCCACCTCCGACGACGAGCGTCTGCAAAAAATCTCCGCGGCGTCTTCCGGCTTTCTGTATCTCATTTCGCGCACCGGGGTCACCGGCGCGAAAGACGCGCTTCCCGACGATTTGCCGGCACTGCTGCGCCGCGCCCGCAGCTTCACTCAATTGCCGATTGCCGTCGGCTTCGGCATCTCGCTTCCCGGCCACGTCTCCCTGCTGGGCGGACTCGCCGACGCTGCGGTCGTCGGCTCGGTGCTAGTCTCCGAAATTTCGAACGCCACTGCCAAAGATCCTTCACCAGCCGCAATCGAAGCAGCTGCCAGCGCGCTCGCCGCAAAAATCCGCTCGCTCCAAGAAGCAGCGCGCTCCGGCCTTTCCCGCCGCACCGAGGTGGCGCCATGACTCGATGGCGTCCGGAATTCGAAGCATGACCAACCTCGCCCAACTGCGCCGCCGCATCGACGACCTCGACCGCAAGCTGGTCGAACTGCTGAACGAACGGTCAAAGTGCGCGCTGGAAATCGGCAAGCTGAAGCACGAAGCGAATCTTCCGCTGTACCAGCCGGAGCGCGAGAGGGAAGTTCTGGAGAATGCCGAACGCAACAATCAGGGACCGCTCACCCATGCCGCAATCCGCCGGTTGTTTGAGCGCATCATTGACGAAGCGCGTTCGGCCGAACGCATCGCCATGCATCCCGACGGCGAAAGAGAAAAAGATTCCTAACGCCGACCGAGGTGAAGGTGTTTTCCTAGCGCCAGGTTTGCTCCGGAATCTTCGAAAGAACGAGAGTACGAAAGGTTAGCCCACCACCCATGGTTATCGTCATGCAAGAGGGCGCAACTGACGCCCAGATTCAAAACGTAATCGACAAGCTGATCGCGCACGGCTTTGACGTCCATCGCTCTACCGGCGCTTCGCACACTGTGCTCGGTGCGGTTGGCGTGCATCGCGATTTCGATCTTCGCGATTTCGAGCTGCTCGAGGGCGTGCGCGAGGTCATGCGCATCACCCAGCCGTTTAAATTAGCCAGCAGGCAGTTCAAGCCGGAGGGCACGATCATTGATTTAGGCCGCGGCGTCAAAATCGGCGGGCCCGAAGTTGTCATCGCCGCGGGGCCCTGCTCAGTGGAATCGCGCGAGCAGATCATGGCCGTTGCCGAAGCCGTCTCGAAAGCTGGAGCCAAGATCATGCGTGCCGGGGCCTTCAAGCCCCGCACGTCGCCGTACGCGTTTCAAGGCATGGGCGAGCCCGGCCTCAAGCTGATGCGAGAAGCCGCCGACAAGTTCGGCCTTTTCACCGTCAGCGAAGTCATGGACCCTTCGCAAGTCGAAATGATGGGCCGCTACGTGGACATCTACCAAGTCGGCGCGCGCAACATGCAGAACTACCACCTGCTGCGGGCCCTAGGCGAAGTACGCAAGCCGGTGCTGCTCAAGCGCGGCATGTCCGCCACCATGGAAGAACTCTTGCTGAGCGCCGAATACATTTTGTCCGGCGGCAACTATAACGTCATTCTTTGTGAACGCGGCATCCGCACTTTCGAAACCTACACGCGCAACACCTTCGACCTCGCGGCAATTCCGGTCATTCAAAAGCTTTCCCATTTGCCGATGTGGGCCGACCCCTCGCACGGCACCGGACGCCGCGACAAAGTGCCACCCATGGCTCGCGCCGCGGTCGCTGCCGGAGCCGACGGCCTGCTGATCGAGGTCCACAACGATCCCGAACATGCGCTCTCCGACGGCGCACAGTCGCTTGAGCCCAACACCTTCGCTCAGCTGATGGCCGAGCTGCGCATCATCGCCCCGGCCATCGGCCGCAGGATTGCCTGAGCCGCGACAATCTCTGTTCAACTTTTAACTTTTGACGGCCGACGGTAGACTGCTTCCTTCATGACCGCCCATCTCATCCGCCGCGTCACCGTGCTCGGCACGGGCCTCATCGGTGGTTCGTTCGCGCTCGCGCTGCGCAAACAGCTAACCGACATTCACCTTTCCGGCTGGGATCGTCCCGAGATCGTTCGCGAAAGAACCGTTCGCCAAGCCTTTGACGAAACATTCTCCGGCGACCTGGGCCCCGCGCTTGCCAAAACGGACCTCATCTACATCGCTTTGCCGATCGGCGTGACACTCGATCTGCTTCCGGAAATCGCAGGCTACACGCCTGGCAATGCTCTGATCACTGACGCTTGCAGCACCAAGCGGCGCATCGTAGAGGAAGCCGCCCAGCATTTTGCGCATGCGGCAGCCGGCACCGAACCGAGCCCGGCGCAGCACCCGATTTTTCTCGGCGGCCATCCTATGGCCGGAAAAGAACTTTCTGGATTTCCTGCGGCCGACGCCGAGCTGTTTTGCAACCACACCTACGCGCTGATTGATACCAGCGCCGCGAACGCCGCCTCTGCTGCCCCCGAGGCCCAGGATCCGCGGGTCACAGCCTTCATCCGAATTCTGGAAAAAATCGGCGCCCGGCCGTTATGGATTGGCGCGCAACAGCACGATTATGCTGTTGGTCTCGCCTCGCACTTGCCGCAGCTCGCTGCCATAGCCCTGGCCTCTTTTCTCTACGACCGCCTCGACGAAAACGGCTTGCCCATCACGCTCGCCGGACCCGGCTTGCGCGATTCGTTGCGGCTCGCCGGCAGTCCCTACGGCACCTGGCGCGACATCGTTCTCACCAACAAGGAACTGCTCGCCGCCGCACTCGATCTGTTCTCCCGTAAACTCGACGATCTGCGCGAGAAGCTCGCTTCCCGCGAACTCGAAGCCGACTTCGACGCCGCCAACGAACTCTACAAACTCCTTCGCAATCTGTGACGCTCACAGCTTCGAGGATCACGAAACAAAACTTGCGGTGAGGGCGCCGGACCTCCCTCGAGCAGGCCATGATCCGGTAGGGGGTCGGCTGGTGGCGCTTAGATTCGCAAGACGCCAGAAAGCAACGAAATCAGGTGTTTCCTGTGGTTTTTGGCCGAGCCGGCATACACGGCGGCCGGCTTCCGTACATGCTTCCCACGCGCTCCTTACACTTAACTCTGGACGGCCATTACGCATGCGAGTAACGAAGTAAGTTGGATCATTGATCCGCGCCGGAACACACAACCTCGATCCCCTGGAAAGAGAAAAGGCAAATGGAACAAGTCAAGACAAAATCGGTCGAACCGCACCAGCGGTTTAGCCTGGCCGAGACCAGCTGGGACGAACTGAACGAACCCGGAGCCTACGTCGAGCGCGGCTCCGGCGACCTTTATCGAATCCCCAAGGAAGCCATCAACCCCGGTGGCCCCCATCATCCCCAAGGAAAGCACTGGTGCCTCCCGCCTGGTACAAGTCAGCAAAAATCCTTTCGTAACCACGCTGGAAGCACGGCTCCGCCGCGCCCAGCACAACATTGACCCCAACTTCTGACCTATCCCGGTTTTCGGTGTAACTGCCCACGTGTGTTTCCAGCGTTTTTGTTTTTGGGTTTAACTCCCCCCACGGTGCCGGCCCGTCGCCTTCAATCCCCCTCACTTCGTCGAGCATGACTTCCGGGACACCCTTCTTGCCGCCTCGAATGCGGTAAACTGCTTGTCGGCGGCGCGCACAGGAAGATTTGCGTTACCTGTGGCGCGCAAGGACCTCTTCGTGGACAAGCGAATCTCATCTGCCGACGCCGCTATCGCCAATCTGAAAGATGGGATGACCATCCTGATGGGCGGCTTCGGTCTGTGCGGAATCCCCGAAAATCTCATTGCAGCGGTCGAGCGCAAAGGCAGCAAAGGCCTGACCGTGGTCTCCAACAATGCCGGCGTGGACGGCTTCGGCATTGGCATCCTGCTCGAGAAACGCCAAGTCAAGAAAATGGTTTCCACCTACGTCGGGGAAAACAAATTATTCGAGCAACTGGTCACCAGTGGCGAACTGGAGCTGGAGTTGAATCCCCAGGGAACGTTCGCGGAGCGAATCCGCGCGGGCGGCGCCGGCATTCCCGCGTTCTACACGCCGACCGGCTACGGCACGATGGTCGCCGAAAGAAAAGAGACCCGGGAATTCGACGGCCGCCAATACGTGATGGAGCGCGGAATTCGCGGCGACTTTGCGTTTATCAAAGCCTGGAAGGGCGATCGCTGGGGCAATCTGATCTACCGTAAAACCGCGCGCAACTTTAATCCCATGATGGCCACCGCCGCCGATTACGTGATCGCCGAAGTCGAAGAACTCGTCGAACTTGGTTCGCTCGATCCCGACCACGTCCACACTCCCGGCCTCTACGTCAACGCGATCTTCCAGGGCCATCACGAAAAACGCATCGAGCGGCGAACGACGAGGCGAACATGACAGCGCTTTTTCCCGCAGCCATCGCACCATCGAACGTGTGGCCGAATAGCCGCGTTCCCTGGTCTTTTGCTGTCGCCTGCTGTCTGTACTATCTGCTGGCTGGTCGTATTTTGATTAAAGTCATTCCGATTTTTGCGACGTTGTTCGATGGAATTGGTGTTCAGCTTCCGTTGGCAACTCGCCTACTGATGGTGAGCCGAACCTGGGGACTCCCTCTCCTGTTTGGCGGAGCCACCGTGCTCACGATCGCCAGGCAAATTTTCCCACTCGGAAAAATTCCTCGACGCGCCGCTAATGTGTTCTTGGTTTTTGTCGGCGTCGCGCTGACCCCACTGGTGATGGTTCTTTTGTATCTGCCGCTGTTCGAGCTGATTCTGGAAACTCAGGCAATGAGATGAACGCCGAGGACCAAAAACGCGAACGAATCGTAAAGCGCATTGCCATGGAATTGCGCGATGGCTATTACGTGAATCTGGGCATCGGCATTCCGACGCTCGTAGCGAACTACGTTCCGTCAGGCATGGAAGTGATTCTGCAATCGGAAAACGGAATGCTCGGCGTCGGACCCTATCCGCTCGACTCCGAAATCGACGCTGACCTGATCAACGCTGGAAAAGAAACCATCAGCGAACGGAACGGGTGCTGCTATTTTTCATCCGCCGATTCGTTTGCCATGATTCGTGGCGGGCACATTGATCTGACCGTTCTCGGCGCCCTGCAAGTGGATGAAAAAGGCACTCTCGCCAACTGGGCCGTCCCCGGCAAAATGCTGAAAGGCATGGGCGGCGCCATGGACCTGGTCGCCGGAGCGAAACGCGTCTTCGTGGCCATGGAACACGCCACCAAAGACGGCAAGCCAAAAATTCTCAAGAAATGTACGCTGCCGCTGACCGGCGTCCAAGTCGTAGATCACATCGTCACCGAATTGGCGGTCATCGATGTTACTCCGCAAGGCCTCTTGCTCCGCGAAATCGCCCCGGACACCACCGTCGATCACGTCCAATCCCTCAGCGAACCCAGACTCCTCCTGCCTCCCTCCGGACCCATCCCTATCACCGTCTGATTCGGTCGAACAGGCACACCGGCCTTTCTAGCTTGACCGCGACCTGGCGCCGGCGGGCTAGATTGTCCCTCCCTACGAACTCAACCGCCGCGCGATCACAAACGAATAATGAAACCCCGAGGTCACCGTCAGAATCGCCACCAGATAAAACAAAACGTCCTTGGCAAAAAACAACGCTGCGTACGGAAATCCCGCGGCCAGCACCACCACAAACACCAGAATAATTTGGAAAAACGTCGTGGCCTTCCCCAGCAGACTTGGCGGGAAAGGCCGGTAGCCGGAAATCAGCAGAATCACAGCCGCAACAATAAGAATGATGATGTCCCGGCTCAACACCATGATCGTCAGCCACCACGCAATCTGTTTCTCCATGGCCAGAATTACGAACGAGGACGATAGCAGGAGTTTGTCCGCAATCGGGTCCAGATACGCGCCGATGGCCGACTTTTGGTTGAGTTTGCGCGCCAACAAGCCATCAATACCGTCCGAAAATCCTGCCAGCACGAGTATCAGCAACGCCCACCGATAATGCTCGTAGAAAATGAGAATCAGAAAGAACGGCAAAAAGCCGAGCCGTAGGAGGGTGATTTGGTTGGGTACAGTCCAGAAGCGACCTGTCATCTTGATTGGGAAAGAATAGCGCAATGGCCGCGCTACCCTCAACGAAGAGCGCGCCGCCGAAGAAGGTTGATCCGAGTTACGAGACAGGCTCGTTCCGGGGGAATGCTGGTAATCGTTTTATGCGAATTCTGCGAGATACTCCGCCAGCGGCCGCCCGACTTTGCGCCGAAACACTTCGGCCATCGATGGGATCGAACCCGACGCCTCATCCAGCGCGATCCGTTCCACGCGGGTCATCGGAAAAAACAACGTCGGCAGCCCGGTGCGCTCTCCCTCCGGCGCGTTGATCTGGTTCACAAAATGATCAAACGAATTCAGGTCCACGCCGCGTAGGGTGACCCCGGCCGGGGTAATCGAAAGCAATTCGCCCCAAAGCTTTTCCTTCGGCGAATGCAAACTGATTATGATGATCGAATGTGATTCCATTGCCAGCACCAGTCTATCGCTTTGCCGCGCGCCGGTATTTCAGCATCTGAACAGCGTCGACTTAAGAGCCACGGGCGCGCCGGCACGCTTTCACTGCGGCAGCGGATCGCGATAGTGCAAAACCATCAACACAAAGCTGGCCACAACCGCTATGCCCGCCACCCAACCCAGCAGATTGGCACGGCTCCGCTCGCTCTGATTCATCGGTTGGCGATCCGCGTAGACCTTCCCGAACGCAAAGCCCGCAGCCAATCCCGCCCCGTGCGCCCAGTTGTCCAGGCCCATTCCCAAGAATCCAAGCACAAAGAGAGTCACAACCGAGCTGATCAGCCGCGCTCGCAGGTCGCGCATGTACATCCCGCCACGTTTGGTCGTGATCGCCAGTAACGCTCCGACCATCCCCAGCAGTGCCCCGCTTGCGCCGAGCGAAACATGGCCCACGACAGAGCTGGCCAGGAAACCGAAGGCTCCTGTCACCACATACAAGAACCAGTACCGTCCGGAACCGTATAGTTCTTCCAGGGCCGGCCCCAGCTGCATCAGTGCCATCATGTTGAATCCGATGTGAATCAAGCCGCCGTGCAGGAACATCGCCGTTATCAGCCGGAACCACTGGTGCTCCAGATATGGGAAAGGAACGCTTTCGCCCAGGCGATACGTCGCTTCGCCGCCCATGCCCCACAAGATCTTCAATCCGCCCATCTCTCCGTGACTGGCCAGGGCAATAAAGCTGACAGCAAACATGAAAATGTTCGCCATGAACATCGCCGCGGTGACCGGCGCCTCGTGCCCGCCCAGCAAGCCTTCAAACATCCCCGACAACTTCTTGCTGACCGCGGCCAGAGAAAAACGCAAGCTGGCCCCGCATTCGTGGCATCGCGTGGCGTTAATTCCCACCAAGGTTCCGCAAGCCGGACAAAGCTTCGGCCGCGGGCCGTTGCCTTCGTCACCGCCTCCAAATCCGGTTGCTCGTTTCCAGCGCTCGATGCGCTGCTGCCATTGATACGAAATCGGCATTCGCCTCCTTACGAGCCCCGTCTTGCGAGCGGTGAATCGCGTTTCTATAATACCGGAATCGGCGAGTGCGTCCCGAAATAGACGGTGGATAACGAGGAATGTCATGGACAAATTCGAAGAAGTGGGCCGCAAGCTGGATGAAGAACTGACGCGTTTGCGCAAATTTGTGGAAAACGATCTCGCTCCTGAGACCGAAAAGCACACCGCCACCTTCCTGCGCGAAGTCTCTGAAAAACTGACCGAAGCCGCTGGCTGGCTGGACGCTCGCCGCGCTGCCAGGTCCGCCTCCCAGCCATCAGAGCCCGGGAAAGACGCAACCAAGGATACCGCCGCGTGATATCGGGCGACCGCGTGCTCCGACCCTCGAAAAGTTCTTCAGCCTGCCTCAGCCTCGCCGCCAGTTTCGTTTTATTCGCTGTAGCCGCCACCGGTTGCGCCGGACGGAAGCCCGTAGCCGCCAGCCCGCCGCCTCCGCTCCAGCCCGCCGCCACTCCTCGCGCCGCCGAAGACCGCGCCAAAGGCGCTACCAACACCGAACCCGCCAGGCGTTCCTCCGCTGCGCGCGAAGAATCCTCCGGCAACGTCGCCTACATCGAAGAAGGAAACGCCTCCTGGTATGGCCCAACGTTCCACGGCAAGCGCTCCTCCAACGGCGAAATCTATGACATGAACAAGCTCACCGCGGCGCACCGCACCATGGCCTTTGGAACCATGGTCAGAGTCACGAATCTCAGCAACGGCAAGTCCACCGTCGTGCGCATCACCGACCGCGGCCCCTTCGTCGAAAACCGCATCATTGATCTCTCCAGGGCCGCGGCGCAGGCCATCGAATCCATCGGTCCAGGCGTTGTTCCGGTCCGCATTGAGGTCCTTTCTGGCGGCGATCCGTTCGGCGGCTACTTCACCGTGCAGGTCGGCGCTTTCAAGGACCAAGACAACGCCGACCGCCTGCAAGCGCGCTTGAATGAACTCTATCCGCCTTCCACGATTCAGCAGGTCACGCTTGACGAAGGCATTTTCTACCGTGTCCGCGCCGGAAGAATCTTCGGCGAACAGAACGCCCAAAAATTTGCGGAAGGGTTGAAGGCCCGCGAAGGATTCCATACTCTGGTCATCCGCCTGGATGACGTACCCGCGGAGGACGGCCAATGAACGCTGACTGCCTGTTCTGCAAAATCGCTGCAAAGCAGATTCCCGCCAAACTGGTTTACGACGCCGCCGACGTCTTCGCCTTCGAGGACATCAACCCGCAAGCCGCTACCCACATCCTGATCTGCCCCAGAGAGCATTTCGCATCGCTGGCCGATGCCAAGCCGGAACACGAAGCCGTGCTCGGTAGAATCGCCACGGTTGCCGCCAAAATCGCGCGCGAGAAGAATCTCAGCAGCTACCGTACCGTCATCAACACCGGCAGCGGCGCCGGCCAAACCGTTTTTCATTTACATTTGCACCTGCTCGGCGGCCGAACGTTTCACTGGCCGCCCGGCTAGCGCAGGGTTCCGGATTCTTGTGCTTCCGTGGTTGGGTGGCATGCCTGTCCTCGGCGTAGGCGAAGGGCCGTGCCCGTGTGGCCAAAAAAAATCTTCCGTAGCGGAGGAAAAATGTTCCGAAAGCTTTTACCTCGTCGTGCCGCATCCGAATTCCTTGCGGCATCGCTCCTTTTCGCTGGATCGCTCGGTTGCGGCGCGACTGCTGTCCTTGCGGACGACAGCCGCAACGACGTGCCCGACGCTCCCGCTCAGCTGACGGTGAAAAGGATTTACTCGCAGCCGAGCCTCAGCGGCAGGCCGACTCGCGGCGTGCAGTGGACGCCCGACGGAAAATCCGTCTCGTACCTCGAAACCACCGGCGAAGGCAAAGACGCCAAGACCGAACTGTGGGCCATCGACGCGACCAACGGCCCTCGGCGCATTCTGGTCGATGCGGAGAAGATGGGTGCCATGCTGCCCACTGCGGCTAAGGGGAAGGAAACGCAAGCGACGGGACTCGGACGCCGTCCGCCGTCGCAGTACCAATGGGCGCCGACGGGCGAGGCGCTGCTGTTTGTCGGCGCGAACGCGCTCGCGTGGTACGACCTGAAGAAACAGGGTTCGCGTGTGCTGGTACAAGGCAAAGACGGGCTCGCGGACGTCAAGATTTCCCCGGACGGAAAGTACGTCAGTTTTGTGCGCAACCACGACGTTTTCCTGGTGAACGTCGCGGACGGCAAGGAGCGCGCCGTCACCGAAGGCGGAACCGAAGAAGTTCGCAAAGGCGAACTCGATTGGGTCTATCCAGAAGAGCTCGGCTGCAACACAGCGTATTGGTGGTCACCCGATTCCGCGAAGATTGCATTCATGGAAATGGATGAGCGCAAAGTGGCGAAATATCCGATGCTCGATTTCACTTCGCCGGACGGGGACCGGGAAGAAGAACGCTACCCGGTTCCGGGCGGCGACAATCCGATCGTCCGCGTTTTTGTCGTTAGCGTGAACGGCGGCAAAGCTAAGCTGATGGACACCGGCGCGGCGACGAACCAATACATTCCGCGTGTGAACTGGCTGCCGGATTCAAAGCGCCTCGCGATTCAGCGGCTGAACCGTCCGCAAACGCAACTCGATTTGCTGGTCGCCGACGAGAGCAACGGGAAAGCCAGCGTCCTGCTGACCGAGAAGGACGCGTATTGGATCAACATTTCCGACGATTTGCATTTTCTGAAAGATGGCAAGCGGTTTTTGTGGTCGAGCGAGCGCAGCGGTTATCGCCATCTCTATTTATACGGAATGGACGGAAAGCAGATCGCGCAACTGACCGATGGCCAATGGGAAACCGACGGAATCGAAGCCGTGGATGAGACGAAAAGCGTGGTCTATTTCCGGGCCACGGAAAGGACGCCGATCGAGCGGCACTTGTACAAAGTGAATCTCGATGGCAGTGGCTTTGCGCGCATCACCAAGAAAGAGGGCGTGCATGCGACGAACTTTGCGCCGGGCGCGAACAGCTTTGTGGATACGTATTCGAATGCCACGACCACGCCGCAGCAGTGGATCGTTCGAGCGGATGGCGAATGGCAGGTTCCGCTGAACGAAAACAAAGTTGCGGAGCTGGCGAACTATCATCTGACGGCGCCGGAATTCTTCCAGGTGAAGACGCACGACGGCATGGACTTGAACGCGTGGATCATCAAACCGCCGGATTTTGACGCCACGAAAAAATATCCGGTGATCGTCTTTACCTACGGCGGGCCGCACGCGCAGGTGGTGATGAACCAGTGGGGCGGAGCGAACTTTTTGTGGCATCAGCTGATGGCGCAGAAAGGGTTCATTATTTTTGCGCTGGACAATCGCGGCTCGTCCGGCCGCGGGCATCTGTTTGAAGAGCCGATCCATCTGCGGTTTGGCGCGCAGGAGCTTTCCGACCAGCGCGATGGCGTGGTGTGGCTGAAGAGCCAGCCGTGGGTCGACGCGGCGCGTATCGGTATCTGGGGCTGGAGCTACGGCGGGCACATGACACTGCACGCGATGTTCGAGGATGCGCAAGACTTCAAGGCGGGCTTTGCAGGCGGTCCGGTCGCCGACTGGCATTACTACGACACGATCTACACCGAGCGCTACATCGGCCTGCTGCCGCAAAACGAAGAGAGCTACCAGGAATCGTCGCCGATTGAAAAGGCTGGTCAGCTGAAAGGGAAGCTGCTGATCGCGCACGGCACCGGCGACGACAACGTGCACTTTGCCAACACGCTGGCGGTGGTGGACAAGCTGATCGCGCATGGGAAGCAGGTGGAGGTGATGCCGTTTCCTGGCCGCGGGCATGGGGTGTCCGACCCTCCCGCGCGCATTCTGCTGATGGAGCGTGTGACCCGCTTCTTCGAGGAGAATCTTGAACCGCGCGGGTTCGGGGACCCTTCGTTCCACAGGGCCAACCCGCAACCGGCGCCCGGCGACCGGTGAACGCGGACGAGCGGCGAGGGAAGGCAATCGCAAGGACGGGCCACCCGACCTGCTCCGCCAGGAATCACAGCGACGGGGCGACTACGCTCAGGGCAGGCGGCATGACAAGTTGGAAAGCGCTGCATGTGCACCGCCGGAAGAAGGCGATGCCAAAGCGTGGAGCACAGGCAGAGCGCAGAGCGCAAGGCGCAAGGTACAGGTGCAGCGTGAATCTGATAGCATCGCAGCCATTCGGGGAACTAAGGTGAACTTCGAGTAGTTTCCCGGTTGGCGGTGCGTAATCGCGAACAACCATTTTGACTTGGTAACCGTTGGCGGAGGTTTGGCTGCTTCCTCATTGGCCATAGCGATGGCGCGAGCTGGGGCCCGAGTGCTGGTCCTCGAACGCGAAACCAAATTTCGTGATCGTGTTCGCAGCGAAGGGCTCGTTCCCTGGGGCGTTGCTGAAGCGCGCGAACTTGGCATTGCCGATCTGCTGCTCAACAGCTGTGCTTTGCAAGTCCCATGGATGGAAATGGGTCTCGGTCCGCGCAATCTGACGGAGACCACGCCGCAGAAAGAACCGTTCTTCACCTACTACCATCCGGAGATGCAGGAAGCGTTGCTGGGAGAGGCGGAAAACTCGGGCGCGCGGGTCCGCCGTGGAGTGATCGTCGAAAGCGTGAAGCCGGGCGAAGGCGTGGAGCCGGGCGCACAAGGTGACAAACATGCCTCGCTCACCGCGCGGAATGGCAAAACCGAGAACATCAGCGCACGGCTGGTGGTCGGAGTGGACGGACGGGGTTCAGCCGTACGGCGCTGGGGCAGTTTCGCCGTCGAGAAGCTGCCTCTGCCTTTTCAGTTTGCCGGGGTACAACTTGCCGGCGTGGCCTCGCGCGAAGACATGGCCACATTCATTGTCAATCCGGAGCTGGGGATGATCGCGGTGATGATTCCACAGACGAAAAATCGCTGGCGCTGTTATCTCGGGTATCCCACCGGCAGCGGGCTGGCCTTTCAGGGCAGCGAGAAGCTCGGCAGTTTCATTCGCGAATCCGCGCGCGCCGTTCCCTTGATGGAGGCTGCCTACGCCGAGGTCGAGTGCACCGGGCCGCTGGCTGCGTTTGAAGTGAGCGAGTCCTGGGTTCGTCATCCTTATCGCCATGGCGTGGCTCTGCTAGGCGATGCGGCTGCCACGAGCGCCCCACCTTTGGGCAAGGGATGGCTACTGCGCTGCGCAGTGCCCGCGTGTTGCGTGATGCCTTGCTGCGCAATTCCGATTGGGACCAGGCGGGCAACGAGTATGCGCGCGAGCACGATCGCGGCTTCCAGAACTTGCACACGGTATGCCGCTGGTTCCGCACACTCTTTCAGGATCCCGGCGCGCACGCGAAGCCGCTCGGCAAAAGGCTATGCCCAGGATTACGGAAGATTTAATGCGCGTGCCGGACCATTTGTTCAGCGGCCCCGACTTGCCGTTGGACGAGGGAGTGCGCGCGCGCTTCTTTGGGGACGAGTGACGAGAACCGGCGCAAGGCCGGACTTACATAATCTGTGACCACGCATCCAACGGGGAAATTGCGAGGAGGAAGAGCATGTATCACGTGCGACAGGAGGAATTGCCGTTTGTGGGGAGTTCGCATGAATTTGTGGGAGCGGTGCAGGGTGGGGTAAACGTGTCGGTGTTTTTGTTCAGTGGGCAGCCGGGGAAGGGTCCAGGTCCGCACCGGCATCCTTATGATGAAATTCAGTTTGTGCGGGAAGGCCGTGGATTGTGGAAAGTGAACGGGCAGACGTTCGAAGGCGGGGCGGGGGACATTTTTGTGATTAAGGCCGGGGAGATTCATGAGTTCAAAGCGATCGGGGATGGGCCGCTGGTGCAGGTGGATGTACATTTGAGTCCACGGTTTATTCAGGAGAACTTGTAGAAGACAGGGAACCGGGATCAGGGGATCACAGGCCAAGAGAGAACCCTCCGCTGCGGTCGGGATGACAAGCAAAAAAAGGCACAAGCACAAGCGAAACGCAGATCCGTCGCAGCTCGGGATGACCAGGAGGAGAAACCCGCACCCTTAAACCCGAAGGGCGCGGCACCGCGGGACGGGCTGGAAAGCGAACCTAGGGACTCCTAGGCGTCGGCCGCGGGTGCGGGCGCGCCCGGCTGCCGCGCGGGTGCCAGCACGACCAGAACCAAGCCGATGGCCGCAAAGACGACCGCGGCAACCACCAAATCGGTGCGTTCATTCGGGAGCCCGGCGGACATAACCGCCATCACCGCGCCATGAGCAAAGCTGGACCATGCGGCGAAAGAGATCACGCTGCGATTTGCCGCAGGATTCCGCGCAGCCAATAACAAGAAAATGCCGAGCGTGCAATAGAGGCTGAGCATCATCGGCAGGGCGTCTTCCTTGTTCGCGCGCCAGCCATCGCGCACGGAAGTCACGATGGGGTAGACGGCGGCCGAGAAAAGAAGTCCCACGACGATCAGCAGAATTTTCAGCGCGCGTTCTCGCTTCATGGAGACCTCCAGAAACATTGCCGCGATGTTAGGCCCAGAAACAGAGGCGAGTCAATTGATGCTGGCAGGGGCCCGGGAGAGCCGCGGAGAAGCTACGGGGCGAAGGCGTCGTGGGAATTGGTTTTGAGGCGGATGGCGTTGAGCGAGGAGGAGTCCCAGCCACCGCCCAGGGCTTTGACCAACAGGACGCTGGTGACGAGCTTTTGGCCCTGCAGGACGGCTAGTTCCTGTTCGTTGCTGAGGAGATTCTGCTGAGCGTTGACAACGTCGAGATAGCTGACCAGACCGCCGGTGTAGCGGCTGGTGGCGATGTCCAGCGTGCGGCGGGAAGCGGCCACGGCTTGCTGCTGGGATTGCGCGGCCTGGTCGATAATTGTGAGGCCGGTGAGATCGTCCTGCACTTCCTGGAACGCTTGCAGCACGGTCTGGCGATAGCCGGCGACTGTAGCGTCGTAATTGGCTTGCGCGAGCTGAACCTGAGCGCGGCGGGCGCCGCCGGTGAAGATGCTTTCGGCGACATTGGCGCCGATCGCCCAGAATGTGCTTTGCACGTTGGCCAGCTTGGCGATGTCAGCGGCTTGCCAGCCGCCGTTGCCGAAAAGGTTGAATGAAGGGAAGTAAGCGGCTTTGGCGATGCCGATTTGGGCGTTGGCAACGGCCATTTGGCGCTCAGCTTCGGCGATGTCGGGACGGCGTTCGAGCAGGTCGGAAGGGAGGCCGGCGTTGAGCGGCGGTGGCTCGGCTTTCAGGTCGCGGGCGGCGATGCGGAAGTCCGGGGCGGGCTTGCCGGTGAGCGTGGCCAGCGCGTCTTCAAACTGTTTGCGCTGCTGCCGGAGCAGCGTGAGCTGCGTGCGCGAAGTGTTGAGCAGCGTTTCTTCCTGCGCGACGTCGAGGCCGGAGGCGACGCCGCCTTTGTAGCGAGACTGCACGAGGTCCAGGCCCTTGTTGATGGACTCGACGGTGCGGGTGAGCAGGCTGATTTGGGTATCGAGCTGGCGCAATGAGAAATAGTCGGCGGCGAGTTCGGAAGTGATGAGGAGGCGAACGTTTTCCAGGTCGGCGGCGCTCGATTGATAAGAGGCTTGCGCGGCTTCGATGCTGCGGCGGCGGCGGCCGACGAGGTCCACTTCGTAGCTGACGGTGAAGGGAAGCGTGAAGGAGTTTTGCGTCACTGGGCGAAGCGGACCGGGCGCGCCGTTGGATGGACGATTGCCGGAGACGCGCTGGCGTTCGAGTGCGGGCGCCACGGCGAACTGCGGAAATTGCGTGGAGATTTGTACGGCCGCGAGCGCGCGGGCCTGTTCGAGACGAGCGACGGAAACTTTCAGCGTTTGATTTTCGGCCAGGGCGGTTTTTTCGAGCGCGGCGAGGTCGTCGTCGTTGAAAACGGTCCACCATTCGCCTTTGCCGAGGGCGTCTTTCGGAGCGCTTTCGCGCCAGGGTAGGGCGACGTCCCAGTGCGCGGGGGCGGAAGCCGAGGCCCGTTGGTATTTGGGGCCGACGGTGCAACCAGCGGCGAGTACCGACACGACGAGCGCAGTGATGGAGAGCGAACGATTCACTTCTTGTCCCCGTTGGCGGGTTTGCCTTGGGCTGGTGGTGCTTGCGGCGCGCCTGAGGCGGCGGCCGGTTTCATCGCGATTTCCTTGACGTTTACGTGCTGGCCTTCCTCGAGCGAGTCAGCGGGGTTGAGAACGATCCAGTCGCCGGCGCGGAGGCCCTGAAGAACTTCGAGGCTGACGCCGTAGTCGCGGCCGATGGTGAGCGGCTGGAGATGGAGCTTGTGATTGCTGTCAACGACGATTGCGCGCAGGCCTTCCGAGCGGAACAGCAGCGCGTTGACGGGAACCTGGAGGCGATCGCCGGAAATTCTAACGCCGAGCGAAACCTGAGCGTAGCCGCCGGGGAGAAGCTCGCCGGATCTGTTGGGGACGTCCACTTCGGTCAGAAGAGTGCGCGTGCCGGGGTCGATGGCTTCGGCAGTGCGGACGACTTTGCCGTCAAATTTGCGGCCGGGGAACTGCGCGAGCTCCAGGCTGCTGGACATACCCACCTTGATCGAAGGTGCGGCGCTTTCTGGAACATTGAGATAGACGCGGATGGGATCGGTTTGCGAGAGCGCGAACAGCTGCTGCGAAGAGCCGCCGTTGCCGGCGTTGATGAGCGTGCCGATGTCCACATTGCGGCGCGTGATGACACCGCTGAAGGGCGCGTAAATGTGCTTGAAAGATTCGAGGTCGGCGAGGCGATGAACGTTGGCTTCCGCGGAGGCGACGACGGCCTGCTTGGCGGCATAGTCGCCCTGCGCGTTATCCACTTCCTGCTTGGAGACGCCGTCGGTTTTGATCAGTTCTTCGTAACGCGTCCGAGTGATGCGGGAAAGATTGGCGTTGGCTTTGGCGGTTTCCAGATCGGCCCTGGCCTGAATGAGTTGCTGGTCCACTTCCGGTGTGTCAATGTCGGCGAGGAGCTCGCCCTTGGCGACGCGGGAGCCGATATCGCGGTACCACTTTTTCAGATAGCCGTTGGTGCGGGCATAAATGGGAGACTCGACGTAAGCCTGCATGGTGCCGGGAAGGACCAGGCCTTCTTCCGCCGCTTCGGTGGTGGGGTGAACGACCGCAACGGTGGGAACGGCGAGGGCTTCGGTCTCTTTGGCCAGAGCCTGGTATTGCGAACGGCGCTGAAGCAGAGTGAAAGCACCAATCAGCACCAGCGCGACGACGACCATCGCGAGGACGTAGAAGACGCCCGTCTTCCGAGGTTGCGGCGGTGTTTCGAATTCCGTGGCCATAGTTGCTAACCTTCTTTAAGTTGCCCTTTCCGAGATTCCCAATCCTCTCGACGCCTGAAAAACTCAAACGAGCGCGTGGGCTTGCCGGCGGCGACGCTCGAGATACGAATGGATAATTGAGAAAACGCACGGGACGAAAAACAAGGTCGCGAACGTCGCAAAAAGCAGGCCGCCGATGACGGCGCGGCCGAGCGGCGCGTTCTGCTCACCGCCCTCGCCGAGGCCGACGGCCATCGGCAGCATGCCGATGATCATGGCCAACGCGGTCATGATGACCGGGCGGATGCGGACGAAGCCGGCTTCGAGAGCGGCTTCCGCGGCGTTCTTGCCTTCACTCAATTGTTCGCGAGCAAAAGAAACCATCAGAATGCTGTTGGCGGTGGCTACGCCCATGCACATGATGGCGCCGGTGAGCGATGGAACGTTGAGCGTAGTGTGAGTAATGAGAAGCATCCAACAGATCCCCGCAAGAGCGCCTGGAAGGGCTGTGATGATGATAAAGGGATCGAGCCAGGACTGGAAGTTGACAACAATGAGCAGATAGGCGAGGACGATGGCGCCGACCAGGCCGATCCCGAGGCCGATGAAAGAGTTGCGCATGGTCTGGACCTGGCCACGAACGACGATGTGGCTGCCGCGAGGAAGGTCCTTTTCAACCGCAGCGACGTCCTTGAAGACCTCTTCGGATACGCTGCCGAGGTCGCGGCCGTCAACGGCAGCATAGACGTTGACCATGGGTACGGAGCTGTAGTGTGAAACGGTCGCGGGGCGCGCGGTGGCACTGGTGGTAGCAAGGTTGCCAAGAATTTGCGGTGTTGCGCCCACGATGCTCCCGTTCACCGGCGTGTTTTGCAAGGCCTGGTAAGAATCGACGCGGTACTGAGGGGTCTGCACGGCGACGTTGTAGTTGATACCGTTGCGCGGGTCGAGCCAGAAGGTTGGCGAGGTCTGAAAGCTCGAACTCAGAGAGACCAGGACGTTTTGCGCGACATCGCGAGCCTGCATACCAATCGATTGCGCGCGGGTCTTGTCAATGTTCATGAAGAGCGCGGGTTCGTCAAAGGCCTGCTGGATGTGTACGTCCACGGCTCCCGGAATGTGGCGCATGCGCGAAGCCAACTTTTGCGCGACGACGTAGTTGCCCGGCTGGTTCTGGCCAGTGATGGCAACGTCGATGGGAGCCGGAGTGCCGAAATTGAGAATCTGAGTGACGATGTCTGCGGGCTGAAAGAAAAATTGCACGCCGGGGAACCTTTGCGGAAGCTCGTGGCGCAGTTCCGAAATGTAATCGGACGTGCCTTTGCCACGTTCGGTCTTTAGCTGGACGAGAATTTCGGCGTCCGATGTGCCGAAGGTGCCGGAGTTGCTATAACTCAGATTGATTCCGGAGTACGGCACGCCGATGTTGTCGAGAATGGTGACCAGTTCGTGGGGCGGAATGACCTGACGGATAGTCTGGTTGACCTGATCGGCGAGGCGCGCGGTCTCTTCGATGCGCAGGCCGGTGCGAGCCCGCATGTGCAGGCGAATCTGGCCGGCGTCAACTTTGGGGAAGAAGTCGCGGCCAAGCACCAAGGCCAGGCAAGTGGAGAGAACGCAGAAGGCCAGGAAGAGTCCGCTAAATAGGTAGGGAGAGTGAAGAGCGGACTGTAGAGCCTCGCGATAGCCTTCGCGAAACGATTCAAAGGCGTGTTCGAAACGCTGCTGAATTCGGCGGAAGAAGCCCTGCCTCTCGCCGACGTGCTCGTCGGCATGATATTCATCCTCAGCGCTCAACAGGTACATGGCGAGAGTGGGCACGATGGTGCGCGACCACATGTAGGAAGCGAGCATGGCGAAGATGACCGCTTCGGCCATCGGAACGAACAAGAACCTGGCCACCCCGGAAAGAAAGAACATGGGGATGAAGACGATGCAGATGCAGAGCGTGGAGACGAAAGCCGGGACAGCGATCTGTTGGGCGCCATCCAGAATGGCTTGAACCGTTTCTTTGCCCATGGCCAGGTTGCGGTTGATGTTTTCGATTTCGACCGTGGCATCGTCCACGAGAATACCCACGGCGAGAGCCAGACCGCCCAGAGTCATGATGTTGATGGTTTCGCCGAGGGCGCTGAGCAACAGAATGCTGACCAGAATGGAAAGAGGGATGGAGATGGCGATGATGATGGTGCTTTTCCAGTTGCCGAGAAAGAGCAGAATCATGAAGGCTGTCAGGACCGCGGCGATGAGCGCTTCGCGCAGAACGCCTTCAATCGAAGCGCGGACGAACAGGGACTGATCAAAGAACTGAGTGATCTTGAGGCCTTCTGGGAGCGACCCTGCGTTGTAGACCAGCGAAGCCTTGAGCTTGTCCACGATGGAGAGCGTAGAAGCGTTGCCGGTTTTGTAGATACTCATCAGAACGCCGCGCTGGCCGTTTTCCAAAACAATGTTGGTCTGTGGAGAGAAGCCGTCGCGAACGTGCGCGACGTCTTTCATGTAAATCGTGGCGCCGTTCACGGTTTTGATGGGCAGGTCGTTGAGTTCGCCGACGGAGCGCGGACTGCCATTCATTTCCACGATGTATTCGAGAGTACCGAGCTTGACTGTGCCGGTAGGCAGAATCAGGTTCTGTTGATTAATGGCGTTGACGACATCGACGGCGGAAAGGCCTTTAGCCTGGAGGGCTGCGGGGTCGGTGTCAACCGAGACCAAGCGCTGTTTGCCGCCATAAGGAAACGGAGTCGCCGCTCCCGGAATAGTGGCAAGCTGGGTGCGGATCGAGTTTTGACCAGTGTCAAAGAGCTGCTGTTCGCTAAGGGTGTCGCTGGTTAAGCCGAGCTGGATGACCGGAACTGTAGAAGCTGAATAAATAATGACCAGAGGCGGAGTGGTGCCGGGAGGCAGGAAGCGCAAGAAAGTCTGCGAGATAGCCGCGGTCTGAGCCAATGCAGTCTGGATATTGGCGTTTGGCTGGAAGTAAACCTTGATCACTGCGATGCCGTTGAGGGACTGCGACTCGATGTGCTCGACATCGTTCACCAGCGTGGTGACGCCACGCTCGACGTTTCCGGTGATGCGCTGTTCCATCTCCTGCGGTTCGAGACCGGTGAAGGTCCAGACCAGGCTGATGACCGGGATATTGATTTCCGGAAAGATGTCCGTGGGGGTACGCAACAGGACGACCGGGGTCAGTAGAATGATGACCAGGGCCATCACGATGAAGGTATAAGGACGCTGCAGCGCTAAACGGACAATCCACATACAAGTGTTCGAAATCCTTCAACCGGAATTTGCGGAGTCCCTGACTCAGCCGGTGGCGGCGTCGATAAGCTTTCTAAGCATTAGACCGCGAGAACTGCGGTTCGGTTACGCCGACTGGGCATAAGCTTTGACCGAGTACGATACATCGTTCTGACCGAAATCGGATAGTGGTCACAGGCATTGGATGCGAGGTGCTGGGCGCGGTCACACGAAATACGGCTGCCAAAATGGACTGGGGAATGGAACGGCAGCGCTAACCGGGAAGGGCACGCGCATGCAACAAACGGCGTCTGTTGCTTGCGGCCTCCTGGCGCCCTAGTGTCGCTCCAGCCAGGTCCCGATGACGCTGCTCCACCGAGAGAACCATGCGCAAGGCGACGAATTCCAGACTTACTTGTGGGTCATGGTGAAAACGCCGTCCCAGTTGGCAGGCGGCTCGTCGAACAGATATTCCTGGCAGCGCTTCCAGAAGGCGCGAGAGGGGCCGTCGTCGGGCCATTGATCGAGAATGGATTGGAAGGCGGACTGGGCTTCGGTCCATTTCCGGGCTTGATAGAGAGCGCGACCTGCGCTGAAGCGATCGAGGCGGGAAGCGGTATCCGGTGAGAGTTCGGAAGCGGCGCCGAGCAGTTCATAGATGATGACGGGTTCAGACTTTCCCTTGACCCGGATGAGATCGAGTGCACGGAAGATGAAGCCGGAGTCTTTTGTTGTTGCGTAAGTCGTTTCGTTGACGAGGATGTGCGTACCGTAGTCCTTGTTTAGTCCTTCGAGGCGCGAAGACAGATTCACGGAATCGCCCAGAGCAGTGTAAGCCCTGCGGCGAGTGGAGCCCATGTTGCCGACGCTGGCGACACCAGTGTTAAGACCGATGCCGATATCCAGGCGAGGTTTTCCTTCGGCCTGCCATTTTTTCTGGAGCTCGGCGATACGAGCCATCATGGCCAGAGCGGAGCGGCAGGCCAGCACGGCGTGTTCCGGTTCTTCGAACGGAGCGCCCCAGAAGGCCATGACCGCGTCGCCGATGTATTTGTCGAGCGTCCCTTGATGCTGGAAAACGATCTGCGTCATATCCGACAGATATTGATTGAGAAAGAAGGCCAGCTCCTGAGCGTCGAGTTTTTCGGAAATCGTAGTGAAGCCGCGAATATCGCTAAACATGACGGTGATTTGGGTCTTGCGCGGCTCGACAAGTTCGGGATTGACGAGTAGACGGCGCACAACTTCGGGGCTGACAAACTCTCCGAAGGCCGCGCGCACACGGCGTTTTTCTTTTTCTTCAATGAGCGCGCGGTAAAGAGCGACCAGAAGAGCATTGGCGCCCAGAGTGTAGGCCGGAACCGTGAAATTGAGCCACCAGCCGCGGAGAAACGCGGTGTAGTCAACCGCAACGAGAAACATGAGCATGAAAGCGCCGAACCACATCCAGCGCGGAGTGACCAGGGCCATCCAGATGCCGAACGGGACGCCGAAAAAGAGGATGATCACGAAATCCCACAGCGACTGTTTGACGCCGTGCTCCAGAAAGCGCTGGTTCAGGATGTTGTCTATGACATTGGCGTGGATTTCGACGCCGGGATAATCCAGACCGCCAAAGGGAGTTGTGCGAAGGTCACCGATGCCCGTTGCTGTGGCGCCGATGAGGACGATCTTGCCTCTGAAGGTGTTCTTCGGAAGACCTCCGGCGAGCACGTCGGCGATGGAAACGTGCGGAAAGGCGCCGGACGGCCCGCGGTAATTAATCATGCGCTGGCCGCGGCTGTCCGGCCGCAAAGACAGAATCTTTCCGAATTCGATTTCGACAATACCGATCGAACCGTAGGTCAGAGTGGTGTCGAGCGAATCTTTTCCAAGAAGCGCACGAGCTGCCATGAGGTCCAGGGATGGATAAAGGTCCCAATCCTGGGGATTCGAAGAGCGCCCGTACGGGAGAACCAGAGTGGCGCGGCGCACGACGCCGTCAACGTCGGGAGGTGCGTTGAAAAAACCGGTCCATGACGCGTCGCCATTGAGGGCTGCGATGAAGGTATCGAGGTTGGCCTCGGCACCTTTTGGGACCAGATTGGAGAGCGAGAACTGCTCCATCAGCCGGAGTTTGTCCTGCTTTTGCAGATCAGTGCGGAGCGGATGAGCGGGAGGGTAGGCAAAGAAGGAGATTTGGTTGGCGTAGGTGTCCAGAGTATCTGGAGTGAGGCCGCGAAGGTCCGCTTCCGTGAACAAGAAAAAATTTCCGAGAATGACCGGCCCGAAGCGATGAATAGAGGCCGCGAATTGGGTATCGCCGTCATAGGATGACGCTAGTTTTCTGACTTCGGCCTCCAATTGAGGATCGACGCGTTCGCCGCGCTTGCCGCGTGCTTCTAGCTCGGCCCAAAGTGCGCGGACCGGGCCGGCGCTTTGGTCCGGTTTGCTGAACGTAATGTCGAAAGCGGCTACGGCGGCACCATTTTCGTGCAGCACGTCGAGCATTCTTGCGAAGTGGGTGCGCGAGAAAGGCCAGCGGCCCAGGACTTCTTGTGAGCGCTGGTCAATATCCACGATAACGATGCGCTCGTCGGCTAACGCTGCCGGGCGATAACGGAAGCGCGTGTCGAGCGAGGAATATTCAAGGCGCTGCAGGAAATTGAAGATGGGAGTGGGGCTTTCGCCAAAGAACGTGAAGAAATAGAGGGCGAGCGCGGAGATGGTGACGCCGAGGCTGATCAGGAACGAGACGCGATGCTGCCACCAGGAGAGCAGGAGTTCATACACGCCAAAGCCACTGCGGCGCTGGGACCATTTCGGCGAGGCGTTTTCCATGAAATTGGTTCTGCGACCGTGCGCGTGCCTTCAGAGGACTACGGCCCAGATTCGGTCGGCAGTGCAACGTAACTAAAAGTCGTGCGCTCCCTATTCGCGAACGATAAAGTTCAAGCGAACACCGCAAACCTCGAGGAGGTCGCCGTCGTTGAGGCGAGTTGGCCCACTGATGGCGACGCCATTGACCAGAGGCACGTTGTCGCCGGAGCCGATGTAATAACCGTCGTCGCGCTGGTTGATCTGAGCAGCCATCTGCGGCTTGAACCAGCCGCGAAGCTTGATGGTGGCCATAGCGGACTTACCGATGGTGGTGAGCTTGTTGGTGAGGATGTATTCCTTGGCATCGGTCTTACCGGAAAGAATGACGATCGTGGGTACCCTGATGCGTGCGGCGGCGAACTGGGTACGCTCGCCCATGGCCGCGGCCTGCTGCAGCATGTCGCGACGGACTTTGGTGTCGAGCACCATGGTTTCGTTGATCATGGGCGCAACGGCCTTCTTGCGGCCGCTGTCATAAGGAATCGGAGCGTCGCCGGTGGCGTCCACCTTGATGTGGTGCTTGCCGATCCAGATGGAGTCGCCGTCGTGCAGGGTGGCGCGCTCAACGCGAAGATCGTTGACGAACGTACCGTTCAGGCTTCCGCGGTCTTCGACCACCAGGCGGCCAGAATCGAAGTAGACGCGCGCGTGGTCGTTGGACACAGCGAGGTTGTCCACCACCAGATCATTGTCCGGCGCGCGGCCGATCCGCACCGGGCGATTGCCGATCGGTACTTCCTTCACCAGTTTTTCGTCGAACATCAGGGACAGTTTGGCCATTTCAGCGTCCTCCGGAACCATTTTCGGGTACAGATTTGCGCGCTCCGCGGCGCAACCAGGAAAACCAGCCCTTGGGTTCGGGCCTGAGAGAAACCACGATGACGCTGACGTTATCAACGCCGCCACTTTCGTTGGCGAGGGTGATGAGTTTGTCGGCAGCGCGCTGAGGATCGGGCTCGGCTTGCAGGGTTGCGGCGATTTCGGTTTCGATGACCATGCGAGTCAAGCCATCAGAGCACAGGAGCAAAATGTCGCGAGGAAAGAGCTCGACCTGCTCGGAGTCCACTTCGACTTCCGGCTGGGTACCGAGAGCCCGGAGCAGGACGCTCTGCAAGTTGCTCTGTTCGGCTTCGTCTGCGGTGAGGATGCCGCGGCGCACCTGTTCGGCGACCAGGGAGTGGTCGCTCGTAAGTTGCTGCAAGATTCCGTTGCGGAGCAGGTACAGCCGGCTGTCGCCGACGTGGGCAATACTGAGTTGGATTCCGTTAATCCAGGCAGCGGTCATGGTGGCGCCCATGCCTTCCTGCTCGGGATTCTCTTGCGCCGAATCAAAAACTTTCTTGTTGGCCTGATGAACGGCGCTGACAATGCGCTGGGTTCTGGAGGCGAGGTTAGGATTGGGATTGCCGAAGAGGGGAGCAGAAGGATTTTCGGCGCCTTCGAGACAGTGTTTCACAACTGTCTCCACCGCCAGAGCACTGGCGACTTCACCATGGGCTTCGCCGCCCATGCCGTCTGACAGAACGTAGAGGTTCAGCGACGGCACGATGCGGAAGCAGTCTTCGTTGTTGGTGCGCACCATCCCAACGTGGGTGGCGCCGCCGCTCAAGATTTGCAAGGACACTCCC
>CAZQOB010000003.1:0-50271 GCA_964594885.1 uncultured Acidobacteriaceae bacterium
AATCGTGATCGGAATCACCCTGGAATGGTGATCGGCTTCACCCGGAATCCACACTTGGGACTACTTGGAGTTCCAATAATGGAAACTATAAAAAAGGAAGTCCTGATTTACCTCACTCTTGGCGTAATGGTGCTGATCTGGGTCGGTGTGCTGGAAGCCACTGGAACACCCCTCTCGATAAACTGGGAAGCCGTCAAGAAGCTGCCAGACGTGGTGACGATCTTCGTTGTTGTTTCGTTCGTCTTTACCAAATGGCTGTGGCGGTGGCGCATTTTCACCTACAAAAGCTGGTTGGTGCGGGTTCCCTACATCCAGGGAACATGGTCGGGCGATTTGCAAAGCACATGGGTGAATCCGACCACGGGCCATGGCATTCCGCCCCTCAAGATGATCTTGGTTATCCGCCAGACTTTCGCAACTGTGAGTTGCACATTGTTCACGAAGGAATCGGAGAGTTTCAGCAGAGCTGCACAACTAAAGGTCGAGGAGGAGACTGGACTTGTCAGCCTGAGTTACAACTACACCAATCGCTCCAAGGCCGATATCCGGCACCGGAGCCCCATTCATGACGGGGCAGCACACTTGCGAGTTGTCACGCTGCCACTACGGATGCTCGAAGGGGAATACTGGACTGGTCGCTGCACAACAGGCACGATGAAGCTGCACTTCTCATCCGAGCAATTGTTAGAAAGTTTCCCCGCCGACTAGGTTACTCTCGGAACCTGTCCGAGAATCAGAGGGCCGTTAGCTGGGGTGCCGAAAGCTCATAAGCGTTAAATTCGCTGAAATTCACAACGACGTGGAAACGATTGGCACCGTCCCCCGGACATAAAACTGGCCAACGTGGCTCTCGTCAAACAGGAAGGATAGCGCGATGAGAGGTACAGGAAGGCAGATCAACGCCCTGGTGGCAGAAATACGTTCGCTACTTAAAAGGGCTAACGCCACAGCTTGGCAGTGGGATACAGAACGAATAGATCGGATGGAAGAGATGTACGTGGGCTACTTAGTCGAATCAGCGTTTCGGAAGTCACAAATGCTTTTCGAAATGCTCGAACTGCCCGAAACCATGGCCGAAGTCCGCAAATTGGCAACACAAGCGAGCAGCAATTACGCCGCAACCGAGTTTGGCGAGGAACTATACCTAAAGTGGCCGTCCCGGCTGGAGGATTTCTTAGACTCGATTCAATCGATGGAATCGGCAGCGGCCCCAGCAACGGTGGAAGAACTGGCGGACATTCTCAGACGACTTCCGGCGGGACTGAGACACTGGACCTGGGAACTCGCTCCGAAGGCCAAAAACTCTAAGGCACGCAAGTGGGAAATCGATCATGAATATCATGTACAAAACCTTCTCTGGTTTCTGCTCGCTCCGCTATTCCCCGATGCGCAAAAGGAGCCTTACCTTCCCCAGGTCGCGGGCTTGAATCCACGGCCAGACATTCTCATCCCCTCTTGGCAACTAGTCATTGAAATCAAGTATTTCCGTCCGGGCGACAAGCAGGGAGAACTCGTGCGGGCGATTGCCGAGGATCGATCCCTCTATATACATAAGGGCTCGGCCTACAACGCGATCCTAGTATTTGTCTGGGATGACTCCAGAAGATCGGAACTCCATCCGGGCCTCATTAACGGCTTAAAGCAAATCGAAAACGTGGTCGACGCTGTCGTGGTTTCACGTCCAGGCATGATGCAGACCGACACCCAATTAAGTCTGCCTTGATTGCTGAAGGCTCTTCCGCAGTGTGAATTCTATTCAGACGACACTAAACCCGAAATCCTTGCGAGAGTTAGCCAGTGTCTTGGATGCGGGATTCTGTCCCCGCGCTTGATCATGGTGGCGTAAGGGTGGGAAACCTCGATTGCTGTTCGTAGCGTCTTGACGGTGAGGACCGATAATTTAGGCAGAATTGCTCGCCGATAAAAATCTTCATCGAGCCAATTGGGAAGATCATCAGGGTTCCACCTCCGCTGTGCCTCAACCTGTTTCACACGAGTCGCGGCTCGTCGGGCTTCAGCAATCGGACTGTGCGCGGCAACTTGCCCTAGTCTTGCTTGTTTCAGCATGTTCTCTCTATTCACGGACGGAACACATTTAGCACAGTAGAGCGAACCGGTCGTTACCGGTCCTCCGCATCGCTGACAACGGGCCATTGGTTTAGGAATCAAGGGAATGTGGGTCACGAGATTGCCAGCTTTTGCTTGGCTTCGCCGTGAGTGCGTCAGGCGAGTGGGCAGGTGCGAGAAACTCGACCGCTGGACTCTGCCTTGCCAAAATGTCTTTGCAGCTTCCTCAGCATAAGGCGCAACGGCTTTTCGCCAAGTCATCGCTGTTTCTGCGAGCTCTTCTGCGAATTGTCCCATTAAACGGCAGTTTCCATTTGCCTCTTCAAAAAACCAATTCCTGCGCAAGGGGCCACGCTGCAACCAGTCAAATACGAAAGCGTCAACTAGTGGGCGGACTGGCTCCATGAGGTCACAAGCCAAGCTGTCACGGTTTGGCGTGTCCTTGTGTAATACACCGAGACCGGGATCAAGCCCGAGTTCGGACGCCGCGAGACTAGCCTCAGCTTCGAGCATGGCGTAGAGGTAATTCAGAATTGCGTTCGGCGGATTCACGGCAAGACGCGGTGAGCTTGTCAATGGTGAAACGCGAGCACCGAATGTTAGCCAATGTTCGGGCACTCGTGCTAGATCAGTCGATGGAAATTGAATGCCAAGTTTTGACCAAGCCGACCAATATGCCAAAGCCGCATTCGCCTCAATTCCAAGAACCGCGTCGAGATTCTTGGTCCGTTCCAGGGAATTTCGTAATTCTGCGATGCCATCAGCGACAGGTGAACTGCGGAGTCTTTCACGCGCGACCAGTTCTTGGCCCGCAAGTTTTCTTTCTATCAGGCGAATAGCAATCTGCAGTGCGGTGCCGTTATTAAAGCCGAGAGCTTGAGCACGTCTCAATCTCGCATCCGATGATCGAACCGGTCCGGTATTTGCCAACACCGAACCGTCGCGCTCAAGCATGACAAACGAAGCGTTTTGATCCGCTAGCCATCGAATGGCGGCAAACGAGATCAGTCCATCAGAACCAATCACAACCAAACGCTTCAGGCCATGATTGACGCGAGGCAGGCGAGCACACCTTCGGCCTGGACCAATTCCATCTTCCAAGATCAAATGCCCCCGCTCGACGCGCACACTGGTACCGTATCCAAACAGCGTGGCAACCCCATACCGGGGAACGAACGTTTCTACACCTTCGTGGGAGACTTTCATAGTTTCTCCGATCTGGCGACGAGTGCGTCCGCGCGGGCCTAAGAAGCTTTTCGTTTCTTCTTGGGGTATCGCTTCCCCCAAATGCGGTAGATTGTTCTTTCGCTGACACCATGTTTAGCGGCTACTCGCCTTATTGCTTCTCGTGTATCGACCTCGGCACGAAGCGCGATTACTTCAGAGAGGACCGTCTTTTCTTCCTCGGCCTTGATTTTTCGCGGAGCGCCACCGGGGGCATGAGGCATTTCCTTCATTTTCTGTTTAATCAGAGACCTCATTTTGTGAGGAGCGCTCGCGAAGCCACGAATTATCGTGATGATCTGCGCCATTTGATCCTTGGTTGGTTCAGGTTTCGGCCTGAGCAATGACTTCCAGCCTGCCTTGTAGCCCATTCGGACAAACTTTCGATATTGCTTTGGAACCGGAACTTCCAGAAGGCCTTGCATTACTTCAATGGCGGACATCCCCGTCATTTCGAACATGTTTTCGAGCTCATCGACAATTAGATCGATGGTCTTGTCTTTCATTGTTTCGCCAGCTCCTCGAATTGACAGAACTGTCTTCCGGTTTTGTCAATTCTATGCCAAATACTTCAAATAGTCTGTCAATAAATTGCCAGAATGCAAGGACTTGTTGTGGCGACTCTGTCTGTCAATGTGAATAGCGTTGTTACAAATATAAAAACAGGTGCTTCACATGAGACGCAAGACGAAGAAGAGCTCTAGCCGCCGAGGCAAGAAACGTTCCGGCAAACGAGAAATAACTTTTAAGCGACCCACGACCCTGCGGCAGTACCACGCCATGGCCCCGAGAGATCAGGAAAGCTGGGATTCTCTCGCCCACGCGATTTCCGATGCCAGACGGGGGGTTCCGCTTCGCAGTGCTCTAAAGGACCTTGGAATATCGCTGAACACCGCGTTGGTACTTGGTCGTCCAGCGCTGCGCAAGAAAAATGGGAAATATGTAGCGACAAAAACCGACCGTCTGCTCCGCGTTCTCCCCATCCTCAAACGCAAAGGCAAACAAGTAATAGCTACGCGAGATTCGCGCCAAGCGAGTTTGATTGGCAGCTACTGGGCCGCCGTCCAGCGATACCTCCAGACCGGCGACGACTCGGCTTTGCTGAAATTCAAGAAAGTCAGAATTGCTGATGTCGAGCTGAACCGGCAAGCCTCGGCTGGGGTCTTGTCGTTCGAGTCTTTGTATGCAGGCGGTTCGCGATGAATAACAAATCACGCGACCCCATTGCATCTTTCGCGCGAGACGCTCGGGCAACTCGGCGCGTTGGCGTCGGTAGTTGCTGCGAAAACTGCGCCGAAAAGCGCCCCTTAGCGCTGATTCCGGGAAGCCGACCAAGAATTTGCGCGAATTGCCAGCGGCAAAAACAAGATCGCTCATCACGGGACAATCATCATCCGGCTGGTGAAGCCAACGATTCGACCACTGTGCCGGTACCGGTCAACGACCACAGAGCAACGCTAAGCCCTCAGCAGTACGAATGGCCCTTACAAACTTGGGCCAACCCAGAAGGTAGTCCAATCCGTGCCGGTGCGGCTCGGGTGCGTGGCTACTGCGAAACAAATGACTACCTCGTCGGAACACTCCTCATTCCAAACGCAGAGATGTTGGAAACCCTAGACGAGTTCTTGCAAAAGCGTCTCGGCACTCGTTGGTGGGTCGGTACCGAGATGGAACGGTTTGCGCCGAAGTCAAAACACAAACGGTAATCGTGAAGCCCAAACCCGCTTCCTTAACAGCTGCGATTCGAGTTTTTCCGGCGCTCAAACCGACCGAATCCAGGAGCCGCAAAAACAAGATATGGCGTCTGCCGCGTGCGATGTTCGTTTTCGATACCGAAACGCTCACCGACGAAACCCAGCGCCTGACATTCGGAAGCTATCGGTTTCTTGTGGATAGCGAATTGCAAGAGGAAGGATTGTTTTATGCCGATGACTTACCAGACAAAGACCGCAAAACGCTAGAGCAATACAAAGCTGCTGAAAATCAGCTCGGAGGTCGGCTACTACTTCTTACGCGGCGCGAATTTCTTAAGAAGTTTTACAAGACTGTCTATAAGAGTCGCGCTCTACTGGTCGGTTTCAACCTTCCATTTGACCTATCACGTTTGGCGTTCGTCGCACGGCCCGCCCGAAAACGGTTTGCCGGCGGATTTTCGCTGCCGCTCTGGTCTTATACAAAAATGGGCATCGAGAGAGCGTCGACGCGTCGGCCTAGCATTGGTATCAAGCACATAGATTCCAAGCGCGCTTTAAAGGGATTCACCGCGCGGTTCGGTCCTGACGATTCGGACTTGATTCCCGAGGGTTCAACGACAGGCCAAGCAGAGAAGGACTACATCTTCCGTGGCCACATGCTCGATCTGCGAACACTGGCTTTCGCTTTAACGGACAGAGCTTACACGTTGGCAAGCGCATGCGAGGAGTTTGGCGTCGAGCACGGAAAACAGAAAGTAACCGAACACGGGAAAATCACGACGGAGTACATCAATTATAATCGCCGCGATGTTCAGGCGACCGCTGAACTGGCTATCAAACTTCTCGCGGAGTACGCCAAACACCCGATAAGTCTGCAGCCCACCAAAGCATTTTCGCCAGCCTCAATCGGCAAGTCCTACTTACATGGAATGGGAATCACGCCAATTCTGGAGCGCCAAACGGATTTTCCTGCGGCTTATCTGGGGTTCGCTCAGACCGCTTTTTTTGGTGGGAGAACGAGCGCTCACATCCGAAAAGTGCCAGTGCCGGTTGTTTATGTGGATTTTCTCTCGATGTATCCGACAGTGAATAGTTTGATGGACCTAAGGCAATTTCTAATTGCACGTGATGTGCGGGTGGAACACTGCACGCTTGAGGTCGAAGGGTTCCTGCGTGGACTAACGCCTGAAAAACTGTTTTGCCAAAATACATGGAAACAGTTCGCCGCGTTCGTAAAGCTCATTCCGGACGGTGATCTTCTACCATCACGCGGTAAGTACAGCGCCGTTAGTAATGATTGGCAAGTCGCTCTGAACTATCTCTACCCGTCTGACCATCCCTCTTCGGAAGCGCTCTGGTTTTCACTCCCGGATGTTGCCGCTTCTGTTCTCTTAACCGGAAAAATTCCAAAGATCGTCGATGCGTTCAGGCTCGTTCCGCACGGAAAACTAGATGGCCTCAGGTCGATCCGTTTGGGCGGCGAAGTCAACGTGAATCCGCTTGCTCAAGACCTATTTAAGACCGTGATTGAGCAGCGCAAGTCTCTGTCCAAACGGGAAGACTTGTCAAAAGCGGATGTGGAGCGCCTTGATAAGGCTTTGAAAGTGTTGGCGAACGCCACGAGCTACGGAATCTTTGCCGAAATGAATCGACAGGAAACTGAAAAACGAACGAGGGTTTGGTGTCACGGGCTCGACGGCGAACCGTATCAATGTTCTGTTATCCATCCTGAGCAACCTGGCGAGTTCTGCTTTCCACCGTTGGCTTCGTTGATTACGGGTGCAGCGCGCCTGATGTTGGCTTTGCTTGAACACTCTGTGACGAAGTTGGGTGGGACGTACGCGATGGAAGATACCGATTCAATGGCCATCGTTAGCACAAAAAATGGAGGCATGATTCTGTGTCCAGGGGGCAAATTCCGCGCGAGAACAGGGGAGCATGCCGTCAGGGCACTGACCCGGGCCCAGGTGGATCAGATCGTCAGAGAATTTCAAGCCCTGAACCCATACCGGCGCGACATCATTCCTGGCTCGGTTCTCAAAATAGAAGATGACAACTATGACCCTAAGACTGGAGAGCAGCGCCAGCTCTACTGCTATGCAATTTCGGCGAAACGCTACGCGCTTTTCCTTTGGCCCGAAAATGGGAAACCTGTGCTGCTGCGAAAGAAGGCGAATAACAAAAAAGATCGGTGGTCGAGACACGGGTTGGGGCATCTTCTCAATCCGGCGGACCCGGAAGCATCCGACCGAGAATGGACTGCTGCAGTCTGGGACCTGATTATCCAGGAAGGCTGCGGCTTGAAAACGAACGGCCTCAGGTTTGCACATCTCCCCGCCATCGGGCGGACCACGGTAAGCAGCCCGTTTTTGATGAAAAGCTTCGAGAATCTAAATGCGGGAGAGTCCTATGCAGAACAGATTAAGCCTTTCAATTTTCTGCTAACAGCAAACGTAATCCCCTTTGGGCACCCGGAAGGCGTCGACACTGAAAAGTTTCATCTCGTTACGCCATACGATTCCGATTCAAGGAAATGGCTCGCAAAGGATTGGATAGATCAACATTCGAAAAAGCGATTCCGAATCACAACGCAGGGTCATTGCGGCACGCGGCAGACTGCGCGCGTAAAAACCTACGGTGACGTTGTAACCGAATACGAATTTCATCCTGAATCGAAATGCGCAGATGCCTCAGGCAATCCATGTGAAAGACAAACCACAGGATTGCTGCGAAGGCGGCACATAAAGATTGATCTCATTAAGTGTATTGGCAAGGAATCGAACAGCTTGGAGAGCGTGGAAGAGGGAATGGTTCATTCGGAACAGAATGTGTATACCGAATACGCCGACCCCAGGCGAACTGAATGGATAATCAAAATTCGGCCAGCGCTGAAAAAGACCAAGCTGAAGGCGTTAGTAAAGGCTTGCGGAAAGAGTCTCTCGCGACGCGAAATCATAGAGTTGAGGGCTGGGCGCAAGAAGCCACATCGGAAGACACAGGAATTGCTCGTGGACATTCTCAAAAGGCTCAAACTGGTTTGAGCGAGTCACCATGCAAGCCCCTATTGATTATCTCCGAGGTGCCCGCTATTCGGACGGGACATCGCACGCGCACCTAAGAAGTTACGAAAGGAGATCACTCGCGGCCAGTGAGGGAGAGATCCCTTCTCGGAAGAGCGCGTAGGACGTGCTGCCCTCGGGTAGGTCAACATCTCCCCGATACAGCAACGCCAAAGTTGGTATCTTGTTCGCATTTGAAATTTCCGATAGCACACCATCGGCCTCTGAATTCACAAGCCGGCGATAAAACTCTTCGACACCTTCCCCAGCCCTACGCACAAATTGAGTCAGCTGTCTCCCACGCAGAGTGACGCGTTGGCAGCGCGCTGCAGCGTGGAGTAGAGCAAGATCGAACATTGATGGACGGACGTTGCTGGCAAAGTACGCTATCAATTCCGGGCAAATCTTGGCAATCGCGGCTTTCGAGTTTTCAACATTGTTCATTTCGAACTGCCCCCTGGCATGCACATCCAGCCAATGAACGATGCACTCGCGAATATCGAAGACTAGCGGCAGAAATACACCATTTTCGCCATTCAATGCGAATTTCAACTGAACAGTTCGCGGATCGAAGTGAGATCCGCCCGGGTCATCGCGAAGCATGAGGCCGGCGAAACCTCGCTCGAGTAGGCTGAAGGGGAGACCCGCATAATTGTTAACCACCACAACGGCGTAGCGAAACCCCGCTGCGAGTGCCTTGTCACGATGCAGATCGACAAATTCGGTTGCGCCATCGGGCCAGGGTGCATCGCGCAGGTCACCCGCACTGTGTGCGATCACTCCGCCGTCCGCTAGGGCAAACTCTAGTTGGTAATAGGAACAAACGCCTGCATATCGCCATGCCTCATCGTAGAACGCGACTGACAAATCCAGGTCTGTCGTCTTTCCGCTTTTTGGCTGACACCAGTGGAGAAACAGACGGACCAACTTTCCTGCCGGAACCGACACACGCGATCCGCGTGGCAAAGATACGGCAGATTTACTCGCGGTTCTTTCATTGAACGGCACAACGATCTCTCTCAGCTGCTCGTCGATCATGCAATCCTGGAACGAAGCCTTATCTGCAAATCTGCGAAGAAGCTCGGCATCGATGGCGCGAATCACTGGTTCGATAGTCTGGCAAGGAAGAACGGATCGCTCGTCAGGCGCCGAGACACCCGTAGACACGCGGCCCTTCGGCCAAAATATACGGATGTCGGCCTTCGCCTGTCGTTTGGGGAGATGGGCTCGCAGGGTGACTAGAACCGGTGTTCCGAAGGCACCGACTCTGGCATTGAATGTTGCAATCACTTTATTGCGAGCGGTTTCGCTGTCGGCGACTCGCAATGCATGATCCAGCCGGCGTGCCAATTCGCCAGGACGCTCAGCGAGCGTTTTTAGCATCGCATCAGCATCCTTTGCGTTGACGGCTTGTTCAAGCCTCGCATACCAGCCCTCAAAATGAGGCGCTGCCGTTCCATCCGGTCCCTTTTTGCGCACGACCAGAAAAGCACGCGCAACCTTCGGGAATCTGGTCGCGTACTCATGGGGATGAATGAATTCGCCGACCCAAACCCAATAGGAGCGATGACGGAGCATATCTTCCGTCAACCGATCGGCATCCATTCCTTCGAGTAAACCCAGCAGAGCGCGCCGGAGTGAGCGCGAAAGCTTTGCTGTCTTGAACCGACAGATGCGCAATGGAACCAACAAGGTTCTTTGTGTGGGTCCTGGCGGAGTTGCGCCAAGAAGCGCCGCAATTCGCCCCCAGAACCGGTTCGGACCCTCCGTCCGCTTTACAGATTTAAAGGTAGTCTCTTTTAAGAGCGAACCATCCGTTCCAGACAGAACGGCGATGAAGCGCAACACGTCCGTGGCTGTCTTCGTGTACTTCCTTGCGTATGGGAGCACTTGTGCCGGATCGCAATTCTGAAACAGCGTCCCGAAAACAATGGCTACGTTCTCCCGCATTGGAATTGCCGAAGGCAACCATGACAGGACGTCAGACTTGTGTTCGCGGAGGACGACAACAAGCGCCTCGCGGTCGGAGGGCGACAGGGCCTGCCTGCGCTCGCAAAGGCTTACAAACAAAGACCTAGCCTCGTCGACCACGTTTCCGCCGAGATCCAGCAGCTTGAAGATGACTTTCTCGGATGGCACATCCCTTTGAACCGTTGGGTAAAAGAAGGGGGATGACCGGTCTACATGATGCTCACAAACTGGACACGCGCTGTAGTTTGTGCCATCGAAACAATAGTCACAAATAACATGCCTGCACGGATTCAACACGTGTGTCGTACCTGTGCGCCGGCAAAAAAGACAGGGCTGTCCTTCGGTCTGCACGAAATGGACGAGCACCTTCGCCCACCAGAGAGCGGGAGTATCAGCAGGAACACCGTCGGGGAAATTTCGGAAAAGCGGCTCGTGTTTTTGGTCTCCCCCCACGTGGGCACGCAGGACAGCCAAGCTCCAGGCCCGAAGACACACAAGTTCTTCAAGGGAGCACTTTCTCAGGCGTGTGCGCAGACGCGACGAGAGCACATAGCCGATAGCGCCCAACTCTAGCTCTACTGCCTGCACTTGGTTGTCGGAAAGAGGCTCTTCTATTGAGACAGGAAAGATTAAGCCTCGTCTGGCCAACAACAGATCTGAAACTGAGCTGTACTTGATATCAGGCATGAAGGCAAAAAAAAGGGAGGGAATCGCCCAGGCTGTGTCAGAGGGAGAAGGAAGTCTGGGCTCAGCCTCCCGAGGCAGATGCTAACACAATCGCTGCCCCATCGGTGCCAACAGACCGCTTCCGGTTTCTCGGAAGTTCCAGTTTCTCGATAACGACTGAAGTTAATCGCGAGTCCTCTGGGGATTTGATACGTCGGCGACAAAAAGGGCACTTTGGCTGCAGCAAGAGCCAAGTAAAATAGCGTGCTAGAATCGAAAAAAGAACCCGTGATCGCCATGTCCACGCTCGACGAGAATTCTAGCCAAACATGCGCCGCTCTTTAGCCGGTAAGCTCAATAGCCTCGCCTTGATTTGCGAGGATCGGGGAAAGCCGAGACTTGCCGAGTCCCTGTACAAGTTGGCGACGCGTGTGGATTCAACGTGGAGCGTGCCTTGGTACAACCTCGGTCTGCGCGCAAAGTATGCAAACCTGTGGGAAGAAAGCAGGCGTTTTAATCAGCGGGCGTTGGAATTAAATCCGACGGACGAAGGAGCAATCTGGAATCTAGGAATTGCGGCGACAGCACTAAATGATTGGGGTGAGGCCCGCAAAGCATGGACTGCATATGGTATTGAACTTCTTGAAGACGAAGCGGAGGTCCGCATGCCTTCTGTTACAGGCTGCGTTAGGCTCGATCCTCATGGTTGCGGAGAAGTAGTTTGGGGAGAGCGACTTGACCCAGCGAGAATTCTTGTCACGAACGTTCCGCTTCCAGCATCGGGTCGGCGCTTTCGAGATGTCATCCTGAATGACGGCGCAGAGAGCGGCAAGCGGGTGGACTCGCATGGCAACGAGATCGCGGTGTTCGACGAGCTTTGCATTTGGGAGGTTTCTCCGTTTTCCACGTTTCGCGCAAATCTACGAATTCCGGACAAAGACTCCGAAAGACGCCTCGAAGATCTCTGTCTGGCCAATGAAGTTGGCGTTGAGGACTGGAGTACGATTCGATTCATTTGTGCGACTTGTAGTAGGGGAAATCCTGGACCTCACACATGTGTGGCAAAGCAACCCGAGGATGGGAATAGAAGGTTTGGCTTCGCCGCAAAATCTTCACAGGTTCTAGTCGGTGTCCTCCAAGAGTGGGCATCGGCACACGGAAATGCTGACTTTGATCAGCCGGAGCTAGTGCTTCCAGCTACTACGAACTAGCTGGCTTCACCGGCCAACCGAGAGAATCTAACCGGAACCGTAAAAAGGGCACTTTCGCACTCTCCTATCCCCTATCCCCCCCTGCGATTGACGGCTCAACAGGCCGCCTTTATACTAGTTTTTCGCGCTGAACGGAATGTTTTTAGCGGCGCGTCGCGCCTGCCCCGCAGGCAGGTGATTCCACCGCATCGTCCTCGATTTGCGAGCTAGCTGGCTGGAATTTCCAAACTCCACAAAGGGTCTTGAGCGAACATGAGCAGCATCAAAGCGACACTTCTCCGCCCCGGTATGGTTATCCAGCACGAGGGCGATCTGTACTCGGTGTTTAGCACGGAGCACCGCACGCCCGGCAACAAGCGCGGCTCGATGCAAACCCGCATGAAAAATCTGCGCACCGGCTCGATCATTGACTACCGGTTCCGCGCCGAAGAATTTGTTGACCGCGCCATCCTCGATGAAATTGAATTCGAGTACCTCTACAGCGAGGGCGACGACTTCCACTTCATGAACACCCAGACTTACGAACAGATGCAAATGACCCGTGCGGAACTGGGTGAAACGGTCTTTTATCTGGTGCCCAACACCGTGGTGAAGGTCGAATTTCACGACGAAAAAGCCATCGGCGTGGACCTGCCGGACACCATGGACCTGACCGTCACACGGACCGAGCCAACCATCCAGAAGGCCACCGCTAGCTCGGTCATGAAGCCTGCTACTCTGGAAACTGGCCTCGTCGTTCAGGTTCCCCCCTTTGTCAACGAAGGTGATAAGATTCGCGTGGATACCTCGGAAGCGCGCTACGTTCAGCGCGTCGAGTAGTGATCGGTTTTAGGTGATGAGTGATGAGTGATAAGTTGCAAGCCGAGGAAAGAAGAGCTGCCTGGTTGTTACTTAGGACTTAGACTTAATATTTACAACTTTCTTCGGTTCCGCCTCCGCAGCTGAGTCGGGCGCAAGCCGGATTCAGAAGAGGTGAAAAAGCGCCCCATCGTGAAAAACGCTTGGGGCGCTTCTGTCTTTCTGACCGCTCCTAAACTTACGCGCGGGGCCTGCCCTGTCCGACGCTGCAACGATCTCGCTCAGGCCTTTTGGGAAGCGACCTTCTCGACCTCGTCGCTGAACACCCGAGCAAAGATCGCATCCACGTACCGCAAATGCCGCTGCAAATCGAACGTATTTTTCAGAGCGGCAGCATTGAGATACTTCTTGACCCGCGGATCTTTGGCGACCCGTTCGCGGAAGCTCGTATCCGTCTCCCACGCGGCCATGGCGTTTTCCTGCACGGTCTTGTAGGCCTCATCGCGCGGCATGCCCTTTTCCACCAGGTCCTGCAAAAGCTGTCCTGAGAAAACCAGGCCCTGCGTGGCGTCGAGATTCTTCTTCATGCGTTCCGGGAAGACCCGCATGTCGCGCACTACGGCGGTCATCTTCGCCAGCATGTAGTCAAGCAAAATGGTTGAATCCGGCAGGATGATGCGCTCAACCGAGCTGTGCGAAATGTCCCGTTCATGCCACAGGCCAACGTTCTCAAACGCAGCCACCATATTGGCGCGCACCACGCGCGCCAGCCCGCTGATCTGCTCGCAGGTGACCGGATTGCGCTTGTGCGGCATGGCCGAACTGCCGCGCTGTTCGCCGCTGAACGGCTCTTCCGCTTCGCGCACTTCCGTGCGCTGCAAGTGGCGAATTTCGATGGCGATCTTCTCGAGAGTCGCGGCAATCAGCGCCAGCGTGCTGATGTAGTGCGCATGGCGGTCCCGCTGAACCACCTGCGAAGCCACCGGCGCAACTTTCAGGCCCAAGCGGTCGCAAATCTGTTCTTCAATCTCCGGCCCAAGATGGGAGGCGTTGCCGACCGCGCCGGAAATCTTGCCGATGCGCATTTGCTCGGAAGCTTCGGCAAAACGCGCAATATGGCGCTGATTCTCCGAATACCAATTGGCGATTTTCAGCCCGAACGTGATCGGCTCGGCATGTACGCCGTGGGTGCGGCCGATCTGCGGCGTGTGGCGGAACTCTTCCGCGCGCGCCGCCAGCACTTCGCCGAATTTTGCCAGCGCCGCCGCAATCAGCTGGGAGGCGTCCCGCACCAGCAGCGCCTGTGCCGTGTCCACCACGTCATTCGACGTCATCCCGTAATGCAGCCAGCGAGCCGCCGCGGGATCACCGATGGATTCGCCGACGTTCATGGTGAAAGCAATCACGTCGTGCTTCACGCGTGCTTCAAGTTCGTTGATCCGCGCCGCGTCCACGTTAGCCTTCGCACGGATCACAGCAGCCGCCTCAGCCGGCACGTCGCCAGCCTCGGCCAGCGTGGCCGTTGCCGCCAGCTCCACCTCCAGCCACTTCTGGTATTTGTTGGCGTCGCTCCAGACGCGGCCCATCTCTTCGCGGGTGTAGCGTGGTATCAAGTGCGTTCCCCTAAGTCCAGCCGAATAAGTCCTTTATAGCGTTTCATGGTCATCTTGCAAATCCCGACACTCCCCGGTGTCCCAAGGCTCGGCTTACCAACCTCTCTTTCCCAATAATACGGTATTTGGCGGTCTCATGGGCGGTTGGCACAGCTATCCTTGGCTTTGTTTTGCCGGCGGATCGGACCTAACCGCAAGAGGTGTTTCCTGTCTAATTCTGAGAATGCGGACGAGCGGCGAAATGGCTGAAACCGTCAACGACCAAATGGCCGGTCTCAGCGACGCGGTGGCGGTAGAGCGCACGCTCGCCGGCGAGCGCGACGCCTATCGCATTCTGGTCGAGCGGCACAGCCATTACGTCTATCGCCTGGCCTACCGCATGACCGGCAATCCCCACGATGCGGAAGAAATTGTGCAGGAGGCTTTTTTGCGCGCGTACCAGAAACTCAGCCAGTTCGCCGGGCAAGCCAATTTCGGCACCTGGGTGTACCGCATCGCCGCGAACTACGCGATTGACCGCCTGCGGCAAAGAAAGAATGACCAAGCGCGCCGCGAAGCTCCATCCCGTCCAGCGGAAGGCGAGCCGGAGGTGGATCCGCTTAGTCTGGTGAAGGATTCCGCTCCGTCGCCCGAGCGACTGGCCACCAGTGCGCAGATGGCCCGAAAGATGAAAGAAGCGCTGGACACGCTCACGCCTGCCGAGCGCACGGCAATTGTTATGCGCCATTGGGATGGCTGCGGGATCGAAGAGATCGCCACGGTGCTGAAGTCCAACACCAGCGCTGCCAAAAACACCGTCTTTCGTGCGGTTCAGAAATTGCGCCTGGCGTTGCAGCCTTTCATGGAAGCCAGGGGCACGGCCAGAGCTGTGGGGTCGGAACTATGAAACATCCAACGGAAGAAGAGCTGTTCGCGTACCGGGATGGCGAGATGAGGAACCGCGAAGCCATTTCCTGGCACCTGAAAGACTGCGCCGAGTGTCGCCGGGAACTCGCTCGCCTCGACGAAGTCTTTGCCGCTCTGAATTCCCTGTCGGTACCTGATCCCGGCGAAAACTACGGCGCCAAAGTGTGGCACCAGATTGCGGATCGCCTTCCGGAACAGCGATCGAGCTGGTGGGAAGGGCTCTTCGCGCCACGCAGGCTGATGGCTTTCGGCACTGCCGTGGCGGTTCTCGCACTCGCGTTCTATATCGGGCGTTGGTCAAGAAATGTTTCCGGCCCACTTGGCGAAGCAGCTGTGGACGCCGGCAAAGTCCGCGAGCGCGTTCTGGTCGTAGCCGTCGGTGAGCATCTCGGCAAATCCGAAATGATCCTGATGGAACTCGCGAACTCCCAGCCCGTCGAAAACGGCCAAAAGCTGATCAATATCTCCGCGGCGCAACGGCGCGCCGAAGACCTGGTGGAAGAAAACCGTCTGTATCGGCAGACGGCCATCGAGAGCGGCGACCAGGCCATGGCCAGCACGCTCGACGAACTGCAACGGATCCTGCTGGACGTGGCCAACAGCCCTGACGAGGTCACTCCGGCGCAGTTTGAATCGATTCAGAAGCGCATCGCGTCCCAGGGAATTTTGTTGAAGGTCCGGGTGGTCCGGCAAGAGCTGCGCGCGCAAACCGAAGGAAGGCAAAGCGCGCCGGCGCAAGACAATTCGCAGTCGAAAACGAGGAGCAAAGTATGAACGGGAGCCTAGACAAAGGCCTGAACAGTAACAAATTGGCAGACACACTGCGCAAGTGCGTCTTGGCAGGACTGGCGGGAGCGTTGGCTACGACGCTGGTGTGGGCGCGGCCGCAGCCGGCCCCGGCCAACTCTGGTTTCGCCGTTCTTGCTCAAGAGCCGGACCATTTCGTGGAGCAGCAGAGCGACCAGGATCGCCGCGAGGCTGAACAGGAAGCGCGGGAACGCGATCAGGAAAAGCGCGATGAAGCGCGAGAACGGGAGCAAGAGAAAAAGGACCGAGAGCAGGAACGGCTGGAACGTCTGCAGGAGATGTACGATGACGGCCGCGAAGCACTGGACGATGGCAAGTACGAAAGGGCGGTTGAACGTTTCAGCAACGTGATCCGCGAAGACCGTCAGCTGGTGGATGGTGCGATGTACTGGACAGCGTACGCGCAAAATCAGGAAGGCCAACGCGATGCTGCTCTCACCACGATTGCTGAACTCAAGAAGAAATTCCCTCAGAGCCGGTGGAAGAAAGATGCGGAAGCACTGGAAATTGAAGTGCGTACGCACTCGCGGCAGACCGTGAACCCGGACGACGTCAACAGCGACGACGACCTGTTCAGCCTGGCTTTTCAGGGGCTGATGAACAGCGATCCAGCCGCGGGAATCAAGAAGGCGGAACAGATCTTGAATGGCGCGGCCTCGCCGAAGAGGAAATTAAAGGTTTTGTTCGTGGTCGCGCAAAACGGATCCAAGGACTCCCAGGAGCTGTTGGGCAAAATCGCGCAAGGACAAAGCAATCCGGAATTGCAGCGCAAGGCCGTCGAGTATCTGGGCATGTTTGGCGGCAGTCAATCGGCCAATGTGCTGGCCAATATCTACGCGAGCACAAATGATGCGGGCATCAAACGCAAAGTAATTCAAGACTACATGATGACCGGCAACCGCGAGGCACTCTCGAAGATTGCCAGAACGGAAAAGGACGAAACCGCGAAACGCGATGCCATCCGCAACCTCGGTTTGGTGGGCGGACTAAGCGAGCTGGAACAGCTGTACAAGACGGAAACTTCCATCGAGGGACGGAAAGAAATCCTGCAGGCGTTCTTCCTGGGAGGGGACTCTGCCAGGATCGTGCAAGCAGCACAAACCGAAAATGACCCGGAACTCCGTCGCACCGCGATCCGCAATCTCGGCCTGATGGGCAAGAGCGATGTACTGCAGTCCATCTATGCAAAGGAAACCGACCGCAGTCTAAAGGAAGAAGTGCTGAACGCCTACTTCATCAGCGGAAACGCGCATGCGCTGGTCGTGGCCGCGAAGGGCGAGAAAAATCCCGAACTGCGGAAGCGTGCTGTGGAAAAACTTTCACTCATGAATTCCAAAGAAGGCAACGAGTATCTGATGGAGATTCTGAAATAGGCGAGGTCCATCAGCGGCCCAAGAATCACGCAGCGATGATAGAAGAAAGGCGGCGAATCGTGAAAGCCATGAACGGAATCTGTTTACTCGCGGTTCTTGCCGCGACCTTGCCTGCAACTAGCGGCGCCGCTAGCACGGCACAGAACCAAACCAAGCCACAAGTCAACAACGGCAAAGTGGAACTGCGGGACGCCAAGGCTGGCCTGGCCCCAGAAGTCGAGGCCTGGGTCAAAGCTTCGCCGCAACCGCGCTGGCTCGGCTATGCCGTTCCTTCCGCCGATCACGATCGCCAGGCCTGTTGCAACAACTACGGCAGCTGGAACGACAGAACCTGCGGGACTTGCAGGCTCGAAGACGGCGAGCGCGGTACCAACATCAATTTACGCGGCAACGGTGTCAAGCTCGAGGGCCCCAATGACCTGGTTGTCTTGTTCCGCGCGGCAAACGGCAAGCTCGGTACGATTCGAGTGGTTTCGGCAGACTGCGTCCTCGACGCCGGTGGATTGCCGTTCACCTGGCTGAACAATGTGAACCCGGCCGAAAGCGTTAAATTACTCGAGTCCAGGGTCGATCCGAAAGAGTTCGAAGAACGCGGCCACGAGAAACTCAGTCGCAGCGCGCTCACTGCCATTGCCCTGCATGACGACGCAACTGCCGACCAGGCCCTCGCGCAGTTCACTGCGTCCGACAAGCCTGAAGGCATGCGCCGCGAGGCCGCATTCTGGGCTGCCGAAGCGCGCGGCGCAACGGGCGTCCAGCTCCTAAAACGCATGGCGAAAGACGACCCCAGCAGCGAAGTCCGCGCTCACGTGGCTTTCGCGCTTTCCGTCAGCCGTGAGAGCAACGCGGTGGACGAGATGATCCGCATGGCCCACGAAGACTTGAGCGCCCACGTTCGTGGCCAGGCGCTGTTCTGGATAGCGCAAAAAGCCGGCAACAAGGCCGCCAGCACCATCACTGGCGCAATCGAAAACGATCCCGACACTGAAGTGAAAAAAAAGGCGGTCTTTGCCCTCAGCCAAATGCCAAAAGACGAAGGCGTACCCAAACTGATTCAGGTCGCCCAGAACAACCGCAACCGGGAAGTGCGCAAGCAGGCGATGTTCTGGCTCGGGCAGTCCAACGATCCCCGCGCTTTGGAGTTTTTCGAAAAGGTTCTGTCGAAGTAGGATTTGCAACCGCTTGATTACAGTTCCAGCGGCTTCAGTGGCACCTGCTGCGAAGCCAGCAGTAGCTCCCCGCTAAACGCACTTTCCACCGGTCGCTTTTCTAGCGCCTGTTCCGCCGAGATCTTCACCACATCCGGATTGTTGTTCTCCTGCGAAATGTGCGCCAGCACCAGATAGCGCGCACGGCCATCGAACCCGTCGGGATCGGCCAGATACTCGCTCACCGCATGATTCGACAAGTGCCCGGTGCGCGACAGCACTCGCTGCTTTACGACCCACGGATAGGGCCCCACCTTCAGCATTTCCAGGTCGTGATTCGATTCCAGCACCAAACAATCCGCGTCCCGCAGATGCACCTTCACCAGTTCCGGCATGTAGCCCAGATCCGTGACCAGCGCCATCTTCACTCCGCAGGCTCGGAACGTGAAACCGACCGGCTCCACGGCATCGTGCGGAATGCGGAACGCGTGCACGTCGATATCGCCGATCGTGAAATCCTGTCCGGCATGAATGGTCTCCACTCCGCGCAGCCGCTTCTCCAGCCGTTCCGGGAGCAGGCGCCGCAATTCCGCAAACGTCGGTTCTGTGACATACAGTGGCGCCTTGTACAGCCCCAGCATTTGAGGCAGGCCGTTGCAGTGATCGCTGTGTTCGTGAGTGATCAGGATGCCGTCAACGCGCTCGACCTGTTTTTCGAGGGCCGCCAGCCGCGCCAGCGTTTCGCGTTTGCCGAGCCCGCAGTCCACTAAGAGGCGGGTACGCTCGGTTTCGAGCAAGGTCAGGTTGCCCGAACTGCCGGACGCCAGGATGGATACGCGCAAACCTATTGCCGTCTCCCCACAATTTGCGCGCAGGTAGCGAAAGGTAACCCGTCCAGCCGCAAATTTTTACGATGATCGCAGAGTGAAGGATAGCCGTCAACGAAGAACAACGCGTCCGCTAACAGGTCAGTCTCGAGCGGTCCAAAGCGAACCCGTTCACGGGACCCAGCACCGTTGCGGAAATCAGCTCCGGCCGGAAAAATTCTCGCGCCAGTGACTGCACTTCGTCGTGCGTCACCGCTTCAATCGACGCCAGAATTTCGTCCAGCGTATAAAACTTTCCGAAATACAGCTCTTGCCGCGCCAGGTTCGACATGCGCGAACTGGTGGATTCCAGCGACAGCATCAGCGAACCCTTTAGGTGGTTCTTCGCCCGCTCCAGCTCTTCGTCACTCACCGGAGACTCTTTCATCGCCCGAAACTCCGCAATCGTCAAATCCAGCACTTCACCTACGGTTTCTTTGGCCGTCCCTGCGTACACCGTCAGCATCCCAGCGTCCGAATAGGTCGTAATTTCGCTGAACACCACGTAAGCCAGTCCTCGCTTCTCGCGGATATTCTGGAACAGCCGCGACGACATCCCGCCGCCCAGCAAGTTGTTCAATACCGCAATGCCGAACCGCCGTTCATGCGCCACCGGCAGCGATGGCACTCCAATGCACATATGCACTTGCTCCAGGTCCTTCTTGCGCTCGATATGCAGCGGCGCTCCTGTCGTCGGCGGCTCGTGCCGTTCCAGTTCGCCGGCGGACGCCAGAAGCCCAAATTCGCGCTGCACCAGTTCCAGCACCTTCTCATGGGTCACATTGCCCGCGGCCGTCACCACCAGGTGATCCGGTGCGAACCACTCTTTAAACCGTTCCTGCAGGGCTTCCCGCGAAAACTTGTTGACCGTCTGCGGCGTCCCTAAGATTGGCCGGCCCAGCGGGTGTTCCGGCCAAAACCCTTTGGTGAAAATCTCATGCAGTAACGATTCCGGATTGTCGAGATCCATCTTGATCTCTTCCAACACCACCTGGCGCTCCTTAGCGACGTCGGCGGAATCAAAGCGCGGCCGCAAACAAAGGTCCGAAATAATGTCGAACGCAATAGGCAGGTGCTCGTCCAGCACTTTGGCGTTAAAGCAGATCTGTTCCTTGGACGTGAACGCGTCCAGCATCCCGCCGACGGAGTCCATCTCGCGCGCAATCGCTTCTGCCGAGCGGCGCTCCGTTCCTTTGAACACCATGTGTTCCATGAAGTGCGCCAAGCCGTTCTGCTCGCTGACTTCGCGGCGCGATCCGTTGCGAATCCAGACGCCAATCGACACCGATCGCACATGGTCCATGGTCTCGGTAACCACCACCAAGCCGTTGGCAAGAGCGTGCCGCTGAATGTCCCTCTTATGGGCAACCATATCCTTGAGATTGTGACATACCGACAACCCGGCAGGCGAGCGCCCGGCTAGGCCGGAAATCCTGTATGCACATGCTTCCGGCGGGCTAAATCAGCTTTTCGTCGGGATGCAGCCGGCCGTCCTCGCTCGTATAGTGAAGTGGAACGTCGGCGTACGTGCCTTGGTCCATCGAATACACTTCGCACATATCGAAGGGCTTCGAATAAACGTGAATGCTCACCGCGCGCTGGTTGTACTCCGGCAGATTCAGCACCTGGTGCACCGGCTCTAGCGGATTCACATAAGCCGGATGCGCGCCGTCCATTTCATAAATCTCGGTGGCCACCAGCCGGCAGGTACCGGAATGTTCGCCCTTGGCGTGGCGATCCTCCACCCGAAAGTTCTGCACCTTCAGCTTTCCAATCGGCGCGGACATCCAGCAATTCTGGTCGCGATGGTTGTGAATCCGGCTGAACTGGCCGATCTCCCAGCAGATCGCCATGCACTCAAAGAGGTCATTCCTGAAAATCAAGTTACGCGTGTAGCAGCCCTTCGAGAAAAACAGGTATTTCTGCAACGTCTCGGGCAGCACCGCATGCCGCTGGATGTAATCCTGCACCCTGGCAACTGTGAATTCCCGTTCGGGAATCGCTGCGAGTTCCTTTACCCAATCCGCGATGGTCAGCTGCTCGGTCGTGACTCCCTGCGACATGGCAACCTCCGCACTGGTAGGGCGGGCTTCAGCCCGCCCGCGCGGTGAAGCGCCGCACGAAAAAAGTATATCGCGAAGTGCGATAATAGAAGAGCAGCGAACGCTGCTATACCTGCTATGGAACTGCTCGGCAAATCCCGGGAAGAACTGCGCGCACTTTGCGCCGCAATGGGCCAGCCCGCCTACCGTGGCGACCAACTCTTTCGCGCTCTCTATGCCGAGCGCCTCTTCGATCTCTCAGGCGTAAGCAATCTCCCAGCACACTTTCGCGCTCAGCTGGTGAAAGAAACCTCCGTCACTCTGCCAGCGGTTCGGCAGCGCTACCGTTCGAAGGACGGCTCCGTCCGCTATCTTTTCGCACTCAGGGAAAAGCAGGAAGTTGGGTCTCGGGAAAAGGACGCCTTTCGGCCGGCGTCGGTCGAGGCCGTATTCATGCCCAGCGAAAATCGCCAGACGATTTGCATCTCAACCCAGGCGGGCTGTGCTGTGGACTGCCATTTCTGCATGACCGCGCAACTGGGCCTCATCCGCAACCTGACGCCGGGTGAGATTCTGGCCCAGGTTCTGCTGCCGCTCGAAGAACACCAGGAAACTCTCAAGTCTCAGACCAATGTCGTTCTCATGGGCCAGGGCGAGCCGCTGCTCAACTATGACAGCGTGATGGCGGCCATGCGCATCCTGCTCGATCAATCGGGCATCGGCCTGGCACCGAGGCATGTCACCCTGTCCACCAGCGGCATCGTCCCGGGCATCGAAAAACTCGCCAAAGAGCCGCGGCGTCCCAAACTCGCGATCTCTTTAAATGCTTCCAGTGACGAACAGCGAGACGCCCTCATGCCCATCAACAAGAAATATCCGCTGCGTAAGCTGCTGGTGGCGTGCAAATCCTTCCCGCGCGGTTCCCGCGAATACATCACGTTCGAATATGTCTTGCTGGGTGGAGTAAACGACACTCCGGAAGACGCCCGCCGCGTGGCCCGCCTGATGGCCGGCTTGGGCCGCGTCAAAGTGAACCTGATTCCCTGGAATCCCGGTTCCCTGCCCTACAAAGAACCGGATGAAAGGAGTCTCGAGCTCTTCCACAAAATTTTGCTGGAAAAAGGTATTCCGGCCTTCACGCGCTACTCCCGTGGCCGCGACGTCATGGCCGCCTGCGGCCAACTTTCACTGAATGAAATAAACTGTCCTCAATTGACGGTAATTGAGACCGCGTGACGCAAAGGCTACTTGGATCGGACGTTCTCTGCGAGACTCCCGGCTCTGCCTGCCTCGGCCTTATCTTTTATTCTTTGCGCTGCGCTTTGCTGGATTGCTACCAGACAGTTCTCGCCACCGCGTCTTCTTCCGCAGGATACAACTTCGAAAACCAGAACGAGAATGGCGTCGGCCCGTGTTGTTGGTAACGCTCCAAGCGTTCGCGGCCTTCCACGACAGTCGGAATGTGCCCGACCCTAATCCACCACAGGCAGTAATGCGGCTGGTTCATCTTTTCGAACCATTTCGCGCGATCCTGAAACACCTGCAGATGATTCGAGCGGTAAACGTAGTCGCGCAGTTGCCCCACCGATTCCCACACCGACATATTGACGATAACGAACGGATCGTCGCTGTAGGCAATGTCGGTCGCATTTCCCGCGGACGATTGCAACCGCCACACGAATCCCGGCGCTTCGTCCGCAAGCGCATTGATCGGGGCAAGCTGGGCCACAAAATCCGCAATTCGCGGATCATCGATGGGAGCGACTAAGCGGCCGATGTTGATTTGCGCGATGTGATACGCCATGCGCTCATTCTAGGGGGAAACCGGCACGATCCTGGTCAACAAAATGTCAAAAAGGGCCGGGCCAAAGTGGCCTTAGCTGCGCAGACCGACGACCGAAAGGAGCCGGCCGGAATGCGCGCCTTCTTTGCGGTAGGTGAAGAAAAGGTCGCTGTGGCAGGCGGTACAGAGTTCGCTCACAAAAATATTTTCGTCAGCCAGGCCCGCGCCAAGCAACTGCGAACGGTTCGCTTTGCGCAGATCGAGGCGGACGTTTTTGGGCGGCGGCTGATGGCCCGGCGGCATCATGTTCAACCACTGCAGCGGATTCGGCTCGTCGCCCGTGCGCATTTCGTCAAAGTATTCTTCGGCGTCGGCGAACTGGGAAGTAAAGTCAGTCACAAGTTCCGTGCCCACTTCGTAGCAGCATCCGCCGATCGCCGGTCCGAGCGCGGCAACCATTCCCTTCGGATCCGTGCCCAATCGCTTGCGCATCTCGCCGACGGTCTTCTGTGCGATTCTTGCCAGCGTTCCGCGCCATCCTGCATGAATCGCGGCGATCGCGCGCTTTCTCGGATCCACCAGAAGAATCGGAACGCAATCTGCGGTTTGCACTCCCAGCAGAAGACCTGGAGTGCTGGTAAATGACGCATCGCCTTTGCAGGGCCCCGCTGGAGCGGCGCGGACGAGGTGAACCACTGCGGAATGGAACTGCTTGAGCGGAACAAACTCCAGACCCCTTGCTCCGATGGCGCATTGAAAGGCGCTGCGATTCCTCTGAACCGCCTCGCGAGTGTCCCATTCCGTAAAGCTCAGATTCAGGACCCGGTCGCCGGAAGGAAGCACGCTTGAGCCGCCCGGTCGCGTGCTGAAGCCATGCGCCAGCCAGGGCAGTTTCTTGAACGGTTCAAGTTCAAGGATTTCGATTCCGTTCCCACGGCGCAGCGACCACGGCGCCTCGATCTGCGGACGGGGTTTCCCCCGCGGTAGCGGTTTGCCCGGCTGGCGGCGCACCGGCGCAGTTTTTCCTGCCACTGGCATCCTCTCAGTATAATCGAGCGATGATTGTCGGCTTAGGGATTGACCTGGAAGAAGTCGAGCGCGTGAAGGGCGCAATTGAGCGCCAGGGCGAGCGCTTCTTGAAGCGCATCTACACCGCGAAAGAGCGCGAATACTGCGAGCAATTCAAAGACAAGTACGAACGCTACGCCGGGCGATTCGCAGTGAAAGAAGCGGCCATGAAAGCGCTGGGAACCGGCTGGAGCCGCGGCGTGCGCTGGGTGGATATTGAAGTGGTGCGCCTGCGCGGAGGGCGGCCAACACTGGAGCTAAAAGGCGAAGCTCGCAAAATCGCCGACAAGCTCGGCGTGAAGAACATCGCCATCAGCATTAGCCACACGCCGAAACAAGCCTGGGCTCAAGTTATCTTTGAAGCCTAGCGTTCCGAAGGGCTCTACAAACACAGATCATTTGACGACCAGGAAGGGGCCGACGGCCAGAACGTCAGTGCCGGAGCAGTAGAAACTGCGGACGGCGGAGCGCGGATCGGTCACCAGCGGCTCGCCAAAAAGGTTGAAGGAAGTATTGACGAGAATCGGGGCCGGAGCGGTTTCGCCGAACTTGTGCAGCAGTCTCCAAAAGAGCGGGCTGGTTTCTCTGTCAACGGTGTGAACCCGAACGGCATTTCCGTTGAAAGTGAAGCGCTCCAACCCGGCGATGGGGTTTTTCAGATCACCGAGCGAAGCCATGAACCGGCAACTAGCACTGCAATCAAAGAATTCCTGAGCGCGTTCCGTGGGAACCGATAAGGCGAAGGGGTGAAAGTCCTCGCGGTGCTTGATGAACTGGTTGACGTTGTCGAGCACATACTCGTTGAACGGCGACGCCAGCAGGCTGCGGTTGCCGAGCGCACGGTGCCCAAACTCGGTGCGCCCCTGGCACCAGCCGACGATTTTTCCGCGCTGCAGATGCTCCGAGGTCTCTTCCAGAAGCTGATCTTCGCTGTTGAAATACCGGTAAGCGATTTTGCAGTTGTCCAGCACTGCTTTGATTTCCTGCGATGACGGTTCGGGACCGAGCGCAAGCGACGCCAGCGGCACGCGGCCCGAATGTCCAGTAACCCTCTTGCGAGCGAGAAACGCAGCGCCGAGCGCGGTTCCTGCGTTGCCGGCGACCGGTTGCACAAACACGTTTTTGAAATTGCCGTGCTGTTCGAGCGCGCGAACCAGCATCAGATTCTGAAAGATTCCGCCAGCTAGGCACAACGAATCCACATTTAGCGGTTCACGGAAATTCGCGGCCAATTGTAGAACCACGCTGTCCAAAACTTCTTGAGCGCTGCGGGCGATGGCCGCAACTATCCTGCGATCCGCCGAAGGAGCTGACCGCGACAAGCCCAAATCACGGCATAAGCGCGGCGAGAAATGGCCGAGCTTGTCCGGACCAGGCGAGAAATATTTTCGATCGAGTACAGGCAAGCCCTTCGAATTCCAAGCGAACACTCTTTGCAGCACTTCGCGATAGTCGGCTTGGCCGTTGCGACTGAGCCATTGCAGTTTGTGCTCATCGCGCTGCGGGCGCAGCCCGGCAAGTTCGGTACAGCGCGAGTAAAACCAGCCGAGTGAATTCGGAAACGTTAGATAGTGCAGCGGCTTGATGGCGTCGGCTTCGCCCAAAGCGACCATTCCCGCGGTGCCGCGCTCTCCATAATCGAGCGAAAGAATCAGCGCTCTTGAAAAATCGCAGCAATAGTAAGCGCTCGCCGCATGGCAGTGATGATGCTGGTGAACGGAAAACCTTCGGCCTGTGAGGAGGCGGCGGAGCTCCGCGCGCGAAGCCTCGTGTGCGGCATTCTTTAGACGCTTATGGCTTGCACTTCCGTGGAAATCGGCGACTGCGATGTGATCGGTCTGGTCCAGTCGCATTCCGGATGCTTTCAACACATTCAACAAGGCTAGATGCGGGGCAGCGTCTTGGCTGTTGACGCGGCTGAGCTTTTCTTCCTCGATCGCGGCGATGATGCCGTTGCCATTCACGAGAGCTGCGGCAACGTTCGGGCCTGGCGTCGAGATGCCGAGAATGTTCATCTCTATCGGTCTTCGCCGCGGGGGAATGCACGGGGCATCGCGGATGTTGTTTTAACACAGTGAACGCGGATTGCGCGGACAGTTTATTCGCCCGCCGCAGCCGCAACCAGTTCTGGGGTTTCGGCACAGCCCGGAATGGCCCTGCCGTGGTGTGCTAGCGCCTGCGCGTCAGGAGCATTGGGGCAAATTGCGGGGATGAATTGATTTGGTTCGAAGCGGCCGCGGAGGCGAAGTTTCAGGTAGTTGGAAGCCAGAGCAGGTGTCCAGTCGTCGGATTCGGTGCAGTCGGAATGGCGAAGGGTGAGCGCGGAGAGAATGCGACCGGACTGCGAGCAGTGAAATTGAGCGGATTTCTGCTCGCTGAGGGCGCGAAGTTCACGGGCGCGGCGCTTGATGACCTTCGGCGCGACGTGATCCGGGAGACAGGCGGCGCGCGTGCCTGGACGAACCGAATAGGAGAAAACGTGGAGATAGGAGAATGGCCGGGATTCGATGAATCGCATCGTTGCGGAGTGATCGTCCTCGGTTTCACCGGGAAAGCCGGTGATTACGTCGGCGCCGATTGCAGCGTGCGGAAGTTGCTCACGAATGGACTCTATGCGCCGGGCGTAGTGTTCGCTGCGATACCAGCGACACATGGCGGCGAGGATTTTGTCGGAGCCGGATTGCAGCGGCATGTGAAAGTGTTCGGCAAAGCGATCGGTGGAAGCAAAAAGCGAGACCATGTCCCGGGTGACATCGAGTGGCTCGATGGAACTGATTCGCAGACGGGCGACTTCGGTTTCGCCGAGAATTTTCCTGAGCAGATCGAGGAACTCTTCGCGTGGCGAAAGGTCGCGTCCCCACGCGCCGAGATTGATGCCAGATAGGACGATTTCCTTGTAACCGGAATTTGTAAGTTTGCGAATCTCCTCGATGACCGAGTGCGAAGTCAGACTGCGGCTCTTGCCGCGCACGAACGGGATCACGCAAAACGCGCAGCGGTTATTGCAGCCATCCTGAATTTTCAGAGTGGGACGAGTGTGATTATTTTCCCCGCCAAGAACCGGCGCGATGAGGACGTGGCGAGAGTCGAAAATGTCTCCAATTAGGATTGGTGCAAGCAAAGTTTGGGCCGGCACGAAATCCGAGCCAGGCGGAGCCAGCAGCGGAGCCGCGAGATCGGGGATCTGCGGTTTGTGGGAGTTGCCGACGACGAACCGGACTCCAGGGATGGCAGCGAGCTCTTCAGGAGCGCGCTGAGCGTAACAGCCGGTAACGATGATGACGGTCGCCGGATTGGCGGCATGGAGTTTGCGAATCGCGTCGCGGGCCTGAGCATCCGCTGCAGCGGTAACGGTGCAGGTGTTGAGAACGACGACGTCGGCGGAGTCGGCCGACGGAGCCGGTTTGCAGCCGCGGTCGACGAGCTGGCGTTCGATGGCAGCACCGTCGGCCTGGGTGGCGCGGCAGCCGAACTGTTCGATGAAGAAGGTGGACACGGAAGCTAAGTTTACAGTCCACAGCTAAAAGTTGACAGCCGCTGGGCGGAAATCGGGAACAACCAGAAGCAAAGATACGGCAGAGGCGAGGAATGCGCAGAAAGCGACGAGAATTGAAGGGCAGCGCTTTACTCCAGGCAGGCACCCCGGGCCCCGAAATCAGTGTCGAGGGCGCTTAACGTCATGTGTTTTCATACACTAAGTACAGATTCTAAAGGGGTTAGACGGGAGTGGGATTCTTTAAGGCTAGTTACAAAATGCGGAGCTACTCTGGCAAAAATTACGGTTATATACAGCGATCAGCAGCGGAAAATCCAAGTAAAAAAGGGGGTAACGCCTCCAGCCAGAGCAGGTGGACTGGTGCCGCCGATTCGTGCATTTGACTGTGAATACGCCATATCCAGGGACCGAGACCTGGCACACGGAGTCGCGGAACTTCAGCACACGGGTTACCGCTTGTTTGATGCGCAACACGCGGTACTGCCAACAAAGCTCCCGCTGGAAGAGTTCTACCAGCAATTGGTGACGACGCAGCAGGTGTTGAACAAGAAACATCTGGGATGGGCGGCGCTCTGCGAGACGCTTTCGCTGGCGACCAAGCTGGTCATGCAGGGGCAGACGAATTTCCTGCGAATGCTGTGGAAATTCAACAGCGTGTACAACGTCGAGCGGCAGGTTTCGGACCACGCGCAACTGGTGAAATATCAGATCCGGCAGCCGGAGCATCAGGCGCAGAGCAAGGTTGACCCGGCGACACTGCTCGTTCATCCGCGCGAGTTGCTAAAGCCTTTGCGTACGATGTAGTTCGGCCGGACCTAAAGCAGCTCTTATTTTTTCTCCTCTTTGATGCGTTCGGCCGCCTGTTTTGTCGCTACATCGAGGGCCTGCGATGCTGCGACCTTTACATCGGGCTCGACGCCAGTGCCTTCCCAGTTGCTATGGGTAGTGGGATTGATGGCGCGGGCAAAGGGCACGCCGATGCCAAAGTGCTCATTGATGCGATGGCCGCGGACAGGATGGGCGCCTCCTCCCGTGGTTTCGCCGACAATCGTTGCGCGCTTCAGCACTTTGAGGTTATTGGCGAACTCTTCTCCTCCGGAAAAAGTGTTTTTGGAGGTGAGCACGAAAGCGGGCTTGCTGTCGAGGCGCTTCCCGGGAACGTAGGGAACGGTCCAATACTGCTCGGTGCTATCGCCCTTGCGCGTCCACAGGTCGTTCAGGTGGGTCCGCTCCGCGAAGAGATAGGATGAGACGAACGCGACCATTTTGGGGTCGCCGCCGCCATTTTCCCGCAGATCGAAAATGATGGCGTCCACGTTAGCTAGAAAATTCATAGCTGCGACCACCGTGGAGCCGCACACGCCAGGATCGGCAAAGAAGTCAAACTTCAGATAGCCTATGTTGCCCTCGAGGATTTCCGCCTTTTTAAAGCCACAGTTCATCCGTTCCATCTCTTTGCGCTCTTCGGCCTCGCGCTTGGGATCGGGCTTCTGGTTGTCGAAATCGGGCAGCGCAGCCGGGCTGAACATGACGTGCAAATGCTTGTCGTGGCTGACGGCCTGGAAGTCATCGGTGAGGTGCTTGGCAAGGTCGTCGCCGTCGGTGATGGAATCATATTCTCCCTTTTGCTGGCGTGCGCGCACAGCTTCTTCCATTTTTTTGGCGGTTTCCGGGAATACGTAGGTGTCGTTGAGTGCAGCGATGGCGCCGTCGATAACTTTCGCACGCGTGGCACCGTCGATCTTGAAGTTAAGATCGCTTGCTTTGGTTCCGGGAGGAACGGCGCGCAATCCAAAGCTCACGACTCTGGCGGGGCCGCTGGGCGCGGGATCGGCGGGTCTGACCTCGATTTTACCGATTACGACGGTGTCGCTGTTGTGTTCTTTGAGCATGAATTCAATCCGCTGAGGCTCGCTTTTCAGGATCTGGGTGAGATCAAATCCGCCGGTCATGCCGCGGAAGCGCATTTCATCGTCGAGCGATTTGTCTGGGTCATAAGCTTTTAGGTATTGGGCTTCTTTGTCCCGGTCGCCGCTGTTGAAGGCGTCGAGCCAGGCTTTGAGGGTATGCCCGGCGGGTGTATCCGGAATGGCCTGTTGGGCGACAGCCGCTATGGCGACCAAAGACCAGAAAAAGGTCAATAGAGACAACTCCCGAAAATTCATTGGCGACCTCCTATGAAGTTCTTAGACACCAGTCGAAGCCGGAGGGATTACAGGCGCCAGCGCCAGGCCCGCATCCAAAAAAGGCAGTTGCACGTTCTTCGAGCGCCTTCTCGACGGCGAAAGATCATCGAGAAGAGCTTCGCATTCAGTGGGCGCCATGTGGCCGGGTATCCCTCAAATTCTACGCCGCGCAAGACGCCGCGCTTGGGGGCCGCGCTCCCCAAAAAGAACTGACCTGAAGGTCGGCCACTACAGATTCCATCCGGGAACCGTTCGGACAAGCTCTAGCCGCAACATGCTATCCCCCCTGCGGAGAACCATCAGTCGGGAAAGCGGTAGCGGATAATGCACCACAGGGCCTGGACGCCGTCTTTCCAGGTGATTTTCTTGCCTTCCTCGTAGGTGCGGCCGGCGTAGGAGATTGGGACTTCGTAAACGCGCCAATTCCCTTTTGCGACCTTGGCGGTGATTTCCGGTTCGAAGCCGAAGCGGTTGGACCTGAGCTGAATGCCTTTCAGCACTTCGCTACGGAAGACCTTGTAGCAGGTCTCCATATCGGTGAGTTTCAGATTGGTGAAGACATTGGAGAGCGTGGTGAGGAAGGTGTTGGCGACATAGTGCCAGAAGTAGTGGACGCGCTGGGGACCACCGAGAAAGCGGGAACCGAAAACCACGTCGGCGCGACCATCAATGATGGGTTCCAAGAGTTTGTCGTAGTCGCGGGGGTCGTATTCGAGGTCGGCGTCCTGGACCAGAATGATGTCGCCGGTCACTTCAACGAAGCCGCGGCGAAGCGCGGCGCCTTTGCCCTGGTTGTGATCCTGAAAAAAGATCCGGAGATCGCGCAGCTCGATCGGATCAGCGCCATCGAAAGCCGGGGCCTGGGCTTCGCCGGAAGACTGGAGATGTTGGACTCTTTCAAGGATCTGGCGAGTGCCGTCGGTGGAGCAGTCGTCAACAAGAACGATCTCTTTGCGGAAAGGCGTTTCGATAACCCGGCGGAGGATTTCGTCTATGGTGGCCTTTTCGTTGTAAACAGGAATGACGACCGAGAGTTTGGGATCGGTCATGGCGGAGGGATTGCGGCGGTAAGGGGTCATCACTGTGAGAAAAGAGTTTAGCGGTGAGGCGGAGGGAGAGTAAAGGCAGTGGGCGCGAGGAAGGGAGCAGGGGTTAACCGGAGAAGGCAGCGACAGGGACAAGGGCTCGCTGGATCCAATGGAGCAAAGAAGAAGATAACTCGAGAGGCGCAGAGTGCGCGGAGATTACACAGAGCAGGAGCGAGAAGCGGTCTGAAGACCGGCCACTGCGAGGTCAGGCGTCGGGGGCCATGCGGCGCTGGAAGGTGAGGAGAATGAGGTCAGCGCGCCGGCGGACGCCGAACTTGTTCAGCAGGTTGGAGACGTGGAATTTTACGGTGCGTTCGGCAATGTTGAGCTTGCTGGCGATTTCTTTGTTGGAGAGATTTTCCAGCAGCGAATCGAGGACTTCCTGTTCGCGGCGGCTGAGATTAGCGACAGAGTCGGATTTCAGGCGGCGGGTCTGGCCGGTAAGAATGGAATCAACGAAGCCCGACAAAACGGTGCGCGGAACCCAAAAGCCGCCGGCGGCTACGAGCGGGAGAGCGCGGATCAACTGGTCGCGCGCCTCGCTGTAAGTCAAGATGCCTTTGACACCCAGCCGTAGGAGCGAAAAGGCATTGGAGTCCTGATGCTGCTCGCCGACAACGATGAGGCGAGCGTCAGAGTAACGTTCAAGAATGTTGGAGAGCAACGCACCAGTGGCCTGGCGCGCGGCGTGGGCGTCAATTACGTAAACCTGAGCCTTGGGCGGCTCGAAAGATCGAAGGTCGGGCGCGAGCGTGGATTCAAGCTGCTTGCTGATGACCTTGAAATCGGGCTTGGACAAAATGCGTTCGAACTCGCTCAGCACCAGAGGGTGTGGCGACAGGAGGCATATGGACAGCTTAGCGGGAGCCGCGCGTTTGGTAGCCACTTTTGTCTTTGCTAAGGGTAAGGAAAACTGCCCAAGTGGGCAAGGAGTTTTGGACAAGTGTGCAGGAATTGTTACTGACCATTTGGGCGAATTGTGAGCTGCGGGAAGGCGCGAAGCGGCCAAAGTAATGGCGATCAGGGAACCGGGATTGGGGGGATCCGAGGGCCGGACACGGAAGACCGGAGGAACTCGAAGGACCCAGGTAGAGGTGATTCGATTCTGGGCGAAAAGGCGGGTAAACTAAAGCGGTTCGCCTTTGGCTGTCACCTTTCGCTTGGTCAAGGTCTGTAAGCACAAACCCTGAAACCTGGCCGGGGATGGACCGACCGGCGATAGCTGCAAGGAGTTACGACCTTCAATACACCTACCGACCCCCGGGGCGCAGACGGCGTTGTCTGTGCTGCTAAGATGCGAAATTTTCAAGAAACGGAACAAGCTTTGCGGGAGCTGATGGGGCAGCGTGTGCTCGTGCTCGATGGAGCAATGGGGACGATGCTGCAACAGAAGAATCTGACTGCGCAGGATTTTGGCGGAACCGCACTGGAAGGCTGCAACGAGGTGCTGGTGCGCACGCGGCCAGACGTGGTGTTGGATATTCACCGGCAGTACTTTGCCGCGGGCGCGGACATTGTGGAGACCGATACCTTCGGCGGGACGCCGCTGGTGCTGGGCGAATACGGCTTGGCAGCGGAAGCACACGAGCTGAACAAACGCGCGGCGGAGCTGGCTCAGAAGGCGGCAGAAGAATTTACGAGGCCGGGGCGGCCGAGATTTGTGGCTGGTTCGATGGGGCCGACGACCAAGGCCATAACGGTCACCGGCGGAGTCACGTTCGAAGGACTGAGCGCCCACTATTACCTGCAGGCCAGAGGCTTGGTGGAAGGCGGAGCGGACTTTCTGCTGGTGGAGACGTGCCAGGACACGCGGAATATCAAGGCGGCGTTGCTGGCGATCGAGAGATTGTCGAACGAGATCGGGCAGCGCGTGCCGTTCATCGTGTCGGTAACCATCGAGCCCATGGGAACGATGCTTGCGGGTCAGGCGGTCGAAGCAATGTGGTCTTCGCTGAAGCACGCCAAGCCGCTGGCGTTTGGGATGAACTGCGCTACGGGACCCGAGTTTATGACCGACCATATCCGGACGCTGAGCGCTTCGACAGGCGAGTTTGTGTCTTGCTATCCGAATGCGGGATTGCCGGACGAAGAAGGGAAATACCTGGAAACGCCGACATCGCTGGCGGCGCAGCTGGAAAGATTTGTAGACCACGGATGGTTGAACCTGGTGGGCGGATGCTGCGGGACGACGGAGAAGCACATCGCAGCGATTGCCCAGATGGTGGACGGCAAAAAGCCGAGGCTGCGGCCGAGCGAGGCGCATCGGGCAGTGTATTCGGGAATTGAGACGGTGGAGGCGGACGAGAGCACACGGCCGCTACTGGTGGGCGAGCGGACGAATGTTATTGGGTCGCGACTGTTCAAGAATCTGGTCGCGGAGGAAAAGTGGGAAGAGGCCAGCGAAATTGCGCGGCGGCAGGTGAAAGGCGGCGCGCAGATCGTGGACGTCTGCCTGCAAAGCACGGAGCGCGACGAGAAAAAAGATATTGCGCCTTTTTACGAAAAGCTGATTCGCAAAATCAAAGCGCCGGTGATGGTGGATACGACCGATCCGGCGGCAGTGGAGATGGCACTGACCTACTGCCAGGGGAAAGCGATCATCAACTCGATCAATCTGGAAGACGGCGAAGAGAAGTTCGAGAAAACGGTGCCGATGGCGCATGCCTACGGCGCTGCGCTCGTGGTGGGCTGCATTGATGAGGATCCAGTACAGGCGCAAGCGTTCACGCGGGACAGGAAGCTCGCGATTGCCGAGCGGTCGCATGAGCTGCTGACCAAGAAGTACGGGATCGATCCCGAAGACATCATTTTCGATCCGCTGGTGTTTCCGTGCGCGACCGGAGACGAGAACTACATCGGCGGCGCGGTGGAAACGATGGAAGGAATTCGCGCGATCAAGAAGCAGATACCCGCTGTGCGGACGATTTTGGGAATTTCCAATGTGTCGTTTGGGTTGCCGGCCGGCGCGCGGGAAGTGGTGAATTCCGTTTTTCTGTACTACTGCACAAAGGCCGGGCTGGACCTGGCGATTGTGAATACCGAAAAAGTGGAGCGGTTTGCGTCGATTCCGGAGCAGGAGCGGGAGCTTGCGGAGAATTTGTTGTTCCAGCATCCGCCGAAAAACGTGCCGGCAGAACATTCGAGCGCAGAGCTGCTGAAAAATGCGCCGGCAGACTGGCGGGAGCAGACGAAAAAGCAGCGGGCCGCGGTCAATCAGTTCCATATTGCCGCGATTACGGAGCATTTCCGCACAGCAAAAAAGAAAGAGAAGGTGCGGCCCGAAGATCTGCCTCTGGATGAACGGCTGGGAAATTACATCATTCAAGGCACGCGCGACGGGTTGATTGAGGATTTGGAAAAGAAACGGGCGGAAGGCGCGGCACCGCTGGACATCATTAATGGACCGCTGATGGCCGGGATGGGAGAAGTGGGGCGCCTGTTTAACGCCAATGAACTGATCGTCGCGGAGGTGCTGCAATCGGCGGAGGCCATGAAGGCCGCAGTCGGACATCTGGAACAGTTCATGGACAAGTCGGACACGTCGAAGCGCGGGAAGATCGTGCTGGCGACCGTAAAGGGCGACGTGCACGACATTGGGAAAAACCTGGTTGAAATTATATTGAAAAACAATGGCTATGACGTGGTGAACTTGGGAATCAAGGTGCCGCCGGAAGAGCTGATCAAGGCTTATCAGCAACATCATCCGGATGCGATTGGGCTCTCGGGACTGCTGGTGAAGAGCGCTCAGCAGATGGTGGTGACGGCCAGCGATTTGAAGGACGCCGGGATTGCGATTCCACTCTTGGTAGGCGGAGCAGCGCTTAGCGGGAAATTCACGCAGCAGAAAATTGCTCCGAGCTATGGCCATGCGGTTTGCTATGCCAAGGACGCAATGACCGGGTTGCGACTGATGAACGAGCTGATGGACCCGGCAACGCGCGAAACGATGTTGGAGCAGCACACGGTTGCTGCCGGCGGCGGCGCCGGCGTCAGCACGACAGTGACGGTGAAAGAGTTTCCGAGCGTTCGGCGGTCGCCGAGAGTACACGCGGATTTGCCGATCGCGCCGGTGGGATATCTGGATCGTAAGCTGCGGCTGGTGCCCAATTTGCATGACCTATGGAGTTACGTCAACCCGTACATGCTGTACGGACGGCATATGGGGTACAAAGGCGACTTCGATAAGCAGCTCGCGGCTCGCGAATCGAAAGCTGTCGAATTGTTCGAACAGATGGAAGAGGTGAAGGAAGAAGCGGCGAAATTCATGAAGGTGCGCGCGGTCTGGCAGTTTTTTGAGGCCGAGGCCCAAGGAGATGCGCTAAGCGTGTACGCGCCGGGTGGCGGAGTGCCGTTGCACACCTGGAAGTTCAAAAGGCAAAATGCGGGCGACCGGCTGTGCCTGAGCGATTATGTCCTGCCGACGCGCGACAGAGAGCGCGACCACGTGGCCGTGTTTGTGGTGACGGCGGGAGAAGGAGTGCGCGAGCGTTCGGAAGCAGCGAAGGACGCTGGCTACTATTTCCGTTCGCACGGGCTGCAGGCGTTGGCGATTGAGACGGCCGAAGCCTGCGCGGAGTGGCTGCACCGGCGCATTCGAGAGGATTGGGGCTTCCCGGATCCGGCGGAGATGGGAATGGCACAGCGATTTACTTCGCGGTATCGCGGAAAGCGGTACAGCTTCGGCTATCCGGCGTGCCCGGACCTGGAAGACCAGAAAGGGATTTGGAAACTGCTGCGGCCGGAGGAGATCGGAGTGCAGTTGACGGAAGGACTCATGATGGATCCGGAAGCGAGCGTGAGCGCGCTGGCCTTCATTCATCCGGACTGCACCTACTTCAGTGTTGGCGAATCCGGCTGAAGAGTTCGCTTACGAAATTTCCGCATCCCACAATGCCGCGACCACGCTAGAGACCAGGAGAACCGGAAATAGACGCCCGACCCAAACCGCAGCAGGCGTGCTCATGAATCCAGCGACACGGCTGCGGAAGGCGCTTGGCGCGGCAAGCGTGCTGACCGTGGCAGCGACACTCTTGCTTGGTCTTTGGCCCTATCAACCCTTGTCCCGCAACGGGGTTGGAACTATTTTGCAGATGCTGCGAGGCACGCAAAGTTTTTTTCCGGGCAACGATGTGCATTGGCTCGAGACCGAACCGGGCCTTCAGTTTGGTGAACACGGAAGCATCTTCAGCAAAAGCGAATTCCATTCCAAAGGCAGCAAGTCCGGTGGCGCGATCGAGATTTGGTTTCAGCCGGCGACACAGAAAGTAGAGGGAACCCTGCTGGCGTTTTCAAAACCCGAAGCACCGGTGCAATTTAGGATCCGCCAGGTAAACACTGATCTAGTCCTTTGGCATCCCTCGAAGCCTCCAGAAAACAATGAAGGCCAATGGTTGTCGGTCGAAAACGTGCTGCACAGCCAGCGGAAGGTGCTGATCACCATCAGTGCGGATGAAAGCGGAACCTTAGTTTATTTGAACGGCGAGCCGGCAAGACGAGCGGACTGGTTTTGGATGAGCCCGAGCGATCTGGAAGGGACTCTGGTGATCGCCGATTCGCCAGAGGGTCATGATCAGTGGATGGGTCTAGTGAGCGGCCTGGCAATGTATGACAGAGCGCTTAGCGCCCGTGACGTTCAGGCTCATCTGCAGGACTGGCAGACGGCTGGCCGGAAATTGGCTGGCGAATCCCATCTAACGGCTTTGTACCTATTCGCGGAGGGCCAGGGGAATACGGTCCAGTGCGCTGTCGGCGGAGGCCCTCAACTGAAGATCCCAAAGGCATTGAAAAGCCTTCGGCCAGCGTTCCTAACGCCGTTCTGGAAGGAGTTCGGAGCACCTTGGGACTACTGGAGCGACGTAGCGGTCAATATTGCGGGGTTCATGCCGTTGGGGATCTTCCTCAGTCTCTTCTTGCGACTGGAAGGAAAAGGTCGGCCAATGGCGACGGTCCTTCTAGTGGGCTTTTTGCTGAGTCTCGCAATTGAGCTGGGGCAATATTTCTTGCCACTTCGCAGTTCGGGAACAACAGATTTGCTGACAAATACGTCTGGAGCAGCCCTAGGGGCGCTGCTAGGCAGGAGCGGCGCCGGGCGGAAGATCCTGACCCGGTTTGAGAAAGCTCCGAAACCGTGACCGAGGGCAAAGAATTACCACTAGGTGGAAAATGAGCGGGATAACGGGCAGGTGTACCGACCTTAGCAAGGGTCGATCCTTGGCGCCTGCCGTTCTGTAACATACGGATACTACTACAGTTAACTTAGCTTTGGGTTGGCTAATCCTGAGTGGTGTTGGCGCACTACTTGCATCAATCTTTGTCTGAAATGGCCACCACTGTCAGCCAAGGGTTCGAAACGCTCCCCGACCGGGGGTTTGTCGCGGGCCGTGGTAGCGCGATCCAGGAGCTAAACGCGACCGTGGAAGAACTCGCCCGTACGGACATACCGGTCTTGTTCCATGGGGAGAGCGGCAGCGGTAAAGAAGTCTATGCCAGGTTGCTGCATCGCTTGTCGGCGAATGGCGAACGGGTGCTGATCAAACTGGGCTGTACCTTGGTGAGTGCGGACGAGTTGGTGGCGTTGGCCCACCGGAGCGACGATAGCGAGGCTTTGCTGTTGGATAACGTGGATGAGCTCGATTCCGAGTGCCAGCGGGTGCTTTTGTCGGTTCTGCAAGACTACGAGAACACCGCCAGACGAAAGACCTGCCGCCTTATCTCCACTTCGACGAAGGACTTGGACCGGGAAGCCACGGCCGGGCGATTCCGGCGCGAGTTGTATTACCGGCTCGCTGCAGTAAATCTGCGGCTGCCTTCGCTGCGGGAGCGAAAAGAGGATATTCCCGAGTTCCTGCGCTGTTTCTTAGAGCATTGCGCGGCAAAGATGGGCCGCAAGGCCCCGGCTGTAGGTGAAGAAGAGATCGCGATCCTGCAAAGTTACGATTGGCCGGGAAACGTCCGCGAACTGGAAAACCTGGCAAAAAGAATCGCCGCGCTCGGGACGCTGGGGCCGACCCTGGCTGAGATACGGTTATCGCGGACGCATGCGGCGGAACCACTTAGGCCGGGACGAACCTCGCTAAAGGCGGTGGCGCGCGAGGCGTCACGCTTGGCCGAACGGGAGTTGATTTTGAAGGCCCTGGAGCGGACTCACTGGAACCGCAAGCAGGCGGCGAAACAGTTGCAGATCAGCTACAAGGCGCTGCTCTACAAGATCAAGCAGATCGAAGTGCCGGGGCAGAATTGACGAGCGAGGGGGAAGAAGCATGAAGCGCATCGGATGGTTGGCAGCGGGGATCCTGTTCGCCGCAACCGTAGGGTCGGCGCAAGAGGCGGCGAAGCCGGCGCAGACGCCCGCGCAGGCTCCGGCGCCGGTACCGGCCGCCGCAGGGGCAGACGGAAACTACAGAATCGGCGCACAAGATGTACTGCGCGTGGATGTATGGAAAGAGCCGGACATCTCGCGGCAAGTGCCGGTGCGGCCGGATGGAAAGATCTCGCTGCCCCTGTTGAACGATGTGCAGGCGGGCGGGCTGACAGCGATGGAATTGGCGAATTCGATCACCGAAGGTTTGAAGAAGTACATCACCGACCCGCGGGTAACGGTGACGGTCACGGAAATCAATAGCCGGCGAGTTTACGTAAACGGCGAAGTGACGCGGCCGGGGGCGTTTGCGTTGCTGCCCAACATGACTGCACTACAGGCCCTGACCAGCGCCGGAGGATTTACGCAGTTCGCCCGAGTCAAAAGCATTTACATCCTGAGAACGGAAAACGGAAAACAAGTGAAGCGTCCGTACAATTACAGAGACGTGGTTAACGGACATTCGGACGATGTGGTCTTACAGCCCGGCGATACGATTGTGGTTCCGTAAAAGAGGGCGTCATGAAATGTAGAAAACAGTTGGTCCATTTTATTGTTCTGTCGGCAGCGCTGGCCTGGCCGGCTTATGGGCAGGACACTCAAAGCGGAGACAAACCCAAACCTGCGGCGAAAACCTACGGCCCGATTGGAGCGGAAGATCAAAACCAGGACCAGAATCCACAGGATGTGATGCAGCCGGATAACCGCCCCTTGACCGGAATTCAGCAGCTCACAGTGGGTTCACCATCGGAGCAGCACAGTTATTGGGTGCCCGGACTGTCCTACTACAATTTCATTCAGTCCACCGGGCAGAATCAGGGTGGCGGCACTGGGTGGCTCTCCACGAGCTATTTGTCGGGAAACTTAAGCCTGCGCGAGAATTTCAGCCGCTCAGAGCTATTTTTGAATTATTCCGGTGGCGGTGAATTTGCGACGGATTCCGCGATCGGGAATAGCTGGTTTCAGCAGCTGGGCATTTCCAATGTGTACAACTGGGAGCGCTGGCAACTGACGCTGCTGGATGACTTTTCTTACCTGCCGCAATCGCAGTTCGGATTTGGCAATGGAACTGGGCTGGCCATGCCCGGAATCGGAGGAACGTTAGGAGCCGGCTCAACGGGATTGGGAGGCAGTCTCAATCCGGGAGGCAACGTGTTCAGCGCGATTGGGCCGCGCTACAGCAACGCGGCGGGGGCCCAGGTCAATTACTCCATTTCGCGGCGAAGTTCAATCACGCTGGGAGGAGTTTACGGGCTGCTGCGCTTCACCAACGCCGGCAACATCGAAAGCAACAATTACACCGGTAATGCCGGATACAACTATCAAGTGTCGCGGCTTGACACCATCGGCGTTCAATACCAATTCAACGCCTTTCATTTCCTCGGCCTGAATCAGGCGATCGGCAGCCATTCCATCCAGGGCGCGTACGGACGGAAGATCACGGGGCGGCTGGCGTTGCAACTGTCCGCAGGCCCACAGATCACTGAGTTTCGCACGACCATTCCAGGCTCAACCAAGACTCGCTACGTAAGCGGCGCGGGCAGCGCAAGCCTTTCGTACGCGGTGCGGCGCGGCACATTTGGATTCAGCTACCAGCACGGGGTGTCGTCGGGCAGCGGCGTGTTCACGGGGGCTTCGACCGATCAACTGACGCTGACCGGGACGAGGCAACTGTCGCGCGTGTGGAATGGAGATGTGCACTTCGGATACGCACACAATCGGATCGCCCAGACCGTTTCAGGAGTGCCGACGCCCAGCTTCGACACGTTTTATGGGGGCGGCTCGGTCGGCAGACCGCTGGGACGGAATGCGACGGTTACTGCCGGTTATACCCTTTACAGGGAAAGCAGCAGTAATGTGGGCGGTTTTAGTTTCACCACCCACCAGATTTCGCTGGGAGTCAGCTGGCACTCGAGGCCCCTGGTATTGAGATAGGATGATAAAAGCAGATCCGGAAGTTCGGAGATAACGACAGGTCATGTATAAGAGCTTTTTTGGATTAAGGGAAAGCCCCTTCAACGTAAATCCGGATCCGCGGTTTCTGTTTCTGACAAAACAGATCGAGGAAGCACTGTCGAGTCTGATGTACGGAATTCAGACCCGCAAAGGCTTCATCACGCTGACGGGCGAAGTGGGAACGGGCAAGACGACGCTGGTCAACCGGCTCCTGGATTGGCTTCACCTGCGCCGGACGAAGACAGCATTTCTGTTCAATTCGCGAATGAACTCGAGCCAGCTTTTCGACTTTGTGCTGGCCGAGTTTGACATCCACTGCGATAACCGGTCAAAAAGCCAGCAGCTGATGAAGCTGAACCACTGGCTGCTGGAGCGCTACCGCGCCGGCGAGACCGCGGTGCTGATCGTGGACGAAGCGCAGAACCTGACGTTCCCGGTGCTGGAGGAGATTCGCCTGCTGACCAACCTGGAAACGTCCACTGAGAAACTTCTGCAGATTGTGCTCTCGGGCCAGCCGGAACTGGAAGAAAAGCTGAAGTTGCCGCAGTTGCGGCAGCTGAGGCAGCGCATCACGCTGCGCTGCCGGACCATGCCGCTGACAAAAGAGCAAACCTACGAATACGTCCACGAGAGACTTCGAATCGCCGGGGCCGACCCGCAAGTCACGATATTCCCGGCGAAAACCATTGAATCGATTCATTACTTTTCGATGGGTATTCCACGCGTGATCAATCTCTTGTGCGAGCACGCGCTGATCAACGCCTTTGTCGAACAGGTGAAGGTCGTGGAGCCGAAGATTATCGAAGACGTGGCAAGAGAGTTTCAACTGGACGAAGTAGAGCCACTGGCGCCGCCGGCGAATCTGCGGCCCGACGCGGAAGTATTCCAGTCGGAACAATTCATCCAGAATCTGGGCGAGGCGCTTTCGCGGTTTCGCATGAGCGCCCCGGTATCGTCGTCCACTAGAGAACGCAAATAACCGAAGCCGCAAAAAGTCCCGCAAGAAAATCTTTAACCATGAAGAGAGCCGTGTTCCTGGATCGCGATGGAGTGATCAATCGCCGGGCAGCAGAGGGCGAATATATAACCCGGTGGGAGGATTTCCAGTTCCTGCCCGGAGTCGCCCAGGCCATTTGGTCATTGGGGCAAGCGGGCTGGAGCGTGATTGTAGTCAGCAATCAGCGGTGCGTAGGGAGAGGACTGCTAACCATTGATGGACTAGAGGGAATCCATCGCAAGATGCAGGAGGAGCTGGAGCAAGCGGGAGCGAAATTGGACGGGATCTATTACTGTCCGCATGATAAGGAGCTGCCGTGTGATTGCCGTAAGCCATCGCCGGGAATGCTGCTAAGCGCGGCCCGCGAACACCAGATTGACCTTGCGGCGTCCTGGATGGTTGGGGATTCTGAAAGCGACATAGAAGCAGGGAGGCGCGCCGGCTGCCGGACCGTGAGGATCAGCGCCGGGCATCGCGCAGGCGTTGCAGGAGTTGAAGATTCAGCACAAAGTCTGCTGGAGGCGGCCAGACAGATCCTAGCGAACAACTAAGCACGGCGCGGGTGCGTCCGTTCCTTGCAAAGTCAATGTGCTAGCTCCGACGCGAAAAAATCTTTGAGGCCATAGTCGGCGTCAATTTGCACACCACCACCTTGGTTGAAAAAACCCAGGCCGGGGTTGCCCATTGGAAAAGTGCTGTCGGTCGTCTGAAGGATTTGCACGCCGTTTACGAATGCAGTCAAAGTATTGCCGACAGCCGTGCCTTTGATCAAGTCTCCGTCACGAATTCCGGGTCCAGGCGTAGAGGCAAGTATTGAAAAACTCCCCAACGAGCCATTCCAGCGCACAATTTGCACGTAGGTGTTCCCCGACGCCAGCGCCCGGAAGTTGAACTCGTAGCCGGTAATATCGTGTGCAGAAACTGAAGTCCGCAAACGAAGTTCGATTTCCTCAAAGATGCCGGCATTCTGATTAGCGGTATGGACCGTGCCCTGCGCCATCTGATCGGCATTCCAGTTGCCCGCGAGTATTGCGGTTGAGTCGTCGTAGCCTCCGGAACCAGACTCTGTGCCAAAGGCGAGGCTTGGGGTTGTGCGGACATTGCTCCAGGACAGCCCAACCGTTCCGCCATTGATCCAGTTTCCACTTTCCGAGATCGGATTCTCGGTGAGTGGAAAATTCGTAGCGTAGGACCTGAGCGTAGTCGAGCTGACAATGAGAGTGGCTGCACTGCTCTTGATGGCACCACTGGAATTACTGACGACCACGACAAATGTCGAACCGTTGTCGGCTGCAGTCACAGCGGGCGTGGTGTAGCTGGCGGCAGTCGCACCGTCGATGTTCACGCCGTTTTTCTGCCACTGGTAATTCAAAGGCTGGCTGCCCCCCGCAGTGACCCTAAAGGTGGCCGAGGTCCCCGCTGACACCGTTCGATTTTCGGGTTGGCTGACGATCGAAGGCGCAGCGCCAGCTGGAGCTGCGGGGCCGTTTGAAGCTGCACAACCTGCCAAAAGGAGCGCAAAGACGACTGCAGGGAACTGAGCGATCCGAATCATCGTCGCGCACCCGTTACTCCGATACGACACTTCCTGCGAAGGGCAGCTATGGGCCCGGGCGGAATGCCACCATCTGCATGCCCCATTGTTGCCCGGTATGCGTAGCCGTAGCTGAATAGGCGCCGGTAGTGGCGGCAACTCGGTCTTCCGTTATGTTCCCATAGGCTAGGTCGCGAGCAGTAAAGCCAGAGCCTGTGGCCGTAACAATATAATCTGACACGCCGGCTCCAAAGATCAGGTCGTTCGCGGATGTCGTTGTGGCGGAACCACTATTCAAAGTTGCCGAGGAGCCGCTGGCGGACACCGTAACGTCCACAGGGTTGGTCGAACTTATTCCGGAGTATTCATGAACATAGATCACGCCCCAATTGGTGATCGTGTTCTGGAAAGTCGCGGTAACGGTGTCTGCGCCTCCGGCAATCTTGGAGGCATAGAAGACCTGCGCACTGTACGCACCGCCCCAAATAACGGGACTGCCGACTTTGCTGAAGGTGTTGACGCCCGAGTCGCTCAACGAGACCGTACCGGTGTTATCCCAAATGACGTAGACCACAATCGTGTTGCCAGATTTTGTCGCGCTGTTGAAGGCCACTGAAACGGTTTTGCCGGTCGTGACCATATTGTTGTTGACCTGGACAAAAGCCGGGGCCGGAGCCTGGGTGGAAATGGTGTAGGCCGCGCTTCCAACCGCACTCTGGGTAAAGCCGGACGCCACGGCGATTGCCCGGACGGTCTCGGAAGTACTCACCGTGATCGGAGCCGTGTACACGGTGGAGCTGGTTGTCGGCGTCGTTCCGTTGGTTGTGTAGTAGATGGTCGCGCTAGGGGTTGCGTCGCTGATGGTTACTGTCTGTGCCGACGCATAAGTTCCCGCGGCTGGACTAAACGTCGGGGTCGCGGCTTGCGGTGTGATGGTATACGCCGCGCTGCCCACGGCGCTTTGCGTGAAGCCGGTTGCGACCGCGATCGCTTGTATCGTTTCAGAACTGCTCACCGTGATTGGCGCCGTGTATTTGGTCGAGCTGGTGGTCGGCGTGGTCCCATTGGTCGTGTAGTAGATCGTTGCGCCGCTCGTGGCGTCGCTGATGGTTACCGTCTGCGTTGTCGTGTAGGTCCCCGCGGCCGGACTGAAGGTCGGTGTAGCAGCTGGAGGCGCGATCGTATACGCCGCGCTGCCCACCGCGCTTTGCGTGAAGCCGGTTGCTACCGCGATCGCCTGAATCGTTTCCGAAGCGCTCACCGTGATTGGAGCCGTGTATTTGGTCGAACTGGTGGTCGGCGTTGTCCCATTCGTCGTGTAGTAAATCGTCGCGCCGCTCGTGGTGTCGCTGATCGTCACCGTCTGCGTCGTCGCATAGGTTCCTGCCGCCGGTGAAAACGTCGGCGTAGCCGCTTGGGTTGAAATTGTGTAGGCCGCGCTGCCAACCGCGCTTTGCGAGTAGCCGGGCGCAACTGCGATCGCTTGGATCGTTTCCGATGTGCTCACGGTGATGGGAGCGGTGTATTGGGCGGAACTGGTGGTAGGCGTTGTTCCATTCGTCGTGTAATAGATCGTCGCGCCGCTTGTGGTGTCGCTGATGGTGACCGTCTGCGTGGTCGCATAGGTTCCCGCGCCGGGACTGAAAGTCGGCGTCGCAGCGGGCGGGGCAATGGTGTAGGCCGCGCTGGCAACGGCGATTCGAGTGAAGCCGGTTGCGTCCGCAATCGCCTGAACCGTTTCCGGGGCGCTCCACGTGCTTGGAGCGCTGTTCGGCTTGGAATTGGTGGTCCGCGTTGTTCTATTCTTCGCGTATTAGATCGTTGCGCCGCTCGTGGTGTCGCTGATGGTCACCGTCTGTGCCGTCGTGTAGGTTCCAGCGCCTGGTGAGAAAGTTGGAGTCGCCGCTGCCGACCCGCCCACTGAAGAGGACAGCGTCCAGTTCAGAATATCCTGGATTGCCGTGTAGCCCCCGGTTCCGCCCGTGAATCCGACGTAGGCCGTGTTTCCGCCTACGGTCCCTGGTAAGTTGATTGCCCAGGTATGCGTGAACGTCGCATTCGTGGTTGCGTCCGTGATGGTCATCGTCAGATTGGTGCCGTCATAAGTCATCTGCACGTTGAAAACGTCCGTCGTGTGCAAATTCACCCCGGAGCTGGTCATGTCTAGGGACGGTGTCGTAGGCGCCGCGCCGTTCACATACAAACCTGTCGAGTCCGGCCCTTCGCCGTTATTGCTGTACAAATCGAACTTCACCGCCACGCTACTCCCGATGCCTCCGGTACTGCCGCTCAAAGGCCCGTAACCAAGGCCGCCGCCCGACGGTCCTAACGCCGTAGTGGTCCCGCCCTGGATCACGAACGCAAAGCCATCCGCCGTCGGATTGGAGCCTCCAGAGACCTGAAAACTGAAGTTGGTGGTGAATTGCTGGATATTCACCGGCGAGGTGTACCATGCACTGGAAGCTTCGCTGGTACCACCATCGGTTACACGCAGCCGCGTTCCGTTCAACGCCGCTTTGCCATTCAAAGCCATGGCGCCGGCGGTAAACCCGCCGCCCAAATTGATGACCGTGGTCCCGCTGTTGATGGTGTAGCTCGCGCTACCGACGGCGCTTTGGGTATAGCCGGTCGCCACCGCAATCGCTTGGATCGTTTCCGAACTGCTTACCGTGATTGGAGCCGTGTATTGAGTCGAGCTGGCCGTCGGCGTCGCCCCGTTCGTCGTGTAATAGATGGTCGCGCCAGTCGTGGTGTCACTGATGGTCACAGTCTGCGCCGAGGTATAGGTCCCAGCCGCGGGGCTGAAGGTCGGCGTAGCCGCAACAGCTTGCCCACTGCCTGACGAATAGGTCCAGCTCTGAATATTCTGGACTGCGGCGTAACCGCCGGTTCCTCCCGTGAAGCCGACATAGCCTACGACGTCACCAACGTTGAAAGGAATGTCCACTTGCCAACTGGTCGTGAAACTCGCACTGGTAACGGTGTCGGTGAGAGTCAGAGTGAGAGTGGCACCGTCGTAACTCAAATGGGCGTGCAGGGGGTGACCGCTATGCAGATCAACACCGGACGAAGACATATCGACGGAGGGGGTAGTGGGAATTGCGCCATTGAGGAAAAGCCCGGTGGAGTCGGTCCCTTCCCCGTTGTTGCCGTACAAATCAAACTTCACAGCAACACTGTTGGGGATCCCCTGGTACCCAAGGCTACCACCCGATGATCCAACCGCAGTGGAGTTGTTACCTTGAATCGCGAAGGTAAAGCCGTCCGCTGTCGGATTGGTGCCCGTGATTTGAAACGTGAAATCGGTGGAGAACGTCGAGATGTTTGCCGCGACCTGATACCAAGCCGCCGCGGCCTCGCTCCCACCGCCGTCGGTAAGTTCAAGCGCGGAGCCGTTCAACTTAGCGCTGCCGATCAGGTTCATGCCGCCGCCTGAAAAGCCGCTTGCAAAGTTGATGCTGCTAACGCCGCCCAGATCAAGTGTGTACACGCCGCTGGTTATCGGGCTGTTGCTTAAACCACTGGCCGTGGCCATTGCGGAAAGAGTTTCCGTTGCTCCGACAGAAACAGGGCCGATGTATTTCGGGCTGGCAGTCGAAGGCGTTGAGCCATCGGTCGTGTAATAGATTGTGGCATTCGCAGTGGTTGTGCTGATGGCAACCGATTGAGTGCTGGTATAGGCTCCAGGCGGCGGGTTAAACGAGGGCGCGGCGGTCTGCGTCGAGAGAGTGTAGGTTGCCGAGGCCATCGGGCTTTGCAAAAGTCCCGTACCGGCGGCAATGGCGTTTACCGTGGTCGTGGTGGTAACCGTGAATGGCGCTGAATATTTGGTCGAAGCTGTAGTGGGTGTGGTTCCGTTCGTCGTGTAGTAAATGGAGGCGCCCTGCGTGGAATCCGTAATGGTCACCTGAATCGAAGGATTGAAGGACTGGCTGGACGGGCTGATTGCGGGAGTGGCGGCCTGGGTGGCACCGCCGAGGAGTCCAAATATGCTGAGTTGCGTCTCCGTGCCCACATAAACCTTACCGTTGATGACGGTTGGAACGACGAACTTGACCGAAAGGCCCGGATTGTCGCGGTTGTAATTGGACTCCGAGCCCGTTACCCCGCTGGAGTAGAGAAGGTTCGCAACGTTGGAAGCGTCGTGCGCGTATAGGATCGCGCGACCTTGGTTTTGGGCATTGTCGGTAACCAGGCTCCACACAATCCCATTGCTGCTTCCGTTTGCCGAGATAGCAGGTGTAGGGCTATAGGTGCCGGAAGTTGGAGAAGCGCTTTCGTGTGAAGTGGAAGTTGGATTCGAAGAGAGAGCGCCGTTGGCGTACGAGAAGGCTTTCAGATTGTCGCTCTGACCCCAAACGTAGAGATGTCCGTTCCAGTAAGCGGGCGCTCCCCAAACGCCACCGACATTAGCGGCTTCGCCAGGATCTTTGGTGTTGTTGGGATTATAGCCACCGAGGCTCTCGCGATTCAGAACGTAAATGATGCCGGACTTGCCGACCTGGGCCAGCATGTTATTCGGCAGAAGCACGGTTCCGCCCGATCCCTGATCTTCATCCGCGTTGTTCAGATTGGCCTGATTGTGCGGCGTGAATTCATCTCCCACGACGGTTCCACCGGAATTCATTGTGGGTATGCCGTTGTTTAGGTCCAGCTTGAGAATGGAATCGCCGTAATCCATAGCGTTAGTGTAGGTTGGTGCAATCGCATCGTAGGTTCCGTTGCCGGTGGCCACAAAGATTCGGCCATAGGGTTTGCCTGACGGCACGTCCGCGGCAAGACCCGAGCCGCCGCCCCAAACGCCTGATCCAATCGAATTCGGTGAACTGCACCACACGCCGGTTTTTTGGAGTGAGGACGCATTGTAGGCAAGGATCCAACCGTGCCACGGACCGTTGTCGCAATGGGAGCCGGTGCCGATATACACGATGCCGTTCAGCAGGAGAAGGCCGGCGCGGTTCATCTGCCATTTGGGGTCCCAATTCAACGTACCGCCAGAACTGCCGTTGCCGTTACCTGGAACCGAGCCGGATAACACGACCGGGCCACCAAATTTTTCCTTCCCGGTAGTGATATCGAGCGCGTGCAAGCGCTGTATGAAGCTGGTATCACCAACTGTCGTTTTCGCAACGACATAAATGGTGTTGGTGGTCGGGTCAATGACCGGCGTGCTGGTGATGCCAATTTCCGGGAAAATGTCGCCGCATGATAGGTCTGCATTTGGAACGGTCTTTTCGCCAGAGCCGATCAGCGAGACTTGCCATAGGGGATTGGCGTTCGCTCCGGAATTGTTGTCAGCATCGAAGGCGTACACGGAGTCGTGCTGGGTGACAAGGAAGACCACGTTATGGGTGGTACCAGCCTGGGGAGTTCCAGCACCCATGGTCAAGCCGGACATATAGAGCGGCTGGCCGTAAATCCAACCGTCAACAGGAAACGAAAACAATTTTCCGAAGGTACCAATGTTGACGTTGGCGGGAGTCAAGATCGTCTCGGAGGTGTTGGCGCCTGTGCGCGAAATGTCGTTCATTTTAGTGGTGACGTTCTGCGCAAACAGAGGCGGAACCATTAAGACGGCCGCGAATGCCGGCAGAATGCGACTGCGTCGTGGAAGCCGCATATGCAAAGTCGAGTCACCCAAATTCACTTGCTTGCTCGAAACCAAGGAAAACAACCACATGGCAGAGACGCTCCCCAATATGAACAACAGCTCGAACACACCTGTCTTTCAAAACTCTGAAGCCAGAAAATCTTCAGTCGGCCAGTCCCGAACACTTGCTGATGACCTGGAGGCGGTACGGTCAAACCGCTCCACAAACCCCTGACGGTAGAACTAGAATGGCGATGGACACTGGATAAGGCAAGATGAGTTTCGGGCTAGAAGTCGTAACTTTTGCTCCACAACTCCTAGTACTCAGTTCCCCGAGCCAAGGTCCGCTTGTTACTCCTAATCTTCTTTGCCTTTCAAGTACGCGTTGATCTCGAACTCAGCGCCGCCAGGCTGACAGGTCCCAAGCCGCCGGTACAAGCACACGCCGTTTTGGCAAGCCGCAACGGAATAGCCGGAAAATGACAGAGGTGTTGATTCTGGCGCGACAACCCGATTGAAAACCGGCGATTCAGAACCTGCAGCGCGAGGATCAGGAAATACGAACATCGGAATGGGGCGATGGAGATAGGTATAACCGCCGGTGTCCCACCAATTGATTTGCACCAGAGCCAAGCCACAAGCCTCCCGGTCCCGGCTTAAGCGACTGAAAGTGCGAAGGCCGCCGCTGGCCTTCTTCCATCGTGGGAATGCAGCGGCAAGGGCCAGCGAGCAAATCAGGACGATGCCTGCAGGAATGAGCAACTTGGTTTTCGCGCCGAATGCCAGCTTTGTCTTGCCGGCAAGAAATCGGATGGAGTCCAGCAGCCCGATGCTAGAAAGCGTCAGCAACAGGGGCAAGGCTGCATAAATGTAGCGGAACTCCTTGTGGTCAATCGCCGAGTGGGGCAAAACGACGGCGAGGATGATCCAGCCAAGGATCGGCGAGCGGCGAACGCCGATCAGCGCAAAAAGGACCAGCGGACCGGTATGAACGAACAGCGAGCCCAGATAGTAGTACCACGGCAGTGAGCCGAAATTGACAGCCCTATGATGCAAGATATTTTCCCGGAAGTAAGCGATGTAGGAATAGAAGGGAAAAGACCAAGTAAGCGCGTCGACGGCTCCGAATATCGTGGCGATCGAGAGTATGCCGAGGCCAATGGGCAGCAGACGGGTTCTCCAGTCAAACCAGACAACCCACAGAGTTACCAGCAGAACGGCCGGTACAAGCTGAATTCGCAAGCAGGCGGCAAGTCCCAACAGCAGTCCCACAAAAAACAGGCGGCGCCGATCTTGGCCAGAGTGACCGGCTTTAACTGATCCGAAGTAAATCGCCGGCAGAAGCAGGTTGCCGGCAAGTACCTCGCTCAAGGCCCGTGGTCCAAAATTGGCCAGTTCAAACCAGATGGCATTGGTGAATCCGGCCAATAAGGCGTAATCATCGCCAAAATATCGGCGGCACCAAAAAAAAGCAAACCAGACCGCGGAGAGAGAGAAGAAACTGAAAAAAAACGCTGTTCCGAAGATGTATCCCGAAGAGCCTGGAGCCAACCACGATGTGGCTTTCATGACACCGGCTAGAATTCCGGGCAAGACCCAGGAACGCATGCCGAGGCGGTACTCCCAAGTAATGACTCCGGCCCCGAAGGCAAGCCGGTGTGCCGGTTCCTGGGTCTGAAAAATCTCGTCCGCCCAATAGATGCTCGGGAAGGCGCGGAAGACCCACAGCCGAAGGCAGAAGTCCAGCGGCAGAAACAACAAAAAATATGTC
>CAZQOB010000003.1:50281-139081 GCA_964594885.1 uncultured Acidobacteriaceae bacterium
CTGGGTTGGAAAAATTCATGCCCCCCAAAGGGGTGTTCGGGAAGGGGGGAAGGACCCACGGGGGAAGGCGGGGTGCCACGGCAAGAACCAGCCATAAGTACTGCAACGCGTTTTTCAGTTCATGGGTCGAATCCCGCGGTGTTGTCAGAGGTTCAGCAACACTCCGCTTGCCGCTGCCTTTGCGTGATGGGGCGAGCGTTTCCTGTAACGTCGCCCACATCGTCGCCATTTGCGGAAGCATTGATCTAGAGTCCCCAGTCTTGGATTAGGTTGGCTAACGTGGCGATTCTGGCTCCAAAGCTGAAACCGCTCGTTCACCGCGGGTTGAAGAATGTGCTCGAAATCCGCGCAGCAGATCGAAATAAAGCTCTTTTTGGCCAGCGAAAAACAAAAGCAGCACAAAGTACACCGCGAACAGTATGCTGCTTTCCGCGCAAAGCCGCGGAAGAGGTGAAAGCCTACGGCCGATCCAAAGCATAATTGCGAAAGCAAACCCTGCCGCCACCGCAGCCGAGCCCAAGGGCCGATATATGGCGTTCCAGACGTCCCGCAAGGAGACCATGGTGCCGCGAACGCACCACGCCGTAATCGGAATGATCCAAAGCAGGCAGACCGTCGAATACGCAAGCGCCACGCCTTTTGGTCCGTACGGCAGCCCGACCACGTAGCTGGCGATCATCAGTGGGGCAATGACCAGGGCAATGTTCAGTCCGCGCCGGACCAGGCCCATCGAGTTGAGCAGCCATCCTAAGGGATTGGTCGCCGCGAAGATCAGTATGGTAGGCGCCAGCAGCTTGAAGATTGGCGCCGCATCGTTCCACTTTGCCCCGAGCAACACGGAAACAATGTCCTCGGCAAAAAGCGCACAGGCAATGGTAAGGGGAACGGTAAGTCCCAGCACCAGAGAATAGCCCTTCAAAAAGTAGCGCCGGACACGAGCTTGATCATTCTGAATGCGCGACAAGGCCGAAAAAGCCACGTCGCCAACCGCAAAGTTGAGATTATCAGCCGGAATCCGGATCAGCTGATAGGCACGGCCATAAAGGCCAAGCGATTGCGCTCCCCAAAACCGCCCGAGCAGAACTTTCTCGAAATTTGAGGCAACGTACATGACCAGCCCGTTCAGAGTGAGGGTTCCGCCAAAGTGCATCATCGAGCGCACTCCGACTCCGCGACGCGGCTTTCCCGGAACCCACTTTGCCGTAAGCCACAAGCCGGTGGTGTTGGTCAGCGGCAGGCAGACGGTCATAACGACAAGAGCCCAGAGCCCAGAGCCGGCCAAGGCCAAAGCGACGCCGATGGCGTTGCTGAGAGCCCAGGATATGACGTCGATTACGGCCAGAGCGGTAAAACGCATTTGCCGCTGAAGCAAAGCGGAGTGCTGTACGCCTGCGGCATTCAGCAGGAAACCGATGGCTACAATAATAGTGACCCACAGGAGTCTCGGCTCGCGATAAAAAATCGTGACCAATGGGGCGCAGGCTACGGTGATGACTGTAAGCGCCAGCCCAACCAGAACATTGATCCAAAACAAGGTTGAGCTCTGCTCTTCGGTTACGACATCTCTTTGTACCGCCGCGGACGAAAGCCCAAAGTCACGGAACAGGCCCAAAACCCCCGTAAATGCCGTGACCATCCCGAGCAAACCGAAGTCCCTCGGTTCCAACAAACGGGACAACATCACCAGGGAACCGACCCGGATGAGAAAACTGGCGGCGAGGGCGATGCCTCTGGCCGAGCCTCCGCGAATTGTCTTCTCTTTCAGATCGTTCATAGTGTTCTCGTCGTGATTAAGGCGGGGCTGAATCGCAGCAAGTCGGACGGGAGTAGCCGACTCGAAACCGACAGCTCAGGCCAGGATACGCTGAGCTAAAGCGCGAGCTGGCGTCCCCTTAGCTCGCTCCCCCATTGGAGCTGGTCCGGGTCTTGAAACCCATCGCCGGCCAGCGGGCACCAAGCCGGGCTCTCATTGTTTGAATCGCGAGCCCGGGATTCGCGGCTTTCCGACCAACGGCGATTGCAGCCGCTTTGAACAACGCACTGCGAGTCAGTGGATAGCCTAGCTCTGCGAGCCGGCTCTTGTGATAGTCCCAAAATTGCTGGTTTCTGAAACCTATGAAGTAATTGACGGCCAAGAATTGGTGGTAGCTTCTCAGTTCCAACTTCAGTTTCCGCTTCATTTCGTCTTCGCTGAGATAAGCGGGGCCATAGGTAATTAAGTCATTGAGATAGGCCGAGGCGTAGCGATTCATTTCCAGTGACGTGCTGGTTTGCGTGGCCTCATGGGTTCGTTCGTAGCACAACACCTGATAAACGAATCCAAAGGCGGAGTGCTGCAACTGCTCAAAGCATGCACTGGTGTCAGAATGTGGAGACAGGTTGGGATAAAAAGCGGAGCTGCTGCGGATCAGATCCGCGCGGTAGAGCAGCGAGGTTGGAGAGCCGAAACCGAATTTCGGGTCACCTCCCAGAAAGATCCTGCGGCACATTTCGCGGCCAGAGATGACCGCCGCCGGATACTTGAATCCTTGCCACAAAATGTGATCGCCGCTCAACTGGTAGCAGCCGATGATTCCAGCTTCCGGATTGGCTTCGGCCAGTTCGACCATTCGACAGAGGCATTCCGGAAAAATCAGGTCATCGCCGGAAACCACCTTGCAATATTTGGCCTCAGCGGAAATCTGTCGGAAAGCGTGGTTGTGGTTTGAGATGACGTCCAGAAAGTCGGTGTTATCGATTACGCGAACGCGACTGTCCTTTTTCGCGTATTCCCGAGCGATCTGGAGCGTGCGGTCCTTGCTGCAGTTGTTGACGATCAGATACTCGAAATTCTCGTAGCTCTGAGCCAAAACGCTTTCGATGCACTCGGCAATAAACGGTTCGCCGTTGTAAACCGGAGTCACAACGGTCACCAAGGGTTGATGTCCTGGCATAATTGTTCGCGCTTCTGCAGGCCTTGTCAGTGTTTGCTTTATTTGGATGTTCCTGCCGAAACGTTGGCGGCATCGACCTCGGCACGAACCGCCCGGCAGCTCGGCTCTGGCTCCGCTCTTTCCAGCCACGCCTCACGCCAGTACGGATACATGCTTTTCGGACAGAACAGGCGGCAGGAGCTGTAACGGGCCTGGCATACCACCGAATCCAGAATGATGCAGGCGTTTTTCATCTCCTGCATCTTGCCGGTGCGCTCGCCGATAATCTTTGTCACGCGCCTAAGAACTTTGTATTTGCCGCCGCAGTAAGGCACCAGTTCCGCATCCCAGTGCATTCCGCGATTCTTGTTGGAGGCATCGACGGTCTCCAGCACCTTCAAGTGCGGCTTTACCCGCACCCATTCTCCGGGCTGAAGATCCAGCCTTGCCAGCGGAGTGGGTTGTCCGGCCGGTATGACGCCCGGCTTTCTGGGGAACAGTGACCCTCGCCAGAGCGGGCTAAGCAGGTCGTAGAGCCAGCGCATCGGGCGCCCAACGCCGATTCCGGCTTCGCTGATGCTGTAATAGCTCCAATAGACGAGCCCGGTGAAAATACGCCAGAGCGTCACGTTTCCAGACGTGTAGTCCTGCAAATACTGGCGCAGATCCCACCAGGCAAGCGGCTCCGAGGCCTCCGGAAGCAGCGTCATCTGGCAGAGATAAGTGGGTGTTCCGTCTTCCGTATGGTCCCGCTGCACATGGCCGGAAACATCGCTCTCGGTGCAGATGAAATCCTTCTTGGCATCACCATTGGCTTCAAGGCGCGCTTGGTCCGTTTGCTCGGGCCCAGCCTCGCCAGGACGCGTTAGCCAATCTTCCTTCCAGAAAAGCAGACAGCCAGCCTGACATCCGCCATGCGCGCTGCCGTCGCAGCGGGTTGCAAGGTGAAGTGTATTCCTAAGGCGCCGGGTCCTAAACGGCAGCGCGGAATAATCGCAGCTCTTGTGAGCAACCTTGTAGACCTGGTGTTCCTGCCCGCAAAACGCAAACATCTCGGGCATGAAGGGCATGCCCTGCAGCCGGCCTTCACGGTCCAGAGTCCGGAGGATTTCTTCCTTGCTGCGGATCTTCACCCAATCGCCAGTTCGCAGTTTTCTTTTCTTGGTCATTGCGTACGAATGAAGCTTAATTCCAGGACTGTGGAACGGTTCTGCCGGAAATCTAGACTGATTTGAGCGCCGCGCTCAGAGTTCGCTCCGCCGCCAGTTCTCCACTCTTGAAACTTTCGTCGGTCCACATATAACCCCAATCGCCGTACCGGCCGCAGTAGGCAATGCCCAAATCGTCGAGATAGCCATGAACCGTCTTTAGCGCCTCCGCACGTTCGAGATCGAAGATCACGTTGGCATAGGGCACCAGCCGCGCTTCGCGGGACAAGATGCCGTCGCTTTCGCGCAAGATGCCGACCCGGTGCAAGTCTTTGACGACCGGAACGATCCAGGACTCCGGAGAGCTGGTGAGCGGCTTGTACTTTTTCGAAAAATAGACTTCGGCCTGAATGCTGCCCATACCGTCGGGCGCGTTGCGGGGAGAAAGCATGTGCGGAAAGCCCAGCCTGGTGAAACAGATATCCTCGTCGTAGAAATAGGTCATATGGGCTTCGGAGAGGTCCTGACGGTTGATCCCAAGGTTTACAAGAACGCAGGTGGAGCAAGCCAGGCGCTGCGCCGCGGTAATCACGTCTTGCGGCGCTCCGGCGATCATGGCAATCAGGTCAGGCAGCGGCAGCGAGGTGATCAGTCCATCGTAACCGGCGGTTTTTCCATTCGCGAAACGGAGCTGCCGGGTGCGAGGATCGATGGCCACAAGCTGGTGGCCCAGTTTCAAATTTCCCTTGGGGACAAATTTGTTCAGATAGTTCACAAACCCGCCGGCACTGGGATAACGAAAATGCGTGATGTAGTGAACATTCGGAGCCGAGGGTGAGAGCGCTCCGCGCAGCACTTCCTCCAGGCTTGGCCGATAAATGCGCGGGCCCAGCCAATCCGTGCTCATATTTTCCGCGCTGGTCAGGTGATACTTGCGGGTGTAACGGATCGGAAAAAACTCGGCGAAGGAGCGTCCAAAGCTCGCGTACAGCCAGTCCGCGTAGTTTTTGATGGGCAGTTCAGGTTTTTGGCGCTCCTCGACAAAGTCCGAAACTACTTTGATGACCACATCTTCGGGCAGACCGTGCAAGTGCAGCTGCACCGGATGCTTTGGCCAGTAGCCTTGCCAGTAGTTATTCAGGTTAATGGCCAGGGTTTCGTACTTCTGGTCCACGCTGTCGGCAAAGAGCTCCTGGATGCGCGGGTCTTTGGTGAAGGAAATATGCGGGCCGATATCGAAGAGGAAACCGCTCTGATTGCGGAACGACGAGGTGTGACCTCCGTACTGAGCATCCTTGTCGTACATGACGGGCGTGATACCCTCGGCGTGGAGGCGATGAGCTGCGCCAAAGCCGGCCATGCCGGTGCCAATGACCGCTACGCTGGGATTGGGCATTTTGGGTCCTCTCCGTTTCTCTACCTGCTCCCCTGGTCAGCCAAGCGGCGAAATTGATGCTCCGGATTCTTCTTCGCGGCTCCCAGGGAAACAGCCTCAGTGCTGTGCGAGTCCCTCATATCGTTCAATTTGGGCGCAAGTGAGACTGCGCATTTTGCTGCCCTGCTGAAAGGCACGCCACCACTCCACAATCCAACCCAAAGCCGGCTCCAGTGGCAATACCGGGCGCCAGCCAAGGCCGGCTCGTGCTTTGGAAGCATCCAATTTCAGAAAGTTCGCCTCTTTCGGATGCGCGGCGGGATCGCGGTTCCAGGAGGCAGGCTTTCCCCACAGGCGGGCAGCTTCGTCTGCAATCCATGAGACCGGTTTGGCGTCGCAATCGGCGGGACCAAAGTTCCACGCCGCAGCGAATTCATGGCCCTTTTGCGCAAGGCGTTCCGCCAGCATCAAGTAGCCCCGCAACGGCTCCAGGACAAATTGCCACGGCCGCACGGCCGACGGGTTGCGAATCAAGCAAGGCTGATTCGCCAAAAAAGACTTCATGAGGTCAGGTATGAGTTGGTCCTTGGTCCAATCGCCTCCGCCAATCGCGTTACCGGCCCGTGCGCTAGCCAAGGCGACACCGTGACTTTGCGTGGATCTTGGAGGAAAAAACGAATCGCGAAAGGCGGACGTCACTAGCTCCGCGCAACCCTTGGAGCTCGAGTATGGATCGTGGCCGCCCATCGGTTCGTTCTCGCGGTATGCCCATAGCCATTCCCGATTGTCGTAGCACTTGTCGCTGGTCACGTTGACCACGGCGCACGGCTGCCCAAGCTGGCGGACGGCTTCAAGAAGGTTCACTGTGCCCATGACGTTCGAGGAATAAGTCTCAATCGGATCCTCGAAACTGCTGCGCACCACTGACTGCGCCGCCATGTGGATCACCACTTCCGGGCGGGACTCGGCAATCGTTGCCTTCAGGAGCGGAAAATCGCGGACGTCGGCGCAAATCGAACGGATTGCGCCGGCAATCTCGGCTTGCTCGAAAAGACTCGGTTGCGTCGGCGGCTCGAGCGCGTAGCCTGTGACAGCGGCGCCAAGCTTCTCGAGCCACAATGTCAGCCAGCTGCCTTTGAAACCGGTGTGACCGGTCAACAGCACCCTGCGGCCCTTCCAGAAGGCGCGATCAAGCATGAAACCACCAAACCCCGCGCGAGCTTAGCCAGCGCTCAGATTTCAACGAGATCGCGACTGAATGGGCTGCAGGCCCTTTGGAACGGTTCATGAAATCTTGACGGTATCCACGCGATGCGCGGCCGGCAACTTCGAAGCTGCGTCAAGTACCGGCCAGCGCGCCTGTTGTTCGCGCCACAGCGCCAGGGCGACGCCTCCCAACGGCAGATCCACGTCGGCAAACGACACCAGCGAGTCTTTGCGAACATCCCGAAGCAGCTTGCAACCTTCTGACAGTCCGATCGGCAAAGCATCTTGCTCGCGAGCCGCCGCGCGGTTGTCAATTAGGCCATAGGCTGAGAAGCCGCCGACTCCATCCAGAATTTCACCAGCTTGCAAATCGCGCTTGGCCACAGTCACCACTTCGCAGACCGGCGCGCCGATTGGCACAACCGTAGCGTCGCGGTGGATTGCGGCTCGTCCTATGGTCGAGGCAATCTGAAGATGCGGCAGATGGAACGGAGTGTAGAAAACGTAGAAAGGCCCGTCGCCGAGCTTGTAGTAAGCCAGCTGGATTTTTTTAAGCGGATGGTCTTCGTGGACCACGACAAAGGCTCCGGTATGCGGAGCCGCGCCCAGCGCGTAGTCCACAAGCCCGGTCGCCACCAGCTGATCGGCCGGCAGATGTTCAGTGATTTCTCGGACATACCCGCACGCCGGCCCAATCATTCCGCGGCGGGCCACAGGAAAGCCAGTGGCGTTGGAAAGGACTGTGGCCTCCATCGAGAGCTTGGTTGCATCCGCGAAGGAAGTAACCTTCTTGACGTCCTGATCGTTCTTCGCAGCAAATGCTCGCTGGGTATCCGGCGTACGATAATGGTCCACCATACCCTTAATGTTGCCGGCGGCGACGGTCTTGAGTCCCAGGGTTCTGAGGTAGCGAAGCAGGGTCATCGCGACACCCGGCTCATCCCCATCGGTATGGCTGACGACGACTCCATGCTCATCCGCTTTGGTTTTCAGGATCGGGCCGATCAAAGAGTCGAGTTCGGCGTTCACCAAGACCACATGCTTGCCGTTGCGGAAAGCAGCGAGCGAAACCCGGGCCGCGGCTTCGACCGTTCCCGTGACCTCCACGATCAAGTCCACGGCATTGCATTCCGTCAGAGCATAGGGATCGTTGCTAAGCGCAGGAATTCCGCGGGCAACCGCCCTGTCGACTTCTTCGGCCGATTCTGCGCGCTGCCAGTTCTGGATTCCGGCTTCGGTGAGTGCTCGAATCCCATGTTCGAAAGTGCGGTTGGCGATCGCTACCAGGCGAATCCCCGGCACAGGTGTTCCGAGCTGCAGGGCAATGGCCCTGCCGGTTGCGCCTGCTCCTATCATCCCGACACGGATCGGCCTTCGTTCGGATTCACGCTGTTGCAAGACAGCGTCTATGGCCAAGTGGGCTCCTGCACTGTGTTCTGCCGGGTTCATTTACAAAACCATCTTGCGGCAATAGAAGGCTTCTGCATAGCAATCAGCAGCATTACATTCCACTCCGCGCAACCGCATGAGCGCAGAGAATGTATCCGGGTGAAACCATCGCCGGGAATGCTGGGACTGGAACGTGTCCATAATCAACTGAACCTTTTTCTGGCAGATCTCCCTGCTGACCGGCACAAAAAAGTTCGGTTGCCCCAGATCCCCATCGTACTTGGGGATCTCATATTCGAGAATCAGGTGATCGCGAAAGGTATTCCAAGTCATCTCCGCAAGAACCCGGTGGTCCTGGTGGGCATCGCCACGGTTGTGGGTAAGAATGATATCTGGCGAAACCGATCGCTTCAGTTCCTCAAAGACGGACTTCACTTCGGCAACAGCCGCCGGAAACAACCCATCCCGAAAAGCCTTTACAGCAAGTCCAGCAAGAGCGGAAGTGCTCACGAAAAGTGTCGCGCCCTGTCGAGCCTCCTCCGCTCGCACTCCTTCGGCGCTAAATACAACCCAATGGAACAAGCAATTCGGATACTCTTGCTGAATGCGCAAGATCGTAGCGCCGCAACCGATTTCAATGTCGTCCGAATGGGACCCCAAGCACAGAATCCGGAGCGGGGCCGCGGCATTGCGAGCTAGGCTCAAAGGAAGCATTTGGCGTCGCGCGACCTACAGCTTTCCGTTGCCATTTTTCTTCCAGACCTCCCACGGGGCCTTCGAGCTGTTACAAAGAGCTTCCAGCTGCTGTTTGTCCTTGAATGTATCCATGCTTGCCCAGAAGCCGTCGTAAACGTAACCAATCAGCTGTTTTTCCTCGACCAAACGCTGAAATGGCTCGGCAACCAGTTCCTCCTTTTCCCGGATGTAGTCGAAGATTCTCTTCTTGAATACAAAAAAGCCACCGTTGATGCGCACCGAACCATTACTGATGGCATGGATTCCCGAGACCAGATTGGACTCGCCATCCCCCAAGGACACCAGATGATAGGAGAGATTTGGGCGGACGCAGAGGAAGCTGGCAATCTTGTCCTGCTGGTGGAAGTGCTCCAACTGCGCCGGCAACGGTAAGTCCGTAAGCCCGTCGCTATAGTTGGCCAGAAACTCTTCTTCGCCCTCCAGATACTTCTCGACGGCCTTCAGACGCTGACCGATATTGGAATGGACTCCCGTGTCGGCGAAGGTGATCCGCCAATCATGAATGTCGCTGCTGAGCAGCTCTGGTTTACTGCCGCCGCCAGCCAGAACAAAGTCGTTGGAAACACACTCGTCATAGTTTAGAAAATAGTTCTTTACGGCATCGGCGCGGTGGCCCAAGCAAAGAATGAAATCTTTGTGCCCGTAGTGGGCGTAATACTTCATTACGTGCCACAAAATGGGGCGATAGCCGATCGTTACCATGGGCTTGGGAATCGTCTCGGAATACTCCCTGAGACGCATGCCCAAACCGCCGCAAAATAGTACGACTTTCATAAAGTGTTTTCTGAAGTTACCTACCGCTGCATCAGCGGCCAATTCCGGTCTTGTTGTGAAACGACCGTTGGAGTCAGTGGCCAATCAATGGCGAAAAGTGGGTCGTCGAATCGGGCCCCGCGCGCACAGTCGGGAGCGTAGAAAGCCGAAGTCATGTAGTGCATCTCCGTATTCTGTTCGAGCGTCTGGTAACCGTGAGCACAGTGCTCGGGCACAAAGAGCATCCGGCCATTATCGGCGCTCAATTCGGTGCCGTACCATTTCGCATAGGTCGGAGAGTTGGGCCGGAGGTCGACGACCACATCAAAAATCGATCCTCTGGTACAACGCACCAACTTAGCTTCGAGCGCCGGCGCCACCTGAAGGTGCAAGCCACGAAGCGTACCTTTCTGCACGCTGAAACCCATGTTGGCCTGAACGGGCACGAATTGTAGGCCGTTCTCTTCGAACTCGCGCGTGCACCAGGCGCGCATGAACCGCCCCCGTTCATCCTGATGGGGGGCGGGCTCAATCACCTTCGCACCACTCAAGCCTGTTTCGACAAAGTGCATCTGGAGGGTCGTTTCGAATTCGGAGCGGCATGTTTTCCGAAAACGTTGACGCGAACAGGCTACCGCCATTTCGAACAAAATGGATGTTCGTATCTGAGTTCGTGTAGGGCAATCGAGCAGCCACTTAGTCGTCAACCGAACGTGACAACCAACCACGTCTCGCGTCTTTATTGTTGAAAATAAGGCACTTATCTGCACTCTAGGAAAGAACGCTGGCTGGCACTGGTTTGCTCCCCTTCGCTTGCCCGGGGCCAGTGAGAAAACTGTTGCCATATTCCGCCAAAGGGCTTCCATGGAGTATCGGCTGTGCCCATCCAAAGCAACGGTCAGGCTCTGACGGAGGGGGCCGCAGCTCCTGGCTGATGGGCACTGCTTGGAAGCTCGTAGACGAGCCGTTCTCCATCCAATCGGGCGTACGCCACCCGTGCCCGCTCGCTCTCCGGCCCCACGATCTCCCAATCGTCGCCCTGGGGCACCAGCTTCATTTCGTTTCTGGCCCGCCACCAACGGTCCACGTCACCGGGAAGGGCTGCCCAGATCTTTTCCCGCGCGATCATTTGCCGGAGTTCATCAAGCAGCATTTCGTAGACCCGACGTTCCCTGGCACCGATGAGATAGTCGGGATGAGTCAACAAGCTCAATAGTCCGTTATTTTCGCGAATGAGCGCTAGCTGGGTCTTCCACAACGTCGTGGAATAGTCATTCAAAATGTGAAAGAGCGAGTAGTCCTGGGTCGTGGTCAACGGCAACTCGACGATTTTGCCCACGAAATAAGGCATCACCGTGCAGCAGCCGCCGCGCAACGGCTCAAGATGCGCCACGTTGGGAACCGACATGTCGTAGGAAAATTCAAAGACCTGATACCAGTCCTGCCGGCGATACATTGCTCCGGCTCGGAAGCCACGCGACTGGTAGCGCTTCGCATAGCCGTTGATTCCCGCTGCCCTGCTTTCAAACTTCGAGCGTTCTTGATAAAGGTTGCCGTCGTGATTCAGATCATGAATGTTGAATTCGCATCCCCGGCTGCGAATTCCGGCGATATACTCGGCGGGCACCGAATAGCGCTCTTCCGGAATGACTTGATAGGAGGCTTTGATACCGTAGGAGTCGTCCAAGTCCATCAACTTCGAAGTGAAGTCGCGGCCCGCCTTGGTTTCCACATCATGCGTCATGATCAGCGAACACGGCGCTCCGTCGGGCCAAAACCAGATGAAGGGCAGCCTGTCTGCACCAGTTGTTTTCAACAGCAGCCGAATGAACTGGCGGTGAAGATTGTCAACGGTGACGTCGAGGGGCCAAGCCGGAAACGGCAAGGTCTTCCAGTCTCTAAAATAGACTCTTTGCAGCTGCCGGCGAATGGGGAACGGCAGCGATCCTCGGATCGCATAGTAAAGCTTGCGGACCGCTTCACTTGCGGCGAATCGCTCAAATCCACCGTAGTGCCCGAGGTGGTAGCGCTCGCGGCGAAGATTTTCGATTACTTCAGCAAAATCAAAGGGAAGAACTATCGTGCCGTTTTCCAAGCGTGCGTGGCGCAGGGCATCAAACCCCGCGGCGACCGTTGGTTCGAGCGAGACGCCCGAACCGGATTTCCCATAACAAATGTTTCCCGGACCAAACTCAAAAAAGCCAGGGGCTTCGGACACTGCGTCGTAAACCAGAGACTGGGCCCCGAGCAAACGTTTGGGACAGCGATAGTATTCAATTAGGGTTTCGATCACGATTCGACCCGGCGAAGCTGTCCCAGTCCGTCTTCTGATGAAGCAACATTATGGCCCCTCTACCCTTTATACTGAAAGAGTTCTGTTCCCAAACTATAAATGCCTTTGCTCAGCCAATGAAATAAATGGCGCTGGGCGCGGGAATTCCTGGCGTGTTCATCCGATGTGGCGATACAGCATGGCCCCGGCGAACTTGAACAATGGGTCGGGCATCAAAGAAAAGGCCCTTCCAGCAATTTTCGACTTCCACGGGTCGGGTGCGTTCTGCGAACCAGACTCCGGATAGCGCAGATAAAGCAATTCACTCGGGTGATGGTCCCAATGGTTCTTGAAAGTCAAGAGTCCCTGGTGTTCGGCCTGAGTCCGCCCCAAATCAAATGAAGCCGCCCCGCTGTCTTTCGCCGCTGTAATGGCGCGCCAAATTAGCCACGGAGTCGCACCGAAAGTGTTGAACTGTGAGTCTGAGCATCCATACTTGTAATAAACGACTTTCTTGAATCGCATCGTAAGGATGGCCGTTACCGGAGTTCCATTCCGATAGGCAATGCGAATCTGTAAGGCCTCTCCCATGCAGTCAATCAAGTTCCTGAACCATGCATAAGGGCTTGGCGGTATGCGATGCCGGCGCCGTGTGACGACAAACAAATCGAAAAAATCGTCCAGCAATTCGGTGGTATTTCCGCACTTCTCTGTCAGCCCTGCGCGTTCAGCACGCTCGATTCGTCGTTGAACCGAATCGCGGTCGAAGCCCTGAAACACTTCTTGCAAAGATGGACCAAGGTCAATCGTGTGCAAGAAGTACGCCCCCGAATTGGCAAGCCCTCTGTTCCTGATCGATTGGCATAGGTCCTGGCTAACGGGGCGGAGTTCCAAATACTTCCATTTCTGAGAGCAAACCAGTTCCTGCACGCATCCAACGATTCCTTCCAGGTCTTGGCCGCGGTCACAGAGCGGTTCGCAATGATCAGAAAACGGCAGGGACACTAGTCGGCGACCAGTTAGCAGGCTGCGAACCCGACAGAACAACACGCCATTTTCCAACTCCTGTTCCGGGGGCGACGTGGTGAAGACTACAGGTTCGTAGCCATACGTTTTGCGAAGAGATTCAATCCATCCGACGGAGTGGAAAACGGATGCCCGGGGATGGCGCTCGGAAAAGTTAGCCCAGCGGACATCCCTGGTCGGATCGAGCTCGTAGCATTCGACACGAGAAGGCTTTTCGGTTTGATTCGCTGGCAACAGACTTACCATCATCACACTCGCGCGCCGTCCATTTCGTTGCCGACCGCCACAGGTCGAAAAGGCTCCGCCATCAGGCGTCAGCTTGTTGCAGTCTCCCTTTGAACAGGCGCAATTCGCCAACCAGGTTCCAGATGGACAGCATTTCTTTTCGCACTCGCGGGATGATGGCTGAAGCCAGATAAGCAGAACCAAATGCCAACGCCGCCGCCAAGAGTTGCAGCACAAGCTTTTCAGGTTTGAGCAACTGTAAGACGATCTTTGTGGAAACTATGGCCGCAAGACAAATCGAGACCGGACAAAGAAGCGCTTTGCCGAGGCTAGCCAAGGTCAAATCTGTGCCCCTAAACGTGCGTTTCAATATCCAGGGAATGATCGCCAGGAGCGTAAGCGACAGCGAAAGCGCAACGCGTTTTATGCCGAACGGCAATCCGATGAGGATCCCGACAACGACAAAAGGAGTCATTAGCAGCATCAGCCTGAAGAGGCGCGCGGATTGGCCGCGGCTGATCAGAATCCACAAAGAGGATTCCAGCAGCATCTGCCCGATCGCCGAGATCGTAAGAATCTGGAAAACCGGTACGGCACCGCGCCATTTTTCTCCCAGTATGATGACGATCACGGGCTCGGCCGCAACAAACAGAAAGCCAAACAGTGAAGCACTGACCCAGCCAATCAGGTTCATGATCCGCAGATAGTAACGGGCAAAAACCTCGGATTCTCCCTGAACTCTGCTGAAGGCGGGAATAGCAACGTTTGAGGTCGGTCCGGTAATTTGGTTTAGCGCTAAAACCAGAAGATTAAATGCTCGCGAATATAAGCCCAGCGGGCCGGCACCCCAATACCAGCCCACCAGAACGTTATCGATATTGCGGATCCAATTGAAGACAGCATAGGAAGCCGCTACGTAGCCACCAAAACCAACAGCCGAGCGCACTTCAGAATCAAAATGAGGCAACCCGGGCGTCCACTTGACGACCACAAATGAAATCATCATCTGCAAGAAGCTCTGCACCAGGGGGAAGGTGACCAGCGCCCAGTATCCCGCGCCGCGCCAAGCCATGATGATTCCTACCAGAAAGCCTACCGCGTACGCCGAAACGTCTCGCAGGGCAATCTCGGAAAAACGCATTTGCCGCTTGAGAAGAGCGTTGTGCTGGCCTCGCAAACCGCCCAAGAGAAAACCGCTAGACACTGCCAGCGTGACGCCCAGCAATCGTGGTTCGCGATAAAACTTTGCGAGTACCGGCGCCATGGCCGCAGTGAGAAGGGTTAGAAACAGGCCAATAGCAACGTTAATCCAGAACAGAGTGCTGACCTGCCGATGACTGATCTCCTTACGCTGAATCGTCGCTTCCGTCAGGCCTAAGTCGGCAAATCCCACCGCGACTGCCGTAATTCCCGTGACCATTGCGACTAACCCAAAGTCAGTAGGCGTCAAAAGCCGTGCCAGCACCACTGTAGAGGCCGATTGCAGCAGTACCTGTGAGATCTGCGCGACGGCCGACAGCGCCCCCGCACGCACGGAACGGCCCTTCAAGTCCTGGTGCAGGTGGTCGGTGCTCAAAACGTCCAAAGTTTCCGGTTGGGACAAGAGCGATCCTTATTGCGCATCGCGAACGAATTCCGCTTGCGACTATTTAGCGCTTCAGCTTCATCTGCTTCGCGCAAGCCGATGCCGCTGACCGTACACGTCGCTTGATCTGCCGCAGATTCCTCGTAACCCGGGCCGCGAATGGCAGGGCGCCAAAATTATCGGGAAGTTCAGCCAGAAACGGAGAGGCCCAACGGCTGAAGTTGCTGCTGATCGCTCGGACTCCGCCCGGCGTCAAATGTTCCAGATAGCGCTCCCAAGCAAGACTTTCCCAAAGATGTGTTGCATACGCTCGCGAAACGTCGATAGGCCTGGGATCGCTGAAGATGAGCGCAAGATCCGCGTCCTTAAACGTAGGCCAAAAAAAAGCGTGCGGCGGCAAGATCGTAATGTCGTTTGGCAGCTCCTTGCTAAGGCGAAGCGGCAATTTCACCGAGTGCTCATCCCAAAACCGGTCATTCCCGTTGGATCGGAAGGATCGATATTCCGAGTGCCACCTTCTAACGAACGGCGCTTCTGGCGCGGCGAGAATCACGGCGTTGCAGAGTCCCGGTTCCAAGCCGTCCACCGTCTGTCTGCCCAGAACTGTAGAGTGTCCCAGCAACGAATCGAAACTAGAATGGACGAAAACGTCCACATCCAAATAAATACCTCCGTTTTGAATCAGGCGTTCCAGCCGGACAACGTCTGCCCGATGCGCTGGATGGATAAGGGGATTTCCAAAGATCTCGCGCGGAGCTCTAATTTTTTCAACGTTCACCAGGGAGCGCGATAGCTCCCACCACGGGGTGGACGGCTCCGTTTCACAATAAAGAATCGTGGCGGTTGGTTTTATGCGCTCGATGGCGCTGCTGAGGCACACATGATGCACCAGGCTCCACGGCTTGCCCCCGGCATCGGAGGACATGCCGAAGCAATAATGCAGAATCTTCGGAATCACCTAGAATCTCCATCCTAAGGACGCAGGCAGCCGGCGCCCATTTTCGAATGACTCTTCACGGCAGCGCTCTAGAGCCGGCCGTTTGCGGTTTGTCGCTGGCTTGCGACGAAATTGAATTACCTGGCAACGAAACTAGGCCCGCGTAAATCTCTACTGTCTTCTGTCCAACCACATCCCAAGAATGATGTTGCTCCGCATATTCTTTGATTCCCCGCCGGCGATCAGTAAGTTCGCGATACAGATTACTGGCAAAATAGGTTTGCACGGACTTTGCCAGATCGTCTGGATCCTCTGGGTGAAAAGTGTAGCCCGTCCCGCCTTCCACTATTTCGTCTTTGAGGGACCCAACGTCGGCCACCAGCACCGGCAGGCCAAAGCTGTAGCCCAGGAACAAAACGCCGCTCTGATAGATGTGCCGATAAGGCAAGACCAGGACGTCGGCCGCCTTGAAAAAGATCTCCGTCTCGTGGTCCGGGATGAATTCATCGCGCAACAAGATGCTCCCTGCTTCCAATTCGGGGCGCATCCTCCCCCGCAGTTCATTCCAGTATTCCTCGCAATTCTTCGGTCTGCCCGCAATGACCAAACGATAGCCGTCGGTTGCTTTCAGTAACCGCTGAAATGCAGTCACCAGCAGATCCAGGCCCTTGTAGGGAGCTATATTCCCGAAAAATAGCAGCGTCTTCTCATTTTCTAGAATGCCGAGGCGTCCCTTCGCGTCACTTTCGGTGAGGCCGGTGGCCGCCACCGCATTGTTGATCCCAAATGGAATGACACCGACGCGATTCTCCTGAATTCCGAACTCTTGAACCAGTTCCTGCTTCATCTGCGCGGTATGGACAAAAATGTAGTCGCACAATCGGTATTGGATTCGCAAAGTCAATCGATTGACGATGGAGTCTCGGCCATCGCGCTTGCGGGTGTTAACATTGTGAACGGTAAAAGCAATTTTCTTCCTGAGCGCCCGGTAATAAAGCATCAGCAGCGTTCGATCGAACAGCTCAAGCTTGTTATTCCACAAAATGTGAAAAATTCTTGGCTTCGCAGTGGCAGCATACCGGATCAGTCTGAGGTAGTACCGCGAAAGTCGCAGCGCCTTGTGCAGGAAACTGACTTCAGGATTTTGGTCGCCGCGAAGGTTGAAAAAATTAACTTCAGGTTTGCCGTGAAATTCGGCGCAATCCAGCTCATCGCTGCCGATGATGTCCACCGTTACGGACTTTGCTAGCAGCACCGTCGCCAACCCATACGCATAAGGCTGGTCACCGCCTCCAGTGAGCAGTGCTACTGAAATTCGTGGACCGCCGGAGGTTACGAATCCAGGCACCCCGCTGTCAATCGCCTGCGCCAAGTCTGATTTCCCTTCGGCTTGCAATTATTATTTAACTCTTCGCCAGCCGCTCTTCCAGAAGTTCGCAAATCGTGTGCCCAATGGTGATGTGCATCTCTTGAATCCGAGCGGTATTTCGGGATGGTACGCACAAGCACAAATCGCAAACCTCCCGCATCTTGCCACCCGAGTCGCCCGTCAGGCCGATTACTCCGACCTGACACTGCCGGGCTGCTTCAATCGCGCGCAGGATGTTGTCGCTGTTTCCGCTCGTAGATATTGCCAGCAAAACGTCGCCCGGGCGGGCATGCGCAGTTAGTTCGCGAGCGAAGACGCGGTCGTAGCCATAATCGTTGCTAATGGCGGTTAGGGCGGAAGTATTGCCATGCAGGGCTAGAGCGCGCAGGGGTTGGCGTTCTTTCATGAAGCGGCCGGTGAGTTCAGCGGCAATATGCTGGGCATCAGCCGCCGAGCCTCCATTCCCCGCCACCAGCAGCTGCCCACCGGCGGCCAGCGAGTCTCCGATGACATCGGCCGCTGCGGACACGCTCGAAGCCAACTCAGGGAGCGCCTTGCAAACCTCCAGGTGTTCCGCCCAGATGGCCAAGATCCTCGTTTTCTGGTCCGCCTCGTTGCTCATGTCCCCGCTTCCTGTCAATTGTTTTGATAGCCGGCCAACATTTTCAATCAAAGAGGCACTGTGAAGGCGCGGTTTTCGAGCCGGAACATCGCTCGATCCCAGCGACGCAGAAACGTTGCTTTCACTTGCGGCAAATGTTCCTGCGCAAAGCGCGCCCTCTTGTACCCAACGAATCGCTCCATCCACGAGTATTTCCATCGCAGTGGAGGTGCGCCGAGGTGACCATCCAGCTCCGCCGCCATCGATTGCAGTTCCTTGACCATGGCCGGCTGCGACGGGTAGAAGTAGCTGAGTTTTGTTTGCAAATAGGCTAGACAGGCCTGACGGATCCGTTCGCTATCCTCAAGCGACCTCAAATACTTGAGGTGCAATTTGATCGAACGGAGTAGCGAATCTCTCTTCGCCTGGTCGGCATCTCCGATATGACTAATGCTGCTGGTCCCGGTAATCCTGTAAAATACCCGTCCTTCCGGCACAAACCGCGTGCCTTCGGACGCCAATAGCACGCGGCAAAAATACTCGCCGTCCTGGTCATATCGAAGGCTGGCGTTCCACGGCCCGGCGGCCTCGATCACTTCCCTGCTCACCAGCCAGGTGGCATTCTGCATGTGCAGGTTTTCGCCCATCTTCCGTAACAGCCACTCTACGGGCGAGAGATCCTGCCACAAGGAGTTCGGAACAAACCGGGCGCTGCCCGGGCGGTAGTAGAAGTGGGCCCAAGGAGACGACAGCAGTATTCGTTTGCTGTCCGTATCCCGCAAAGCCGAAAGTTGCCTTTCAATCTTGTCCGGCGCCAGAAGATCATCCGCGTCCAGCTCTTGAATGTAGTCGCCCTGAGACAGCGATATACCGTGGTTTACTGCGGCCGACAGCCCTTGATTGCTGGTGGAAACGATTCTGACGTCCTTTGAAGCAAGACGCTCGGCCATCTCCAGGGTCCGGTCGGTGGACCCGTCGTTCACCACAATGATCTCTTTCCGCGGCCACGTTTGCGTCATCGCCGACCGCAGAGTAAAAGGCAGCAAACGTTCCGCGTTATAAGCCGGTATGATGATGGAAACCAGCGGTTTCATCGCAGCGCTCTCGCCGTTATTAGTATGGCTATTGAAGAAGAAATTTCAGCAGATACTTTTGTCGTTCGTGCCGGCATCTAAACATATGCGTGTCCTGTCCCAATGCTGTACGCGAGTACAGTTGATCCCGTCTCGCGAGGCGGCCATAGTAAGTGGAGCAGGGGGACGTGCCGTTAGGAACAGCCTAGCCCAGACTGCAATGAGAATGGGTACTCATGCCGGGCGCACTTGATCGCTGCAATCGATAGAACGAGGTGCTTTTCGATGAAATATTTTGTCATGCTTGCGACTTTGACGCTCTTCTGCGTTGTCCAAGCTTCGGCCGCAACTTACACGGCCAAATCGTGTGGCGCTTCGGATGTTCAGGCAGCCATCAATTCCGCGAGTAATGGGGATACCGTCCTGGTTCCCGGAGGAAGCTGCACCTGGAGCGCCCCGGTGACAATTTCAACGGCGATCACCCTTAACGGACAAGGCACCACAAACATCACCTGGGCCAGCGGAGGCAGCTTGAATGTTACGGCAAATACTGCCGCCAGTTCTTTTGTAACTGGATTCCATTTCATCGGACGCTTCACCAATGGTGGATGCCCGATCAATCTGAGTTCATCCTATGCTCCGCAGTCTCAGCCTTTCCGCTTCTACGGCAACACACTCGATGACGGCACAAACACCGCCCAGGGGACTTTGCTGTGCGTGCATGGTACCGGGCCGGGACTGATCGACCACAACACATTTACCGTGAGCTATGGGGCCGATGAAGTTATTCACAACCTCGGGCAGGGCGCTGACGATCCAAGCGGATGGACGACCGACGTGATTCCGGGCGGATCCAACATGCTCTTTATCGAAGACAATACGTTCACCTATAACGCCAGCGGCAACCCCGCATATTTCTGGGGGACCTCCGCGGTTCAGGCTTACTACGGCGCGCGAACCGTTTTCCGGCACAACACCGTCGGCATGATGCAAGTCGACCAGCACGGAACCTGCGGGACAATTTATGCCCGGTGGTGGGAAATCTACGAAAATACCTTCGTCACCAACGTTCCGAACGCCAGCCAATCCAATTACATGGCGCTGCGGGGTGGAACCGGTGTCGTTTTTAATAATCATCATACCGGTGTCAATCAGGTGACCGGTTCTATCGAGCTTACCGAAGATTGCACTGCTGGCATTTATCCCCTAACTCGGCAAGTCGGCCGAGGCCTGAACGTGACTTCAAGTCCGGCATACGTTTGGGGCAACGATTCTGACATGAACGTCGGAAGCGGAAACACGACTTATGTGCAGCCAGGTCGGGACTTCTATCTTTCTACAACCCAGCCGTCAAACATGGTGGTCTCCGAGGCCTTAAGCAACGGACTCTCAGCAGCCTATTCGTATCAGCCTTACACCTACCCCCATCCACTCACCAAAAGCACGAAGTCATCGGTGAGCGCGCCTACCAATTTGACCGCTGTGGTTCAGTGATAGCTGACTGACAGCGCCGCACTCAAAAAGCATTGGTTACGAGGACCTGGCTGCGGGAACTTTGCAAAATACCTCGATGCTGCTATTGGGGCAAGATGCCAGCACAGGCATGAACTCCTTACCGTTGACCCACCGACTCAACGCCATTCCGGTCCGGCAGTCCGGGGTGTAGTTGAACGCAGAACGTGAGCATATTCGCTCTAGAATCCGCACACACTCCTGTCCTTCCTGTTCAAATTCCGGCAAATTGATTTCGAACGAGAGGTAGGGCACGGCCCGGCGCAGACCACTCAGCACGTTCACCTCACATCCCTCGACATCGATTTTGATGTAAAAAGGAAGGTCATATTCGGCAATCAATTGCTCAAGCGAAATTGTCTCCACTTCGACAGAACTGGCAAACTCGAGGCTATGCCCGAACCGCGTATCGTCCGCACGTAAGCTTTCTGCCCATTTGAGGCTCAGGGTGTTCTTCCCAGAACCTGGTTCATCAATCCACATCTTCTGTTTCGACGGCCCATCCGCAATTGCTTTATTAACCAGGACGAATGGTTTTTTTCGCAGTCGATATCTGAGGAATTTTTGCTTTAGGACCTTCTGGCAACTTTCTTCTGGTTCGGCAGCCACTACGCGGGCGCCAAGTCTCAAGAAGATGTCCGACTTGTAGCCGATATTTGCGCCAACATCAAAGATGACGTCGCCAGGACGAAAGCCCTTAAGGGTCGCGCGATAGAATTCAAGTTCCTTTTTTCTGTCGTCGATGATTTCGCGGTTGACAATGGTCCAGTAAAACTCATAAATCCACGAAATCTTTGCGCGCTGATAAAGGTCCGATTGCCGAATTCCCTTACCGATCCGCTCCAGGGTTCCGTGAATGTTAGGCACGAGCGCCTTCCTGGGATCGATTCAGTGCGCTTTGGCCGACGGTCCTGCGGGCTAAATTTCGGGAAGGTGTTTCCTCTTTTACGCTTTCCGGGACAGCAACGGCGGCCATCAAGAAAATCAACCACATGAAATGCCACTTAAAAGCAGCCTCGGTCATGTTATAAAACAGCGTGATAATCCATAAGGCCAGCATCAGTGACGAAAGGGCCGACAGAGGCACCAGTTTCTTGGCGATCTTGCGATAACTGGCGATCAGCACGATGCACATCAACACAACTCCGATCGAGCCAAGATTAAGGTAGATTTCCAGCCAGCCGTTGTGTGCTTCGTTGATTCCGTAGGTGACCGATTGCGCCCACAGCTGATCCAGCCGCGGGCCTAACCAGAAGCTCTCATAACCGGTGCCAACCAGTGGATTGGTATGCATGTCCAGGACGATCTTCCATATATACGTCCTTTCGGTAAGCGACGGATCACGACCTACTGAGCCGGCAAAATACGCATTCAGGTTCATCCCATAGGCCAGTAGCAGATACATCGGAAACATCAGAAAAAAAGAGACCCTAAGCAAGACTGGATGCCTTTGACCCCACCCGCTATGCACCGCCACTACCACTACGCAGCCTATGGCCAGGCAGACCAAAGCGGTTGCGCTGTTGGCCTTGCGTACCAGCCAAAGCGCCATGGCCAAGAAAAGGAAATCGACCACAATAATCCGCTTTGTGCGGCGATCTTTTCGGTCCGACCAACGCGTAACGACGTCCCAAAAGAAAAAGAGGCCGCCAATCATGCAGATTGCGCCGAGCGAGTTCTTGCCGGTGGTCGGTCCGACATACATCGCCGCGCCGGTCCAGCTTGAGTAGTCCATTCCGATATTCGGAAAGTATTTGATCAGAAGGAGCGAAAGCGGCAGCAGCAAGTAGGCCAGACGGCGCAACACCGTCCGTACTGCCTCCAAGGGATTGGAGTCGGTAAGAACCACGAGAACCGCCAAGTAGTGTCCGAGGTCGCGAACCCACCTCTTAAATGCAACAAAGGGAAAGTCTGACCACACAACGCTGACGAGACCAAAAAGAATCAGCGCCAAAAGGGCGATGTTTTGAGCGGTAAAGTTGCCCCAACGGAAGGACCGAGAAAACAGAATGCACACAGCAAGAAGGATCAGCAGGCTAGAAGTAATACGGTCGACAGGGTTCCCTTCTGTGAGTGCATTACTGGAAGGAGAGAAGCCTAACCACTGCGAAGGCAGGCGCGAAGCCACAATGAAAATCCACGTCACCGGCACCCAGAGCGCAAGAGAGGTTGGACGCACTCGGGCGGGATCGAAACGCAACAACGCCAGGAGCAAAACCAACCACAAACAAAGGGCTAACGTTGGAGACATTTTTCAGTTTGGCCGATTTTCTCGTCGTACGGAGCGGTCATCGGGAAGAAACCTGCTGCAGCGGAGTTATGGAATCGGCCGAACGGCTGGCCAGCTGGGCAAAGATCTCGTCCATGATGGTCGCGGTAAGCAAAATTTCCCGATAAGGAATCGGAACCGGACTGTCGTTTCGGATCGCGTCATGAAAGGACTGGATCAGGTGTCCCATACCAGCGTCCATATGGAACTGGTTGGTCAGAAACAATTTTGCGTTTGTAAACAGGTTGCCCAGGTGCTGCTTGGCAAAGTCCACGGAGGGGACGAACTTGTCCATGTAGCTCTTGTACTTGTTTCCGCGAAGCCTGAGAACGATGTCATGATCCTGGTCCAGCATCAGCCCATTCTTCGAGCCAAAAATGCGGAACTCGTGGATCGCCGGGCGCATCTGCGTTGAAAACGTGAAGTAGGCGGTGGTGCGTTCATCTTCGGAAAGAATCACGCGAAGTTCATCGATAATCTCGTTTTCCTGGATACTTCTCAGCAACGGACTGACGAGTCCGTGCGCGATTACCTCGGGGCGATCACTGGTCATGAATTCGGCGATTCGGGCGATTCCGTGGCTGATGATGTTGTGCAGAAGCTTGCCCGGTAATCTGCGGACCCAATGCTGTTTGTCTCCGAGCAGCGCCCTGGCGTAGTTGGGATCTTCCAGACTGTAGCAGTGGTAGCACGACATGTGGATCGGCGGCTGGCCTAGGTAGCCGTCGGCGACCAAAGCTCTCATGCGCCGCGCTGCGGGGCTGAACTGCTCGTTATGCCCAACGGTCAGCTTAAGCTTCTTGTCTTCCGCTATGCGCATCAGCGTGCGGGCCTGAGCGGCATCAACCGTAAACGGCTTTTCCACATAGACGCTCGCACCATGCTCGAGGCAGAGACTGGCCAGGTCGAAATGGCTTTCTGGCGAAGTCGTAATGTGGACGACATCCGGCCGTGCCTGGCGCAACATTTCCGCCGCATCTGTGAAATGCTGTTTTACCGGAAAGCGGTCGAAGATCTGTTTTGCCATCAGCGGCTCGCGATCGCACGCCGCTACGATTTCGCTTCCACCCAGCCGCTGAATCCACGATGCGTGGGCATCTGCGATTTTGCCGCATCCGATGATGGCAACTTTAAGCATGATTCCCGTTCTGGCTGCAACTCTGGAAGTAGCGGTTCAGCCCTTCACTCGTTGGCACTTGCGGCTTCCAGCCCAGCCTGGCTTTCGCTTTTTCGTTGGTGTAGCGGGTCTTCTTCCAGTAGGTGTGCCACCGCCTCCGGTTAAAAACGAGCGGCAACTGGTCCTTGGACCACTGCGAATACTTCTCCCACACGTAGCAGAGGCTGAAGCTCAGCGCCGAGGGCAGATAAATCGAAGAAAAACGCCTTACGTTTTTCTTGTACAAGCGCAAGAAGCGCCGGCTTGAGGGCAGGTCATCGTCCACGACGTTGAAGGTCTCGCCGTCAATTCCTTTCACCAGACCAGCCAACACGATCGCGTCCGCGCAGTTATCCACGTACGTTAGCGGCAAGGTATTGGAGCCGCCAATGTGCAGAAAGATCCCAAAAGTGTTGATGCCGACGCGGCCAATGATCTCCTTCTTCCCTGCTCCATAAACGTTTCCCGGGCGCACGATTACGTAAGGAACTCCAAAATTCTTGCCATAATCGGCAACAATCTGTTCTTGCTTGACCTTGGCGAAGCAGTACGCCTCGCCGCGCAACTCGCCATGCTCTTCGACCGGACACGACTCGTCCAGCAGATTGCCGTGCGGCTTATTGCAGTTGGAATACACCGAAAATGAGCTGATCGAGACAAAACGGCGCAAACGGCCAACCTGCAGACTGGCGTCCAGCAAGTTGCGGGTGGTCACAACAGAATTCATGAAAGCATCCGGAAAGGACTTTTCTCCAGTGCCCGCCGCGAGATGGAGCACGAGTGCGACATCCTTGCAAGCCTCTTCACAATCCCGGCGCGAAAGAAGATTTCCTTTGTGCTTTCGAACCTGCGCGCCCGGGGCGCGCTCGCTGGCAAGCTTGTCTATTTCATCGAGCTTCCCCGAGGGGCGGCCAAAACAGATGAGGTTGCGGAATCCGCGGTCCAGAAGGTTTTGGACGACGCGAGTTCCGATGAGGCCGGAGGCTCCGGTGATCAGAATCGGATCATCCGGCGACAGAAGGAAAGAGTTGGTATTTTCAGACATCGAGATTTGAGTCTTGCTTATCGTCTTGGCCTACTTCGCCGCAGCTGACCGATTCAATTGTGCCGATGCTCTTCATACTCCGGCGTTCGCGTTCTCCTCAACCCTGACTTCCAAGAAGTTGGAAGCCATATCGCCGGAGGAAGGCTGAGTGGCGTCAGCGGTCGCCGTATAACTGCGTAATCGCAACCCAGGAGTTTGCTCCCCTCGGTGGCAAGTAATCGTTGCTCGAAAAGTATCAGGTCTGGAAGAATCCGTGTCGAATACAACCGAGCGCCGCTTGTGGAACCAGGCAACAGCCTGCCCTGCGGTGGCAAACCAGGCGCCTCGGGCCTTCATAAGTTCAATCACTTGTTCATAGCTCGCATCCCAAAACCGTTCCGGCGCCAGACTGCGATCGTGCCAGTTGAGTGTTAGGGCTCCCCCGTGCCGGCTGACGTTCTCCACCATGCGGGCCAGAATCTGGTTTGCTTGCTGGGGTGAACAGCCAAGATAGCTGGGATAGAACAGAGCTGTATCCATCGCGTGCAAAGGCAACTCGAGCATTCGTTGCAACCCCAGCGGACGAAAGACCTGCGTTGTCCCTCCCCGATATCCGACGGTCTCGTTGTAGCCAAACGTAGAGTCATATGCGGCTCCGGCTTTTTCCAGGACCGCCGGTGACTGCTGGTTGAAATAGAGCCAGTGCATGCGGACGCCAAATTCCGATCGCTTCGTCAGGCCATGGATTTCGGCAAGCTCCGAGCTGGCCGAGGCCACATCCAACCAGGCATCGATCCCGTGCAACCCTATTTCGTCACCGCGGCGCTCCAATTTCTGGATAGTGGCCGAGAGCTCTCTGGCCGCGTAACGAGACGCACGAATCGCAGGTGCCGCCCCTTCGGCGCGCTTTCCGGGATCACCTTTGCGCGGAATGAAGAAGAACGTGGAAGGAAGAGCTCCCTGCACACGGTCGTAGGCGGCGTCAAATTGGCTCCAAAAATCATCCACCAGACCAGCATAAATAAACGGCAGCTTGGCAACGGCCCACCAGTTCGCGAAAAGTGTCTTAATTGGTATCTGCCCGCGAAGCACCCTCAGCAAAGATCCGAAAATCGCGCGATATAAAAAGCCCCCCGCCGTGTGATCCCACTGGTGCAGCCGGATGGATGGATGGTCAACATCGTGCGTAAGGCAGGCAATGAATTTAAAACCATCCGGGACCGGCGGGATTTCAACAAATGGAACGCTCGCTCTTTCCAGAACTTGCCGCAAAAGCGCGATATGCAGGTCCAGCGTCGGCTCCGCAGCATTCGCCGCAGGCTGGCCGGCTGTCAACAAAGTTCGAATCTCACCGAAAAGGTCGTAACCGATTCGTGCCAGCACTCCGGAACCGGAACTCTGCAAGAGTGCCGCACACTCTGCGGACGCCTCCTTTTTCAGCAGGCAAACTCCCTGATCCCGGAAGGTGACCGTGGCGCCATACACCGGCAACCTTCGCCCTTCATAAATCAGTGTGCAGGCTTGTTGGCTTTCGCTGCCGATCGCAATTCCGACTTCACTATCAGTTCTGGTCTTCCGGCCGCTGTAAACCACGACCAGCTTTGCCGCGGCATCAATTGGGCCGTCCATTGTCGCGAGGACGACAGGATACGCACGGCCCACTTCGTAAAACTCCCACGGCGTTTTGAACAGTTCGAAGAATTCGCGGACGGCGTCCTGCTCCGACGGATCTGCGATCACTCCTATCATTCGCGGTCGGTCCTCAGCTCGCCACGGAAACGGGCTCTTCGTTTACCCGCAGCCATTCCTCGAAAAGGAACAGGCTGAACAGCACTTTGTGGTTGTCGTGCCGGCCGGAGGCGTGCTGCTCGAAGAGGTCTTTGACCACCGCAGGCCGGAGATACTGATACATTTTCGAATCGCCGTCGCGCAGCGTGTCTGCCATTTTGTTGTTCATCGCGTCTTTGAACCAGTTATCCACGACCTTAACGGCAAATCCGCGCTTCGGCCGCTGCAGAATCGTTGCCGGCAGAAAACTCCGGCAGACTTGGCGATGCAGCCATTTGCGCGATCCATTGCGCACCTTCAAATTCGCAGGCAGTCTTTCCACGTACTCAACAATCTCTTTGTCTATGAACGGAACCCGAAGCTCAAGGCCGTGAGCCATCGATAGCTTGTCGGCGTACATTAGAAGCTCGTCCGGAAGTGTTGAACGCAGCTCGAGAAATTGGAACCCCCCCAATTCATCGGTGGAAGCCATCAAACCGGTCATATCCTGCCAGCACTCCTGGATCGTATCTCCCGAATTCGGCGGCAAGAGTCCATCTTGAAACAACGATTCAATCTGGCTTTCCGGCAACAGCGACAGCACATTCTGGTAGCGGTGCATCCGGTCTGGAGTCCCCAGCGAGTGCACACCGCGCTTTAACATTTCATTTCGGGGCAGCGCATCCACACCGGACGAGATGGTCGCACGCATCCATCCCGGCAGCCGCGCCCACATAGCGCCATAGCGCACGCCAAGATGACGCTGGTATCCGCCGAACAGCTCATCGGGTCCCTGTCCGACCAGCGCAACCTTCACGTCCCGCCGCGCGCGCTGGCACACGAAATACATCGGAACAATGGACGACGCCGCAATCGGTTCTTCCAGTGCGTTAACGACCTTGGGCAGCACCTCTTCAAAAATATTTCGGCTGATCTCCACGCCCACATGCTGGGATCCCATAAGCCGCGCAGTTTCCGCGGCGTCTTGCAACTCGTCATCGGCAAAGCTTGAACCATAACCGACCGAGTAGGTCGGCCACTGGTTTCCGTTGAGATTCATCAATCCCAGCAGCAGTCCGGAGTCGACGCCGCCGCTCAGGAGCAATCCGACGGGAACGTCGCTGATGAGTTGCCGCCGGATTGCCTTCTTGTAAAGCGAAAGCAGTTCTTCTCGGGCCTCGACCGGCGATTTTGCCGGCGAAAACGGCTCCGGCGCGAACTTGTACCACCTGCTGACTTCGCACTCTCCGTTCTCGACCGTCAGTTTCGTACCCGGAGCAAGTTTGCGAATTCCCTTGATGATTGTGTACGGAGAGGGTGTATACCGGTACCGCAGGAACAGATTCAGCGACGTCGTATCCACCTGCGCGCTGCCCGCCGTGGCCGCACGCACGGCCCGCATTTCTGAACCGAAGTAAAGGCGCCCATTTTGAATTCTGTAATAGATCAGCTTGATTCCGAACGGATCGCGCGCCAACATCAGGCGGCGCCGCCTGACATCCCAGATAGCGAGACCAAACATGCCATTCAGCCGGTTCAGGACTTCGTCGCCCCATTGCTTGTAGCCATGGATGATGACTTCTGTGTCCGAACTGGTTCTGAAAACGTGGCCAAAACTCTGCAACTCGCTACGAAGCTCGCGGTAATTGTAGATCTCTCCGTTAAACACAACCCAAAGAGACTCATCCTGATCAGACATGGGCTGGTGACCGCCCGAAAGATCGATGATGGAAAGCCGGCGAAAGCCCAAGCCAAGCGGCCCTTGGATAAAGTGTCCTTCGTCGTCGGGACCGCGGTGGGCGATCGAGTCCATCATTTCTTTGATGTCCGCGTACCCGACCGGCGCCGAGTCGGCGAAGTTATATTGTCCGCAAATTCCACACATACGGTTCCCTATTAGACTACGGCCTGCTGTACCGGGGTCGCCTGACTCCGCGTTTCGGCGCGCCTGGTAGTGGTCAGCCTTTGTTTGAGAAGGAGACAGAGACTGCGAAAGAGTTGCGACTGCGCCCAGCGATGCATCGGAACGTTGTCCCAGCCCATCAGGAGTTTTCTGGACCGAAACGAACCGTCGGGCTTTTGCCACCTGCTGAACAGATCGTTAAGGATCAAGCCCTGAATTCTGTCCAGCTCCGGAAAGCGGCCCTGCAATAAGATCGAGAGGTTGAGCGCTTCGGCATGATCATAAAGTTCATGGCGGTACACCGTGAGCCGAGGGGCCTTGGAAAATGGTTTTGGAAGTCCCTTGCCGTCGAACAGATTTTCGACGTAGTAACGGACTCCCCGCTCGATCGCGCTTGTGCAGTCCGGATCAGCGGTCAAGCATTCGATCTTCGCGAGCGCTTTCAGCACGAAGCAGGTATGAAAATGATCGACGAAGTCTCGTGTGTTATCCATCGAGTAAAACCACGACCCGTTGGCATTTTGTGATTCCAGAACGAACCGCAAGTTCCGGTCGGCTGCAATCCGGTACTGGGCGTCGCCGAAGTCCAGAGCTGCTGCCGTCAGAAGGAATGCCCGGTACGCGCTGGCATTTACCACTCCGCTTGAGTTTTCAGGACCCGGACTGTAGCAGCAGGAGGAAGCCTTGGGGGAAGTCTGGTAGTCCCGATAGTCTTCGAAACCGTGCTGCGCAATCGACCTCATGGCTTCCAGCCATTGCGGCTGTTGGTCGACGCGATACACATCACGAAACGCTTCGTACGCGTACGGCAGCGTGGTGATGAATGGCGTCCAGGCCTTCAGCGTACCGTTGCGCGTCTGCCAATCGAAAGGATAGCCCCACGCATAATGTTTGAATCCAGCGGTACGAGTCTGTTTCAGGACTTCCAGGAAATGGACTGCCCGGCTGTGATAAGGCTCCCGCTCCAGTGTTTCGGAAAGTGCGGCAAAACCCATTGCGAAATGAGCATCAGCGATCGGAAACCTTTGTTTTTTCCAGAACAAGCTGCGCGCAGACGGAACAAACGCTTCGCAGAAGATCATGGGCGAAACCGCAATTGTTCCCAACAAAGGCTTTCGGTAATACAGCGCTTTGGCGCGGCGCCCGATCTCAGCGGCGAAGAAGCTTTGGTGGTCGTGCGACGTCTCGCCAAAGCGGTCCAGCCACGCCACAAAGCGCAGAATCGCCTTCTTCAAGTCCTCGGTGCTGACTGTCTCTGGCATCGCCGGCCTATCTCAAGTGGGTCGGACTTCGAAACTGTCGACCTTTTTGAACTTAACGAGGGACTTCAAAATATTCCGCAGTTTGCTCATCTGCTCTTTCCGGTGAAATCGCATCAACTCGCGGGAAACCGGCCGATCGATCCGACGAACGAAGGCCGAAACATAGCCCAACAGTAAGGCCATGCTCCCCAAAAAGACAGGCTTCTTGAAAGTCCGGTAGGCAATGCGGAACGCCTCCCACACTGGATGATTTCCGAGGTAGTAGTCCTTCTCACCGTAGGAAAACGCCGACGCCAGCTGCGACCGTTCTGCCGTGCCCAAGCTTCGGTAGTGGAAGAAGTATTTTTCCCGGAACGAGCGGGTCTTCCAGCCTTTCATGCGCGCGGTGGTTACCGCGATCCAGTCGATGCCACCGGCCCGGTTCGGTATATATCCGCCAATTTGTGCAAAGCACTGCCACCGGAACAACTGGCAACCGCCGGCAACGTGGTTGGCGCCTTCGAAGCTGTCGCGCCCAGAGCTGTAACCGTCCTCGCGGAAGATCGTTCCCGCCACGCCCAGATTGGCGTCTTCTTTGAACTTGCCGAGAAGGAACTCCAGGTAATCCGCATCGAACGAAACGTCCGAATCCAGATTGCCAACGACGTCAAACTGCAACTCCTTCACTCGTTCAAAACCCGCATTGAACGCGTGCACCTTCGCCGCAAAGCTGCGATCCCGGTGCGCAGACAAATTCACAAGTTCAATCCAGTCGTGGCCGGCGGCATACTTGCCGACGATACTCGCGGTCGCGTCCGTGGATCCGTCATTCACGATTACCCATTTCAACGGCAGCACCGTCTGGCTGACCATGGACTGAATCAGCTTCTCGATGAACCGCTCTTCATTGCGCGCCGGCGTGATCAGGACGTAGGTTAGCTGGCTAGAATGATTTTCGTCTTGCACGGCTGTCCTTCGACTGGCTGAACTGATGACCGTCATGCCCATCACCTCGGAACCGAGTTATCGCACGCCATCGCTTTGCTGCGCATATACTTCCGAACGTTCGGCGGTGAGTGATTTGTCGTAAACCTGTTCGGGTTCGTGCACCACCACATGGCTCCCGCGGCTGGAGAAGGCAAAAGGGACGCACAGCAGATTCTTGAGGCGTGCCCGGACTTGCTGGCGGCGCTCAGGCGGCACGAAGAACAGCATGAAACCTCCGCCGCCGGCTCCCAGAAGCTTGCCGCCGGCTGCGCCGGCGCTCCGCCCGGCTTCATAGATTTCGTCGAGCATGGAGTTCGATATGCTGTTGGTAAGCGTTCTTTTCAGCTGCCAGCTTTCGTTCAACAGTGAGCCAAATTCGTTCAGCGACCGGTTCGCGTCGCCGACGATTGCTTCGGCTTCATCCACCATCTGATACATCAGCGCGAGCTCCTTTTTCTTGGCGGGCGTCAAGCGAATCTGTTCCTTGGCGATCTCTGAAGCCGTTCGGGAAAATCCGGTAAAAAAGAGCATGCAATGTTGTTCCAGGGCCGCGATTCTCTCTCGCGAAGCCATGATCTGTTTCACTTCCAGGCCGCCGTCGGTCTTGAAATCAATGCGATTGAATCCGCCGTAGGCCGCGCTGGTCTGGTCCTGCGAGCCAACAGCCTCACCAATCACGTTTTGTTCCACGTGAATCGCGTCGGCGGCTAGGGCATGTTTGCTGCGCATCTGTTCGCGAAGGGCATACAGGCCCAGCAAGAGGCCAACCGTAAAGGCAGAGCTGGTGCCCAGACCCGTCCGCGCTGGCAAATCAGCAACGTGATGAATCTCAACTCCTTCTTGCACGTCCAGATATTTCAGGCATGCACGGGCCGATGGATGTTCAAACTCGCTGTTTTGCGCCACATTTTCGATTTTGGAATACGACATGCGGCTGTGATATTCGAAAAATGGCGGCAGATACCGGCAGGTGATGTAGCAGCTCTTGTCGATCGTCGTGGAGAGCACAGCTCCGCCGAATTCCCGGAAGTACACGGGATAGTCTGTGCCCCCGCCAAAAAACGAGATGCGTAACGGCGTGCGAGTGATAATCATGCGCTTTTTTCCTTCCTTCAGCGCGGCAGCTGACGCTCCGCTTCGAGCTTGATCAACGGCTGGTTCTTCCGACTGATTCGCGATCGGCAGATCCCGGCTTCGCTTTGGCCGCCTCGCGCAGATTGTCGTAAAGAGTCTGCGCGCGTGCGTAATCTTCCGGTGTGCCAATGTCAATGAACATGCCCTGCTGCTCCAGCGCGTAAACGCCCCGCTCTAACATCCGCGGGAATACATCTTTTTCAAGGCTGACCGGCCCCTCAGGGATATAACCCAGAACTTCGTGATTGAATACATACACACCGCCGTTTATCACGCCGGGGGATTGGACTCCGGTTTTTTCGTTGAATCCGGTCACTCGACTATCGGAATCGACCTGAACCGTGCCGTAGCGAGCGGCGTCGGCCACGCTGCGCATGGCCATGCTGATGATGCCACGATGCTTACGGTGAAATTCCATCAGTTTGCCGAAATCCATCTCCAGAAACGAATCGCCGTTCATCACCAAGAATTCGGAGCAGCCCCACAGAGAGCGTCCGGCAAGTTTCACGGCGCCGCCGGTCCCCAGCGGACTCGATTCTCGCGAGTACTCGATGGAAACGCCCAGCCGGCTCCCATCGCCGAACTCCTCTTCAATTTGTGTTGCGCGGTGGCCAGTGCCCAAAATCAAGCGCTTGATCCCCTGCGCGCTCAACTGCTCGACCAGCAACCGCAGAAACGGAACTTCCCCGAGCCGAGCCAGCGGTTTTGGCGAATCGGGCAGCACTGACTGCAGGCGCGTTCCCAAGCCGCCAACCAGCAGCACGGCGGGAGGATGCGTCGGCTGAATTCCTCTTCCTCCAGATTGCAATTCGGTGTTCACGGTGCCTGATTGCCTGCAATGCTCACACAAGATCACTGCCCGGCGTCCCAGTAATCCAACATGGATTGCAAGGTCTGCTCAACCGTCTTCAGCGGTTTCCAGCCCGTATCTTTGTGAATCTTCCGGGTGCTGCCAAAGATGATCTTTTCATCCGAAGGACGCATGAGCCTGGCGACGGGCCGCACTTCGGCTTTCACGCCTGAAAGCCGGATGGCCGTCGAGAGAATCTCGCGCATCCGGTAGGTGCGAGAAGCGCAGAGGTTATACACGGCGCCCCGCTGGCCCTTCATCGCCGCGAGGTAAAAGCCGCGGACCGTATCACTCACATCCAGAAATGCCCGGCGCGGCTCCAGATTGCCCACTTCCATGACCGGAGCTTGCAGCCCCTTTTTGATCGAAATCAACTGCCGCACGAAATCGGAAGGCGCATCGCCGGTCTTGCCCGCGCCGGTGGTATTGAACAGCCGGATGTTCACGGCAGGAATGCCGTAATCGGCCGAATACTGCCGCGCCAGCAGGTCCAGGCAAACCTTGCTGATGCCGTACGGATGCAGGGGCGAGAGTTGCTGCTCTTCCCGTACCGGGATGGCGGATTCCGGCACGTTGCCGTATTCGGCGCTCGAACAAGCCGAAACAATGATCGGCCGCTTCTTCGAATGCCGCGCGGCCTCAAACAAATACAGCGAGCCCATGATGTTGGACTCAAACGTGGTCACCGGGTCTTTCCAAGAAGCGGTCGGCAGGCTCTGCGCACCAAGATGGAAGATATGTGTGGGCTGGTACTGGCTGACCACTTCAGCGACCCGCCGGCTGTCCCTTAGATCGCACGGAACAAAACTCAACCCCGGGATGTTCTCCCTGGTTGAGTCGCGTGCGTCAAGATACGATCCGACCACGCTCCAACCTTTGGCTTGTAGGAGCCGGACCAGGTGAGAACCGATGAAGCCCTCTGCTCCGGTAACCAGTGCAATCTTTTTCATCTATTGAGTCGAACTTTCGATTTATTGAAGGATTTTGCTCAGGCCATCGAGAAGCGTTTTCTTTTCTTGTTCCCAGGTATGCGCCAGGTAAACCTGCTGCCCCTTACGGGCGATGTCGGAAAGCTCTTTGCGGTGGGTGTATGCGCGTTCCATCTGTCCTGCCAGATCAGCGGCATTCCCGGGTTCAAAAAATACCAGGGACTCTTGGTCAAAATACTGCTGAATGCCCAGGGTACTCGGTGCGATAGCGGGCTTTCCGATCGCAAGGTATTCGAAGATTCGGGTCGGCGTATTGATGTCGGTGAAGGGATTGCGTTGGTTCGGAATCACACCAATGTCGCAGCCCTCAATTTCCTTGCGAAGATCTTCGAGCCGCCTGGAGCCAAGGTAGTGAACGATATCCTGCAGCCCTTTGGCCTTCACCGTCTCCATAACCCTTTCCAGGAAAGGTGTGCTGGGTCCGTACACCCGCAACTCGGCCTGCGGCATCCGCTCCCGTGCGAGCGCCAGAGCTTCGACCGCCAGATCCAGGCCGTTTCTTTCGACCAGCGAACCGTGATACATGAACACAAAAGGCCGTCCCGCAGTCCCCTGGGCATCGGGAATCTCTTGCGCCGCACGGAACGGAAACAGTTTCGAGTCCGGCGCGTTCATCACAACGGCGATTTTCTCCGCATTGCAGCTGCGACCGGAAAAGATGTGCTTGCACGCCAGATTGACAGTGACCACCAGATGCGTGCGGGCGACGCTCCATTTTTCCATCCAGCGGATGAGCCGCACGCTGAAGCTGTCTGACGCCAGGTTAAAAATGGTAGTCATCAGTTCCGGCATTGGATCGTGCTGATCCAGAACGACCTTGGCTCCGAGAGCTTTTGGAACCAGCGCGCTCGCGACCAAGATGTCCGGCATGTTGTGGACATACACCAGGTCATAGCGCCGTCGCAGCGAGCGAAGAGCAAAAACCAGGGTCGCAATGAGAATGAAGCTCCCATACTGCCAAGCGTAGGTCAGCTTTCCGCCCCGGCGGTGCTTCATCGGCACACGAAGTACCCGGATTGATTCGGGGGAGCTCTGTTTATTGGATTTTTCTTGACCGAGGCAGATCAGATCGACCGTCATTCCCGCGCTCAGCAGCGCATCAATCGCACGGCGCGGACGCGGATCGTCGGGGTAAGGGGAATAGGTCACCATGGCTACGCGCTTTCCTTGCAGCTGCGGGTAGCCGATGGCCCCGGAGTTCACAGACACGGGGGACTCGGATTCAGCGACAGTGGTAGAGTTCTTCACGTTTCGGTCTGAAGAGGAAGTTCGTTCAGGGCGCCGTAGCGGCTGGCACTTTCTCTACGTTTTCAGCCGTTTTCGCCGCGGCGTCGCGAGCAAGCTTAAGTTGGTTGGAATGCTTGATCGCCGCCAGCAACACGGAGTCTTCAAACTTTAGCAGAATATCGATGTTTGGCATGACACAATGTCCGGCGATCACACCAGGGAAATATTTGACCTGCGGGAAGAACTTGATCTCATCGTAGAACGAAGTTACGTCGGCGTACTCCAGATTCAACTGATCACAATATCTTTCCACTTCCTGCGCCCAGGCGATCATCAGCCCAAAGTAAGTGGTTTCCGTCAGTTTCGCCACTTCGGACGCCTCGTAAGCCGGCAGAATCTTGGTTTTCAGCCCCATGGACTCAAAATGGCTTGCCGCCAACTCCGCAGCCGCCGGGTTATCCGAGCCGATGAATTTGGTGTAGTGCTGCAACTCCTGCAACATGCGCACGTGCTTGCCGCGTACCGGACTATTCACTACGGCCGCAGCAGTCCGCTCGGCAATCGCACGTGTCGTTCCTACGCCGACCGTGCTATTGATCACGGTGAGCGCTGGCTTGTACATCGCGACGTACCGGGCTACTTCCCCGATAAAATCCTTGATTTCGTAAGGAAAGCACACGTGGAGCACGTCGACGTGCTCGAATGCTTCGCTGGGCGGCTTAATGTCAACCCCGATCGCCTGGTGATAGCGCGAAGCAAGCTCAAACAGCGGTTTACCCACTTCGCCCAGTCCCACTACCACAACGTTCTGTCGCGCCTTCATCTGCCTGGAACCTCCATCATCCGACGAACTCAAATCCTTTGGCGATACGGTTTGCGAAACCGTCTCGAGCCCAATCCAAAAATCAGTTTCTGCCAGGCAGTCTGGAGACTACAGCCACCCAGTTCCCCATTCAAGGGGCTTAAACTTCCTAAAATCAGCATATTACAGCCGCCGCGACCTTCACACTGGACCCAAACTTCGGCGCAATCAGACTGCCAAGATTCTCCCGGCTTAAGAGCCCCTCCGGGTTGAGGCTCTTACTTTAACCCATTACAAATCAATAGCTTAGCCGTACTCGTGAGCTTGGCCACTCTCCAGGAACATGGCTTCTCGTGGAAAAAACTTACCACTAAGAGAAGCTCAACTTCCTCAGGTCGCCTAATCCGTGTTTTCAAACTCACCCTGGCCGCGCATCGCCATTAGTGAGACGCTGTGGTGCGCGAATTTGTAGAGCCATTGCGGCCAATAAAGCCAGTCGTAGCCTCCCTCCAGCTTCGCCCTGAAAAGGTCGACGTCATCCCAGGAATTCACCGGAAGCCGCGGCAAGAAGAATCGGGCATCGCTTGGTTTCGCTCTGCCAATGGTTGACGATACACCGTTTTCATACCCGAAATTCTCCAGAGCATCGGTCAGATACCGGACAAATCCACGGTCTTCTTCCGGCAGCGCAAAGGGATAGGAGAACGACTGAACCGGGGCGCTTATTTCCTGCTCAATCGTCTCCTTGGAGCAGCCAAGCTCGTATTCAATTTCTTCGGGTCCGAGAGATCGAAGGTCCGGATGAGTCACGGAGCGCGAGCCGAAGTTGATTCCGTTAGATTGCAACTCACGCACTTGGCGCCAGGTCAAATAATTCGCTCCCTCGAAACAAACGGCTTCATCGCGGACTCGTCCGCTAACCAGAAACACGGTCGCTGCAAAACCGCATTGCCTCAGCACCGGGAACGCGTCGGTATAAAAATCCTGGTAGCCGTCGTCAAAAGTCAGCACAACCGCCTTGGACAGGTTTTGACCGGTCTCCAGGGCTGCGATCATTTCCGGCAGACCAAAAGCCCGGTATCCGGCCCGCCGCAACCACTTCATTTGTTGTTCGAATATTGCGACCGACGTGTTGACCTGATGGTACGGATCCAATTTCCCGAACAGGTTCTCGGAAATGCTGTGATAGGCGAGCACTGGCACACAGCGCCGCGACGACAATCCCGTCAGCTTGGCGAACGGATGGCAGGCATAAACCGTAGCCAGACGGTCAATGCGCGGCATTTGGAATCCGTGAAACATGTGATTGCTGAGTGTTGTGTCGAAGTACTGCAAGGACCGCGGTCCGCGTTCAGGTCTTGCGCCTGCCAGGGCCGAAACAGAGGTTCGAGCGGTTATGTAATCCGGACTCCGCAGGCCTCAGCGTCAGCGCAGAGCCAGATTCCGGCACAGGACGGAACGGCTTAACGAGCCGCTGCGACCTTGGCCGCGAGGAATTCTTTCACGGATTGCGAGACCAAATCCTGCTGGGCTTCGGTCATTTGCGGGAACATTGGCAGGGAAACGATTTCCGCGGCGACTTGCTCGGTAACCGGAAAGTCGCCGGTCTTGTAACCCAGGCTCTGATAGGCCTTTTGCTGGTGCAGCGGAATCGGATAGTGAATGCCGGTTCCGATGCCGGCTTCCCCCAGATACGCCTGTAGTGCTTCGCGATCCTGCACGCGCACCACGTACAAGTGATAGACGCCTTTGGTCCATTCGGCTTCCTGCGGAATCGTGACCGCATCCTTCACGTCGACGAAAAGGTCATGGTAGCGGTGGGCCAGGTTGCGGCGCGATTCGTTCCACTTGGCGAGATGCTGCAACTTCACGCTGAGCCAGCCCGCCTGGATCGAATCAAGACGCCCGTTATAGCCCTCGATGTCGTGGTAATACTTTTTCGCCTGGCCATGGTCGCGGATCATCTTCATCTGCTTGGCCATCGCCTCGTCGTTGGTTACAGTTGCGCCAGCTTCGCCACAGGCTCCAAGGTTTTTCCCGGGATAGAAACTGAACGCGGCGGCCCGACCCATCGTGCCGGCTTTCTTCCACACACCGTCTTGGCGCGAGAAATACTCGGCGCCGTGCGCCTGGCAGGCGTCCTCGATCACCACCAAGCTGTACTTTTCCGCCAGCGCCAGGATCGGGTCCATGTCCGCGGTCTGACCATAGAGATGAACCGGGACGATCGCGGAAACCACCTGCTTGGAAGCCTTCTCTACCAGCTTGCCCCGGTCGGAATCGAACGCGCAATGATTCTCCAGATAATCGCGCAGCTTTTCCGGATCCATGGTGTACGTCTGCTCGTTGATGTCCACAAACGCAATGCGGGCTCCGACTTGGGAGATGGATTCGGTCGTCGCAATGAACGTGTGCGGCACGGTCACGACAATGTCGCCCGGTTGGACGCCCGCGGCCATAAACGCAAACCGCAACGCGTCGGTTCCGCTGTTTACGCCAACGCAGTACTTGGTGCCGCAGAAATTCGCGAATTCCCGTTCAAAGTTCTCCACCATCGGGCCGCCGATGAAGCCGGCGTTGCCCAGCGCTTTTTCCACTACCTGCAAGAGCTCCGCCTTCAGCTCTTGGTGGGGCGTAACCAGATCCAGAAATGGGACCTTCGTTGTACTCGTCATTTAGATTATTTTTTCTCCTCTGTAATGAACCGCAAAACCTTTGCCGGATTGCCGGCCACGATCGCATTTGCAGGCACGTCTTTGGTTATCATGCTCCCCGCGCCTACGATCGCGTTTTCTCCGATGGTTAGACTGCTCAGGATGGTCGAGCCGGAACCAATCGAAGCGCCCCTCCTTACGACTGTCTTTTCAACCTTCCAGTCCGCTTCGGTCTGCAATTCGCCCGAAGCCGTGGTCGCCCGCGGATAACTGTCGTTGATAAACGTAACGCCGTGGCCGATGAACACGTTGTCTTGGATCTCTACGCCTTCGCAAACAAACGTATGGCTGGAAATCTTGCAGCGCTTTCCCACACTGGCGTTCTTCTGAATTTCGACAAAAGCGCCAATCTTGGTCTCATCGCCGATTTCACAGCCGTACAAATTGATGAATTTAGAGAGCTTGACATCCTTGCCCAGCTTCACGCTGGGCGCTATCGAGACGAACTCGCTCACAGGTGCACCAACTCTCCGCGCCGTCGGATTGATTTCTCCGCCGCTTCCAGCAGCCTCACCACTTGCAACCCATTCGCGCCGTCGTTAAACGGCGACTTGTTTTCGTCGATGCACTTCAGGAAATAGGCGGTCTCCGCTCGCAAGGCCTCGATCTGCTCCACCTGCGGGGCCCACATGTCTCCGGAGCGGTAGCTCACCAGCAGCTGATGCAAATTGCTGGGGTTGCTGGACATGCTGACGCCCTTGTCGTAGATCTTGATCTTTTCATCCGCTTCCAGGTCGTTCCACACCAGCATCTTCTTCTGGCCTCCGATCAGCGTCGTTCGCACCTTCACCGGCGAGAGCCAGTTAACGTTGATGTGCGCGATCACACGCTTCGGAAAATACACCGTGATGAAGGCGATGTCTTCCACGCCATTCAGATGCTTCTCGCCCGTGGCGACCAGCGCTTCTGGTTTTTCCTTGATGACATGATTCATGATTGAGAGATCGTGCGGCGCAAGGTCCCAAATCACGTTTACGTCATGCTGGAAAAGGCCCAGATTCACGCGCAGGGAATCGTAGTAGTACAAATCGCCGAGGGATCCTTCATCAATCAGCTGCCGAATCTTTTTGACCGCCCCCGTAAACAGGAACGTGTGATCCACCATGATCTTCAGGTTCTTGCGATCCGCCAGTTCAATCAGTTCCTCTGCCTGCTGGGCGCTCGCGGTGAATGGTTTCTCTACGAAGATGTGCTTGCCGTTTTCCAGCGCCGCCTTGGCCAGTTCGTAGTGCGTCCACACCGGCGTCACCACCGCAACTAGATCAATCTTCGGCGACTTCAAGACTTCGTTGACATCCGTTGTAAATGGAACACCGGGATGGGCCTTGTGCAGGCGCTCTGCGCATTTATTGCTCTTGTCGCAGACTACAACCACCTCCGAATTTCCGTGCGTGTGGAAATTTCGCACGATATTCGGTCCCCAATAACCGTAACCAATGACACCAATGCGAATCATAGTGCTCCTTGGGAATTGACCCGGGAGTCTGTCGTGATACTGGCAGAAAAGCCAGCAAGCTCATCGCCATACGCTTGCCGAGATTGACAGATCCCAGACATAGACTCGCTTCCTCGCGGGGACGGAGGTCGCTTTTCAACGGGCAGCTGCGGTTGCCTGAAGATTGTTGATTGGGCGCAAGGGGTACGTCTAGCGCGTTTTGTGCGTTGCGAACTTAGTGCGCGCCCTCGCCGGTGAGTACGGCCCCGGGCGTTTGCAAAAGAATCTTCACATCCAGCCAGATCGACCACGCCCGCGCATACTTCAGATCGAGGCGTACCATCTCATCAAATCGCGTCCGGCTCCGCCCTTCGACCTGCCAAAGCCCGGTAATGCCTGGCTTGATTTCCAGCACCCGGCGGCGATGCCACAGATCGTAGGCCTTGTATTCGTAAGGTACCGGGGGTCTCGGTCCAACCAAGGACATTTCACCGGTCAGCACATTCCAGAACTGCGGAAACTCATCCAGACTGGTCTTGCGGAGGAATTTCCCGATCGCCGTAACCCGCGGGTCTTCCTGAATTTTGAACACCGGTTTGTCACCATCCGCACCCGCGCCATCTACCTCACCGGCAATAAATTGGCTGACGTATTCTTCGTGAATTCTCGCGTCGCAATCGGTCCGCATGGATCGGAACTTCAGCAGGGTGAACTTCCTCCCGTACTGGCCCAGCCGTTCCTGTTTGAATAGCACCGGGCCCTTCGAAGTCAACTTGATGGCCGCGGCCACCGCCGCCAAAACGGGCGCCGTGCAGATCAAGGCTGCGGCGCTCCCTACCACATCCATCGCACGCTTCACCGCGAGCGAGAATTTCCGGGTTTCCTGCTGACGCGACAAATCCGGATACAGGCTAATGTTCGCAGAGTGATCCGAGCCACCATCTTCCCAATCGTCGGGGAAAAAATGAAACGACACGGTGATCTGCGAGATCTTTTCCTGGGGCAGTACCTCGACGAAAGCCGTTCGCACCTTCTCCAGCATCCGGCCCTGCACCGTCTTTGTTTTCGCCTTGCCCACTTCGGTGCAAATCACGCCGATGACGTGATCTTCCAAGTACCACCCGATGATGTCGGTTTCCCGGGTTACTCCAAGCAGCGCGTTGGTAATCTTCGAGAGCGTGCGCTTCTTCTGCCCGTCAACGATAGCTTCCTTCACGTCCACCAGCATCAAGACAAAGCGGCTCCGCGATCTCTCGGCGCGCCTGCGTTCCAGGTACAACATGGACACAAATCCGTCTTCATGCAGCACGATGCGGCCGGCGTGCTCGCTGCCCTTCGCCGGGGTTAGATGCTCGTCGGCATCCATCCGCTTCGTCACCCGCCGTTCGATTGTGGCCCTTAGTAAGCTCATTGACCGGTCTTTCCCATCAGCCTGGCGCCAGGCCGTTACACTATCCCGCAACCCGAATCGGCGCTCCCGCCAGAATTCGCTTTTCTCTCGTGCGTTCGTTCTTCTCGACCGAAGCCACCCAATCCAGATCGACTTCTAATGCTACCGAGCGCTGTAACAAGGTGACGGAGAGGACGATGCGGTGATTGCCCTTGAAATTGATCAGAATGCCCTCGATCCCGCTGAGCTTGCCAGTGTGAATCCGGACCTGGTCGCCAATCTCCAAGTACGGCCAGGGTTGCACTGCTGCTTCCGAGGCTGTTGCCACCTGCAGCGCCTCAATCTCGTGATCCGCTACGGGCGAGGGTACCCGGCCAAATCCGACGACCTGCTGCACGCCCGGGGTCATTACGACCGGTCGGCGCTGCGTATAGTCGAACCGGCAAAAGACATACCCAGGGAACAGGGGCTGCTCGACCACTGTCTTTCGTCCCGACCAGGCCCTGATGCTCTTGTACTGAGGCAGAAAGCACTCGAAACCCTGATTCAGCAGCTGGGTCGCAATCGTGTTTTCCTTGCGCACCCAGCACTGCAGCACATACCACGGAAGCTGCTGCTTTTCGGAGCCGCCAGTTAAGGTCGTCAAGTTCAGGTTTCCCCTCTTCGAAGGCCCTACACCATCAGCCCTAGACGGGCTACCGCCATGAACTACGCGAGACGTCCAAGCCACCTCTCATACGGCAATTCGCCTGCCATAGCCGCTCTCCGCTCCACGCCGCCAAAACTACCATAACTTACTGTATCATAAGGATTTAGACCTAATAGACATGGTACTGTAACCTCTTGGGGCGCCCGCTAAGCCTGGCAGAGGAAAAATCCTGCCCTATTGTTGCAAGCTGATTCCGGACTTATGGGAATATCCACTCCCAAATCTTCCAACAGCACAGGCTGGTCGGATTTGCGCCGCTTATGGAAATAGCCCATCATCCTAAGTTCCATTTATGAGGCGTTCTATTGCTGCTCGAACTCCGTCCTGGCAAGGGCGATCGGGGTTTTCCTTTCGGTCACAGTACTGGCTGGGGAGCCCGCAAACCACCTGAGAAAACACCTTTCTCGTGGCATGATGGAACTTGTCGCCTAACCCCGAAATCGTATTGAGAATCGAGGCATCATGAAGGGCGTCGTGCTGGCCGGCGGAAAGGGATCCCGTCTCTACCCGCTCACCCGGGTCACCAATAAGCATCTCCTCCCGGTTTTCGACCGGCCCATGATCTACTATCCGATCCAGACTCTGGTGGACGCTGGCATCCGCGACCTCATCATTGTCACCGGCGGCCAGAATTCAGGCGACTTCCTGCGCCTGCTTTCCAACGGCAAGGACTTTGACCTGCATCGCATCCACTACACCTACCAGGAAGGCGAAGGAGGCATCGCTGATGCTCTTCGTCTCGCCGAGCCCTTCGTTGAAGGCGAAAAAATCTGCGTCATCCTCGGCGACAACGTCATTGAAAACAACATCATCGCGTCCAAGCAAGCTTTCGAAAAACAGGCGTCCGGCGCTCACATCATCCTGAAAGAAGTTCCGGATCCCGAGCGCTTCGGCTGCCCCGAAATCTCAGATGGCTGCATCCTCAGCATCGAAGAAAAACCAAAAGCTCCCAAATCCAACTACGCTGTTACCGGCCTTTATTTCTACGACGCATCGGTCTTTGAAAAAATCGGCAAAACCAAACCTAGCTGGCGCAATGAGCTCGAAATTACCGACGTGAACAACATGTATCTGCGGGAAGGCACGCTGACACACAGCGTTCTCGACGGCTGGTGGACCGACGCTGGGACCTTTGAGTCTCTGCTGAATGCCACCAATCTCGCCGCCAAAACGGGCGCCAATAAAATTCCCGGCCGTGGTGCGCCTCCGAGACACACGCGCAGCCACGATTGACCGGAACTGCCGCTGGTTTGTTTTGCCGGTGCTCTTTTGCTGATTTTCGAAGGAGAGTCTCTTGAAACTTCTGGTCACTGGCGGGGCCGGCTTCATCGGTTCCAACTTCATCCGGCACGTGCTGACCACCCGGCCGGAGGTGCACGTCGTCAATTTCGACAAGCTTACCTACGCTGGCAATCCGGAAAGCCTAAGCGATTTGGCGGACACTCCCCGTTACCGCTTCCTTCGCGGCGATATCACTGACCCGGCTGCCGTTTCTGAACTCTTTACCCTCGGTTTCGACGCCCTGGTCAACTTCGCCGCCGAAACCCACGTGGATCGCAGCATCGAGGACGCCTCGCCCTTCCTGCACACCAATGTCGGCGGCGTCATGTGCCTGCTGGAAGCCGCGCGAAAGACCAAACTGCCGCGTTTCGTACAGATCAGCACGGACGAGGTTTATGGCAGCGCGCCGGCCGGTTCGAGCTTCACCGAACAAGCTTCTCTCGATCCCCGCAGCCCGTATGCCGCCAGCAAGGCCGCTGCCGACCATTTCGTCGCCGCCTACGCCAATACCTACGGCGTTTCGGCCATCATCCTGCGCTGTACCAATAACTATGGCCCGTTTCAGTTTCCTGAAAAGCTGATTCCGCTCATGCTCGCCAATGCACAGGACGACAAGCCCCTCCCGATCTATGGCGACGGCATGCAGGAGCGCGACTGGCTTTTTGTCGAGGACTATTGCCGGGCAATTGCTCTCGCCGTAGAAAAGGGCCCAACCGGCGCAGTCTATAACGTTTCTGCGGGCGCACCGCTGCCCAACCTGCACGTGGTACGAACGATCCTGAGGCATCTCGGAAAACCGGAAACTCTTATGCAATACGTCAAAGACCGCCCGGGCCACGACCGCCGTTACGCACTGGACAGTTCCAAGATTCAGCGCGAACTCGGCTGGAAGCCGCTGGTTCCCTTTGACCAAGGCATACGGCGCACGATTGAATGGTATCGGTCCAACGTTTCCTGGCTCGCGCACGCCCGCTCCGGCGAGTACCGCAACTACTACGAGCGCCACTATACTCATCGCACGGAAACGTTCAGCTGTTGAATCACAATGCCCGCTCCTGGCTCCCAACCAAACTCTCCCGCCCTCCAATTGGGGAATCTCTCTCGCCGCTGCTGGCTCTATGCCGGGTGGATTCTGGCAACTGCCCTGCTATTCCTGAATCCCTTGAGCCGCTTCGCTCGTCACGCCCTTTCCGACGACAACTCTTCCCACACGGTTCTGATTCCGGCCATCTGCGCCTGGCTGATTTTCCTCGAGCGCGAGCGGATTTTTGGCTCCCTCGGCACTGATATTCGTTCGTCGGTCGCGTTCCTGGTTGCCGGTAGCGGAGCCGCCGCATGGTGTTTCCTGCTCGGTTCTGGCTGGAGCAGCCTGAACCAGCTTTCGCTGTATGTGCTGGCGCTGCTGCTTCTTTGGGTTTCTGGTTTCGCTCTCTTATTTGGCAAGGCTGCGCTTCAGCAGGCCCGTTTTTCTCTGGCCTTTCTGCTCTTTACCATCCCCTTTCCTGATTTCCTGCTCGACAAAACCGTCTATTTTCTGCAAAGGGGAACCACCGAGATCGCGGCCATTCTTTTCGACTGGAGCGGCGTCCCGGTGCTTCGCGATGGCTTCGTTTTTCACCTGGCGCGCGTCAACATTGAAGTCGCCAAAGAGTGCAGCGGCATTCGCTCCAGTTTGGCCCTGCTGATCTTGGCCGTGCTGGTCGCGCATTTTTATTTGCGCACGTTTTGGAAACAGGCTGTTCTGGTGCTGGCGGGAATTGCGGTGATGATTGTGAAAAACGGTGTGCGCGTTGTCACGCTCACGCTGCTGGCGACTTACGTCGATCCGGCATTCCTTTACGGCCGGCTCCACCATGAAGGTGGCGTCGTTTTCTTTCTGTTTGGCTTGCTTCTGTTGGCGCCTTTATTGTGGCTGTTGCAGCGTGGCGATAAGAACGCGGCTTCGCATTCCGCTGGGTGACCGAGACCGCAGCTATCGAGTTGTTTCGGGATAAGTGTAGTAGTAGCCGCCGTATTCCAGGCTAGTATCGGCGCGGTTCAGAACCACTCCCAGCAGATTCTTATCTTCGAACTCGGCCGCGGCTTTCGCTGCGATTTCGTGGTCCGTGGACCCGGCACGCACGACAAAGAGCACGCCATCACATAGGCCGGACAACATGCTGGCGTCGTGCACCGGCAACGCCGGAGGGGTGTCGATGATGACCCAATCAAACGTCGGGGCCACCAGCTCCAGAAGCCGTTTCATCCGGTCGTTCAGCAGCAACTCGCTCGGATTGTTTACTTCGCTTCCGCCGGTGATCGCAAACAGGTTCGCGGCGCTTCCCTTCTGGATCACCTTGTACTCGTCCGCTTCGCCGCGCAGGTAGTCCGTAAGGCCCGGTGAGCGCGGCGCTCCCAGCGCCACATGCACTCGCGAAGCGCGCAGGTCCGCGTCAACCAGCAATACTTTGCGGTCGCTTTGTCTGACGATCGACTGCGCCAGATTCGACGCAACGTAGGTTTTTCCTTCCGCCGGTATGCTGCTGGTTACAATCACCGTGCGCAGCTGCCGAGTCGCGGCAATCTGATAAAGCCGTGACCGCAACGTGCGGAAGCGCTCTGCGCCCACGATGCTGCCACCGTCGCCTTCGAAAACGCTCATTCGCGGATCAATGTTCCATTTCGGTTTCGCGCACCGCGCCGCGAGGTCTTCAAACCGCAGAAATGCCGGCGACTCCAACGCCGGAATGCTGCGGACAGGGGCTTTTTCGCTTTCCCGTAACGGCATTGCCGCTGGCGGTGGCGCATCCACTACTTCCAGAAAATTCGGCTCCACTCCCGCGGCAAGCTGCGCCGACCGCTCCTGGGCTGCCTTCTTCAATGCTTCATGAATCCGGCTCATAAAATGTTCTGCTTCTTCCCTTTCTGAGGTCGTTCGGCCATCACGCTCGGCCGCCAGCTAAACCAAATGCTTTGTCGCCGCCGTTCGTTGCCCGCGTGCCTTCCAAGGAGACCGACGGAATCATCGCCAGCACCGGCAGCTTCATGCACACTTCCACATCTTGTTCGGTGTGCATCGAAGAATCCAGCGCGGCAATCAGGTACAGAATCGCCAAACCCAGCGCCAGCCCTCCGCCGAATCCTGCTCCGGCAAAAATCGGCTTCTTCGGAAATGACGGCGACATCGGCAAACTGGGCGGGTCAAGCACACTGAACTGCTCGCCTTGCTGCTGCTGATCCAGATCGGTTGCGACTTTCGCCTGGTCGCGCTTCTTCAGCAGGTCGTTGTAAAAATCCAACGCCGTCTGGTAGTCGCGAGTCAAGTCTTTAAACTGTTGCTCCACGGCCGGGCTGGATTGAATCCGCCCCTGCAAGACGCCGATTTGCGACTGAATCTGGCTCTGCCGCTTTGCAAGGTCGGCAATGTTCAGTTCATCCTGGCGTAGCTTCGCCCGCAATTGCTGAATGGACGCCGGTTCCGGGCCGGCCTGCGCGGTCTGTGCATTGTTATTTTTCGGAGCCGCGTTCATGCGAGCCTTGAGTTGCTCGATCTGGCCCTTCAACTTGATGACGTCGGGGTGATCCGGCGTGTACCGAGCTTGCAGGGCGGTCAGTTGATCCTGCAAGGTGCTGAGTTGCTGCTCCATGGATTCGGGCGTGGACTCGCCGGTCTTGGTCAGTTTCAGGGTGGTCAACTGCGAAGAAAGCAGCGATTCGTTGAACGCCTTGTCCTGCTGCGCGCGCGTCAACGCCTGCGTAGTCGCATCCAGCTGTGTGTTCATCCCTGAAAGCAAGGCCAAATTCTGGTTCTCCTGATCCGGCAGTGCTCCCATGTACTTCTTTTTGAATTCCGCCAGCCGCGCGTCCTGTTCGTTCAGTTTCCTCTGCGCTTCGTCCACCTGCTGCGTCAGGAATTGGAACGCCTGGTCGTTTCGCTTCTTGATTTCGCTGCTGTTCTGCTCCATGAACATCGTCGTAATTTCCGTGCAGATTCCCTGTGCGATCTGCGGATTATCGGCGGTCACATTCACGTGGAAGCCCGGCAATTGCCGGTTTGATGTCCCCTGCATCGCCTCGAGCGGAGTCACTTCGATCTGTGACTGCAGCTTCATGACCAGATCGTCCATGTGCACTTTGCTGCGCAGACCTGCGTACAGTCCAAATTTTTCAATGATCGGCAACAGGCGCGAGCGGCTCAAAATCTTTGCCTTCATGGACGCCAGTCTTTGGTTCGATTCCTCGGTGATGACTGGCTTTACCACGTCGGTCGACACTGACTGCTGCTCCACCAGCACCAAAGTTTGTGAGGTGTACCGATTCGGCAGAACAAAAGTCGCCGCTAAGGCCAGCGCCGTGCCCCCGATTGCGGTCGCCGGCAGCACCCACCAACGCTTCCGGAGGATCCTCTTCACCTCAGACATGCTGACTTCGCCGTTTCGAATCATGGCGCGTTTGCGACTCCTCGCAGCTCTCCCTTATGGTCGAAACCTGTACAACAGCAAACCCTATGCCACCTCGAAGGAAGTCCCTCAACCCCGTGCACCATATTAACTGCTTTAATGTCAATATCTTACAACAAGTCCTTGCAAGGGTGGGTCTCAATTTGACTCGCCCTAGCCTCTGGACCGCCTCTCCCCAGTGGAACTATTCTATCCACCTTATCCCTTCTTTTAGCCTTTTTTCCGGCAGGTATTCCCCGGCCGTACCCCTCTGCACGACAGTACCTTCAGGCGCACCTCTCCCATGCATCCGTAAATATTTGAAAATCAGGGCGTGTATTCTTAGGCTGGTAGCTAGGCGCCCTCGAATATCGGCCCGGGCGCGGAAATTGCTCCTCGGGAGTTTGTAACTTATGCCCTACTGCTTCCCTCGCAAAGCCTCCCACATCCTTGGTGCGGTCTTGGTGCTCTTCGCGCTGGTGCTTACCGGCTGTTCGCGCGATCCCAATGTCCGCAAGAACAAGTTCGTCGCGCAAGGCGATGAGTTCTTCAAAGCCGGCAAGTATCCCGAGGCGCGCATCAGTTACGCCCGCGCCCTGCAGATCGACCCGCGTTACACTGTGGCTCTTTACAAGAGCGCGCAGTGCAGCGAACGTCTCGGCAACTTAGCCTCGGCATTTCAGGAATTGCTGCGGACCGTCGATCTCGATCCCGGCAACTGGCCGGCGCAACTGGACCTCGGCAAGCTTTACGCTCGCAGTGGCAAGTTTCAGGAAGCCAAAGACCGCGCGCTCCTGATTCTGCGCAGCAACCCCAACGACGTTGACGCCAAAATCCTGCTCTCCGATGCCGACGCGGGTCTGGGTAACCAGAAAGACGCTCTGGCCGAGGCCCGCGACGCCCTGCGAGCGGCTCCGAGCAACGCCAGCGCATTCCTCAACCTCGGCGTCCTTCAGCAACGCGCCGGCGACTTCCGCGACGCCGAAGCAAGTTTCCAGAAAGCATATTCCCAGGATCCCCACGCCATCGCCGCTCTAATGTACCTCGGCTCTCTCTATGCCTTGCAAAAGCGCTTCGAAGACGCGCGCCGCCAATTCGAATCAGCCATTCAACTGGAACCCAAGAATCCCATCCCGCATACCGCGCTGGCGGCTCTTTATTTCTCCCAAGGCCAAATCGATCAGTCCGAAAAGGTTCTTGCCGACGCCAAAGCCCAAATGCCGGATGTGCCCGCGGGCTACCGTATGCTCGGCGATTTCTACATCGGCCGCCACGACGCCACCAAGGCTCAGGCCGAGTTCTCCTCTCTCGTCGCTGCTCACCCGAATGATCTGGGTGTGAAAAAAACCTATGTCCAGCTGCTCATTGGAAATCGCCAGTTCGACCAGGCCAGCAAAATTAACGACACCATACTCGAGGCCTCACCTCACGACCCTGAGGGCCTCGTCCTCCGCGGCCAGCTGCAGTTGATGCAAAAGAAGCCGGACGACGCGATCCTCACCTTGCAGGACGCCCTGAAATACTATCCGGACAGCCCGGCTGCGCACCTTCAGCTCGGCAACGCCTACCAGCTCAAAGGCAATTTGAGCCAGGCCGAAGGCGAGTGGCGGCAAGCCGTCAAGCTCCAGCCAAAAACCCCCGAGGCCTGGCGCGCGCTGGGCGTTCTCGCCGCTCAACGCCACGACTGGACGAACCTGCAATCCATTGGTTCCCAGTTGATGAAGGATTCTCCGGAAATCCCAGAGGGCTACTCTTTCCACGCGCTGGCCCGTGGCAATCAGGGGGATATCGCCGGCGCCGAAAGCGACCTGAAGGCTCTTATCCAGGTCGCTCCGCAGAATCCCATCGGGTACATTGACTTGGGCGTTCTGCGCGCCCAGCAGAAACGCTATCCGGAGGCGGAATCTCTTTTCCGCCAGGCGCTCTCGCATGATCCGGAAAATCTGAAAGCCCACGAAGCGTTTGCCAATCTGGATTTCCAGCGCGGCCAGCCCGCCGCCGCGATCGCACGGCTGCAAGAAGTTATCGCCAAATCTCCAGACAACGCCGGGCTCATTTTCTTGCTCGGTCAAATGCAGCTTCGCAATTCCCAGGATCAGGAAGCCGAAAAATCGTTCGAACGCGCCGCGAGTCTCGCGCCCTCCAACTTCGCGCCGGTAGCCGCTCTGGCTCAGTTGCAGGAGAAACACCGCGAAACCGATGCCGCTATCGCGAGCTACAAGACGGCGATCTCCCTCGCTCCCACCGACGCCATCCTGCTCGTCGCCTTGGGCACGCAGTACGAAGCCAAAGGCGACTGGCAGCAGGCGCAATCCGCTTACCAAAAAGCTCTGTCCCTCCAGCCCGAGAATCCGCTCGCGGCCAACAACCTCGCTTATCTGCAACTGGAAAATGGCGGTGACGTTAACGTCGCGCTCAGCCTGGCACAGATCGCCCGCCGCGGCATGAAGGATTCGCCCAACTCCGCCGACACGCTCGGTTGGGCCTACTTCAAGACCGGCGCTTATTCCGCCGCCGTACCGCTTCTCGAAGACGCGGTTAAGAAGACTCCCGGCAATCCCACCTACCACTACCACCTGGGCATGGTCTATCAAAAGCTTAACGACAAAGCCCGCGCCCGCAGTTCGTTCGAGGCCGCCATCAAGGCCAAACCCGACAGCCCGTCGGCCGAATCTGCTCGCAAAGCTCTTACCGAGCTGGGAACCTGATCCCGCACTTCTCCTTTACTTCGGCCGTATTCCGGCTTTCAATGTCTAAAGGAGATTTCGCTCCATGGCCGCGGAAGTTCTCGCCTCTCAACACGCCGGCTCGCAGATCGTGCCGCTCGGCACGCGCAACGGTATCGAACTGGCCATCCTCCGCCGCTCCGAAAAAACTCTTGGCAAAATCATCTCCCGCCCCGATTCACCCGATCTTATCGAAGGCGTGCAAATCCATCCTCTGCAAGTCTATCCCGACGACCGGGGTTTCTTCACCGAACTCGCGCGCCTCGGCAAAGGCCTGGCCGCAAAAATGGTTCCCGAAGGAAATCGCCAGATTCAAATCTCTTTCACTCTCACCTATCCCGGGACCATCAAAGCCATTCACTACCACGCCGAGCAAACCGATCTCTGGGCTCCGGTCACCGGCATGGTTCAGGTTTTTCTCTATGATCTTCGCCGCCACTGCAAAACTTTCGGCGCGATCAACACGCTCTTCGCAGGGCGCATCCAGCCTTGGGAAATTCTGATCCCGCCCGGCGTCGGCCACGGCTACAAAGCTCTGGGCGTTGACCCCATTCAGCTGATCTATCTGACCGACCGCCACTACAATCCGGCCGACGAACTCCGGATCGCCTACGACGACCCCAACATCAACTACGACTGGGAAACCCAGCACAAATAGCCGATGCGAGTCCTTGTCCTTGGTGCGCGGGGCATGCTCGGCACCGACCTTCTTCAGGAATGGAATCGGGATAGTTCGAATGCTCGAGAGGAATCGGGCGGTCTGGAGCAGGGCGACGAGCTAATTCCCGCCGGCTCCGCCGAAGCCGACATCAGCGATGCTGCTCAAGTTGCAGCGCTCGTTCAAAAATCGCGACCCGATTGGATCGTCATCTGCGCCGCCCATACCGATGTGGACGGCTGCGAGAAAAACCGCGACCTCGCTTTCGCTGTCAATGCCACGGGAGTCGAAAACGTCGCCCGCTCGGCAGAAAAAATTGGCGCGCGCGTTTTTCTCGCCAGCACCGACTATGTCTTCGACGGCAATGGCACTCGCCCCTACGAAGTCGGCGACGCGGTCGCGCCCATCAATGTCTATGGCGCTTCCAAGGCCGCTGGCGAAGCCGCCCTGCAAAAAATCTCCCCCAACTGGTGCATCGCCCGCACCTCGTGGCTTTTCGGCGTCCACGGCTCGTCGTTCCCCGAAAAAATTCTCAACGCTGCAAAAACCCGCCCTGAACTTTCCGTCGTCAACGACCAGACCGGCTCACCTACCTACACTCGGGATTTAGCCCGCGCCATCCGCGACCTGGTCCGCAAAGACGCTCGAGGCATCGTCCACATCACCAACGAAGGCGTCTGCACCTGGTTCGACTTCGCCAAAGAAATCCTCGCCCAGTCCGGCCTGGGCAACATTCCAGTTCACCCTATTAGCACCGACCAGTCCGCGCGCCCGGCCCGCCGCCCTCAGTTCTCCGTCCTCTCTCCCGCCAGCTTGCACGCATATGGCATCCGCACCAGGCCCTGGCAACAGGCCCTAGCCGCCTTCCTGAAAGAGCCTGGCGAGTAATGAGTGCTAGGGGAGGAAGCCATAGGGGCACGATACGCGTCCCGGTCTTTCCTGCTTGTTCAAACGTGCAGGTTAGACCGAGCGCCGGCGTCTTTAGCAGCAGGGCATCCTCCCCGCTACCTTGCTTGAACCCACTTCCTCCCGACTACCCTGCTCGCCTTGCAACCGCCACCCAACGAGCGGCAGCATCGGCGCTATCGTCCGGCCGGGTATTGAAGGCAATCGCCGCGCCAGGGGCAGCCTTACGAACAGCGTTGATGACCACTTCGAATAATGCAAGATTGCGTGGCGGCAGGCGCACGCCGGCTCCGATGACCACACAATCGTAGTTCGTCGAACGTAAATGACGCTCCACTGTCGGTCCGGCGGTTTCGTCCGGGCGGATGAAACCAACGTCGGACTCCCATCCGCGATCAGTGAACTGCTTCAGCGCGACCGCGATCCCGGCGTGAACCTTTTCAACGGTCATACCCGGGGGCAGGGCAGGGTCAGAAAAATCCACAGTCTCAGGATCGAGGCCTAGCAGCAGAATGCGCGTCATGAGCTCTCCCTTGTTCCGGCGTTTCACCTGCTGGCGCCGTGCACCGAACTCCAGCGGCAATGCGAAAGGATCATAACCGACATTTCCGTTTTAGACGGAGAAACCGTTTCGGTGCTGCCAAGAGTCCGGCAAGCGCACAAACCAACTGGTTGGTACGGTGGACTCCCCCAATCCGTCCAAAAAAAAAGGGGCACGACCAGGCCGGCAGCCAAGTCATGCCCCACACCAGGAGGAACTCATCTCACGAAGAATCGGTATCAGAGATTACGGAATGACCGCGGAGACTTCGTTCGAGTAGACGCTTTCGGTGCCACTCGAGTCCACGGCCGTTGCCACGTAGTAGTAGGTAGCGCCGCTGTTGACGCTGGAGTCGGAGTAGCTCACTCCGCCCACCAGCGACGAGTTGATCTTCACGTACGCGCCGCCGCTGACCGTGCTGCGATATACGTTATAGCCAGCCACGGTTGAAGTGCTGGCAGACCAGCCCAGTGCCGCCGAGTGCTGTGTCGACGGCGCCACGCCCGAACCGCTGAGTGCCACGTTCGCGGGCGAGGTCCCGTTGCTGGAAACCGTCACGCTGCCCGACGCATTGCCGGCGGTGGTCGGCGCAAACTGCACGCTCACCGTGCTGCTCTGGTTCGGCGAAAGGGTTACCGCTCCGCCGCCGCCCGCAATCGTGAAACCTGTGCCGCTCGCCGAAACCCCAGAGATGGACACATTCGAGTTGCCAGTGTTGGTCACCGTAAAGCTCTGGGACGCGGTGCTTCCGTCGTTGACGCTGCCGAAGCTCAAACTGCCCGGATTCAGCGCCAGCGTATATGTCGCCGAGGCCCCGGTGCCCGACAGGGCAACGGTCGCCGGTGAATTCGGCGCGTTACTCACGATCGAAATTGAGCCGCTTGCGTTGCCGCCGCTCTGTGGCGCGTACTTCACGTTGAAGTTGGTGCTCTGCCCCGGCGTCAGTGTCGCTGGCAGGGACAAGCCGTTCAAGCTGAATCCTGATCCGCTCACGGTCGCCTGGGAAATCGTCAGGTTGGCGTTGCCGTTGTTTTTCAGCTGAATGGTCTGGGAGTTGGTGCTGCCGGTTACCACTGATCCGAAGCTCGCGCTGGCAGGCGTCACGCTCAGCCCGGCCTGCACGCCGGTTCCGGTGACCGCGGCCACAGTGCTGATGCCGTCGTTGTTCGTTACGGTCACGCTGCCGGGGATCGTTCCTGCTGCTCCGGGAGCAAACGACACGCTAAACGTGGCGCTCTGCGAAGGCGCCAGGCTCAAGGGGATGGCCAGCCCGCTCACCGAAATGCCGTTGCCGCTGGCTTGCAGCTGGGTCAACGTCACGCTGGAGTTGCCGGTGTTCGACACCTGGACACTCTGCGTCGCGGTACTGCCGACGTTCAAGTTGCCGAAGCTGACGCTGCCGGGGGTGAGAGACATCGTGTAGGTCGCCGAAGAGCCCGTGCCACTCAGGCCAACAGTGACCGTGGAATTGGTCGCGTCGCTGGTGATAGTGATCCCGCCGGTCGCTGCCCCCGCCGCCGCCGGCGAAAACGCCACTTGCAGTGAAGCGGCCTGCCCGGCCGACAGCGTGTACGGAGTGGCTACGCCACTAACGCTGAATCCGGACCCGCTCACCGTGATCTGCGAAATATGGATGTCCGTGGATCCAGGATTGGTCAACGTGAGTGCCTGGGTGCTGTTGCCATTCACCAGCACCTTTCCAAAATTCAGATTGGAAACGCTCACCGACAACTGGCCTTGCAGGGTCGCCGTCGCACCTCTCAGGTGCACCTTGGTCGAACTGCCGCCGTGCGCGGTCATTGCCGAAAGCGTTCCGGAATACGAACCGGAAGTTTTGCCGTAGTACACCACTTGAAAGTTCGTGGACTGTCCTGGTGCCAGCGTCAGCGGCATCTTCAGTCCCGCCGTGACGAACTGAGAAGCAGAAATGGAGAGCTTCGAAACCGTGACCGTTTCATTGCTGGTATTGGTCAGCGTGGCGTTCTGCGTGGATTGCTGTCCCGTTTTCACCGTGGAAAACGACATCGTCGCCGGCGAGATTTGCAATGCTTGCGGCCCGTTGGAACTCCCATCCAACGCGGCGCATCCGTTTAGAACTGCCCCAATCGCGACCAACAGCGTCGCGACTTTCCAATTGCCCCGATTCCTTCCGCCCCATGCACCTTTTGTATTTCCCCTCGATGCACCCGTTCTTACCATTCGTGCCCCCTTCGCTCTGTAGGGCAGACTAAGGGTTCCTAGCGCGTAAGAAATACTGGTGAGGTGTTCAATTAAGGGACAGGCGTTCTCCTGTCCGGCCGAACAAGGTTCGTACCAGTCCCTTTTTCGCCGCTAAAACACAGGCGATTTCGCAGGTTCGTATCTTGGAAAGAAACTGTCCGCGCGGACAGTCACCTGTCTCATCGGACGGGATAACGCCAACGATGATTTGTGGAATAAATAATCAGGAACCGTACTGCAGTAATTAATTTTGCGCCGAGAGGCCGCCCTCATTCGTCCCTGGACGAGCCTGATTGGTCGAGCGACGGACGATAAGGCCGGCGTCACGAATCTTGTAAATCAACGAGCGGTAACTAATCTTGAGCGCCTGAGCCGCCTTGCGGCGATTCCAGTGATTGGCGCGCAAGGCGTCAATAATCGCGTTGCGCTCCATCTCGCGAATCGCTTCTTTGGCGATCTTTTTCAGTGGCAATGGCTCCTCGCCATTCCGCTGCTGGGCTATCGGTCGAGCCCGAGTGGCCCCGCGCTGCATCAGGCTTTCCGGTCCCAACAGAACGTACCTGGCGATCGAGTTCGACAACTCTCTCAGGTTGCCCGGCCAGGCCAGGCTTTGCAGATAGTTCAGAACTTCTGGTTCCAGGGGAGCGCAGACCTTTTCAAACTGGCGCGAATAGATTTTCAAAAAATGGTTGGCGAGTAACGGAATGTCGTTCCGGCGGTCGGCCAGCCGAGGCATGGCAATGCGTAACACGTTGATGCGGTAAAACAGGTCAGCGCGGAATCTGCCGGCCGCGATTTCGTCGTCAAGTTTTCTGCCGGTCGAGCAGATAACCCGCGTTTCCACCATTCGTTCGGCTGTATCGCCCAGCCGCGAGAAATATCCGTCCTGCAAGAAATGGAGCAGCTTGCTCTGCAAACCGGAATCGAGATCGGCGATTTCATCCAGGAACAATGTGCCGTTATGTGCCGCCTCCACTCGCCCGGGCTTGGCAGAGGTCGCGCCGGTAAAAGCACCCTTTTCGTGGCCGAACAGTTCGCTCTCCAGCAGGCTCCCGGGGATCGCGGCGCAGTTGACCTTGACGAATTCGCCGCCGGCCTGTCGGGCCTTGGCGTGAATCCAGCGCGCCAGCACTTCTTTGCCTGTGCCGCCTTCGCCGGTCAAAAGAACGGGGACGTTCGTCTGGCTAATCTTAATGGCCTTCTGGCGGACATCGTCCATAGCCGGACTGGTCCCGAACACCACATCGTCGGGAGGAAGCATGGCCGGTCCGTCCAGCCGCACCGATCTTGTTGCCGAGCTAGCCATCATTGGTCAGGACAATCCTGCACCTCTCGGCGGACGGTTGCATTCTTTCGGCCAAGAGTAGCTTTGCGACAAGGGCCCTCGTCCAGAGGTCGCCTCAAACTAAAGCCAGGTTTTCGAGTGAGATAGCAGATACCAAACCAGGGTGGTAATGGTACGTCTGTGCCACCCGGCGCACGACGAAAGTTCTGTCAGAGAGAAACTACTTTCCAGCCAGGAGAATTCGGGTTCCTGTTAGAGGGCCATTCCGGATGGCTAGGTTCGCGCGATTCGAGATGAGTTTGTTGACCACGGCCATTAGGCGCCGACTGCACCGCGCATGATGTCGTAGCGCTGGATGACGGCGGCGACGCCCCGTCTGGCATTGCCATCTTCCATGCGCGGTTCGACGCGGACAATCTTTCCCGAAGCCTTGACTGTGACTTCGTCGCCGGCGGTCATTTCGCGGGGCAGGGTCAGCATGATGTCCAGTTCCGAGCCGCTGCGCACGTCCTGGTCAATCACAAAATACAAGCCGCGCGTGGAAATGTCGCGGGTCTTGCCGCTCTGGGTCTCGGCAAATCCCTGCGCGGCAACGCGGATCAGGACCGGCAAGGACAGATCGTAGCGCCGGGCGCTACGGCGTTCAGACGTTAAGCTCATCGCTCACCTGTGGGCATCTATGCTGGGCCCCACACTCGCTACTGGACACCGAACGTCCCGCGATCCTTTCGGAAAGAGTTTGCCAGCGAACTGCTCTTATTACTATTTCGGAATGGACGGAATCGCACCAGAGTGCCCTGAATATTAACACGCAGTCACGGATTCTAGAAAAATGTCAATGATTCGCAATGTCCGGCCTAGTCGGCCGGGCTTGCCGGGACCGGTGTAACGTCTTTGGGGGCACTGGACGAGCGGCGGGTGCGCGGCGTGTCCAGATTGAACTGGCGCATCTTGTACAGCAGCGCCTTGTAGCTGATGCCCAGCATTTTGGCGGCGTCCTTGCGGCACCAGCGTGTTTTCTCCAAGGCGTCGGCGATCGCTTCCATTTCGGCTTCGTCCTTCAGGCCGCGCACCAGAGCTTTGAGCCCTTGTTCCTTCGGCGGCTCAGTTTCCGGACGCGGCGAAGTCCGCTGGCGCGTTGCCGACATCTCGATCAATTCCCGCAGGCTGCCTTCGTCGTCTTCCAGAATCACATAGCGTTTTACGAAATTTTCCAGCTCGCGCAGGTTGCCCGGCCACGGATAATTCAGCGCTGCGTCCAGAAGGTGCTTGGAAGGCTCGACCGGGCTCTTGCCGAACTTTTCGCTGTACTTCTCAAGGAAATGCCGGAACAGCAGCGGAATTTCCGAGGCGCGTTCGCGCAACGGCGGTACGTTAATGGAAAGCACATTCAGTCGATAGTACAGATCTTCGCGGAACTTTCCGGTTTTCATGGCGTCCTGCACGTCAACGTTGGTTGCAGCGAGCACGCGCACGTCGGTTTCGATCAAATGCCTTCCGCCGAGACGGGAATACTGGTGATCCTGCAGCACGTGCAGCAGCTTGGCTTGCAGGTGCGTGCTCATCTCCGCGATCTCGTCCAGGAAGATCGTGCCTCGGTTGGCCAGTTCAAATTTTCCGGGCTTGGAGCGCACCGCGCCTGTGAACGCTCCTTGTTCAAATCCGAACAGTTCCGATTCCAGCAGTTCGCCAGGAAGTGCGGCGCAGTTGACCTTGATAAAGGGTTGGTTCCGGCGCTTGGAGCGCAGGTGAATCATCCGGGCGACAACTTCCTTGCCGACGCCGCTTTCTCCGCAGATGAAAACAGGCACATCCACCGGAGCAATCTGCAGTATCTGCTGGCGGATTCGGACCATTTGCGGGCTGGCGGCCAGGAAGCTCAGATCTTCGGTAACCTGATCGCAGTAATCGCGCAGCGCCTTGTTCTCCGTCGCCAGCTCTTTCTTTTGCCGGGATTTCAGCATCGCTGCATCGAGTTCAGATTTCTCGAAGGGCTTGGTCAAGTAGTCATGCGCACCCAAGCGGATGGCTTCCACGACGGTGCCCACTTCGTTCGAGCAAGAGAGCATGATGACGTTCAACGAGCGGTCGAGCTGCATTAGCTCCTTGAGGGTGTCAATGCCGTTCATCTCCGGCATCAAGACGTCCAGGATGACAAAGTCGGGCCGCTCGCCTTCGCTGATCTGCTTGATGGCCTCGCGCCCGCTGTTAAACGTCTCCACTTCGAAGCCGTCGACTTCGAGCAGCGTCTGCAAGTACTTGCGGATGCTCGGCTCGTCGTCCACCACCATCACTCTTTCTCGCACCGCCATAGGCCTGTTCCTTTCCAACACTCCAATCGGTTTTTAGCCCTGCTCGATCGGCAGCAGAAAACGGAAGGTGCTGCCTTTCTTCATTTCGCTCTCGACCCAAATCTTGCCGCGATGAGCCTGCACGAGACGCTTGGCGATCGCCAAACCCAGCCCCATTCCGGACGTATTGCGATCCACGCGGACGAAGTCCTCGAAAATCTCCTGGTGATGCTCGGCTGGTATGCCAGAGCCGGAATCGGCGACGCTGACTTCCACGCTATTCGGGCGCGGCAGGCGAAACCTGCGGCGCTCCTGGTTCGGCGTGACTTCGGCGACGCGGCGTTCCCAGAAGTGCGGCCTGGCGGTCAAAGTGACGCTGCCGCCGGTGGGCGTGTGCTTCAGTGAATTGTCGAGGAGGTTGGCGGCCGCCTGCTGCACCTTCTGATAGTCGAACCGGAACGTCGGAATCGAAGGATCCAGCCTTACATCCAGCTTGACGCGTTTGCGCTGGAACGCTTCCGACCAGCGCTTGGCCATTTCGTCCAGGCAATCGCGCAGATCGTTTTCGCGCAGCTGGAGTACGAGCTTTCCGCTCTCCAGCGCGGAGTAGTTCAGGAACATCGAGACTAGGCGCACCAGGCGTTCGCAGCTCTCTTTCGATTCTTCCAGAATGTCTTTTTGCTTGTCGGAGAGCCGGCCGAGCGAACCGGCAAGCAGCAGATCGTAATAGCCTTTGATCACCGCCAGCGGTGTTTTCAATTCGTGCGCCGCAGACGCCAGAAAAACCGTTTTCTGGCGGTTCACTTCCTGCAATTTCAAATAGGCGGCCAGGAGATTGCGATAAGTGATTTCTCGTTCCTGCAGTAATTCCTGCACGGTTAGCTGCATACTGCTTTTGCCGGCGCCATCGTTGCCGGGATGATCCAAAATCTGCACGACCAAGAACTCGGAGTCCGGGGTCAGCCGGATCCGAGCGGTGCGCCGCGTCTCTGCTATCTGCACTTCCCGTTCGGCCCAGGGTTTTCCTTCCGACAATTCTTCGATCAGCGTCGCGGCGTCAGAGCGCAAATACTCCTCGGCAATATTAACGCTACCGGCATCAGAGTTTTCCCGCGGTCCCAAGGCGATCCTCGCCGCGCTGTTCATCAGGATCATCTGGCCGGTACGGTCGGCCACCAGGACGGGGGACTCGATCGCATCAACAATCGCGTGAAGAGCGTCGGCGGAATTCGCCGTAGCACGACCAGGCCCTGGCGAAGCTGCAACGTTGCCGCTCATCATGGTCTGCAATTTCGTCTGCAATTTCGAATCATCAACCCGGGAAAGTGGCAAAAGTTTTCCCGTTGCTTCAGATAGTCCCATTCGGTTCTAGGACTGTCAATGGCATTTCCGTTCCATTGCACAATTAAGGAAACTTTCTGGACATTCGCACGGGTTTGGCTCGCAAGTAGGGATTCGCGGAGGGTGTAAAGTGCGGTCAACCGAAGTCTTTTCAATAGGTTAAACCATTAACCGGGCCTGTAAATCTGGCACTCGGGATGCATGAGTCCGTACTAGTTCAGAGGTACTAGCGGACGGCCCGTGCAAAGCCAATTGTTGAAGAGTGAAAAATCCGTGCCTTCTACCCAGTCCCGGCATAATCCACGGATCCGCATCCAGATTCCCGTGTTCCTACGCGGGATAGATGCCACCGGTGTGGAGTTCATTGAGCTGACCAAGACTCTCAACATCAGCTCGACCGGGGCCTGCATTGCGTCGAGCCATCTTCTTCAGACGGAACAAGTTATTCAGCTGACAATTCCGACGCCATCTCCATCTACTTCCGGACTTCTTCCCAACGAAACTCCGCCGATTGTGGCGCGCGTGTTGCGCCAGCAGTCGCTGGGCGACCTGCGCCTTTTCGGGCTGGAGTTTGTGCACCCGCTTACCTAAAACCGGCGCCGACAAAGAGTACTGCCGCAGGCGCTGACGTAGCGTGTGTGCCTGCTGATTTCGATTCGACCAAAGCGCCATTTGTGCTATCGTTGCCCTACGTTCAACGCGCCAAAGAGCCCAGTTTGCCGCGGTGTTCCGCACTGCTTGTTGGACCCGCGCTTGCTCTCTGTTGTGTCGTTGAGTCTCGGCTCCCCACTCCCCGCGGGGATATCTGTTGACCGCACCGCGGTCACCTTAAATCGAGGACAGGTCCAGACCGGTGATTCCAGGCTCCGGCGATCCGGTATCTCCGCGCATGCGTCCCTCTGACGCCTATTTCGACTTGATCGCAGACACGCTGGAAGGTCTGGAAGCCGCAGCGCGCGGCCAATTCCTGCAACGCTTGTTTCTCACCGTCGCACAGGTAGAAGTGCCGGAAGCGCAGGCCAGCCAGCTATGGGACGAAGTGCAGACGCGCAGGAAGTTTCTCTCCGAGCGGACCGAGTCCCATGTGGCGTTTCAAACTGCGCTAGTGGATGTGCTGACCAGCGCCGGCTCATTTCATGTTCCCATCGTTCTCGATTACGAAGACTTGCGGACACTGCGCCGGACTGCGGTGACTGATCCGCTAACCGGGCTGCAGAATCGGCGGCAGTTTGACGAGACCTTCGATAAGGAACTGAATCGCGCGCGCCGTTACAGCCAATCACTGAGCCTTGTGACGCTCGACCTGCACCGCTTCAAAGAGGTCAATGACAAGTACGGCCACCCGCGAGGGGATGAAGTGTTGCGCGCGACAGCCGCGACGTTGAAAAAGGCGCTGCGTACGTCAGACTCGGCGTTTCGGATTGGCGGTGACGAGTTCGCTTTGCTGCTTCCACAGACCGACTCGGCGCAGGCTTCGGCGCTCAGCCGCCGTATTGGCGTGGTGTTTGCCGAAGTTTTGCGCCCCCTGGAGCTGGAAATCTCTGTGGCGCTGGACCACGGCGTAGCAACCTATCCGCAAGACGGCGACCAGCGGGCCCAACTCATTCGCATTTCGGACGAGCGGCTGTATCGCAGCAAGCATGCGACGCACGCGGGGACAGAAAGCGGTCCTTCGGAAGCGCCAACCGCGGCTGCAGTTTCGCAGCCGCAGGTCGTGGAGGCACAAATTGCGCCAGAAGTTCCGGACGCGGCAAACGAGACTGCCGCGCCTCCATTCAGCTCAGTTCCGCCGATTCCGGCTCCGGCTGCTGAACCAGAACCGGAAGGGCCACAAACAACGCCGCCCGCAAAGGCTTCCGCTCCAGAAAGTTCCCCGCTGCAGCAATCGAAAACTGTGTTCCCCGTCTCAGCGCCCGAACCAAAGCTCTACGCTATACCGCGCAAAGCCGAGCGGGTTTCGATGGCCGGGACCAACGCGTACGCAGTGCTGGGCAATGAGTCGGAGCCTCGCGCCCGGGTTGTGGATCTGGGATTCGGAGGAGTGGCGCTCGATTTTCCCAGTCTAGAAGGGCTAGCCGACACGCTCTTTGCGGTGTTGCACGTCCCGATTCTGCCGCCCGTACGGGTGAACCTGAAGCGGGTCTGGACCAAGCAGATTAGCGAAAATACCTTCCGTGTCGGTTGCTGCTTTGTCTCCTGAACGGCCTCCCTAACGCTCCTTCTACATCTCTTACCTGCTTCTCACCTGGCCATCGGTACAGGTAAAACACCCTGCACCAAAGCTGTACTTTGCCCTCGTTGCCAGTAGCTGTGTACAGCAAATACCTTAGATGCTATGAGTGGGTGTCGATTGGAGAGCCGTGTCCAGGCGGCTGGTGATCATTTTCTCGGCCTATGCTTGCTGGCAGTCACTGCTGCAGCGGTATCGCTGGCTTCCGGCTGCGCGTCGGTGGCAAACCCCAGTTCCGCTTCCTCAGCTCTGTCGGTTGTTCCGGCAGCGGTGGATTTCAAGGCCGTGGTCATCGGTGAGAAAAACTCGCAGGCTCTCACCATTACCAACATCAGCGCTAGGCCAATCGATCTGAGGACGCTGAAGGTTTCCCCTTCCAACTTCGCGCTGCGATCGGCAAGAGTGCCGACAGTGCTCGAGCCCGGCGCCAAGTTCACCACCAGCGTTGCGTTCGCGCCGTCTTCGGCCGCGACTGTTCGAGGAGAGCTCGTTCTGTACAGTCCGGATTTCAGGGAGCCGCTCAACATTCCCTTGTCCGGATCAGGTGAGAAAGCCGACCCTGCGCTTCAGGTTTCTCCTGCGTCGGTCAACTTCGGCACGCGGCCGACCGCTTCCTCGAATTTTCAGACGGTGAGTCTCAAGAACGGCGGCAACGTCTCGTTGAGACTCGAGTCCGCGAGGGTGTCGAGCGCGGCGTTTTCTATCAGCGGCTTCTCGGCGGGCGTTTCGCTCGCGCCCGGGCAGCAAGTCAGCTTTCAAGTATGGTTCCGGCCGTCGAGCACGGGTGCGTGGTCAGGTACGATCAGCGTTGCGGCGTCCTCGCTGTCCGCGCCAGTGAAACTGGCGATTTCCGGTGGGGCGTCGAGCACGGCAGCAACTGCCCCGAGCAGCGTTGCGGCCCATTTGGTGACGCTCGACTGGGATGCCAGCACCAGTTCGGTTGCTGGCTATCATGTGTACCGTGGCGAATCGTCGGGCGGGCCATACAACCGCATTACCGGTTCGCTGCTGACGGCCATCAATTACAGCGATTCCTCGGTGGCCTCTGGATCACACTATTTCTATGTCGTTACCGCTGTCGAATCAGACGGCGCGGAGAGCGCATTCTCCAACGAAGTCTCAGCCGACATCCCCAATTGACACCTGTGGCGCGCGGCTTTTTGGCGGCATTTTGAGGTTTGCGGTGTGCCTGCTAGAATGAAGAGTTACTTCGCGACCTAGCGACGCCTCTGTAGTGCCCGCTCCGGCAGGAAAGGCGCAGACCGGCCGCGAACAGAATGGAGATTCATGAAACCCGGTATTCATCCCGACTATCACCCTGTGACTGTACATTGCGCGTGCGGGAACACGTTCCAGACGCGTTCGACCATTAAGGGCGAAATGCTGCGGGTCGAAATCTGCTCGAGTTGCCATCCGTACTTTACGGGCAAGCAGAAGCTGGTGGACACGGCGGGCCGCGTCGAGCGCTTCACTAGGAAGTACGCCGAAGCAGCCGCGAAGTCCGGCGCCAAGAAGTAAGAATCAAATCGGGGATTTGAAATCACGGGACAGCCAGTACTGGTTGTCCCTTTTCTTTCTGGCCTATACCCTCCGCCCGACGCGATTGGTCATGGTCTCATTGAGTCGTTCTGTCATTTCTTCCTTTCATCGCAGCCATGTAAAATACGTCCCCAACGTGGCCACGCAATCGCGCATGTTTGAAAGCGACAACTCTGCGGAGCTGGTTGAGTCCGCGGCGCCGCGCGTCACCCTCCGCAACGCTTTCGCGCATCCCTTCGACTCGGCCATTGCCGCGGCGCGAACCTGCTATTCTCCGCGCCTGGTGAATCCCGAAGAGATCACCGACAAGCAGCGGCTGAACATCGGCGCTGGCACCTTTTTCAGTGGCCATCATACGGTTTACCAGCATGCGCATTTTGAGTTCGGCTTGGAAAACGTCAGCCGGCAGTTTGTGTGGTCGTTTCTGCATGCGCATCCCTTTTACAACTCGGAGCAGCAATCGCAGCGCTACGTGCGGATGGATCGCGTGCAGGCCTATGTGCCACCGGCATCGCTGTTTTTTGACGCTGAGTCCCGTGCAATTTACGAACGCGCCATCACCCGTGCCTGGGCATACTACCGCGAAATCTCTTCCCTGCTGCTGCCCGACGCGCGGGAAATCCTGCAGGACATCTGGCATGTCGGTCCGATGTCACATCCAAAACGGATCCAGAAGATCGAACGCTCGGCGGAAAAGCGCGCCATTGAACTTGCGCGGTATGTTCTGCCGGTCGCGGCGTTTACGGCGATGGTGCATACGGTTTCCGGCATCGTCATGCACCGCTTGTGGCGGATGTGCGCTGCCTCCGATACTCCGAGTGAAGCCCGCGCGGTTATCGGGGAGATGGTTGGGCACGTCAAGAATATTGATGCGCAGTTTTTCGATCGCTTCGGTATCGAGCCGCTCGATGAACTGCCGGAGTGGAAGCTGGAATCGGCCAGCGCGTCGCCGGGCGACGCGTTTGCCAAAGAATTCGACGCGCAACTCGATGGCCGGACGGCTAAGCTTCTCGACTCTTCGGCAAACGCGCCGGCGGTCATCGCGTCTTCTTATCGAGCCGTGCTGGGCCTTTCCGCCGCGGAATGTTCCGATGCTGAAGCGCTAGATCGGCTGCTGAATCCAGCGCGCAATCTGTATCGCCTGGAAACGCTCAACGTTGGCGTGCATGCGCCAATGATGCGCGCGCTGCAGCACGCGACATACACGTTCGCAAAAAAAATCAGCCACACGGCCGACAGCCAGGATCAGCGGCATCGCATGATTCCGGGCTCCAGGCCGCTGCTCACGTTCGCCGACACCCGCGAACCCGACTATGTCACTCCAGCCCTGCTCAAGCAAAATACGCGCGCCAAGGCCGTTTATGATCGCGCGATGCAGGATGCCTGGCAGGCCAAGAATCAGCTGCTCGACCGCGGTGTTCCGCTTGAAATTGCGCTGTATCTTCTGCCAAACGCCAAGTGCATCCGGCTTGTTGAAACCGGCTCGCTGCTGCATCTCTTACACAAATGGACGATGCGCACCTGCTTCAACGCGCAGGAGGAGATTTACCAGTCCTCGCTGGACGAGATCGCCCAGTTGCGCGAAGTGCATCCGCAGCTGGCAAAATTCATCGGACCGCCCTGCCATCTGCGCGCCGGCGTCACCACGCCGATCTGCACGGAGGGCTCGCACTTCTGCGGTGTGAAGGTCTGGCTCGACTTTCCCAATATTACCCGTCGCATCTAATTTTTTAGATGAGGCACAGCTGCTGATGACCAGATTCAGCTGGAGCGCCTCCCACGCAAGGAAGTGACTTCTACTTCTTGTGGTAGTTCGGATATGCCGGATGATCGGGCACCACGACCGGCGTTTTCTTTAGAGCTTCGAGCGTGACCTCGACGGCTTTTTCGAGCTGCGGGTCGTGCCCGGCGGCTACCGAGGCGGGATCGTTTTCCACCTCGATGTCCGGCGGGATGCCCTGGTTTTCGACTTCCCAATCACCGTGCAAGCCGTAGATCGCGACCCGTGGCGCAGTGACGAAGCCGCCGTCAATCAATTGCGGGTAGTTGTAGATACCGACCAGGCCGCCCCAAGTGCGCGTGCCGACCAGCGGGCCGATTTTGTCCTGCTTGAACATCCAAGGCAAGGCGTCGCCGCCCGAGCCGGACATTTCGTTGATGATCATGGTTTTGGGACCGTAGATCTGGCCCAGCGGCGAGCAGAACTTCTCGCCTTCGCGAGAGATGGCACAGTTGCGCAGCGGGCGCTCGAGCAGGTCGATGATGTAGTCGGCGATGTAGCCTCCGTGGTTGTAGCGCTCGTCAATCACCGCGCCCTGCTTGCCGACCTGTGCGAAGTAGAAACGATTGAAATTCGTGTAGCCGCCGGTTCCTGTATCGGGAACATGCACATAGGCTAGCTTGCCGCCGCTCAATTCATCCACTTTGCGGCGGTTGTCTTCTTCCCAGGCGCGGTTGCGCAGATCGAAATCGTTGTCGAGCGGCACGACGGTCGTTTCGCGTGCGTCTTTGCCATCCGGATTCGGTCCGACCTTGATCTTGATCTGCCTCCCGGCGGTGTTTTCGAAGTAGCGATCCACGTCGGAAGTCGGCTGTACGGTAACACCGTTGACTTCGAGGAGGTAGTCGCCGTTCTTCACTTCCACACCGGGTTGGGTGAGCGGTGCACGAAGGTCGGGATTCCAGTTTTCGCCGTTGTAGATGTGCGAAAAGCGGAAATGCCCGTTTTCCACTTTGTAGTCGGCGCCGAGCAGGCCGCCTTTTACTTGGGGGGCCTTGGGTATGTCGCCGCCGCCGACAAACATGTGGCCGATGGTGACTTCGCCGAGCATTTCGACGAAGAGATGATTCAGGTCGCCGCGCCCGCCGGCTGCCTTGAGAAAAGGCGCATATTTTTTCTCCGCGGCGGCCAGATCCAGGCCGTGGATGTGTGGGTCGTATAGAAAGTCTCGCTGGATGCGCCAGACTTCGTGGTACATCTGATTCCACTCGGCGCGCGGGTCCACATAGACTTCCATGCCATCCAGCTTGAGCGCACCATCACCGGGTTTCGGCGCATCTTTGGCGGCGGCGATGAACCAGGACTGGCCCTGGCGATACAAAACCTTTTCGCCGTTTGCGGAAAAACTTCCGCCGCTGACGCCGGAGAGGAACGGCTCGGTCTTGCGCGTGGACAGGTCAAATTTGCTGACGGTTAACACGGGCGGGCCATCGCCGCGCGATGCGATCACCGGAGCCTCAACCAGGAACAGGATGCCGGCCTTGCCTGGAACCAGGCTGGTGTAATTGGCGGGCTTGATCGGAAGCGAAACGATGCGCTGGCCGATGCCGGCCAGATCGATGGTGACGGTGACTTTTTCCTCTTTCTTGTCGCCTTCTTTCTTGTCGGCTTCCTTCTTGTCAGACTCTTTTTTATCCGCGTCTTTCTTTTGCTCGTCCTTGCCCTGGGCGCCTTTGTCTTTGCCATCATCCTTGGATTTTTCTTCGGGCTTGGCGATTTTTTCGTCGTCGCTCTCGGGTTCGGTCGGCGAGGGGTCACTCTTTTTCAGAACCACGGCATAGATGTTGCGGGAAACCGGATGCTGATAGCTTGTGAGATCCAGCCATCCGGAGGAGAGGCCATAGTCGGTGCTGGCAGCAAAGTAGATGTATTTCCCGTTTTTGTCGAAAACAGGAAAGCGAGCTTCGCCGAGGCCATCGGTGATTTGCGAAGTTTTTCCGGCATCCATGGAATAGGCATAGATAGCCCGGAAATGGCTGGGGAGATATTTTGAGTAGGTGAGCCACTTGCTGTCCGGGCTCCAGGCCGGATCGATCTGATAAGTGGGATCTTCGAACAAATCCGAATCCACCTTCACCGGCTTGCCTTTTTCGATATCTACGTACCAAACGTTGAGGCGCTTATCGATGTAGGCAATTTTCTTGCTGTCAGGCGACCACGCTGGATTGTAGAAATACGAAGGGGGATTGCCGAGGTTGATCTTCTTGATCTCGCCGAGGCCGCTCTGGTCCTTCAGGTGCAGTTCGTATTCGCCGGACTCGTCGGAAAAATAGGCGATCCACTTTCCGTCGGGGCTCCAGGCGGGATCCCGGTCAGCAACGGCGGGACTACGCGTCAGGTTGCGAATATCTCCTTTTTCCGCGGGCACGGTGAGAATTTCACCGTGTGCTTCGAAGACGGCGCGCGCGCCTGTCGGCGAGATTCCCGCGCTCAGGATTTTGTCTCCGACCTTTTCCCAGTGGGGACGGGTAGCGGGCAGGTCAGCGGCGATGTGAATAGGCACATGCTCCGGCTTGCCGGTCTTCAGATCCAGCACATAAATGCCGCCGAATTGTTCGTAAACGAGCGCGTCGGGCCCAGCGGAGATGGATTTTAGGTCGAAGCCCTGGTTTTCGAGAACCTGTTTTATTTGCTTGGATTTCGTGTCGTAAGCGAAGATGGTGACCGAACCATTGCGATCGGAGAGAAAATACACCGTATCGCCGACCCAGACCGGATTGGAGTCATTGGAGTTCTGGCGCGGGACCTTTTGCAGCTGCAAATCGTGAAAACGGACGATATAGATGGGCGTGGTCTGACCGCCATGATAGCGCTTCCAGGCTTGCTGCCACTTGAAGTTGGGAACATAGGCGAAACTGGCGCCGTCGGGAGAATAAGAACCGTCCACCGCCCGCCACATCGGAAGCACCTCGGGAACCCCACCTTCGAGCGGAACCGTATAGGCGCGGGTGACATCGGCATAGGCGTCGCGGGTGGAAATAAAGAGAATGCGTTTGCCGTCGGGCGTCCAGCCGGCTGGGCCGTCATTGGCGGGATGCCAGGTCAGGCGTCGTGGCTCGCCACCTGCAACGGGCATCACGTAAACATCTTCGTTGCCGTCATACTGGCCGGAGAAAGCGATCCATTTCCCATCAGGCGAGAAGCACGGAAAATTCTCATGGCCGCCGGTGGTTAGCTGGCGCGCTTCACCACCCGCGCGCGAAACCGACCACAGATATCCGCCATAGCTGAAAACGATTTCGGATTTGCTTATCGTGGGATTGGTCGCCAGCAACGGAGCATCGTCCGCGGCTTGGGCAAGATTTGCTGCCATCAGCAAAACTGCGAATAGCAGTACGAGACGTTCCTTCATTGGTCCTCCTCAAACACGCTCGCGCCCACGCGGTCGCAATTTTCGAGCACTCAGGAAGTCTTGGCAAGGCTACTTTGCCGGCGGCGGCCAGAAACCAGGGTCGCTTATTTTGCGCGAATCTTGAGTCGGGGCGTATTTCTTTGCAGCAGCCCCGATTTCGGATGCCTTGCCGATCAGCATGAAAACAAGATTGTCCGCCGGGAAATGTTTTTCGATGATTTGCTTGGCGACGGCCGGCGTGACGGCATCAATGCGCGCTTCCAGCTGATTGATCTCGTCGTCGCCGAGTCCGTAAAACTCGTTGTTGACGATGCGCCGTGCGAGCTGACCCGACGTTTCGATTTCCGGTGGAAACTGGCCTTTGATGTAAGCCTTGGCCGAAGCCAGTTGCTCGGCCGTTACGCCATCCTTGTGCAACTTCTCGAGCACCAGCAGGGCCAGGTCGAGGGCCTGCACGGTGGATTCATTCTTGGTATAGCTGTAGATGGCGAAGGCGCCCGGCTGCTTTTTGGAATCAAAGAAAGATTCCGCACCGTAGGTCAGGCCGGACTCGACGCGCAACGCTTCGTTGAGCGAAGAGGTGAAGCGCCCCCCGAAAACCGTGTTGACCACCTGGATGGCCACCCGGTCCGGGTCATTATGTGCAGTTCCGACATTACCAATCGCGAAAAAAGTCTGCGTGGAATCGGGCTTGTCGATCAGCAAAAGCTTTTTGCCCTGGACCACGGAAGGCGTGCCCGGCTGGGCGGCGGCCGAGTCCTTGGCGGCCCAGCCGCCAAATGTCTGACCGAGTTTCACGCGCATTTGCGCGGGATCGAATTCGCCGGCTACGGCAAGAATCGTGTTTCCGGGCGCGTAGTTGGCTTGGTAAAACTTCACGACGGCGTCGCGCTTGATGCGGGCGAGCGAAATTTCGTCGCCGCCCTCCGGGCGCGCGTAAGGATGCTTGCCGAAAAGATAGCCATAGAAGTAGTTGAGAGCGACGGATTGTGCTTCGTCCTTCGCTGCTTTCACGCCGTCAATGTTCTGCGCGACGAGCTTGTCGAATTCGCTTTGCGGGAAAATTGGGTGCAACAGCGCGTCGGAAATCAGCTCCAGGCCCCGGTCCAGGTCCTTGGTTAGAAATTCGCCGGAGATCGAAGTGAAGTCCACGCCGGAATCGGCGCCGAAGCTGGCGCCCATGAAGTCCAGATCCTCGGAAAATTTCTGCGCGGTGCGCTTGGCGGTCCCTTTGCGCAGCAGACTCGCGGTGATCGAAGCGAGGCCTTCTTCGCCGGCGGGATCGGCAACAGAGCCGGCTTTGATGATTCCCGCAATGCTAACGATCGGCACGCTCCGCTTCTCCATCAGCAGGATGGTCATGCCGTTGTTCAGAACGATTTTTTCGTGTGGCGGCAGTTTGATGGTTTGCGCGGGCGCGGAAATGCAGATGGCGCAGAAAAGAATGGCAGTCCCAAGTGAGCACAGGATTGCGCGATTCCGTTTCGTCACTTCGCACCTCCGGCTTCGGAGTTGTCCGGCAGAAGGGTCGCGACGGTTCGGTTATTGGCGCCGAAATATCTCTGCGCGACGCGCTGCACATCTTCCTTGGTCACCGCGGCGTAGTTCTTGGCGGCGTCGAACAACTTGTTGTAGTCACCGAAGAAGACTTCGTACGTGCCGATGTTGTTGGCGCGCCCGTTGATGGTGCGCATTTGGTGGTAGAACTCGACCAGGCGGATGTTCTTGGCTTTCTCAAGCTCCTGGTCGCTGATGGCTGCCTTTTTCACCCTGTCCAGCTCCTGGTACAGCGCCGCCTCGCACTTTTGCGGATCTACTCCTTGTTTCGGCTGCACTGCCAGAATGGCGACGGTCGGATCAAAGGCCGGCTGCTGATACATCGAAACTTCCAGCGCGATCTGATCCTTGTCCACCAGGCGTTGGTACAGGCGGGAGCTTTCGCCCTGCACGAGAATAGTTCGCAAGATATTCAGGGCGTAGAAATCCGGGCTGTTGGTTTGCGGCACGTGGTAGGCAATCATCAGCAGCGGCAGCTCGGCAGGTTTGTGGACCACCAGGCGGCGCTCGCCAAGCTGTTCCGGCTCGACCGTGGTTACCGGAGGCGGTGGAGCGTGCTGCGGGATCGGCTCGATGTATTTTTCACAGAGCGTAAAGATGTCGTCGGCGGTGACGTCGCCGACGACAACCATAGTGGCGTTGTTGGGAGCGTAGCCCATTTCGAAATGATGTTTCAGATCGTCCATGGTCCAGTGTTCGATGTCGCTCATCCAGCCCACCACCGGCCACTGATAGGGATGGGCGACGAATGCGGTGGCCTGCAGCTGTTCGCGCAGAATGCCAGCGTTGTCAGCGTCCACACTGGTTCGGCGCTCGGAAGCAACGACTCCACGTTCAGATTCGATTTTCTTGGGATCGAAGCTGAGACTCTGGATGCGGTCGGCCTCGATGTCGAAAATCAGGTCCAGGGTCCGGCGGGGGAACCAGTCCTGATAGACGGTGGTGTTTTCCGTGGTGTAGGCGTTGTTCGAGCCGCCGTTGGCTTCCATCGCTTTGTCGAGTTCGCCTGGGCCGTATTTTTTTGCGCCGTTGAACATCATGTGTTCGAAAAAGTGCGAGAGACCCGTGGTGCCGGGATGTTCGTTGCGCGAACCAATGCGGTAGAAAATGTATAGCGCGACGTTGGGGATGCTGTGATCGGTTTGAACCAGCACCTTCATCCCGTTTTTCAACGTTTTCGTGGTAACGGGAAACTGTTTCCCTTCGTTCTGCGCGGAAACGGCACAAACGCCCAGCGCTACCAGCAGCAACACGGTAAGCACAGATGAAGCGGCTTTGTTCATGGAACCACCCTCAGGACCCACCCTTGGATTGAGACGCATGCTCGTCAAAAAAAGTTCTCCCGGTTTTGGCTTTTTTGGGACTTCAGCCAATCGCGGACTAGGCTCCGGGAGCGAGTGCAAAAACCCGCACCGGACCGCCCGAGCCACCTTCGAGCTTGATGGGCGCCGCGATCAGAAATGCGCCAGCTTCCGGTAATGCGCCGAGGTCAGCGAGATTTTCCAGCTGATAAGCGCCCGCTCCCAGCACCAGGTGATGTACCGGGAAGTCCGGCGAATTGCCCGGATCGATGCTCAGCGTGTCGCAGGCCAAACCGCTGATCTGCCGCTGCAGCAGCAGCTTTGCGGAATCCACAGAGAATCCGGGAAAGTGCATCTTGCCGTTAACGTCCTGATTGCGGTAGCGCGCCACGTCGGGCCATCGCGAGGCCCAACCCGTGCGAAGCACAATAATTGCTCCGGACGGGATCTTGCCATGCTGGCCTTCCCACTCTTCGATGCGCTTTGTCGTTAGCTGGTAGTCGGGATCGCGTTCGGCCTCTTTGCGAACATCGATCACCACGGCAGGTGCGAAAAACTTTTGTGCAGGGATTTGGTCCACGGTGATTATTCCTGGCGGAAAATGCGCGGGCGCATCCATATGCGTGCCGTAGTGTTCCAGCATCCAAAAGCTGCGCGTGAAGTAACCGTTTTTTGCGACGGTCGCGTGGACTCTGGCTTCGAACACTCGCGCGTCGCCCGGCCAAGGCACCAGCTTGTCGCTTAGCGCGTAGCTCAGGTCGATCACGCGGGTTTTGCCGGTAGCTATTCCGTCCAATTGAGGAGTTTGCGCCAAGCCCCGCGGAGCAGCCACAATTACGGCCGAGAACAAGGCCATGAAACAAGAAACTGCGCGAACCGAAAAAGCCATCTCACACCTCAGAATTACGCGCGGCGAGACGCGGCGCGTTCTGCAAAAAGGTCAGAACTCAGGGGAGCGGAATGCCGGGCGTTGCAACGATCCCCGCCATACGCAGAATTTCCTGGTATTCGACGTCGGTGATGGTCGAAACAATCAGCCGCACGTTCTTGAGAAACTTCACTTTTCGCAGCGCCTTGTTGGCCCGCAATTCCGGCAGCGTGACCTGCCGTGGCAGCTTTTCATAAGCGCGCAAATCGGCCACCAGATTCTTGCCGTCGCGGTCGTGGGGATCGGGATACGGATCGCGCGTGACCTCGGCAATGGAGTACAACGAGCGGTCCGGCGCGGCGTGGTAACACAGCACACGGTCGCCTTTGCGGACCTGTCTGAGGGCACGGATGGCATCCGCCTTGGAGCCCGAGCCGTGCCACATCTCCTTGCCTTTCACGAAAAGGGTGTCCCAGTGGTAGTGGTGCGGGTCCGCGGTGAAGATCCAATAGTGGCGCGTCGCTGTCGGAGTGGTCATCGAACGATAAGTTCGGCGGTACTATACACGGCAGTTCCAGCAAAACCAAACAAAATATGAGAGTTAGACGGAAGTACGGAGCTTTGGGCTCCAGGTGCAGTCCAGAAGGCCCTGCGAGTCAGTTAACCGCTTATTTTTCTTACAGATACGGCTTCTAAGGCACCTCTACGAACACTTCGTCGCCACGAACCTCCGTCTTGAAGCAGCTCACCCCAGCATTGGGGTTTTGCACAACCTTGCCGGTGGCGACGTCGTACTGCCACCCGTGCCAAGGGCAGGTCACCGTCTTGCCGCTCAGTTCGCCTTCACCGAGCGGCCCGCCGCGATGCAAACAGGTATTGTCTATGGCGTAGAGGGTCCCGTCGACGTTGGCTAAGGCCACAGCCTTGCCGCCGGCCGCGACGGTCCGGATAGATCCGGCCGGGATTTCTGAGAGCTTTGCTACCTTCTCGAATGGCATGTCCCCTCGCTAGGGCCGAAAATCTCCGACGCCCCGCTGCCCGATGTTCGGGAACCGAGTATAGCCTGGCAAAGCGGCACGGTAAACCCGGCTGGCGATCTGGAGTATCGGGCGGATGCCGGGAGAGGATGGACGTCCGATGTCAGCTGGCAGGTTGCAACGAGTCTATGACCGCGACCCGGATGCAATTCCTCCCGGCCCGTTTCGCATCATAAAGCATTTCGTCGGCGCGCTTGACCAGAGCGTCAAAATCGTTCAGATCGCCACGCTCGCTGCCGGCGACACCGAAGGTCGCTGTTACGGAAACGCTTTTGCCGACGAAAGGAAACGACAGAGCAGAAAACTGTTCCCGGAAGCGGTTGACCGTGACCTCGATGTTTTCGGCGTTGACATGAGTGATGACCAGAAGAAATTCATCGCCACCCAGGCGGCCGCAGATATCGGATTTTCGTGTTCCACGTTTTAGTGTGTCGGCAAAGGTGCGCAACACGGTATCGCCGGCGCCGTGGCCAAAGGTATCGTTGATCTCCTTGAACGCGTCGAGGTCGCCGAGAACAACCCAAAGTGGAAAATGATGTCGCGCTGCACCTTGCATCTGCTTTTCCGCCCATTCTTGAAGGGCGCGGCGGTTGGGCAAGCCGGTCAGCGAATCTGTCCGCGCAACCTCTTCCAATTGGGCGCTCTTCTGCTCCAGCTGGCGATGCATTTCTACAATGCGCCGGCCGACACCAATTCGCGCCAGCATCTCTCCCGAATCAACCGGCTTGACCAGATAGTCGTCGGCGCCGGCCGCGAGGCCTTGCACCACTCCATCCTTTTCGGTGTTGCTGGTCATGAGGATAACGTAGGTGTAGCCCGCCGACTTGTCTGCGCGGATCTGGTGGCAAAGCTCGAGGCCGGAGACGTCAGGCATCATCCAATCGGTGACGACGATACTGGGAGATTTTTGATGATACAGCTCGAGGGCTTCCGCGCCGTTGTGGGCGTAGGAAACGGAATAAGACTGGCCGCTTAGGATCTTTTCGATCAGCTTGCGGTAAACGGCGGAATCGTCAACCACCAGCACTTCCAGGTTTGGCGCGGGCGCGGTCATTTCCTCACGTAAGGTGCTTTGATCTAACGAGCTTTGATCGCGTGCGGTTACCGCAGGGGACTAGCGAGGACGCGATTGCCATCAAACTTACCTGAGGCAGGATTATGCCGGATGGAAGAATCCATAAAAATGTCCAAACGGTTATGAAGGAGCGCCTTAGAACGGCCTAAACCCTGAGGGGGAAAACAACCTAAAATCACACTGCGCGGCCGCAACTGGTGCAATAGTGGGCGCCAGGAAGCGTTGGGAAACCGCAGCCACAGCAAAACCGCGATGGGTATCCGGGTCCCGCAGGAGCGTAGCTGACGTAAGTCACCGGGCGGTGACCCGAGGAGCAGGCCCAGAATAACGCGATGACCCAGCCAAGGAAAGTCCAGCCAAGGAAAAGGTTCAGCAGGAAAATGCCGGTGGCATCGGCCTTGTCGCGGCCAATGATGGCTGGCAGGAAATAGAGCAGGGCCAAAAAGAGCAGAGTAAACATCACGGACGGCCTCCTCGCAGCTTTCCTATCGTTGGGTACGCAATCGGACACGCAAAAGTTCCGACGTTGGCAAAGGGCAGAGGGTAGCCCTTCCGATCCTCGCCCACGCAATCAAATCCCTCAAACTGATTTCGTTGGCACCAGGCACCTGATTCCAACGAATCCAACTTAATAGGAGCACGCACCATATTCCGTATCCCACAATCCACCCAATCCAATCCGGCCAACGAGGAAGCAGGCTCGAAACTCCGATGCCCAAAATTGCACCGGGAAGACACTATCTGCAAGAGTGGACTGACGCCTTCGCCAGCGAAATAGCTCGACCAATTTTGATTCAGTTCCGATAGGTCGACAGCAAATTTGCCGCCGTAGTGATGGAAAAAATCGACCGCATCTTCGCCCTCAAGTCCTAAATCGAAAGACAGCCTCGTTTCAGGCGAGAGCTTGTGGGGTTTAACTCCACACTCGTCCTGGACAAATGAAAAGATCCGGTCTTCGAGTGAGCACGACATGCGGTTTGTGCTTGCTAAGCTCCTTGGACCTTGACCAGGAGTTCGGCGAATTTTTGTTTGCGCTCTTCCTGATCCTTGCCCGATTCGGCTTCGGCAAGTTGGGTGATGTTCATGGAGCAGAATTTCGGGCCGCACATGGAGCAGAACTTGGCTTCTTTGTAGAAGTCGTCGGGAAGCGATTCGTCGTGCATGGCGCGGGCGGTCTCGGGGTCGAGTGAAAGTTCGAACTGTTTGTTCCAGTCAAAAAGGAATCGGGCGTAGCTGAGCGCATCGTCACGATCGCGGGCGCCGGGACGGTGGCGTGCGACGTCGGCGGCGTGCGCCGCGATTTTGTATGCGATGACGCCTTGCTTGACGTCGTCGGGATTGGGCAAGCCGAGGTGCTCTTTGGGCGTGACGTAGCAGAGCATCGAAGCTCCGTGCCAGCCGATCATCGCCGCGCCAATTGCGCTGGTGATGTGGTCGTAGCCGGGAGCGATGTCGGTGACGAGCGGGCCGAGCGTGTAGAACGGCGCCTCGTGGCACCACTCGATTTCCTTTTCCACCTGCTCTTTGATTTTGTCCATCGGGATGTGGCCCGGGCCCTCGATCATGACCTGGACATCGTGCTCCCAGGCTTTCTTGGTGAGTTCGCCGAGGACTCTTAGTTCGGCAAATTGCGCTTCGTCACTGGCGTCTGCGATCGAGCCGGGGCGCAGGCCGTCGCCTAATGAAAAACTGACATCGTGCTTCTTGAAAATCCTGCAAATGTCGTCGAAGCGCTCGTAGAGAAAGTTTTGTTTTTTGTGATGTTCCATCCAGTGGGCCATCAGCGAGCCGCCGCGGCTGACGATTCCGGTGATGCGCTTGCGAACCAGCGGTACGTGCTGGCGCAAAACCCCGGCGTGAATGGTCATGTAGTCCACGCCCTGATCGGCCTGCTCTTCGATGACTTCGAGCATCAGGTCCATGGTGAGGTCTTCGGGACGGCGGACGCGGGAGATCGCTTCGTACACGGGAACGGTGCCAACTGGAACCGGCGAAGCGTTGATGATGGCTTTGCGAATTTTGGGGATGTCGCCGCCGGTGGAGAGGTCCATCACGGTATCGGCACCGTAGTGGACGGAGTGGTGCAGTTTTTTCAACTCTTCGTCAATGTTGGAGGTGGTGGCGGAGTTGCCGATATTCGCATTGATTTTGCATCCGAAAGCAATGCCGATACCCATCGGTTCCAGATTGCGGTGATGGATGTTGGCGGGGATGATGGCTCGTCCGCGGGCCACTTCGCTGCGCACGACCTCCGGCTCCAGCTTTTCGCGCTTGGCGACGTATTGCATCTCTTCGGTGATGACGCCTTTGCGCGCCAGGTGCATCTGGGACATGTTGCGCCCTTTTCCATTTGAAAAGGCGCTTGCGCCGGCCTGTTCGGCTTCTCGTTTTTCAATCCAGCTGTCACGCATTGCCATGGGGAGACCTCAGGCTGAAATTATGGCACTGGCCGGAATGAGCGGCAACCGGCGGCGGTGACTCGTGGTTGCTGACCTGTGGTTTTCCTGAAGCGTGTTTCCGGGCTCCTTTTCCCGTGCCGGGCCGAAGGTCCTTGAAATTTCTACAGGCGAATTTAAATTATGAAAATGTGTGGCCAGGAAAGGGCTCGGCTTTTTATAACTGTGAGCAGAAGGAGCAACGTTCCAAAATGGAAATTGGTACAAAATGGAACGGCAAATCTAGTGGATCAAAGACTGAGCGTCTACGTTTACCTTTTTCGTCTCGCCCGGTTCGACCAGTATCGGTTGGGCTTTTGTGCGGAACGACTTGAGTGCGGCAGGATCATGCCAGTCAAGACTCCAGCCCTCCTGAATGGCAAAAAGAAGGTACTTACCAGGAACGATGTTGCCGAGGGAAAAGGTGCCGTCGCTGTCGCTCTGGTCCATCCGGATGTCGTCGTCCACCCACTCGCCCGACTCCGGAACTAGCAAGATCATGATTCCTGCAGCGGGCCGATCGTGCAGGGAAGCCACACCATTCAGTTGCGCAACGCCCTGAGCCAAGAAAATATTGAGCTGGACGTCGCGCGTTCCGTCAATGTGGACCTGGCGGCCGGTGACTTTTGCGCCGGTCGCAGTGACTTTCTGAACAAAGGCCGGACGTCCGGGAAGTAGAACGGTCAATTGATAGGTGCCGTTAGGCAGATCGGGCAGAGAAAAACTGCCGTCCTTCTGTACACGACCTGCAGGCGACAGGTTGCGCTGGTCGATGGCGACCAGGGCCCCATCGGGAAAGTCTCCGCCTGAAGGCCAGATCACACGCCCGGACACGTTTGCCGTGACGCCGCCACTGGACAGATCCAAGCTCTCAACAGCGGCGAGATTCGCTTTAAGGACTCTGAAAGTCCGCGAAACGGGATCTCCGGGATCTCCGCGATTCATGGCGAGAGTAATGTCGCCTGGCGGCAAGCCGGCAAGCTCGAACTCATTGGGAGAAATTTGTCCAAAAGCAACCGGAAGGAACACACTGGATGTGCCGAAGAGCTCCTGAGAAGCCATTACATTGAAGGCATTCCGTTCATCCAGAGCTACATTGACAAGCCGGATGTGCAGCGCGGGAATGGCAAGCAGTGAAACATCGGCTTCCTCGTTCGATCCGACGCCGAGGTTGATTTCGCCGGCCGAGTGCTCATCGGTAACACCGGGGTAGAAGGTGACCGGGTATAGGACATCGAGTTGTTGGTCCTCGGTTCCGTCACCCGTTTGCGTGGAGCCTAAAGAGTCGACCGATCCCTGTACTTCGCGCCGTGCGTAGCGAAGGCCTGATTGCGCATACCATGGCTGGGCCTGCACTACGACGTAGTATTTACCCGCGAGAAGATGGGGGAAACGGTATTGGCCCAAATCATCGGTTTGTGTCTGCGCTTGCATTGAAGTTACGACGCGGCCGCCGACTCTGTCCGCTGAGAATAGCTGAACCTGTGCGTGGCGGACGGGATCTCCCCGCTCGTCCGCGACGCGGCCATGAATGACCGCCTGGGGAGAGAGGCGAAACAGGACGTGCTCCGTGTCGAGACCTTCGCCGGCAACAACGCCGGTGAAGAAGGATCCGTGCTGATCAAGACCCTGGTGCACGTAGCCAGGCGCGCCGGCAAAGAGTTGGTATTTTCCGGGCTCCAGTCCAGTGAACCGGAACCTGCCGCTAGGGTCTGTCATCGCGGCCGTTTCATCACCCTGCAAGAAGATGGAGACCTGGGCACGGGGAAGGGGACGACCCGATACGGCGTCCACGACGGTTCCGGCAATGGCGAAGGCAGCTGAACTTGGGGCCGCATGGCTCTGTGATACAGCAGCACGAGGAAAGATAAGAAGGGCCAGCAGGAAGATACGAGCCGTCATTGGGGACGCTCCGCGGCATCCTGAACGTCCACAGTGAGGGCGGTGCTGTCGCGAGGTTGCAAAGTTACGGTCTTGGCCTGATTCAGAAATCTTTCCATTACGGCGGGATTTCGGAACTCAACGTCGTTTGCCCCAGCAAGGGCGATGACCTGGTAGGTACCAGGAGGCAAGAACGGAGCGGAAACTGAGCCAGCGCCCGGGTTGGGCCTCGACAAGATGGATCGACTGGGATATTCCTCGGAATAAATGATTACGGCAGCAGACCGGTTCTTTTGGTTCAAGGAAACGGAGAGTTGGGCGCTGTCGTCGCGCAGGGTGACATCGATCGCAGGAAGAGCAGAACCTGGAGCAATCACCAAGTCGTCGCGCAACAGATCGATTGACCCGCAACGAAGCGAAGCAATGTATCCATATGGGGCGGTGGCCTGAACCGAATAAGCGCCCGGCGCCAGATGCTGAAAGCCGGTTGGCGCGTTTGGGGCTGCTGGAGGCGTAGACAGCTGGAGTGTCGAACCAAACTGATCAAAGTCCCGATGTAACAGGTTGAGGTAGACCTGGTGCGGGGCGTTGTCGGAGCTGGAACTTTCATCTTGCAAACGCACTGGAACCTCGGCACCTCTGCCGGGAACCAACACCAGTCCGGACAAGTCCTCAGCCACGTGAATCAGAAGCATGGCCTGCAGCGGTTCTGGGCTGGAGTCCGCCGCGGCGGTTCTTCCGAAAAAAAGCGCGGTGAGCATGAAGGTTCCGGCGGGGATCCCGGGAATTTGGAACTCTCCGGTGGTGGGATTGATATGGACATTGCGTTGAACCGGGTCCCCAGAGTCGCCGGTCACCATGACCGTGAAGTTGTCGGCCGGTGCCACACCTCGAACAGTTCCCGAAACTTCGAAAAGTCTCTGCTTCACAATGCTATGCGAGACATGGAGCTGGGCTCCGGGTCGAATCTGGAATGTGGTCGCGGCCGCGCGGTCCGTGACTCCGGGATAGAATTGCCGTGCGTAGCCCTCTTGAGATTTGCGCTTGGAGCGCAGACCGTTTTGTGTTGACCAGCCGTGGCTGGCAGGAAGAAAGGCCAGGTAATACCTTCCAGGTGAGAGCTCGGCGAGACGGAAGTTGCCTTCGTCGTCGCTAGTGGTCTCGCGCTCAGTTGTCAATTGGCCGCGGCCTTCCGACGCCCGCCAACGCTCGGCGCGAACGGCAACGCCGTCCAAGGGCTGACCGTTTGCATCTTTCACCTCGCCGTAAATAATGCCCTCCGGTGAAAGCTTCACGGTGATGCCGTAGCTCGAAGGAACGTCGATCCAAGAATCGAAGCCGGGGCCGAGATCCTCTTGGTTGAAGAAACCGGGTTTGCGCGCTCTGACGTAGATGCGGCCGCTGGCGAGATCGGTGAGAACAAACGTGCCGTCGTCCGCGCTGAACCGGGATGGCTGACCGGGAACCTGGATCAGAGCTCCGCTGACCGGTTCGCCCGTCATGGCGTTAATTACTTTGCCGCGGAGCTCGAATTTGTCCGGGGCGGAGCGCTGTGGGAGCGCGCGAACCCCAAGTGAGGCGAGGATTAACAAAGGAGGAATCAGAATCAGCGCCAAGCAGCGAAGCCGCATGCAAATGTCCAATCGTCTCGCCCGCAGGATACAATCGCGGCGCGTTATGCTCAAGTATCCCCAGCGCAGAAAGAAGGATTCGCAGTGTGGCCCTGAGGTTGCCTGTGACTGACGAAACCGCAACCGCCATCCTGTCGCGCATAGAGTTGCGGCAAAGGGCTCAGGCAGTGGCGGACTTTAGCAGGATACCCAGGTCGTCGGGATGGATGGAGCATAGGAGGGCATCTTCGCGGTCGATGTGGTTGGCTTGAATGAGGTGGACTAAGGATTCTTCGAGCGTGAAGGAGCCTTTCTTTTTGGTGAGCGCGATTTCCTGGTGAAGATACTGCAGGGCGTTTTTGCGGACATGATGGCGGGCGCCGTAGCCGACCATCAGCAGTTCGGCGGCGGGAACGCGGCCGCCGGCTTTTCTTGGCAGCAGGATTTGCGTATGTACCGCGGCCAAGGCCATGGCCAGCTCCTGACGAATGGAAGCCTGGCGCTCGAGCGGAAAGGAATCCGAGATGCGCGCAACGGTAGAAGCCACGTCCACGGTGTGCAGGGTGGATAAGACGAGATGGCCGGTTTCCGCGGCGGCCACGGCAATGCGCATGGTTTCCGGATCGCGCATTTCGCCAACCACAATCACATCAGGCGCCTGACGCAATGCGGCCCGCAGCGCGGTTGGAAAGTCCGGCGCGTCGGTGCCAATTTCCACCTGTTCGATGACGCTGCGAAGGTGTTGGTGCTCGTACTCGATGGGATCTTCGATGGTAACGATGTGACGCGCTTCGCGGTGATTGATTTCGTTGATCAGCGCGGCCATGGTGGTGGACTTGCCGGAGCCGGCAGGTCCTCCGATGAGAACGAGGCCGCGCGGGAGACGGGCGAGATTTTCGACCGAAGGTGGGAGATGCAGGTCGCGCAAGGATGGCACGCGGTTAGGGAGCGCGCGGATGGCCGCCGCGCTGCGAGAGCGTTCGCGATGCAGATTGATACGGAACCGGCCGAGTCCTTCGATGGCGTAGGAAGAATCGGCGATGTTGTTTTCGCGAAAGAGCTGCTGGGCGTAGCCAGTAAGCGCGGGGAAAACGGCGGCTTCCACTTCGGCACCGTCCAGAAGGTTGGGTTCGATTTTGCGCAGTTCGCCATCAATGCGAACACATGGCGGCGCGCCTTCAACGAGAAGAAGATCGCTGCCCATGCGGTTGACCAGGCCGGCCAGCCAGTGATCCAGGCGCTCGGTGGGAGAAGAGTCATCGCGGGCGGGAGCTTCGCTGCTCTGCAGTTCGCGCGCGACTCTTTCCAGATTGGATGATTCGTCCATCGGAGCTGGGTGCGGGGGCGAGTAGGAGTTTGCCGCAAAGAGGCTTTGGCGTCTAGAGAAAGATTTTTGCACTCGCCCGGGACATTGAGAGTGGTGGAAGAGAGATTTCTCGAGCGCGGGCCGCACTCGCTTCGCGAGTAAAAGAGAGAGCTTTCGGCCTGCTCGGCCCGAAATGACTAGGTAGTCTGCGGGCGAGCTTGGGAAGCGTTAAAGCCTGCCAGCGGCGTACAGGCTAGCGAAGAGAAAGAACCGGGCTGAACGGTACTCCACCAGACGAATCAGCGGCGCCAGCGATGGTAAGGGCCCCAGTAGCCGCCGTAGAAGCCGATGCCAATCGGGCCGTAGTATGGAGCGTAGTAGGGTCCACAACCCCAATAGGGACCGCAGCTTGTGTAATACGGCGGTGGCGGCGGGTAACCGGGACCGGGGCGATGACGCAGGGATGGCGATGAGCCGTAGTCGTTCGGGCCGACCGGCAGAAAGGCCTGCCTGCTGTTCACCGTGGAAACCGTTAGCGGAGCTTTCAGGCGGAAGCTAAGCGGCGTTTCCGGCGCGAGGACTGTGGGTTTGCCGCGCGTGAGCAGCACGGCCGCAATACCCGCCGCAGCGCCGATTCCCGCGCCGATGCCGGCACCTTCGCCACCGTTGGCTGCAGCGCCGATGATGGTGCCGACGCCCGTCGTTGTGGCGATTCCGGCGGCGTCAGCACCGCGCGAAGTGCCTGCGGAGCCTTGCCAGAGCTCGGTATCGATGGAAAGCTGCTGGCCATCCACGACGGTCAGCTCGACCAAATCCAGCCCAAGCTGGGATACACCTTTGACGCGGCCCGCTTTTTGCGCCGCTGTCACGCTGCCAACGACCGTTTCACCGCGGTGGGCGACAACCCAGCCGTCGACGACGATGGGCTGCTCGAGGGTGGCGGTGAAGGTATCCCCGACGCGATCGTGGTCGCTCGACAGTGGCACATTCAGGCGGACAAAGATCACTTTACCCGCGGGAACGGTGAGGCTGTCGGGCGCGGTCGAGTAAGCCCGCGGCTGGGCATAGGACGGACGATTGCGCCTCGGCTGGCGCGGCGGCTGATCTGGACTCTGGTCTTGCGGAACTTGCGCATCCGGATTGTCGGGGGTGTCGCGAGAAATCACCGGGCGCTGGTCTTGCTGCGCCTGCCGGTCCTGTTGCTGCGCTCCTGAGGGTTCCTGCGCGCTGGCCTGCATTGCAGCGAGACAGATCGCGGCGGCAGCGAACAACGTAAAGCCTTCGCAGGCGTGCGCGAAAGTCGCTCGCCTAGATCGATGAAAAAGCGAAGAGGTGCTCGACATGAAGCTCCTTTTTGGGCGACCGGAGCCAGATCCGGCTGGCAATCAATCATCCAACACTACCTTTGGATGAAAGTTGCGCCTAATGTGGATGCCCCTGAAAATCCGCTGAATTTGCGGCTCGAGTGTGCGCGTCAAGCCTCCGCCTGGAGGTTCGTGAGGATATCGCTGACTAACTGTTCCGGGTTTCGCGAAGCTTCAAGAACCAGCGCGTTAGACGGCTCTTCGAGGTCGGCGAATTGGCCGGCCAGGATGCCTTCTCCGGCGAAGTGGCCGCGGCGGCCTTCGATATGCTGACGCATCTGTTCGTAGGTTCCGCGAAAATAAACAATACGCAGATCGATTCCGGAGGCGAGCGTGTCACGATAGCTCTGTTTCAGGGCGGAACATGCCAGCACAGCGTTTTTGCCCTCGGCGCTGAGGCGCGCCAGTTCTGCGTGAATGTTTTCGAGCCAGGGCTGACGGTCGGCGTCGGTGAGTGGATTGCCTCGCGACATTTTGGCAATGTTCGCAGCAGGGTGGAAATTGTCGGCGTCGAGAAAAGTCCAGCCAAGACGCGCGGCGAGCATTTGGCCGACGGTGGTCTTGCCCGCGCCGGTGGTGCCCATCAGCATGATGATCATTGAACGCGGAACGCCCGCCACCATCAGCCGCGGCGGAGCGTCAAGAGCGAAATTTCCGGGGGCACGCCGAGGCGGACCGGCGCGCCGACAGTGCCGAGACCTCGGTTCACGTAAATGGCAGCGTGCGGACCTTGCAAGGTGGAGGCATGCAGGAATTTCTGTGAAGCTACAGTTTTTGCCGGGGTGAACAAAGGACGCATGTACAGGCCGGCGACGTAGTCGGTAATGAAGCGCGCCGGACTGAGGCGGTGATCAAGGATTTCAACTTGGATTTGGCCACCGTGGGTGTGGCCGGCGAGCGAGAGTTCAATGCCAGCCTCGGCAGCCCGATTGAACGAATTGGGATTGTGCGAAAGCAGGATGTTCGGCATGTCCTTGCGAACGAGCGGCTCGATGCCCTGCAAGGTCTGTACGCGGCGGCCACCGGGAGTGCGTTCGCGCTGGTAATCCACGCCGATGAGATTCAGCTGCGCGCCATTGAAACGAACGGCGGCGTTTTCCTGGCGCAACAGCTTCATGCCATACTGCGCGAAAAGAATTTGCGCATGATCCTCGGCTTGGGCATAGATTTCATGGTTTCCGTTGCAGCCATAGATGCCGAGCGGCGCCGATAGACGGCGCAACTCTGCGATGCATTCCTGCAACGGGTCGTTGGCACCGGTAATGAAGTCTCCGGTAACGACCGCGAGGTCCGCGCGCAGCTCATTGGCCATTTCCACGGCGCGGCGGACTTGCGCGCGAGGCATGTAGCCGCTCATGTGGATATCACTGAGCTGGACGAGCTTCATGCCATCCAGTGCTGCCGGCAGGTTGGAGACGGGAATTTCGACTTCGCGAGTCTGATAGTTGAGGCGCTCGGCGGCAAAACCATACATCGCAGTGATGAACGGAGCGGCGCCCGCGGCGGCTGACGCGGTCTTGAAAAAATATCGGCGGCCGGGATCGGCGGGAAGCTCTTCGTCGCCGGCAGCCAAAGCGGGCCGATTGCGCTTTCTGAATAACTGCCAAATACGATCGAGTGCGTGAACCGACTTGAGCGCCAGATAAGCGAAGAGTGCGCTGAAGAACCACAGTCCGGCGAGAATGTTCAGAAACGTGCCGCGCGGGAGGACGGGGCCGTGGTGGCCGCGAAGCGAGTCGGCAATGCTGGCGATAATCAGCAGGAGACCGATCAAATAGATCGAGCGGGCGACGACCCGCAGCGTTTTCTTGCCCCAGCGGCCGCTCCAGCGCCACAGCGCGCGATACCAGAACCGCTGGGAGAGATACAGCACCAGCAGAATCGTGCCAGCGATGGCCATACGCAGGACGAGCCAGGAAAAGACCAAGCGAAGGGGCCTCCAGTTGACCCTTCCAGTTTACCATGGGCAAAGGGCCGGCCAATTTGGGCGTGCGCGAGGCTTAGCGTACCAGTAAGATGCTCGGCGCGGCGGTTTCCACTGGGCTTACATTCCTGACAGCGGGCCGTCGAAGCAACCAGCGACCGGATGGCGGGTGTGACGTCCTCAATGTCCTGCCTGCGAGACGGACGCGATGAAGGAGAGGGGAAATGAAGCGAGCGAATTTTCTGGCGGGACTGTGTTTCGCGGTATTGTTGGCCCCAGGTCCCGCATTAGCACAATCCGATGCCAAGCCGAAGGAGCCGCCCAAGCCGGCGCTGGGACCATCAGGGGCAGTTCTCGACCAGTGGAACGACATTGGGCGAAAAATCGTCGCCATTGCCGAAGATTTGCCGGAAGACAAGTACGATTACAAACCAAACCCCGATTCGAGGTCCTTCGTGCAGGCCCTACTGCACGTGTCCGCTTCGATGTACTACTTTACTGATCCTGTGCTGGGTCAGAAGGTTCGCTACGGCGACGATCCAAAGCGCGACGAACTGAAAACCAAGGCGCAAATCGTGGCGTTCGTGAAGAAAGCGGTGCAGGACGGAGCCGACGTAATTAAGGCCAAGGGCGACGCGGGGATGGCGGCGACCGTCAACGCGGGCGGGCCGAGGCTGTATCGGGTAGACGAGCTGGCGTATGGGTTGTGCGAGCACTCGGGCGAACACTACGGCCAGCTTGTGGTGTATTACCGCGCGAACGGCCTGGTGCCTCCAGAATCACGGCCGAAGAAGTAGGCGGTCGGCCAGGACCATTGTAGACTTCCGGAAGCCGAAGGAGGATCATCTCGCATGATTGCCCCCGGCTTTTGTGTTTCCGGAGCGAATACGATGAAGCGAATCTTCACGGCAATTGGTGCCGTAATTCTCTGCATCCAGCTTGCAGGTTGCGCTCCGCAAGATTCGCTCTATCCGTTGTTTTCCGATTCGGATGCCCTGGCGCCACCGGGGTTGTTGGGAGAATGGCAGATACAAAGCGGAGGCGAATTCAAAGCTGGGACTGAATCGGGAATGGCCATTTTCGCTAATGGAGTGGAGAAAAACTCCTATTTACTTACCCTTCCCGATTTCGACAAGGAAGCGGTGACTTTGGTTTGTAGTGTGCGATTCGGCAAACTGAGCGGAATTCTGTTTGCCGATATGAGCACGCCGGATCTGCAGCGCGCGAAAGCGAACTTGTTCCCGTACCCTTTTGTTCTCGGTCACGTCTTTGGCCGGGTTCATCTGGAGAAAGACATGATGCGGATCGATTTTCTAAGCGACGACTGGGTGAAAAACCAGCAGAAGGCAGGAAAGCTTTCTCTCCCGCACGTCGTGGGTCCGGAAGGAATCCTGCTGACAGCACCATCGGAAGAACTAGGCAAATTTGCCATCGAACACTCGGAAGACAAAGAAGCATTCTCGGAGCAATTCATTTTCAAACGGAAGAAGTAGCCGCACCGGCCAGGTCGTGACCAGATTAGCCGTTCGCGGCAGTGGAAGAATGTCCGCCGAGCAGAAGGTTTCTCAGTTGTTCCGAGTCGGAAGTCGGTGCGTAGCAGGTGTTGCCGACACAGACCAGAGCGAGGGCTTGGTCCTGTGGAAGATGGGGGATTGTTTCGCCTAGAGCGGTCGGCAAACTGGAGGGCTTCATGTCCGGCAAAATACGCAGAACGGATTTGCCGAGACGGAAAACGGAGTTTGCAGCGGATTCGAGAGCTTCGCTACACGAATCATTCGGTGCGCCAAGAATCACGACTTGCGGCGGGTGATGCGCGAAGAGCAGCGCCGCCAAGCCGTAAGTTGCGGCAAACATGCCGTATTGGGGCGCGATGCCGGCGAAGGCCTCCAGGGTTTTCTGGGCCCACGCAAGATATTTCGGTTCGTTGCTGAACGAGTGCAGCCGAATCAGGGCAATCGCAGCGACGGAGTTGGCTCCCGGCGTGGGTGAGTCCTGGAACGGCTTGCGGCGAATTTCGAGACCGCCCATCGGCGGAGCGTCTGATGAACGGTCGAAAAAGCCGCCGCGTTCGGGATCGCCGTATTTTTCGATGGTGAAGTCCATGGTGCGCTGTGCGGCGCGCATATAGCGGCCGTCCAGCGTCGCCTCGTAGGCGTCGAGTAAGGCCAAAACGCCAAAGACCTGGTCATCAAGTGAACCTTGGAGTGCAGGAGGGCCGATGCGGTGCGCGAAGCCCTTTTCCTGCGACCATGCTGCACTCAGCATGCGATCCAGGGTTTTCAGCGCAAACGCTTTACAACTCAATCCCAGCGCGTCCCGCAGAGTGCGGGCCGCCTCCAGATAGGCCGAGACGAACATCGCGTTCCAGCCGGCATACATTGTTTCGTCGATGTACGGCGTCGGCCGAGGCCGACGCGCCGCCAGCAGTTTTTCTTTGCCGTATGCAATGGTCTGCCGCACGACGGATTCGTCGATTGCCAATTGCGCGGCGATTTCTTTCGGTTCGCGAGCTACCCACAAGACGTTTTTCGCGGGATTGTGGTGCATCTCGCCGTGCGCTTCGACATCGTAGTACAACTCCATGATCCGGGCTTCGTCTGCGAGCAAGACAGCGCGCAGTTCGTCCAGTGTCCAGGTGAAATAGTCGCCGTCGTCGTCCAGCGAATAGTCGGCATCCTGGCTGGCATAAAACCCGCCCAGGTGCTGGTCGGAAAGAACTTCGTTGACCCAGTGAATGATGGACTGTGCGGTCTGCTTGACCAGCGGATTCTGCGTCACTTGCCAGCCGCGCAAATAATTCTTTAGCAGCTCGGAGTTGTCGTAGGACATTTTCTCGAAGTGCGGAACGAGCCACTTTTCATCCACGGAGTAACGATGAAAGCCGCCAGCAAGCTGGTCGTAGACGCCGCCGCGCGCCATTTTCTCTAGAGTGGTTTCGGCCATGGCTAGCAGGTGCTTGCCGCGGTCCGCGCCTCCGGCGGATACCCGCCGATATTGCTCGAGGATCAAATCAATCGAAGAACAGTGTGGAAATTTCGGCGCTTTGCCGAAGCCGCCGTGCCGGATGTCGAACAGCTGGGTCAAAGAACCGATTTGCGAGTCCGCGACCGCGGCATCGAATGCGCCATGCGCGCCGGTGAAAATCTCCGACTGCGCCACCGCTTCGGAAAGCGACTCTGCCGCCCGCACCAAGTCGGCGCGACGGCCTTTGAACGAATCGGCCACGGCCAACAGGACGCGGCGAAAGCCGGGCCTGCCGAACTGATCTTCTGGCGGAAAATAGGTGCCACCAAAAAACGGCTTGCCGTCAGGAAGCAAAAAGCCCGTCAACGGCCAGCCGCCCTGGCCGGAGATGGTGCTGATGGCGGACTGGTAGCGCGAATCCACGTCGGGCCGCTCGTCGCGGTCCACTTTGATGGCCACAAAATGTTCGTTGATGATTTTGGCGATGACCGGATTTTCGTAGCTCTCGCGGTCAATGACGTGGCACCAGTGGCACCACACCGCGCCGATGTCGAGCAGTATCGGTTTGTCCTCGGCCTTGGCGTGCGCGAAGGCTTCGTCGTTCCATTCGTGCCAGTCAATCGGCTGGTGCGCCGCGGAACGGAGGTACGGGCTAGTGGAATTCTGCAGACGGTTCGCTGGATGCTCGGTCAAGAATGCTCGCTTTGAATCTAAGCAACTCGCAGAAGTGAACTCTGGCGTTATTGCACGGTGTCGTTGGGCCCCAGGTCGCGCGGATCGATCGGCTTGCGGCCCGCGAAGCCTTCATCCTGGCGATGATAGTAGCGAATGCGATCTTCGCCGAGTTTCCAGCAGAGATAGACCTCTTCGTTATTAATGATCGAAGGAAAATCGAGCAGCCCGATGTCCAGGTCCTTGATCACGCAGCCGGTTTCCAGAATCTTGTCCAGCGAAGATTTCAGCGTCTCGGCCAGCCGCGTATGCTCGCGCCGCAGCTTGGCCAGCGACTCGTAAGGTACGATGACTCCACCCATCATCATAATTCGCGCTGCGACCGCGGAAAGGTCGTTGTCGAGTCCGGACAGTTTCTTGCGGCATTCGATCGCTTCGACCAGAAACGGCTCGATTTCCCGGCGCGCCCGCCGGTTGTCTGCGCACCGCCGGCAGACCTCGT
>CAZQOB010000004.1:0-135740 GCA_964594885.1 uncultured Acidobacteriaceae bacterium
AGGAATGCTGATCGCCTTCCCTCAGGAACCCTGATCGACTTCACAAGAATCCGCAGTGAACCAATCTCGCCGTTCAGCGGGATTCGCTTTCGGGAACCAGAAGCGGCAGCGCTCTGGTCGCGGCGCCAGACAGGGACGGCAGTCAGCGCGGCTGATGCGTCAAGGGACCCAAGAAATCCGCGCCGATTCAGCATTGTGGTCGAGACGCTTACCGACATCAATATATTTCGAAAATCCCTCTAGACCTACCGAATTGGGAAAGACGAACGATTCCGGGATTACCCCCGTTCGCAGGCCGGCGGGCTTAGCACTAAGTCTGCTTTGTTTTAGGACGGATTAAGGAATAACCGCAGAAACCGAAAAATCAGGGTTACTTTCGCTATCCCTAGCAAGCGATGGGGACTAGAGTTCCTTGTGTCCTGCTTCCGCGAGTTGCGTGTCAGGCACGGATGCACACCTTGCGACGCTAAAGCCCTGCACGCGATCCAGGATGAAGACAGGCGCCTTCGCTGTTCGAAGCGTTTTGATATTAAAAAAGTCTATCCGCAGGGCGTCGGCGACCGAGAAACATGGCCGTGCGTCCGCAGGCGCGATAACTTTGTAATCTTTGACCTCGACATCCTGTGCATGGCGAATAAGAAGACCGTGCGCGGGCGTATTTCCAAACATGTTTGGCTCTGGATATTCATTTTCCTTCTCCTCCAGCTGACGGGCCGCGTCGAATTTTGTTCCGCCACCTGAGTGCTTAAACAGGATGTTGCTCAGCGTCACGTGCTCGATTCTGTGATTCGGAATTCCGGAAATCATTGAACAGATCAGTGACGAATTACTCGAAGAAACGATATTCGAGATGCTGACTCGCCGAATGGCACCGACCAGCGCTTTCTCGGGGCCTCGCATGCGGGAACCAAGGCGAATAAAAATTGGCGACGCCACGGTGTCGCGCATAGTGATATTCGAAATGGACACGTCTTCAATAATCGCCCCGTCGACGCTCAGGAGAGCTAAACCAAAGCAACCGTCAAAGACGCAATTGGTGATGGTGATGTTTTTGAAGCCGCCATTTGATTCCGTTCCTAATTTAATGCGGCCGTTGCGGTCGATATCGGCATCGGCCGGGAAGCGCCTGAAGGTTCCATCGAGCAGAGAGCCCTCTTCAAAACTACCACTGACCATACAATCGCTGATCGTAATCATTTCGGTCACGCGTGGGAAGCCAAGTGCAAGAGAGCTTTTCAGACATATCGCATCATCCCACGGCGCATTGATGCTGCACTTCGTTACCCGCACGTTGCGGCAACAATCCATATCTATGCCAGCGCGGTTGGTATCAATCTTCACGTTGTCGATCGTCAGGTTGTCGACGCCGGTAGTAAGTATCCCGAAATGTCCGCCGTGAAGGATGGAGAAGTCGCGAAAAGTCACCCCATGGCAATTCCTTAGCGCGATGACTTTGTTTGCGACTCCAGGCATTTCTGCGATGGGGCCTTGAAACTCGCCTCGACTAATCCCTTTGCCCCAAAGCAAACCCGGACCACAGATGGTTATATTTTCGAGGCCGTCACCCCAGATCAAGCTGTTGTGCGTGTGACTGTGGCCGAAATCTTGGTATCGGTCCCATGGAGTGTTGGGTTCCGGTGGATCATAGCCTTCGCCGGCGGGCCCGTTCGCTTTCAGTGGATCCGCTGCAACGACAACAGCGCCGCTTGCGAACTGCAGCGTGATGTTGCTCTTGAGGCGAATCGAATGGCACACATACCTGCCAGCAGGCAGATAAACTGTGCCACCACCCACTTCGGCGCCAGCGGCAATCGCCTTGTTGATGGAGAGGGTGTCGAGCGTCTCGCCGTCACCAGTCGCTCCGAACTCACGGACGTTGAAAACCGTAGGGATTTCCGGCAATGACCCGCGTTTCAATGAAACGGAATTGCCTGACCCTCCGTTAGCGCTGCCAAGGACCGCCGCACCGGTCACCTTGAGGAATTCGCGCCGTGTGTCTTTCCCTTTCTCCATGTGGCTTCCTCCAGAGCTACGAAAAACCTTCGGTCTTTTGCTGCTAGTTCCTGAGAGATGGCGGAGAAGGGACTGCTCTGGTTTTGATGTTGGCCTTCACAGGCAATGCCAAAATTGCCAGACGATCAATATCAAAGTATTTGTACAGGTCCAGGCAAAAGAGGTCAGCAGCGCTGCGATAGGGCACCGGCGCATCTAAAAGATAGCCAAAGCTACGCATCGCATTCGTTGATTCGATTGCAGAAAACAGTTCAGGCTCCAAGGCCGAGGCGACCAATGCCACAACCTGGCTGCGTATTCCGTCAGTTTGCAGGCGTACTTTGCTCGAACCAGAGTGGCTACCGAACGACTTGGCAGTTGCAATCAACTGTCCAACTTCGAGACCGATGGCCCTTTCTCCTCTGCTGGCCACCAACATTTCCCAGTACGCCGGCTCGGCTTCATCAGGAGATGTCGAACCAAAGAAAAGAGGCTCGAAGGCCAAGACTTGTTCACCATGAGTCACTCGCTCGGCGACGGATTCAGCGGCAGCTTTGCTTCCGTTGTCGTTCAGAACGATTGTTAGTGGAGCGCCACTAGTAGCACTCGCATCCGCTACCCAAATCCCTGTTGCGCTAAGCGAGTTCGAAAGATCGAGGCGATAACGAAAAGATTTCAAACCAGGCTGGTTTCTCGACGTCGGCAGTTTCCAGGCACTCTCCACGGAGACCGGTGAATATCGGATAACAGATTTCAATCGCTCGCGCTGAGCCATCATCCAAGCATCACGCCTACCAACCTCGGGAATTGCGGCGCGATCAATTTGACCTGCCAGTTGCCTGGCCAAGCCTGCGATCGTCAGATTGTCCTTGGGCAAATGACCAGCCAGTCGCTGCGCAGCGAAAATTTCTGAGTCGCAGGGAATTTCGTTGTTATTGGGTGCCATATGAAACTGCTCTAAAAAGAAGGCGTAAGCCTGCTCGCGGTTATCGAGCTGATAGTTGTGGGTACCTGGATCGATGTTTTCATGCCATTGCAAGGCCGTCGAAGCGCTGTACAGCTGAAAGAAGGGGAGAATCTGCTCATAGATGAACGGCTTTACGAGAGGCGCTAGGAAGCAACAATCGTCCTGTTGGTTGTGGATCAGAAGGGTCGGATGCGGAGCCCGCATGGCAACCAGAAATGGATAGTCGAACCCCATCATCAAGTCCGTTGCGTCTTCTTCTACGTGTGAAGAGTCTGTGGGGCGCGTCAAATTCGATTCCAATGATCCGATACCCGCAACTTCCACCATCACATTCACACGCCCATCCAATGAACTGATCATGGTGGTCTGCCAACCCCCACCGGAGAGGCCGGTTACGCCGATGCGAGCGCTGTCTGTTTTTGGAAGGGTGCTTAAAAAGTCTAGGCCGCGACGAATGACAAGGTAAAAAAATCCAAGAGAATTCGATCCGACGAGATCCAGGTGGCCGGCGAAATCATGGTCGTTCTCCGGTTGCCCGAGTTCGCCCAAGCCCGGCCAGCCGAGGCTAAGCGCTAAAATTCCCCGCTTGGCAAAATTAATACAGCGCTTTTGTTCGTATTCACTTAGGTTCGCAAGGGGGTCGTGTCCGGTTAGATTCAGAATTGCGGGAACACTTCCACTCAGTTGGGCAGGTTCATAGAGGATTGCCGTGGATGAAAAACCCGGTACGATTTCGTATCGAAACTTACGCATACGGTATCCATGGTCTGTTTCAATCACGTCCGTTTGTTCAAACCTTGGAGCAGAATCAACCCATTCCTGCGGCCATCCATGGAAAGCTATGTTTTTCAGGATGTGTTCTCGAAGTTCTCGCTTCTTCGCGTTCCACTGGGCAGCGGTTCCTGGTGGCAGCGGCTTGGGGATGCCCCGCATCAAGAATCTCTGGATTTGAAACGCCGTCACAGCTTTTGACAACACCTGGTCTTCCAGCAGCGGTGCCACCGTCTCACGAGTAGCTTGGGCGTTCGCGAATCCCGCAGTCGCGATCAGAACCGATAGCAAGGCCCCGGCTTGTGCAGCGTAACGAACGGACGTCATCGCGATACTCCTAACAAACGCGGCAAACTACTCGCTTACGACACGAAGCGTGAATACTTTCAGCGAAGCGCCGGTCTCTTTTCCTTCTCCACTTACCCGCGCCGAGGAGAGTCCCACGCACGCCAGTGCTTGAATGATCCCGTCGGGAGGGATCTCGGATTCAATGTTTATTGGTCCGACCTCATACGCCGACTTCAGCGGTGGATGATTTGACGCGATGAACTGGTGCGGACATTCGCTTCTCACGGCAGTTTGGTAGCCGAGACCAAGCTCAACTTCCCATAGACCCGAAATCGCAGGTTCTGCATGCATAGTCATTTCCAGTCTGGCAGGCCCGGGCCGCATGTCGCGACACAGAAGCACAGGAGACTTGGTCTTGTTCTTCAACGAGAGGTTGCTAGCGGAGTCGATACCACATACCGCGCACGTTTCATTTTTCCATTCGCGACAATTCGGATTTGTCTTTTGTCTGGAGCCACGAAGTTCCGGCAACCCGGAAGAATTCCCGTTCTCCGCACCTTCATTATGAGTCCGAGGCTCCCCGATTTTGGCCTCAGACAAACCAAAGACTACGCACAGCGAGAAAAGTGCAAGCGGGAGGTAGCACCGATTCTCCATGAGGCTCTCCTTTTGGCACAACAGAACAGGTTCTGTCAAAACTCATCGTGGGCCCTGACGCGAAGCCGAAATCTTCCCTCAGAGTCCTCTTTGTCGCTTGCACCATGGCTGGCGGGTCACAAGGATAAAACTCCACCTGTGCTAAGACGGGATTGATCAAAGACACCGAGAAAGCAATGATTTACCTAGGCGTTTTACCACTTACATCTCAGGAGTTATTCCGGACCGAGCAACCTTAGTAGCAATTAGTAGCAATCGTCGAGCCAAACCACGGCGCCGCGCTCGACGGGCGGCAAAACAAAATTCTGCTTCTGTGCATCGGTCTCCCCTTTGATGATTTGTGTCTCTCCCAAAAACGGCAGGAATCTCAACGAACAGCTTCTCCTGCCTGAGACCGTGATGCGCACTTCGTGCTCGGGCGTGGGGACGGCAACCTTGTGCGGAACTAAACCTCCAAAGTTAGCCAAGAAAATATGAGGCTTTCCCTCGACCAGGGCCATGTTGGAGGCGATCGTTGGGGAGGCCTCCAGCTTGATATCCTGTTGAACGTCTACGGCATCCAGGAATTTTTGCGCAGATTCGCCGGAGCCCTTGGCGAAATCCCTTTGTACAGTTTCCAAATATACCCGACCCGGACATTCCTTATGTTGTTTAACGTTTTCAGAATCCGTCATGCTGGTAGCATTTTCCCCAGTAATGACCAAGCGGCCGCCGCGATCGACATAGCCGCGAAGTTCCTTCTTTTCTTCGTCGGTCAAGAACGTGACAGTAGGCAGCACCAGAACTTCGCCGCGAAAAGCAGAAAGAGTACGTGGCGTGACCACCTGGAACTCACGATGCTTTTGCAGCAACAAGACCAGCACACCGAGGTACGAAGGCAAGAAATGAGCAGCATCGTAGTCCCGGCTCTTCGGGGAAAAATAGACACCCACGGGATGCATCGGCAGGCGCGGACTGTAAAGAGTCTGTTCGTGCCTCTCGATCCAGTCGAAAATCAGCGCTCGGGTTGGTGCGTCGTTCGAACCGGCCATGACGTGGCTGGGAGCGTCCCAGAAATTGCCTCCGGCTATTACCTGGGACATGGCTAGGTTTTTCATGGCTTCGCGCGGGTCGACACCTTTGTCGCCGTCCCAGGAATAGTTGAGAATCCAGGTGGCCTTGCCTTGGGCAAAGGCGCGGAAAGAAAGCATCCCGGCCTGATAAAGGAACCAGTCAAGCTGCGAACGCGATCCGGCCATGTGATCGCCTTCACCAAACTCATATTCGTGGGCGATGGCATCGACGACGCCGTACAACTCATAGACGTCGGCGCCGACGCGGGTGACTTCACTCTCAATGCCGGGATAGATCTCGGGAATGACCATAACGGAGGGATTGACGGAACGGGCGTTGTCGCGGATCTCGCGCATGAAAGCGGTGAACGTATCGATGCGGAAATCGATCCATTTGCGAAAATTGCCGTTGGAGAAATCGCCGAGCGGCACATCACGGCGGGCGTCCAGCCCCGTCTGTTTTTTGAAAGCAGCAACAGTGTAGCCGTCAAAGCTGGCCCAGGTGTTCTCCCAGCCCTCGAAATGAGTCATCCAGTAGGGAATGTCAACATAGATGCCATCAATGCCGGTGGCGGCGATCTGACGGACGCGTTCCATGTAGATCTTGCGCCAATCCGGGGCATACGGGCTGATCCAAACGTCTTCATCGCCAGCGCGGATCCAGAATGCCGCACCCCCAGTAAACACCGCAGGTTCCCCGGTTATCTTGCGCTGCAACCAATCAGGGTGATCCTTCACGACGGAATGTACAACCTTGTCTGCGTGCGCGGTAATGCACTCGGTTCCCGCGACGTACACGAAGGCCTTGTTGTTGGCAGCATGCGCAGCAAGAGCGAGTTTCCGGATGGCGGCAAGTTTCTCCGCAGGATCAAGGAAGCTTTCGTAGCGGCCGGGAATATCGTTATCCACTTCAATGCCAAAGACGTGATGCTGCTGAGCATCACGGACAATCGCTTCGGCGTTATCGGAACGCAAGCCGTAGGCGCCGATGCGCACATAATGAGTCCAATTCCGAGCTGGCTCGCCTGAGAATGCGAAAGCGCAGACCAACAGAACACAGCTAAGAACCGCGCTGGCCCATTTGCGCATGGAAGGTGCCTTAGAACTCAAAGCGCGCGCCAATTTGCATGTGCCGCGGCGAACCAAGGGTGCTGGTGACCTGGCCGAACAGGATGTCGCCAAACGACGTATTCGGGACGTTGAATCTAGGTGTGTTCGTAAAGTTAAAAAATTCCCCGCGAACCTGCAGTTTCATTCCCTCACGGATGCTGAATTCTTTGCTGAACGATAAGTCACTGTTGTGAATCCCGTCGCTGCGCAGACTTGAGAAGTACCGCGGCGCGTTCCCGGGCACTTCGTCGCCGGGATCCGCGAAGCAGTTCACGTTGAAAACCGATGCTCCTGTCGCAGCCGCCCGGTGATAGCTGATTCCGGAAGAAACCTGTGGACATGTTACCTCGGGACGCTGGCTGCCGTCGGCCAATCGCGGTCTAAGCATGCCAATATTGATGGGCGTGCCGGTCTGGAAAGTCAAAATCGTCGAAATCGCCCATCCTCCCACGACCGCATCCAGCGCGCGATTCATATTTCGCCCAATCCAACGGTCGCGACCCACGGGGACCTCCACAATGGTCGCCAGCACCATCCGATGAGTCGCGTCGTTGGCGCTAATCCCATGCTCGCCCTTGAGATTGTCCAAGACCTGCGGAACTCCCGCGCTCAGGCTCGTGGTAATGAAGGAATTCGCGCCTGCCGAGGAATTGTCCGTGGATTTCGAGAGCGTGTAGTTTCCCTCGAAGCTGATGTAGTGTCCCGACCGCTTCTGAAAGCGCACTTGAAGCGAGTTATAGAAGGACACGGCCGAAAGCCGGGTCAGTCCGCTGAATGCACCGTCAAATTGCGGGAAGGGGCGCAACAGGTTGATTGCCGGAATCTGGCTGTCGCTATAGATGGAATCCGGTTCGTTGAAGATCGCATTGGGATTACTCGGGTCAAAAAGGCTTTGGAACGGGTTGGATACCGTGCCGTTCAGGAAATCGCTTACCGCCGTGCTGGTAATGTCGCGCGTTGGATTCAGTTCTTGCACAAGCGTGTTTCGAATAGCGGAGGGCAGGAAGTTGCGGTTGGCTGTCCCGGAAAAAGAGCTAAATGGAAGATGCGTGCTCCGGCTCGCCGAATAATCCGCTCCGATCACAATCTGGCCCGGAAACAAGTGCTGCACTCCAAAATTCCATTGATAAACCTCCGCGTTACGCGCTTCACCGGTATCCAAGCTGTTGCTGTCCGGAAAGCCCCAAACCGCCAAGGGACCATACTTGGTTCCTTGCCCGTGCGGTGTTCCCGAGGGAAAGGGATTGGCCAGCGTGGCAAAGCGGGTTTGGAAATTGTCCTTGGTAAACCGAATGGGCGTGAAGTTTCCGAATGCCGTCCCTGTGAATTGAAAATTGGTGGCGACGTTCAGGCCGTAGTAGATGCCGGCTCCACCGCGAATTACTGTCGCGGGGTCGAGTTGATAGGCAAAGCCAAGCCGCGGCGCCCAATTGTTCCGGTCCACCGGGACGTTGCGCTGTTTTGAAGTAGCAAAGACGGTGGTCCCCAGAAGGTTTCCGCTGCGGTTCACGAGCACGGTACCGCCTGGGCTAGCCAGGAAAATCGGCACGTTGATACCGCTGTCTCCGGTGAAATCGCTGAACTGGATTCGATTGTGCCGCTCGTTGTAGGGCGTGCTCCATTCATAGCGCAGCCCAAGATTCACCGTTAGTCGTGAGTTCACTTTCCAATCGTCCTGGAAATAAAAAGCAGTTTCCCTGGATTTATTGGCCACGGATGGATTGATGGCGTAGAAAGAATCGGTATCGCCGTAGCCAAGCAAGAGGCTCGCAAACGAGTTGCCCTGATCGGATTCTCCGTTTCCCACGATCTGCTCTGTCACGCCAGTGGAAAAATGAAAGAAGCCGGTCGGGGGATTCGGCTGGAAAAAGTTGTTGTAGAAGATGCGCTGCTCGCCGCCAAATTTCCACGTCTGCCGCCCTTTGCTCCAGGCCAGTGATGAACTGTAAGAGAGCAAGGTGTGCGCAAACCGCGTATCCGTGCAGCACTGGTTGAACAACGACGTCGCATTGTTGTCCATTTGGATGACGGGCATGCGCGACACACCATTCGCCTGCCCCAGCACCGCAGGAAGCCCAACGCTACTCAAGCTGGGATAATTCTCACTGACCGGAGCTATCGCTCGATCCACCGCGAACCGGCTGGTCACCACCATCGTCGGCGCCGCGTTCCAGTTGTCCTCGAGCACTGCATTGTGTGCGTCGGTCGATCCTGTGAAGCCGTCGTTGAAATCACCATCGCCGAAGACGGTGGGCACGGAAAACACGTCGTGATGGTTGCTGTACCGCGCCGAGATGTGATTCTTTTCGGAAAAATGATGATCCACCTTGATGTCATATTGTCGCCCCGGATCTTGCGACAGCACGACCTTGTGGAAGTTGAAATCTCCTGGGGCCGGATTGAGCACCGTCGGCTTCGGATACAGGTTGATGATCGCTTGTCCGATGGGATCGATCAGGCCTCCATCAATTACATTGGGAACGGCAAATTCCTGCCTCGTTTCCTGTCCTGTTATTGGATCCACCACTACGTTAAGTGGATTGAAGATACGCTGCAGCGTAGTACCGTCCGGGTCACAGGCGGTTCGAGGATCGGAGCAAGGCACGCGGGTCTCGGTGAAGTCTCCGGCGCGCTGCAGGTCCGTAGGCACGAAGGCGTCAATGTGAACCGGATCGTGCACCCGTGTCTTCTCGAAATCCACGAAGAAGAAGGTCTTCTTCTTCTTGACGGGCCCTCCCAGGGCGAAGCCATACTGGTCGCGCAGGTGATCGGGCCTGGGGATTTCCTGGGCGTTGGCAAAAAACTCGTTGGCATCCAGAGCGGATCGTTGGCCGAACCACCAGGCACTTCCGTGAAACTTGTTGCCGCCTTCCTTGAGAACGATATTGACCACCGTTCCGCCATTGTTGCCAAATTCGGCGGAGAAGCTATTGTTCTCGACTTTGAATTCCTGGACGATTTCGACAGAAGGCTGCCAATAGACGTTAGTGGTGGCGCCTTCACCCTGCTCGGGGGCACTGGTCAGCGCGCCATCCACGCGAATTTCGGCGGTGGCATTACGCTGGCCGTTCGAGACGAAATTGGTTCCGGAAGGATAGGAATCGGTGATGCCTTGCCCCGCGACTTCGGTGACTCCACCGGCCAGGAAGACGAGGCCGAACATGCTACGGTCAGGAAGTGGAATGTCGCGCACGTACTCATTCGTGACATCGGTGCCAAGGCTGGCACCGCCGGTGTCGAGAAGGGGCGCCTGTTCGGTGACAGTGACACGTTCGGTCACTTCCCCCGGCGACAGCGTGAAGTTAAGAGTTGATTCCTGACTTACGGCAAGGACTACGCCTCTTCGTTCCTTAGGCCCCATGCTTTGCGCTTCGACGCGGATGCTGTAAGTGCCTGGGCGCAAGTTGGTCAGTGCGTAAACGCCGGCTTTGTTTGTCGTGGTCGTCGTCGCGATATTCGTGGCTTCATCGGTGAGAGTGACTTTTGCTTCCGGAATTATCGCTCCCGAGGAATCTGTCACCACGCCACTCAACTGCGCTGTATAGGAAGCCTGCGCAGCCGCAAGCGGAGCGATCCAGGCCAGTGCCGAGGCGCACAAACCCGCAAATACACCGTGTCTTGCAAATGAAATGCGCATCTCACACCCCCTAAAAGGCCGACGGATGACTCCATCCTGCCTCTTCGGTCTTGCCGCCTTTCGTTTAATTTCTTTTACTTTCTTTTCCTTACCATGTCAAGCAGTCAGTGAGAGCGTCCAGACTGACGGGACCGGCGCTGTCCACAAGGTTCCCGCAGAAAATCCTGATCCTTTCTTACCGGATTGGAGGAGAAGGAGTTCATCAGGCCCACGGGAGCGGGAAGTTGATGTTTTCCTGATGCCCGACTTGGCCTCACAGGAAGTGCCCGCGCTCAACCTGAAAAATCTAAACTTCGCGACATAGGTTGGAAACTGTCAGCCTGTTGGTCACACGCACCGGCCGCTAGGCTCTAGGACCACGAAATGAGTTGTTCCTTCGCGATTCATTCAGTAACGCGCAGACTGATTCGCGCACGCCTCGACCTCAGGGCGGAACTTCTGGACATCATGAACTGGCTTGCGATCGACTCCTTCAATGACATCCCTTTGGCGGATGCCTGCGGCGACGGCCGCGCTCGAAGGATCCATGTCGGTCACCATCACGCCGGTCTGAGGCCGGGGCAGCTTGAGCCGGCGGGCGATTTCAGGCCTGAAATCCTGCGGCGTCTAGCAGAACTTCGCGGAGCCGCTTGCCAACAATCAGCTCTTCACCCGGTTGAAGCATCCAAACGCCAATGATGATGGTGTTTTCTCCTCCAGGAAGCCCGGCACTGGCAGGAGCTCCTCCCGTTCCGGGGTTGAGTTCAATACGTGGGCGTCCGTCACGCATCTTGGCCATGACCTCGCGACCCGTAGTTTTGATGCGAGCCGCATCATAGGTTACCAACAGGTGTGGGACGTGATTGGCGACTGGAGGAATAAAGACTTTAGTCGCCACGGTCGGGACGTTCTTCAGTTGATCGGCGATTCGGTTGGCACGATTGCGAAATTCCGCTTCCATGGCAGCGTCATCCTGGCTCAAAAACCAGTCCACTGCAGCGACCATACCGATGATCTCTTCCTTGGCTACCTTAAGCCCCCGACCAACCGTATTTGAATTCGGCGAATTATTGAGGCGCGCAGCGTCGATTAGGTCCTTTCGGCCTAGGAGCAGGCCTGTGCACTGAGGCCCGCGCATGCCCTTTCCGCCCGAGAAAGTGACCAGATCAAATCCCATTTGAGTGTATTTCCACAAATTGGAGATGGGCGGAACATCCGCGGCCGCATCGTTAAAACACGGGACGCCGTGCTGATGAGCCACGCGAATCCAATCTTCACGACTGATTGGGCCTTCGGCGGCGTTAAAGAAATTCGTCATGACGGTTCTTTCAGTAAATGCGCTCTGATATTGCTCCATACTTTCGACTTCGATGATTTTCACTCCGCAATTTCGCATAGCGTGATTGTATTCGTAGCGATGCGCCTTCTGAATGATGACTTCGTTTTTGAGCCCGGCTGCGTCGGTGGGAATGCTAACCATGGCATCTTTATTGCCGAGGGTCATGCAAGCCGCGGTGCCCAGCGTAAGCCCAGCTGACGCCCCCGAGGTAACCAACGCTCCTTCACAGCGGAGCTTCTTTGCAAGATACTCACCCGCGGCTTCGTGAAGTTCCATCAGGTGAACCGGCCTTTTCGCGGCGAGCGCAACGGCGGCCTGGACCTCATCGGGCATTGTGGAAGCTGTAAGCAATGTATAAGTGCCTGCGGCATTGATAAAAGGAACGACTCCCAGTTTTTCGTAATAATCCACGCCATTTGCCGTCGCAGCGGATGCTTCCAGCGCAGGCACAGCGCCGGTTATGGAGAGGGCGTACGCGCCAACCCCACCGGTCACCATCGCTTCGGTTCCCTTGCGCAACAACTTGCGGCGACTCATCTCTTGCGACATAGACGCTCCTTTTTTCTGTTTTGAACTCTCAACGGCGCGGCAAATCCTCTGCCATGGCCGGAGCAGGATTGCCTTCTGACGGGTTGTTGAAGTATTGCGGGCGGGCTTTTTCCCATTCGACCATACTGATGCCGGAGGGATCGAATGCCACGCGGCCAGCGCGCACCGTCAAGCGCGCTACAATCTGCACGTCTGCGTTCATTCGAGCGAGGCCGCAATCAATGTAGCCGAACTTGCCGCGGAGCTCTTCCAAAACGGCAATGTCGGCTTCCCTACCAACCGAGAGCGTACCCAGTTCCGGCCGGTGAATCTCTTGGGCTGGATTTACCGTAGCGCGGCGAATGAGGTCGTTTAAGGGCACGCCCATGGCCCTAAATTTTGACAGGACGTTGGACATGCTGACAGTCCGGTAGTCGCCGGTATGCAGATCGGTGGAAATAGAGTCCGGTACAAAACCCAGCTTCGTGGCCGGAACGGCATTGCGAAACCAGAAGCTGCCTGCGCCGTGGCCGACATCGAAGAAAACGCCACGCCGGCGGGCTTCGGTCAGAATCGGGTTGAGCTTGCCGTCTTTTAGAATGATGGGAAACTGCTGAGCAAAAACGTGCGTGTGGATATCGCCAGGGCGAGCCTTCTTAAGAACAAGTTCGGAATAGGAGCGTTCGGGCCTGGGCCAGAAATCGTACATGACGGGAGACTTGGCCGCTTCTGCGCAGGCGATTGCGCGATCCACGGCAACCCAGGGAGTGTGCTCCCCGTCCCACGGGCCCTCGGTCCAATAGTGAGCCGTTTTTACACCGACGATGATATCGCGATACTTCTCAATGGTTTCAGCGCAGAGCTTGACGTCCATCTGGTCCACGGACTGCTCGAGCCCCCCATCCATACCGTTGGAGACGATGTTTAGAAAAGCGAGAACGCGAACCTGAGCGCGGTCAATGACTTCTTCTTTTTCCAGCACGAAGGTGTCTGCTCCGGCCGTGCCGGCATCAACGATTGTAGTCACTCCGGAAGTTAGCGCCCAATCGGCCGGTATTCCGAGAGGTTGAATATGCGTGCGCGCTTCCGGAGTGAACCAGTCAAGAGGGGCGCCGCCGTGGCCGACATGGTAGTGGATGTCGATCAAGCCTGGAGTGACATACAATCCGGCGACGTTCACTACTTTTTTTGCCTGTGCGGCGGGAATCTCCCGAGCAACGAGGGCAATCTTGCCGCCGGCAACCGCAACATCCAGAACTCCATCCACATTGTTTGCTGGGTCAATGACGTGGCCACTCTTGAGAAGGAGATCGTAGGGAGGGGTCTGGGCAACACAATTTGACCCTAATACCAGAAGTCCAATTAGAGTTAAGGCCGTTCTCAGTGAATACTGCGGAAATGGGTTCATTCTCAGTCCTTTCGACCTAAAGAATTGCCCACACTCAGTCGGGCTTCCGACACGCCTAGCCAGTGGGTCTCACTGTCGTGGCGGACTCTCGGTCTTCAAACGGACTCGGCCATGAATAAATAAAGCCGGGAGCACAAATTCCGTAGAACCGTCGTGCTCGACCGGCGCTATAAATTGACAGCATCCGTCTTCGGGCGATTCGTATTGAATGGACGAAAAGTGGCCTCTGACTTGGACCTGCACAGGTTCAGGCTCTTGGGCGTAATTGACCAACTCCAGAACCAATTCGCCGGCATGCGTTGTCCGGTAAGCAACCACAACAGTCGTCAGTGAATTCCACAAACTGAACGACGGTGAAGTTCCCATCAGTCGACGCAAATCGCGCGCAAAGGCTTCAGGGTCAATCACGGGCTCGCCAAGCTCGACGATTTGGCCAATCCCAACGTTGTAAGCCGCCGAATGCGCATCCCGACGGACTGGCTGACCCGAGTGCCAGGGAAAGTCTCCATGTTGATTGACAAGCACCACGATTCCGCCTTGTTTGGCGAACTCGCCCAGGGAAGTGCTTGATGCGCTGGTCGGGGCGCTAAATATCACAAGCGTATTCAATCCGTCCAACTTCTGAGTCCCTAAGTCTGCCCAGTGTAGCAAGACAACCGGAATGTTGTGACGAGCCATCAGGTTGATGCTCTCGTAGCTTGAGCGATAGTCGTCTGTTAGAACCCCGGTATCCGCAACGGCGAGCTGTGGGCGGGTTCTTTCCGCGATTTGAAACGTGATGTAGCGCTTCACTTTATTCCAGACCGACCAACTCACCGCTTCGTTGTGTGCCAAGCCTTTCTCGAACGCTTCGTGCAGGTCAACAATCACATCGGCGTGAAAGGCGTCCGCTTCTGCTATCGCCAGCGAATAGTCTTCTGCGCTCGGCCCCAACTTCTCGCGCCGGGCATCGGATAGGTTCCAATGAAAGCTGTAAAGAGCTGTCGCCTCGGGATGCAGCGCACCCGCAAATTTTATCAGCGCAAGATTCGAATCAACCCATGGTTGAGATGTCGGGCTGGAAACCTGCAGGATACCGTCCCGGTCTACAACCAGCCGTCCTTTTATTTGCGGCTCTTTCCCCCCTGAAATCGCGGAACGGAAGGACAACTTTGGATGATCAGCCTCGACCCGCCGAAGCGCTTCCGCGCTCGAAACCCCCGCTGGGATATCAATATCAAGGATTACGCCTGCGGCATGTACCCTTTCGGCTGCATCCGCGGCCACGGAAAGATCACCAGGTTGCGCTTCAAAAAACACGCGATAGCCCAGCGCGCGCGCTTTAGTGACAAAAGAAGCGTCACTAACGGGCCACACAAAAACGAGATTCTGCACACCCAAGGTCTCAGCCGAAGGCAATTCACCTTGCGAGACGCGAAGAAACACCTCGCCTGAAACTGTTTGAGTTGTCAGGGAACCGCCAAGCAGTAAGACTGAAAAGAATATGCCAGCCTTCATCGACGCTTCAGTTCCGCCTTGCTTTTGTCGCTGATCCGTTCGGCGCCACTTCCATTACCGTTCGACGGGGACTCATTTCCGAGCAGAATGAGCGGCCCAGTGCTGACGATCGTTTTCTGGCCGTCGGCAGCAACCCAAATCGCTGCCACATCTGACAACGATTCAACCAGGGCCTTGCCTTTTTCCGGTCCAAGCAGAAGGAGAGTGGTTGAAAGCGCATCAGAGGCCGTCGCCGATTTTGCAACCACGCTGACCGCATAGCTCGATCGCAGTGGCTTGCCGGTAACGGGCACCACGATGTGCCCGGGCGCGTCGCCCCCCAGCACACTTGGTGCGGTTTGCTCGGATGTCGAGACACTGTTTCCGGTCAAGCTTACTTGCGGATCCAATCTGTTCGACGGATCACGCAAATGTACGGTCCAGCCGGGATATTCCGGCGGCGTTCCGAGCCCATACAGCGTACTTCCTCCTGCGTTGATGTATGCTCGCTCAACTCCGCCAGCTCGCAAAATCTCCGCCACACGATCCACCGCGTACCCCTTCCCGATGGATCCTAAATCCAGTCGAATGCAAGGCGAGCGAAACTCGATATGATCTGGCGGCGTGAGCTTTATTTTCTGGTAGCCAACACAAGAGCGAGCTTTTGCCTGGTCCTCCTCGGTTGGCACTGGCCCGCCTTCGATCGCAGCCTTCCATAGATCCACCACCGGCCCGACACTGACATCGAACTCCCCGTCGGAAAGGCGCGAATAACCTAGGGACTCTTCGATCACCTTATACAAGTCGGCGGAAATCCGTATCGACCGAAAATGGGCGTTGCGATTCATCCGGCTCAATTCGCTTTCGGGTTTGAAGTTGCTCATCACGTTGTCGAGTCGGATGACTTCGTCGAGAGCCTTGTCGATCGCCGCGCTCGCACGGGCCACGGACCTGTCGTAAGCGACGATCTCGTACACGGTGCCCATGGCGTAGCGCTTTTTGTGGATGAAGGGTAGGTTCTCGGCGGAAATTCCGGCGGCCGAAAGGCCGATCACGAGAACCAGGAACCGGCGCAAAAGGCTCCTATACCAGCGCATAGACCTGTCCTTCCATACTGGCGATGTAGGTCACGTCCTCGGCAACCACTGGAGCGGACTGCACGGAGTTTCCTAAACCGGCCCGCCAAAGAACCTTTCCGTTTTCGGCGTTCAGCGCGTGAACGATTCCGGCCTGAATCCACACGACTGACCCGCTCACCACCGGCGGCGCGGTGATTACTTGTCCAATGCGACTGGACCACACGACTTTTCCGCTTCGGATCTCCAGGGCCGAAAGAACACCTTCTTTGGATCCAAAGATGACGGAGTCCCCGTATACGGCGGGCGCTGATGTGATACCCAAGGCTGCCTCGTACTTCCAGCGAATCGCTCCGTTACTGGCATTGAGGGCATAGAAACAGAAATCCTGCGAACCGATCAGAACAGAATCCTCCGCCAGTGCGGGAGAACAATCAATCCCATTGCCCGTCGTCGCTTGCCACAGAATCTCGCCCGTCGACGGGTCGAGGCTGTAGGCATTTCCATTTCCGCAGCCGACGAAGACCTGTTGATCGGCCGCATATGCGGTCGAATAGATTCTTCCACCGAGCATCTGCTTCCACTTCCGCATTCCGGTCTTGGAGTCAACGGCATACATCTGGCCGTCCGCGCTGCCAAAGTAAACTGTGTCGTGCCTCACGACTGGCGATGTCCATACTTCTCCTGCGGTTGTGGCGTCCCATACCTTTGTTCCTGCTGCGCCGTCCAAGGCGTACACCTTTCCGTCGCAGCAACCGAACAGTACCCGCCCGCCGTTGAGCGATGGCGTCGAATAAATTGCTGAAGGCACCTTGAACTTCCAATCCAGCCGACAGGTATCGGTGTCAATTGCGTGCAGGAATCCCCGGGCCGAAGCTACATACAATAGCCTGCCACCCAATACCGGGGCACCGCGAACTGCTCCCTCTACTTTCATCTGCCAGCGCGCTTCCGCTGGCTTCTTCCAGGTTTGCGAGGTTTGTCCCCCGCGCCGGGCGTTGTTTTGCAGTAGTGTCGGCCAATCTTTGTCGGCTGGCGACGAATTTGGCCTGGCCTGAAATTCGTTCGTGGTGTTCATTATGCGATACCGATGAAGCGGTGATCCATCTGCTTTAGGTCGGAAACTCCCAAGCCCAGTTTTCCAGCTGCCGCGATGTGATGTGGTTGTCTATAAAACAGATTCTTGGTCGCATCCTGGTAAAACCCCTGACCATTGTTGGTGAGGCTCTTCGGATCTCGCGCCCAAAGACTGGGTGCCTTTTCGATCGTCCGCTTGGCTTCAATTCTTTCCAGTTCAATGGAATCCATCGCTACCGGATCTGTGCTTACCATCATGAGTCCAGCTTGATAGATGAAATCCGGATTCTGGGTGAGGGGACCGCCATGCCAAACCATCCGCATCCCATCCATAACATGCAGCACGGCTTTGGAACGAAGCGGTTCGGCCGAGCACATCACGCCGATGAGCGGATCAGTAAAGGAAAATGGTGCGCGGTGCGACCGAGCGACATTGTTGAAAGTTCCGTATCCCAGGTTTTTTAAACAGCCGGTCACCCCGGCCGCCGAGTGGTCCTTCATTGTCGGCACGTTGATGATTTTAGTAACGCCCGACGAGACGATGCTGGCCATGTAAGAACGCGTCTCCCATTCACCAAAGAAGTTGGCTTCGCAAAACACGTTCGCGTCGTATCCCGAAGCATCCAGTCTATCTTCCTGCACGCCGACTACATTTACTCCAATCGGCATCAATGCCTGATAGCTGCCGATATCCATTTCATAAGCGTAGCGATCGTAGACCAGGATGTTCCGCGCGGGCACGCCCGCCGACTGCACGCCCGCGACAATTTCCCGCACAATCTCTGGCGACGAACAGCAAGCTGGAGCCCCTGAAGGATTAATCTTGATGCCTACAATATCCTGAGGCTCGATGAATTTTGCCCAGGCCTCGGACCCAGTCCTTTCGCCGGTTAATTCACGCATTCCTTGCTCGAGCATCTGGCGAATGATGGGCTGCGAAACGCGGTTCCCAATAATGGATCGCCTGTCCGCGAGCTCCACCACCCGTCCTGGATACAAACCCGGCATGCGCAGCGGCGAAATCTTCGTACTGTGCGGCTCGTTCAAGCGGATTGGTGGTGCGGGCGGAATTAGTTCCTGGCTGTATGCCGGGGAGGTTTCGCGATGATCCAAGAAAAGCGCCACGCCACCCAGACAACTGCGCTTCACGAATGTTCGTCGATCCATGATTCCGCGTAAACCCCCCGGGAACCGTATCTGGTTCATTCAGTCGAGCTTAGTCAGATGTCTTCCGGCATCATTGTATAGGGCAAGCTGTTCCAAGCATGCTTAAAGATGCTGTCGGCGATGCTGGCTTAGCTCCGTTACCGGTCAACTTAACGGGCGGCGATCGCGTCGTCCGCGATACTGAGCGCCGCGTCCAGGGCTGCGACAGCGGTGTCAATTTCCGATTCTGTGATGATCAGGGGCGGTGCAATTACCAAGTGGCTGATCCAGGCCTGCACCGAGACGCCGCGTTTCATCATTTCCGCAGCCATCTGATCCACAACCAGCGGTTTCCCTTGGACTTTGTCGCTCATGGTGTTGAACGGCTCCCGGGTCTCCCTGTTCCGGACCAAGTCCACAGCCCAGAACATTCCGATGCCGCGCACTTCGCCGACAGAAAGATGCTTCCCGGCCAGCGCTTTCAACTTCTGGCCCAGGTAAGCACCCACTGTGTTTGCACGTTCCACCAAGCCAAGCCGCTGCATCTCACGGATGGTCGCCACTGCTGGTGCCAAGGTCATCGGATGAGCTTCATAGGTATGGCCATGCGCAAAATAGTGATCGTCAAAATGTTTGGCAATTTTTGCGGTGGTCGCGCACAGGCCGAGCGGCACGTACGCCGAGGTGATTCCTTTTGCAGTCACTAAAATGTCCGGTTGCACATTCCAATGGTTCATGGCGAACCATTGGCCGGTGCGGCCCCAGCCGGTCATCACTTCGTCAGCGATCAGCAGCACGCCGTGCCGGTCACAGAGCTGGCGCAGCTTCGGGAAATACTCGGCTGGCGGGATCAGTACGCCGTTCGTTCCGACGACCGGTTCGGCGACCACCGCTGCGACGTTACTTTCGTTCACGATCATATGCTCGACATAGTCAGCGCAGGCCACACCGCAAGACGGATAGGTGTGCTTGATCGGGCATTTATAGCAGTTCACTTCCGGTGCAAAAATGAAGCCCGGCGCTTTGCCGACCGGCTCCATGGCCCAACGCCGCGGGTCGCCGGTGGCGGCAATCGAGGCCGTTGTCGAGCCGTGGTACGAGCGGTACCGCGCGATAATTTTGGTTTTGCCGGTGTACATCCGCGCGATCTTGAACGCCGCTTCGTTCGCATCGGTACCCGAAGTAGTGAAAAAGAATTTCTCCAGTCCTTTTGGCAGAACTTCCAAAAGAAGTTCGCTTAGCTGCGCGCGTGCATCGGTCGCGTAAGAGGGCGCGATGTAGGGAAGTGTCCGCGCCTGTTCCTGGATAGCTCTGATTACAGAGGCATTCTTGTAGCCAAGATTTACGCACATCAGCTGCGCGGACAAATCTAGATATCGCTTCCCATCTGCGGTGATGAAGTAGCAACCCTCCGCGTCCACGACATGCAGCGGGTTCCAGCTCTTCTGAAGCCGCCACGTGCCGTAATTCAGTTTCTTGGTTGTCTCCGCCACATTCAGCGGTGTAATCGTGTCGCGCATGCGTATCTCTCCTCATTAACCGAGCCCCAATTCTACGAGCTTTCGCCGTCGAGCGGAATTCTCAGGACCGGACGATGCCCTGTTCCGGTTCCTGCGCTTGGGCCGGCAGAGCCTTGCCCATCAGCAAGGTGTAGGCTACGGCTGAGACCAGGAATCCGACAAACCATGCGTAGTCGTACAGCCAGCGCAGGGCCGGCACGAGCAAACCTATGAGCGCGACACCGACACCAAGGACCAACGCGCCTATCGCGCGGTAGTTGAACCCGCCCTTGTACTCATAGCTTCCGCCGCGACGGTACAGCGCATCTGCATCCAGCGTGCGGCTGCGCACGACGAAATAGTCGGCGATCATGATTCCGGCAATCGGCCCGAGCAGACCGGAGTACCCCACCAGCCAGCCGAAAATATAGCTATTGAAATCGGTCAGCAGCTTCCACGGCATCATCAGAATTCCAAGAACGCCGGTGATCAGGCCTCCCGTACGAAAGGAGATCCAGCGCGGATTCAGATTCGAGAAATCGTTGGAAGGTGAAACCACGTTCGCCGCGACGTTGGTGTTTAGCGTTGCAACGAGCAAAGCCACCAGCGCGATCAACGCGACGACGGGCTCGTGAAAACGTCCCAAGAGGGCCACCGGATCCCAAATCGCATCGCCGAACAGCACCACCGACGCGGAAGTCACCGCAACTCCGATGAACGAATAAAGCGTCATCGCAGCAGGCAGCCCGAGCGCCTGGCCGGCCATCTGGGCCTTTTGCGACTTGGCGTAGCGCGTAAAGTCGGGGATGTTGAGGGCGACGGTGGCCCAGAAGCCGACCATTCCGGTAAGCGACGGAATGAAGAAGTGAAGGAACTCGCTGGTAGTTCTGAATTTACTTGGGGTACTGAGAACGGGCCCGAGCCCCCCGGCTTTGCGGGTAATCCACCACAGCAGAAGCAGCCCGACGGCCAGCATGAACGGAGCGCCGACGCCTTCCAAGAACCTGATGGTTTCAATGCCCCGCCAGATGACCACCATGTTCAGCAGCCAGAACGCCAAGAAACACGTCCACGGCATCAGCGTAAGGTTTGCCGCCCCGGGCCAGAGCACGCGCAACATCGAGTACACGGCCTGACCGCCGATCCAGCACTGAATCCCAAACCATCCGCAAGCGACCAGCGCCCGCAGCACCGCCGGAATATTGGCACCTCGCACGCCGAACGAGGCCCGAACATAGACTGGAAATGGAATGCCATATTTAGTTCCGGCGTGCGCATTCAGGATCATCGGAATCAGAACGATGAGATTGCCTAGCAGAATCGTGCCAATAGCCTGCTTCCAGCTCATGCCGCCCGCGATCAGGCCAGAGGCGAGCATGTATGTGGGAATACAAACGCTCATTGCTACCCACAACGAAGCGTAGTTGTAGGTGCCCCAACTGCGGCGGTCTGCGGGAATAGGGGCCAGGTCTTTGTTGTACAGCGACTTATCGTGTGCCGATGTCATGCCCACGCTTCTCCACGAGCACTGCGACGCAGATAACTGCCGCGGCCAGCCTTTCCCAGGTAGTTTCCATGCTCGACGACCAGTTCACCACGCGAGAAAACCTGGCGTGCGTTGCCGCTGACGCGGAATCCTTCAAACATCGAGTAGTCGATACGCATGTGATGGGTTTTCGCGCTGATGACGTGCTCTGCCTTCGGATCCCACACAACGATGTCGGCATCACTGCCGGGCGCTAGGGTTCCCTTCTTCGGATACAGGCCAAAGATTTTCGCGGGCGCCGTCGAAACGATTTCGACAAAACGGTTCAGCGACAGCTTGCCCTTGTTGACCCCGTGGTGGTGCAAAAGCTGGAGGCGGTTCTCGATACCCGGACCGCCGTTGGGAATCTTCGTGAAATCGTCTTTGCCCAGAATTTTTTGGTCTTCAAAACAGAAGGGACAATGATCGGTCGAAACCACCTGCAGGTTGTCATCCTTGAGGCCATCCCAGAGCTTAGGGAGATTCTCCTTTTCGCGCAGCGGCGGCGTGAAGACGTATTTCGCCCCCTCAAAACCGGGACGTTTCAGCTCATCGATGGAGAGCAGTAAATATTGCGGGCAGGTTTCGGCGAAAGCAGGAACGCCCCGGCTGCGTGCTTCGCGAACCTGGTTCAGTGCATGCTCGCAAGAGAGATGGACGATGTAAACCGGAGCGTGGGCGATTTCGGCAAGTGCGATGGCGCGGTTTACGGCTTCGGCTTCAGCTATGGTGGGACGAGTGAGGGCATGATAAACCGGAGCGGTTTTTCCGTCGGCTAGCGCTTGCTGGACGATGACATCGATGACGCTGCCGTTCTCAGCGTGCATACAGATCAGCGCGCCATTCTTTGCGGTCTGCTTTAGGGCTTTGAAGATCGTGGCGTCATCTACCATCAACACATTCGGGTACGCCATGAACAGCTTGAAACTGGCAACGCCCTCGCGGACCATCTCGTCCATATCCTCGAGGCCTGCGCCGCCGAGGTCGGTAACGATCATGTGCAGGCCGTAATCGATGCAGGCTTTGCCTTGTGCCTTTTTCAACCAAATATCCAGAGCGTCCCGCATGCGCGTTCCGCGGCCCTGAATCGCAAAATCTATAATCGCGGTGGTGCCGCCGATCGCTGCTGCGCGCGTACCAGTTTCGAAGTCGTCGCTCGAAGTGGTGCCGCCGAAGGGCATGTCGAGATGAGTGTGAGCGTCAATACCACCCGGAAGCAGCAGCATGCCAGTTGCGTCGAGTGTTTTGTGCGCCGGCGCTGCAGGAATCCCGGAACGGATTTCCTTGATTGTTTCGCCTTCGACCAAGATATCCGCCGGGAAAGTCTTATCACCGGTAACGACCGTACCGTTTCGAATCAGGAGACCCATCAGTCGAATTTCCTTCCGGTAATTGGCGGAGTTGAGGCTGATGCGGAACGTTGTTCCCAGGACTCTGGCGGCAATTTCAAGTCAACTTCTTCCATGGTGATGCAGCCTTCGACGGGACACACCAGGTAGCAAAGATTGCAGCCCACGCATTCGGATTCGTCCACACGCGGGATGCGGGCGAGCGGCGTGGCGTAAGGCTCCGAGCCGCTTGTCGAAGCGAAGTGATCCAGTTTGGGAATCGGCGTCATGGCGATCACTTCCCTGCTCTGCGCTTCGCGCATAGCAGGAGTCGCATGGGCGCCGTTCGATCCTCCACCGCCATAAGCAGCGCCGCCCAAGCGATCCATATGGATGCACTGGTGAGCGCCGTCCCAGCAAGCGGTGTAGCAGAGCTGGCAGCCGATGCATCTTTCCTCGTGGATACGGGCCACGATTTTGTAATTGAGGTTGAGATGCTTCCAGTCCTGCACGCGCGGGAGGCTGAGTCCCTGAAAGTCGGCGACTCTGAAAAGGCCCTTTCCCTGCATCCAGTTGGAGAGGCCGTCGATCATCTCTTCTACAATGCGATAGCCGTAGTGCATAACCGCCGTGCAGACCTGCACCGTGCTGCAGCCGAGCAGGATGAACTCGACGGCGTCGCGCCAGTCGGAGATGCCGCCGATGCCGGAAAGCGGCAAAGCGGAGTCCGGATCGCTTTGCACCTGCTGAACCATGTTGAGCGCAATCGGTCTTACCGCTGGTCCGCAGTAGCCACCGTGGGAGGATCTGCCGTCTACGTTCGGTCGCGGGACAAAAGTATCGAGATCAATGCCCGTGATGGAGTTAATGGTGTTGATGGCCGAAAGGCCGTCGGCCCCGCCGCGCTTGGCCGCGCGGGCGACGGTGCGAATGTCGGTGATGTTGGGCGTCAACTTCACCAGAACCGGGGTGCTGGCTTTTTCCTTGGCCCATGATGTGATCATTTCGGTGTACTCGGGAACCTGGCCAACGGCACTGCCCATGCCGCGCTCGCTCATGCCGTGAGGACATCCAAAATTCAATTCGAGCCCGTCGGCACCCGCTTCTTCTGACTGCTGGACGATCTTGTGCCAGGCTTCGCGTTTTGATTCGACCATAAGTGAGGCGATAAGGGCGTGCTTGGGATAACGTTTCTTCACTTGGGCGATCTCGCGGAGGTTGGTTTCAAGCGGGCGGTCCGTGATCAATTCGATGTTATTGAGGCCCATCATGCGCTGGCCGTTCCAATCCGCGGAAGAATAGCGAGACGAAACGTTGACGATAGGATCACCAATGGTTTTCCAGACAGCGCCACCCCAGCCGGCATCGAACGCGCGCATGACCTGGTCGCCGCTGTTGGTCGGAGGAGCGGATGCCAGCCAGAACGGATTGGGGGAATGAATCTTGCCGGCAAAAAGGACCGAGAGATCCGGTGTAGCGTTTTGTTCAGGCATGCTTCGCCTCCAGCAGACGCGCAATCGTCAGGCCGGCCCGCTTGCCGTCCGCCACGGCATCTACCACTTCTCTGCCGCCGTTAACGCAATCGCCGCCAGCGAAGTATCTGGAATTGGCAGTCTGCCCAGTCGCCCGATCGACGGCGACGCGGCCGTGCTCGACTTTGACTCCGCGGCAGGATTCCAGAAATTCCAACAGCGGCGACTGACCGATGGCCGGTATGACTCTGTCGCACGAGATGCGAAACTCTGATCCAGCAACCTTTTCCAGAGTGCCGTCGGCAGCCACTCTCGTGGCCGCACATTCGACTGACTCGATTCGACCGTGGGGCGCAGACGAGAGGATCGCGATAGGCTCGGTCCACCACCGGAATTCGACACCTTCTTCGTAGGCCTGGTCGTATTCGAAACTAAAGGCTGCCATGTGTTGCTGACCGCGGCGATAAAGGATTTCGACCTTCTCAGCACCTAGGCGGCGCGCGGCACGCGCAGCATCGATGGCGGTATTTCCACCACCGATGACCACGACGCGGCACCCGACAGTCAAGTTGCTTCCGGTCTTGTAACCTTCAATGAACTGCAATGCATTCGTAACCGCGGGATGTTCTTCGCCAGGGATGCCTAGCTGGTGCATCGCACCGAGGCCGACTCCCAGAAAGATATAGTTGTACTCGTGTTCAATCGCGGCGAGAGAAGCGACGCTGATGTCCACGCCGAATTGGAATTGCACTCCGAGCGCGCGGATCATTTCGATCTCCCGGAGGCTGTCGGTGGAGCGGAGCTTATACTCAGCGACGCCGTATGTGTTGAGCCCGCCGGGGAGAGCCTTGCGTTCGAACACCGTAACCGCGAAACCCTGCTGGCGGAGCTCAGCTGCACAGGCGAGAGAAGCAGGACCGGCACCGATGCAGGCGACGCGGCCGCTGCGCTCGCTGTGAAACTTCCTTGGTGGCGCGACGCCATCGCGCAGAAAAGCTTCCATCGCATAGCGCTGCAGGCGGCCAATTTCGATGGGCTGTTTGTTGTAGCGATGATAGACGCAAGCGCCCTCGCACAGCACATCCACCGGGCAGACGCGGGAACAGCTTGCGCCGAGGATATTGGCATCGAGGATGGTGAGTCCAGATCCGCGGAGATTGCCTTGAGCGATCTTTTTGATGAAACTCGGAACATCGATATGGGTTGGGCAGGCGGCAGTGCAGGGCGCGTCGAAGCAGTAGAGGCACCGGTTGGCTTCGGTGACGGCAGATAGAGTATCGAAAGGGGAATGGAGATCCGGGAAGCGGGCGACGAGTTCGGCGTTGCTCTGAGAGTATTTTTCCGACGTGGTCACGTCATCCTCGCAGGCCATCATCCTTGGGCTTCGACGCTGGACGGTCAAAGTCTCAGGCTGACCATTCCGGCTAAGGCTTCGTCAAATCCCCGTACATTTCCGGACGGCGATCGCGGAAAAACTGCCAAGTCTTGCGGACCTGGGAAATCATCTCCAAATCGAGGTCAGCCGTTAGGACTTCGTCTTTGTCGCGCGAGGCCTGGGCAAAAATCTGGCCCCGCGGGTCACAAAAGTAGCTGGAGCCGTAGAATTCACCGATGTTCCAAGGTGCCTCGGTACCGACGCGGTTGATAGCAGCGATAAAGTAGCCGTTGGCTGCAGCATGGGCGGGCTGCTCGAGCTTCCACAGATACTCACTAAGTCCGGCGACCGTTGCGGATGGATTGAAGACGATTTCCGCACCGTTCAAGCCAAGGGCCCGGGCGCCTTCGGGGAAGTGGCGGTCGTAACATATATAAACGCCCACTTTAGCGAAGCCGAGGTCGAAGACGGGATAGCCAAGATTTCCGGGGCGGAAATAGAACTTTTCCCAGAAGCCGGGCGCGACGTGCGGAATGTGGGTCTTGCGGTATTTGCCAAGATAGGATCCGTCGTTGTGTATGACCGCTGCGGTGTTGTAGTAAATGCCCTCATTTTCGACTTCGTACACTGGAATGATAAGCGCAACGTGGAGTTCGGCGGCGAGTTTTTGCATGAGCTGGATGGTTGGGCCGTGGGGGACGGGTTCGGTAAAATCGAACCAGCGAGTGGATTGTTCGGCGCAAAAATACGGGCCATTGAAGATTTCCTGCAGGCAGACGATCTGGCCGCCGTCGGTGGCGGCTCTGCGGATCAAGGCGACGTGCTTGTCGGTCATGACCCGGCGGATCTTTTCAAGCGAACTAGAGGCTGACTCTGCGTTGGTGGCCTGAATGAGGGAACAGCGCACGATCCGCGACATAGAGCTCCTCGGATAAAAAGGGGTTCGCGCTTCGCTCGCTGGGAACCCCACCTGGCAAATCGTGCCTAAATCTTACATCGGCGGGAAAGAAAGAGGACAACGGAAACCTCGGAGCACACAGTTTCGTTGATTTGCGCCTCATGACCCCTCCTCCGTCACTGCAATAGAGATTCAGACCGGGGTGAGTACCTCGCGTACCAGCCAAGGGAACTCGAAATTCGGCCGCGGCAATTCGCCACGGCGTCTCAGGGAAAACAGGAAATTCCCGAAATGGAGGGTCCGACTCGATGGGTTCTGGACGCTGCTCGGGCACGCTGAAGCCAAAGGCGTAACCACTGGCACGAACCTCCAGGCTATTGCATTTCTCTTTTGAGTCTCGCCTGGCAAGACTGTGGCCGAGCACCCGGCCGTACTCAATTTGCGTTTGTGTGCGGGTCAGGAAAGTCCTTCACTAAGCTTGGAGTCAGCCGATAGATTTTTTGCGGCTGAAAACGGATTTCAACGGACGCGGTCAGATTTCTCACCGGGCCAGGCTGAATCACGGGATACAACCATCGCTCGTAATGGAGCGATGAAGCGATAGCGATGCCGCTGCGGAGCCACAGGTCTCCACGTAGACCAACATCCGTAAGGGAACCACCGCCGGGAAGGAATTGCTGACTAACCTTCTGGTGACGGAAGTTTAGTTGGAGCCGATTCTTTGGCGTGAACCAGTAATTGGACCAGAACTGGGCACCCTGGCCATCGCGGCCAATCCAGCTTCCAATGAGTTCGTCTTGATTGGTGTATCCCATGACATACCGGTCGTTCCAGTAGAAGAAGCCGTGGCCCAGCGCGCCGCCAGCCGGGACATCACTAAAAACGCCTTCGAGGCGCAAATCGAGCTTCGGAACCCCGGGGAGGCGCGAAAGGTACAGACCAGCTGACCACGCGGAGCGATCCCAGTATGCGACGGGAGTGATTTGATCGTCCGTGAAACCATCGCAATAGAAGGTTGCCCAATTCCGAAGCATAGGCAAACGATAACTGAGGTCAAAGCCGGACCTGCGATCTCCCGGATCGTGTGCAGTTCCAGGATTGGCATTGCCGGTGGCAACGATGCTTCTCAAGTAGGTGCGCATTGTGAAGGGCACACCCTGTCCGGAAAACAGCGTGGTCAGCGAGAAGCCGAAGGTGAGGTTGGAAGTCGGCTGAAAGCTGATGTGCTCACCGGAGATCATGGGCTGCGGTGAAATTAGGGATTGCCAGCTGCCAAGCAGGCCGGTGGGCTGGCCAAAAACAAAGCGGTGATCGGACAGTTGTCCGACGAAGAACTCGAGCGCAGTTGGTCCCAGCCACTTGAGGGGAAACGGCAGCGTGAAGGGAGAGGCGCGACTCACCCTGAACATGTTAATCGGAGCGGCGTTGTTGCTGAGTAGCATAGAACCACCGGCGCCTGGCCCCCACCAAAGACTCTGCTTGCCGAAGGTGAGCTGCCAATTGTCGAAGGCCATTCCAACGTAGGTGTCGAGCAACTGGAAGCGGTCAGTTTGATTTGTGGGGTTGGCAGGAGGCAACGGGACAAATTGAGAATCCGAAACGACCTGGCGAGCTCCTGGAGACATGGGAGGCGCGCTGCCCGAGTGCTGAAATTCACCGCTGGCGTAGACAACGAACCTGGACTCGCTGGCCCAGCCCGCAAACCCATCGATGGCATTGAAGCCCTGCTCGGCGGGCCGGCCAAAATCGTTAATATTGGTCTGTCCGAAGTCATAGTGATAGCCCTGTGAAAGCGGCTGTCCCGAAATGCCACTCAAGCGGGTATAAGCAGAATCAAGACTGGCGCGGGTGTTGTCGCCTCCCGGCAGGTCAATGTCGTCCCGAAACTCTTTGACCAGCGAAGCATAAATCGCGGCGGCTTGCGACGACGATTCTTCCGGTCGCTCCAACGATTCGCCAGCTTCCGCGAGAAGCCTGACACACTCGAAGCGAGACCATGGACGTGTGTCAACCATGGCGGATCGAATGAAGCCGAGAGCGATCAACCTGTCCATGGCGGGGTAAATCCAACTGTCCAGAGAAACGTAAGGAGAGGCCAGGTTGGATCGGGCGGGGCGTTCGCGTGCTTCCCGGGTGAGTTCGCTGATTGTTTCCCAACTTCCGCCGCCCAGCTCGACGTCGTGGCGTTTCGTATAGGCCGTGGCCGCGGCAAGGTTGCCGATGAGCGCGCCGACAAGAGCGTCGGACTGGTAGTGGTTATGGCTGTGCACCCGAGCAACGCTCACGCCGGTGGCCGCACCATACGCCAGTACTTTGCTGAGCCAGCCAGGGTATTCATGGGCCAGAACACCGGCGACGGCCCAGGCTGCCGCAGAGTGTTCACTGGGAAAAGACCGGCCACCGCTGAAGAAGTTGCCGCCACCATTGCCTGCATTGGGGCGAAGGCGGCCGAAGGAATATTTTGATGTCTCAACCAGAGCGAGACTGTTAAGAGCTGCTTCGCCGGCCAACAAACCGGTTTCGCGCCAGTGTTCGTTGTGAGTTTGGGTGCCGAGCAGCCACAGAGCACCGGCGCTGCCAACCAGTCCGGCCACACCGGCGTTGGAAAACTTGTTGTAGCGGGAGATCGCCACTGGATTATGGGAAAGGCCTCGGCTGTATTGAGCATCGGTGGCGAATAGCCCGGCGGCAATTCCGCTTAACGGGAAGAGCCAGTCGGCATCCGAAGGCCGAAGACGGGAGGGCGAGGTCCAAATGTCTTTCTGATCCGACAGGAAATCGCTGGCGAAATTCTTCGCTCGATTTTCTCCGTGCTCCCGGATCGGCAAACCGGTTATCGTCGGAGTTCTATCGGTCTCGGTTTTCGAACTTGCAGCATTATCAGGATCGGGACGAGCGGCCACCTGCCCCAGCGCACTGGCCGCTGCTGCAGCCAACAGCACTGCGGCTACAAGAAAAAATCGTTCTGACCGGAACGGGTTCACGGGTGGAAATATGCGACCGCCACGGCCGCCGAGGCGGCGACCGAGGCTGCCTGCATGATGACGGCCCAATTAGGACCGCCAACCTTTAGTGCTTTCTCGGGAACCACAACAACGTCGCCAGACCTCAAGATCGAGTTCAAGGGATCGCCAGCGAAGAGGCTGGAGTTGTTGCGCGCAGAAATCACGCTGCCGTCGGCTCGGAGCACAAAGGCAGCCTTTTTGTCAGCGAGCGGGGTGAGACCTCCTGCCTGAGAGAGATACCAATTGGCACTCTTGCCGGACCGAAAGCCGACCGCAGTTGGATGAAATACCTGACCGTTAACCATCACATAGCCAGTTGTGCTCGGAATGAAAAGGACGTCGCCGTCCTTCAAGACGGGGTCAGCTGAGGTGTTCTTCCACTTTTCGGTATGACCGTCGATGTGCACTACAACGCGGCCGACTGGCGGATTTACCTCGAGCTGATGGAGAGTGGAGCGGATCTGCGCAAGGGCCGTGGCCTTAGCATTTTTCTGCTGCTCATCCGCCTCCGGCATGACCTGCAAGCTGCCTTCCTCGGTCTTGATGCGTTGGACCAAGGAAGCGCGGTCCAATTCCTCGGATTCGCGCACATCACGGCGGGTGAGCACGGCGCCATACGGGTAGGCTTGGGGCGAATAACCACCGGCTCGCGCCAAAACGGAACTTAGCCGCTCGCCGGGAGAAATGCCAAAAGTCCCGGCATGCAGTACCTCACCTTCGATTTTCACTGAGGCGCCAACATCCTTCCAGCCGCTTTTTTCGCGAATGGATAGAACGTCGCCTGGGCGCAACGATGTACCTTCTGCGGCATCGCCATTGAGCGCAGTTGCGAGAACGATGTCTCGATGAGTGCCTGGCGTTCCATCCTCCGCGTAGCGGGTGAGGTCTGCCTTTGCCGTATCCGCGCTGCGCTGCAAACCTCCGGCGGCGCGAATCAAGTCGTCCGCACGCATATTCTCGGCGTAGGGATAACGACCAGGTTTGACAACTTCGCCGGTAATTTCGACGAAGCTTGGCTGGACTCGAGATCTGCTCGTGTGGATAAGCAAGCGGTCGCGCGGCTGCAAGAGTAAGTTTTCGGTCGAACTTCCGCTTAAGGCTTCGCCGAGCTTGACGGTGAAAACTCCTGAAGTTCCGTCGGCGTTGTAGCGGAAGACCTGGGCGTTTTCCAATGACGCGTCCGCATTCAGACCTCCTGCGAGATATACAGCATCGCGCAAGGTGAGCTGTCCCGAGGTTCGGTAAGTTCCCGGTTTCGCGACCGCTCCCGTAACGGATACCGAAGGAGGGGGCTCAAAGTCGAACCGGCTGAACAGCCGAACGGTGTCCAGAGGCTGCAGGACAGGCCCCAGGGAAGAGTCCTTCATTGCTAAGGACAGATCGAAACTTACGACGCTCGGATGGAAATCGGGCGAATTGAGACGAATGACTTCCGCGTAGTTCGCCGGTTCGGGAAGGATATCTTGATAAGACGCGATCAAGTCTGCCAGTTTCATGCCCTCGCGAAACGAATAGCGACCGGGACGGACCACATGGCCTTCCAGGTACACCATGTCCTGCGCGTAGGGGGCAATCGGGAAGATGTGAATGATATCGCCGTCCTGCACCCTGAAGGAACCAAGCTCAGCATTGGCAGGGTCGTTCGCAGAGAGGTCGAGAGTGAGCATGGTGCTTTTCTTGTGGGCCTCAAGGCGCTGCACCTCCACACGCTTCAATGCGGCCGCAGGAAGGATTCCGCCAGCGAGTGCGAGCACATCGTTTATCGTTCTCTCTCCGTTCAATTCATAGACGGCCGGGCGGCGAACCATGCCGGTCACGGTTACTTCGGCACTGACCGGCGGAACCAGGAGCGTATCGCCGTTTTCGAGCTTTTTGGCATCAGGTGAAACACCGTGGAGAAGCAGGTCATATGCATCGATCCGTTCGATCTCCTGTCGTCCACGCATGTGCGCTAAAGCGCGCAGAGATCCCTTGGCTGTAACGCCGCCCGCAGCCACGAGCGCGTTCAGTGCAGTGGATAAGGAACTGATGTCGTAAGCGCCGGGATCGGCGACTTCCCCGACCACGTAAATGCGAATTGTACGAAGGCGAGCAACGGAAACATCGACCGAGGTGTCTCGATACAGACCCGCGACGACCTTTTGTACGGACTGCTGGATCTCGCCGAGCGAATGACCGCTCACGAGGAGCGGACCTGCATCAGGAAGATTTACGCGTCCTTGGCGGTCCACGATGCGGACTAATTTGCTCGAATAGTTGCCCCACAGATTGATGTTCAGGCTGTCCCCAGGGCCGACTACGTAATCCGGTCCGACTGGCAGATCCATGGGAATGCTGCGCGGGTCCCGCAGGCCATCGTGAAAGACAGCCGAACCAAACCTTTGCGGCAGCATATCGCGCGCGGGAGCCTGAACGTAGAGGTCGTATAGCGACGGTATGTCGGCGTATGGGTTCGATCGTCGAACGAGATTTGGAAATGAAGATTCCCGGCCGCTGGCAAGTCTGGTCTTGGTATTGATCGTAGTTGGACCAAGCGAGGTCGGCTCACCAGATTCGTTGTTGTTGGACTCCCAGGAAGGGGAAGGCGACAGGTCGCCGCCTGGTGTATTCCGGATCGTTGATCGCAAGTCCGTTGAACCTGAAACGTTTTGCGAATTGCCGAGAGTTGAGACGTTCTGCAACACCCCATTCTCCGGCACTTCATAGGGGGGCGAGTCTACATTCTCGGTCTTTAGAAGGCGTGGCGTGGTACCAGCAGGCGACTGAGCCTCCGGGCTTTCGAGGGCCGGAGATTTTTGCAAGAACGGTCCGGGCACTGAGCTGGAACGACCTTGGTGCTCCGGCGCGGGCGGAGCGCAGCTAACGCCAGAACCCAGGGCACAGCCATCGGCTTTCGCTTCACTCGGGTCCTTGCTCTTCCTGGAAGGTCCGAGCGATTCCTCATCTTCCTGAGCCTCGATGCGGACTAGCCGGCGGGCCCGTTCCTTCAGGACCAGGTCCTGGGACTTCCCCAGCTCCGATCCGGGATTCACGTTTGGCACCAAGTAGCCGTAGCGCTGAACCAGACGTGTGGCCACCGCGCGAAATTTGACATCGCGCTTAAGGCGTTCATAGACGGCATCGTCTGTAAGCTCGGCGTCCTTGACCATCTGGCCGTTATCCGTAGCCTCTTCGGCTATCCATTGTTTCAGTTCGACCATCAGGCCGGGGTCGCCAGCCAGGGCTTCCTTCAGCAAAATGGGGGAGGCGGCGACCCGATTGAGGTTGTCTTTGGCGAGGTCCGATTGCTTGGAAAGCGGACCCGATCGCGTCGCCGATCCTGCATTGACCGTCTCGGTGTCCTGTTGCGCAATTACAGCAGCGCAAGAGGTAAGTAGCAGGGCGAAAGCCGTTACACCGTATCGGACGTGAAACGCGTACTGCCTGTCGTGGTTCATGAACACACTCTCCAGTTCAAGGCCTGGCATCGAACGAGGAAAACGTCGGTCGCCTTACCTTGTGACCAAATCCGATTAGCGTCTTGCCGTACGGAGGGTTTCGACCAATCCGGTGCGCGGCCAGACGTTTGCTGTTACAACCGTCCGAAACAAATTTTTTACGCAGAACTTACAACCAAAACATTTGCCAATAACACGGTCGCGCTTAAAGTTCAGCCAGAACGTCGGTTTCCAGAACTCCAAGAGCTCTCCTGAACGCAGCGCCAGGTTGAGCGACAAGCACGTGGCTGCAAGCAGCTGTTGGGAACCTTGAAAACATTGCTCTGAAACGTTGGCGCTCTCTTGAAGTGGCACGACCCCCGTAATTGTTCCAACGAAAGATGAACAGACGTTGAAATACTGAAGAAAAGTGTCGGACACCTGGAATGACACAAGCGGTAAACAGATCGCCTTCATATCCGGCGGTTCACGAATTATGCGCACCTGTTAGCGCAGACGGGCCGAAGCGAGAACGACCTGAACAAATTGTCGAGCTTTACGGTGACGTTCGCTCGTCTCTGAAGGCGTATCTCAGTGCACGAGGACTGAGCGACGAGCAATCGGAAGACGTTATTCAGGAAGCCTTCCTGCGGCTGGTCGGGCACCGCACCAAGCGCGAATCGGGCGAAAACCTAAGAGCGTGGCTCTTTCGAGTCGCGCATAACCTCTGTGTGGATCACCACCGAACTCAACGGCGTCGCCTTTCAGGCCATACGGTGGAAAGACTGTTCTCGCGACGGGAGTGCAGGGACCCAGCTCCCGACCCCGAGCAAAAAATCATTTTGCGGGAGCGGCATAAGCTCTTTCTCAACGCCTACTCCCAACTTACGCCGCGGCAGCGCCGTTGCTTGCAACTGAGAGCCGGTGGGCTTCGTTATCACGAGATCGGACTTCTGATGGGAGTAAGCGTGCAAAGAGTGGGTGAACTGCTGCAAGCGGCGATTTCGAGGGTCGAACAAGAGAGCTAAGGTGAGCTCTGAGAGCGAGCGAATCGTGATGACCGCCGGCCGTCACGTGGATCGAGCGCAATCGGTCCAGTATTCTCGACCAATTCCGATCCGGGCAAGGTGGAACTGGAGCGTCCGCCAGTCTCCAGAGGTTGCCATTGGTAGATTGACAAGCCGTTTAAGCGCGCAACCTCCTCAGGCCGCTGCTCGCGAATCAATTTGCTCCACGTGTTGTTCCGATCGTAAACGTCCGGTTTGCTCAGAACGAGGATGGTTGGCGCGCTGGCCGCGGCAAGATGAGCTGAAGCTTGCTCGAAATTCCATGTGTCTGCCAGCACCACTCGGTCGAGCATGGGCCGATCAGATGGAGAATTCGCGAGCGCGGTTGGAGAAGGGGACAGTTCTTCGGCGGCTATCCCGTAATAACGGGCAGTGACTGCGTCAGCGGCCCATATGATCAAAGCATCTTCTTTTCGAGATTTCTCCAGGGCTACTCGACACGCTTCGCGATATGCGTCCTTGGCGTATTTGTTGAGGAAAACGAGGCGAAGGTCCGAGAGGCCCCAAACCATGGCGAGCGCCGCGACGGCCGCGAGTGCCAAGTTCGTTGCTCCTGAGTTTCCTAACTTTGAAGAACGTGCGGACGGAAGCATTGGAATCATCAGAAAGGGAGGAAAAAGCACAGCTAAATGCCGCCCGAGTACCTGATGATGTTCGAACAAGGAAACCAAGAGGGCGAGTGCGAACCCGCAAGCTACGCTGAACGCGAGGCAGCGAGCGAGTCTGCTCGAAGAACGACGCAGTGTCGAACAGGCCACCGCCAGCAAAACGAGAGCTCCGATCAAAAGCAATGGCCAGTAAGGACGAAACACCGAAAGATTTTGAGTCTCCCGCAGGTCGTTACGAGGCGGCCCCAAACCGGCAAAACCGAAAAACTCGTAGAGGGCGAAGGCCAAGTTGGACAGACCGGGCGAACCCTCTGTTTTGTTTACGCCGTTCCCGGAAACCCAGACATAAAAGGCAAACAGGGCGAGGAATGGCGGCAACAGGTACAGCGCGGGGCGGCGCCAGTCCCGGAGAAATTGCAGCATCGACTCGGAGCGGCCGCGCGTAGCAGTGCACACCAAGATCATCAGCACCGGGAACAAAAAGAAAGCCAGGATATGCATGCCCCAGCTCAGAAAGAGCGCGATCAGGCAGCACCAGGGGGCGTGCCTCCCGAACCGTTTTGGATCCACCAGGTAAGCAAGAACGGAAACGCAGGCCACAGCCGAAAAGGCAATCAGCGCGGCATAGAGCCGAGCCTCGTTTAGGTAGAACCAAAAGAAAGGAGACAGGCAGAACAGGGCCCACAAGTTTCCGTCCCAAAACAGGCGGCGCGACGCCCAGGAGATTGCGCAGACGTAAATGACTGCGAACGGAATATTGGCGGCCCGAAGGGAGATCTCGCTAGCGCCAAACAGCTTGATCCACCCCCAAACGTGCAGAAGATAAAAAACAAACTGAGGGTCACCCGGCGCTCCGCGGGATCCAATCATCGTTTTCACAAACGATTGAAAATCCGGAGCTGAGGCGAACCAAGCGGTAAAACCCTCGTCGATCCACAAACTCTGGCGCGTGATCGCAAAGCCTATGGTGATCGGAAAGACAAGCCACGTCAGATAATGGACCAGTTCACCTGCTTTGAATGCGGGGCGCGCAGTTGTTGCCCGGGGCAGGACAAGCTGGGGAATGGGTGGGGCGAGCGAGGAAGCCATGGCGCATTATAAGTCATCTAGGGAACGAGGCTAGAAGCAGAACGGGACGGAGCAGAGGGTTCTGTCAACTGGTCGCCCAGCTGCCCAACAATGAGCAAGGCATGCTCGCGGAGAGAGACCACCTTGAATTGGCTGCTAAAGGCTAGAATGATTCTGCCGGCAAAATCGAGTTTCTTGCGCGCGGGAAGCTGCATAGCGGGAAAAAAGTCCAGTCCGACCCGGTCATCGGCACCGAGAAAATCCAACGGATGCAGGAGGAACGACGGCGAAACTCCGGAAAGCTCGTACAATTTCAGGGCGGAGAGAAAATAAGCGACTGCGAGCGCGGGGCTGAAGGCGCTCATATATAGAAGATAACTCAGGTGAATGGGAGTCCGGATCAAGGGCATGGTAGAAACCGGAATTTCCATGATGCTGTGGCCGTCTCGAGGGCGATGCGCTGAAAGTGGAAGCAAGCCATGCTTGATCGAACCAAAAAGCTGGCTTCGATTCTCGAGATCGGCGCCCTTCAGTTTTGTGTCGCGGAGATAATAGAGCCTGGCCAACGGGCCAATAAAGGTGGGAAACGTCGACGCATCGTACATATAACCGCGGCTCTGAAGTATGTCCAGCGCAATCTCGGAAAGACTGTATCCCGGCCCGCGGAAACCCACCGGTCGCTGCCCGGTGACCTGCGCGATCGCGTCTTCGGCTAAGGAGATTTCCGATTCTACGTATTGGCGATCTTGCAGGTGATACCACGGTTCGTGGGAAAAGGAGTGATTGCCAATTTCATGCCCGGCCGCGGAAATCATCCTGAGCGCCGGGTGATTTTTTTCGAGCGCGGCGTCCTGCCCCACCACAAAGAAAGTGACTCTAAGGCCAAAGTCAGACAAGAAATCCAAGACTCGTGGAACAGCCAGGTCCAGATAAGAGGGAAACTCCTTGGCGCCGGAGTCGCCGCGGACCTTGAGATAGGTCCACTTGTTATCCAGGTCGAGTGAGAGGCTAGCAATGGGTCGCGATGGGTGCATGGCCAAGGAAGTTTGGGACCGTAGAACCAGCAGACCGAACATCGGCAAAAAGTCGAACGGCGGCTTCCGCCAGCGCAACCGTCTCGTTCACGTTTAGGGTTCCATGAACGATCTGGGAGGAATTTACCAGGTGCAACCCCGGGACTGACGTGAAGTGCGAAGGCAGACTTGTAGAGTAGTTTAGCGTCGGAACAGGTAAAAGGTACTTCACACGCGAAACCTGAAAGCACTCCGCACAATCGCGGCGAAAGTGCGGATACATTTGCTCGAGAGCGCTGAGGAAGCTCTCACGAATGTCATCGTCTGGGGAGGCCAGGTCAGGCGAGTTTGCTTCGACATACTTCGGGAGATACACCAACGACCTTCCACGGAATTCAGCGCGATCCACGAGCGCCGACATTTCGATGACCGCCGTAAATGGTATGCGGCTGTCCGCGATGTTTGTGATATAGAAATCCGAAAGTGGTTTCTTCAACAGAAGTGAAGCGCACACCAATCCTTGATACCTGGTCGAGCGGAGGCGCGACTTTTCGCCATCGCGAAGTTCGGGGCAAATCGACGCGGCGATAGGCGAAGCTGCAGTAACAGCCACATGAGAAAAGGACCGGGAAGTTTTCTTACCTAGATCCACAGCAAGAGTGCCGGCACCGTTTTTTCTTACGGCGCGCACGGCCGAACCCAAGCAAATGTTCACGCCGGCCATGCGAAGTCTCTCTTCGAATACATTCAGGATGCGGGCGTATCCACCCGGAGCGTAACCGAACATTTCAGTCTTAGCCCCAGACCTCCGAGCGGCATACATGCGAGCAATCGTCGCCCAGATGAACGCGGCGGATGTAGCCGTATAGCAGCCGCCGAGTTTGGCCCGCAGAAGCGGCAGCCAAAGTTTCCTGGTCACGCTCTTGCCCGACCACTTCTCCAGCCACTTCTGGACCGGCACCTTTTCCAGCCCAGAATGGCCGATGGAAGACGCGTAGAGAATGGTCGCGGCCAGGCGCAACTTCTCAAGGATGTTCAAGGGCGGGAACCGCAGAAAATCCAGTATGTTTGACAACGAGTGTAAATGCGAATCAACAAAGAAACCGGTGCGCGCTTTTTTCCATTGCAGCTCTTTTTCTAAACCCAGTTCCTTTAAGAGCGCCCGGAGCCGGATGTCCGACTGTAGGACAACGTGATAGTGACGATCCCAGGACACGTCCCCTAGCTGCCAAGCCGACGCCACGCCGCCCAGATAAGGCGCAGCCTCGAACAGGGTTACGGCCTGGCCCTGCTGCGCAAGCCGAAGCGCCACGGTCATGCCCAACATTCCGCCTCCGACAACAGCCCATGAATTTTCCGGCTTTGCGCCAATCATCGTTCGGACTTAGTTGAGGTTTTTTCTAGAAGAGGCAGAACGTGGATCCAGTTGGGGCTTCCGCTGAATATCAGCACTTGCCAGAGGGGCATCGTGAACGTGAACCGGCTCATTCTGCCGAAGTGAGTGATACGCGAGCTCGATAATTCTCACAGATTCCAGAGCGTCGTTCGCGGCAATCAGGAGCCTTTCTTCGCCTCGTATAGCGCGGGCGAAGTTTTGGATTTGGCTTCGGAAGGCATCTACCTTGTTGTAGCCAGATCCAAAAGGAATCCAAATGTGATGCGCAGAGTCTAGTCGCAGCGATTTCTTCCATCCGATCGAAACCGCGCCGGCGGTCCCATAGACGCTGAGAAAACTGTCCTGCAGGGGCGAAACACTCCAAGAGAGATCAACATTACAAAGAACGCCGCATACGCTGCGGGCGGAAAGGCATACGGTATCTTCCACCTTCAGCGCCTGGCTACGTTTGCCTTCCCGGACATGCAACTCGGACAGAGGGCCCAAAAAGTAATGCATCAGGTCAACGGAGTGAGTGCCATTATCAATGAGAACTCCGCCACCACTGATGTCTGGTCTGGCATTCCAGCGGGAGTACATATCAACCCGGTGAGTAAAGGTGTTCTGGAAGAGAATCAAGTCGCCCAGCAGTCCCGACGCGATCATGCTTTTGGCGCTTATGATGTCGTCGACGTAGCGAAACTTGGAAGCCATGGTAAGGATCACGTCGGCATCGACTGATGCCCGTACCATTCTTTCTGCAGAAATGCTGTCAATAGCGAATGGTTTCTCGCACAACGTGTGGATTTTCCGCTGCATTAGGTGAATGCAAATGTCCGGGTGCGAAGCGGGTGGCGTGCAAACGATGGCTGCGTCCAAGTCACAGTCGTCCACCATTCGTTCGACTCGGCCGTAGCTGGCACAGCGCATTCGCTCGGCGATCCTCCGTGCGGCCTCCAGGCGGCAGTCAGCAACCGCGACCAGCCGGGCTTCCGCGCAGTGTTCGAGTGCCGCAACGTAGGAATGGGCGACAGCCCCCGCACCAACCAGAGCGAAACGCAACTTTCCGCGGCTCTTTTTAGCTTGTGAGATCAAAGATCGCCTCGTGAATCGCGGTGGAAATCAGCTCGAGATGCTGATGCTCATAATTCTCGTTCCAGGGAAGGACCAGAACTTTATTGAGGGCTTCATAGGTTGATGGGAAGCGTTCCGCGCTGTAATCGAGGACTTCCGGCCGGGCGAGGGTGAAGGGGAAGCGGCTGCGTCCAAGAGTCTGCTGTTCGCGGAAAATCTGACAAAGGAAGGCCGGTTTTTGAATGTAGCGAGGAGCACAGGAGATGTCTCGCTTCCGCAATTCCCTTCCGAGAGCTTCACACCCGCCAGAAATCGAATCGTTGCTTATTCGAAGACAGTATTTCCAATAAGTATGGACGCAATTAGCATGAACAAAAGGAGTGGTTACGGCTTCCAAATCGGTAAGTGCTCGAGTCAATTGCGTGGCCGTGGAGATTCGCCTCTCGACGAATCCCTTCAGCTTGGCAAACTGGCCGGTGGCCACTGCTCCCTGCAATTCGCTCATGCGATAGTTCAGCGAGAGGAATTCGTGATCCGGATTCTCATCGCCATATCCCCACCCTTTGTTAATGAACAGGTTCATGCGGCGGGCCAGATGAGCGTCGTTAGTGGCAACCAGCCCCCCTTCGCCGCACGTGATGTGCTTCCCTTGCTGAAGACTAAAGCAAGCGATCCGGCCAATCGTTCCGACTGGGCGTCCAAGATGCGAAGCAAGGAACGCTTGCGCGCAATCTTCGATAACGGGGATCCCTTTCGATTCAGCGAGTTTCATGATGCTGGTCATCTCGCAGGGATTGCCGAACAGATGGGTAACGATGATCGCTCGCGTGCGGTCGCTGAGTACGGCCTCGATGGTTTTCGCCGTGACATTGCAAGTCTTGGGATCGACGTCGGCAAATGCGGGAATTGCACCTTGGTACAGAATCGGCGTCAGGGCGCCCATGTCGGTGATCGCGCTGGTGACGATTTCATCGCCAGGTTCGGGATTGATTGCGGCGATCGCGGCGTGGATTGCGGCCGTGCCTGAAGAACAGCCATACACATATTCGACACCCAGCAACGCCGCAAAATCGGCTTGGAGCTGCTTGACAAACCGGCCTTTGGTGCTGTTTAGAACGCCGCTAGAGATGACCTCGGACAGATTGGTCAACTCCGGTTCACCGAGAGTTCTCCCGGAGGCGTCCTGATCCGTAGGGATAGACCGCACGTTAGTCATCATGCTTCGCACGTCGTAACACTCAACTTTCGCTTAAATCGATGGACTGGAGATACGGACGAGGCCGGCTGACTAACGCCTGCCATATTCTTAGACACAGCAACTCCGTAAGCAGATGGAAGTGGCCGAACAAAACCCGCGCAACGTTCATCTTAGATCTGCCGTAGCGGCGAGTCCTCAGAGTGGCGGGACACTCGGCGACGATGGCTCCCTGCAAGTCAAGTTTTCCAATCAATTCGGCCACGGCCAGAAAATCGTGGCGTCGCAGATGTACCTTTAAAATCGAACCGCGACGGTAAACACGGAAGCAGCTCGTATAGGTGTGAAGCTTCTGGCCTAGAATCTGCCGATACATGAGCGATGCGGCCCTAGAAAAGAACAGCCTCCAACCGGGAACATCAATCACCCTTCCTGCCGGGTGATACGGGGAAGCGGTCACCATATCCACGTTGGGCTTGAAGAGTGATATGAGTTTCTCAAGCTCGCAAGCATCGTAGCTGCAATCAGCGTCTATGGAGCAGACGACTTCCGTGCGAGCGGCACGGATTCCCGACAGGATTGCGGCGCCCAGTCCCAGATTGACCGGGTGCTGGAGGAACGTGCAGTTCGGCTCATGCGTGAACAATCGGCACATTTGGTTCCTTGTATCATCGGTACTTGCATCATCGACTAAGATCAAATGAACGACATACTTGGGCCCCAGTAGAGCTCGGGCAGCGGCTAATCTGTCCTTCAGGAGCGCCAACGAAGCTTCTTCGTTGAAGCAGGGAACAACGATAGTCACGCCGACACCCTTGGAACCAGAGCAACTGACCTTTGGTTTTGATCTCATTTCGGCCTCAATCCCCCAACCTTACTTTAGTTTCGCGCCGTGAAAGGTACGGACCGCCTTCCGGCCAACGTCGAGGACAGGCAGGCGACAATTCGTTCCGCACTATCGCCTCTGCCGAACGGGTTTGCTATTCGGTGTACTGAATTCACCCAACTGTCAGGCCGGTACGCTTCTTCCAGCATCGCCGCAAGTGTTTTTGGGCTACCACCTACCAAACGAGCCATCCCGGCTGCGATACATTCCGCGCGCTCCGTGGTGTCTCTCAAGATCAACAGCGGCTTGCCGAGCGAAGGGACTTCCTCTTGAATGCCGCCGGAATCAGAAACGACCAGCCAGCTGCGGCAGATGAGCCGAAGGAAATCGAGGTAGGCCAAGGGTTGGATGAGAAATAACCGGGGGCACCCTCCTAGAATCTCGTATGCCGCAACCCTGACATTGGGATTTGGATGCACCGGAAACACCAAGACTACGTCCTCGTGTCTTTTTACGAAGTTGCGAAGCACAAACAAGTTTTCTTCAAGAAGCCGGCCAAAGGCTTCGCGCCGGTGTGTGGTTAGCACAATGCACTTGCTGTTCTCTATCAGAGCGAACAAATCCGAACTGCCGACCGCGCCGCCAGAGTGGAGAATATTCTCCAAGGCATCGACAATCGGATTCCCGGTGACGCAAATCGAAGGGTCAGAAATCCCTTCGCGTAAGAGCGAAAGGCGATTGTTCTCGGTCGCGGCAAAATGAACCGTCGCCAATCTTGAAATCAGAATGCGGTTCAGCTCCTCCGGATACGGGCTCGTTATATTTCCCGAGCGCAGCCCGGCTTCCACGTGTCCGACCGGCACGCCGCAACGATGCCCGGCTATCGCGCCGGCCACAGCCGTCGTTGTGTCGCCTTGGACCAGCATCATATCGGGCCGCTCGCGATCCAGAATTTGAGAAACGCCTGTCACGATACGGCTGCGCAGCTTACCCGGATCCTGATTCTTGGTCATCAGGCGCAAATCACAATCCACACGGATCTTGAACAGCTCGACAAAAGGGGACATCAGCTCGGCGTGCTGACCGGAAGCGACGTTGATGGTGCGAAATTCAGATCGCTCCTCCAGACGTCGAATCACGGGAGCCAGCTTGATGATCTCTGGTCGGGTGCCAAAGAGCGTTAGAACGGACTTCGGGCGTCCATATTCGATTGGCCGATCATCCAGAAATGTGATCGTGGTACTCGACAAAAGACGCCTAACCTCTATCCGCGCTCAGCGACAGAGGAGATTAGAGATTCCGCGGCGAGCCTACGCGGTGAGTTTGCCTGGCAGCTTGGTTTCGCGCGGCTCACCTTCAGAGAATGTTTCGGAAGGTCGGAAACGCTCATGGGGATGCCGTAACGCGTTGCTCAGCCCGAAGAGTGAGAGTATGCCACGCTTGCGCTCTGAACCAACTGAAGGTGAGTTCGGTACAACGCTGCCGGCGTTCAAGAATCGCTTCGCCTTAATGTCAACCCAAATCTCCGTGGCAACCGCCTTGCCTAGATCTAGGGGGTCCCTCTCATTCCAACTTTTCGAGCCCAGCACTATTGCGACGGCGGAAGCAAACGCCAAGAACATGACCGAAACGGCGATGAAGAGGCGCGGCGGGAACGACTTTCTGTCCGGTATGTCTGCCGGGTCGAGTACCTTTACCGTGGGTATGTCCCTGGCTTCCTGGACTCTGGCTAGATTGAATTCTTGACTTAGTAATTCATAAACAACTTCTTGAACTTTAACCCTGCGATAAAGGTCTGCGTACGTCGCGCCGAGCAACGGAAGCTTTCGGATAGAGGGATACAATTCCGACGCCGTTGCTTTTGGTCCGCCTACGGCAGCGGTCTGTTCGTCTTTGCCAGCGAGCCTACTGAGTTGCGTTTGCAATTCCGCGATGCGGGCCCTGGCAGCGCGCACTCGAACATGGGAGTCGGCATAGACTTGGCGGGTGGCCTCAAGTTCAGCTTGAGCCGCGATCAACTGGCCCTGAAGATTGGCCGCTGCGCCGACTAGCGCCTTACCCTGTTCGTTAATATCTATCGCGCGGTTCTTGCTCGCGAACTGGCTGAATTCTTTCTCCGTGCTGTCAAGATCCTCTTTGACCTGTACGAGAAAACCCTCCAAGAAAACGCGCTCTCGACGCGCCGAGGAAGTACTCAAATCCGACACCAAACGGTTCAGTTCCTCAACGTGCGCGTTTGCAATAGCCGCCGCACGTTGAGGACTGCGATCCGTCACCGCAATGGTGATCATGTCGTTTTTGCGATCCACGGAGACAGCTACGTGACTCGAGAGAGTCTTTCGTGTGTCGTCCAGGCGGCTGGTGCCATAGACCTTTTTCAAATCGAATTCGCTGATGATTTTGTCTTGAAGAGTCCGACTGCCCAGAATTCCGACGAAAAGGTCGCTGTTGCTCTTGAGACCCAGCATCTCGGTCGCAACCTGGCTTATACCCGTTGCCTGGAGCGCCATCAGTCCCTGCGCGAAAGCACTCTCCTGATTATCAGGAGGCATTAGCCGGGCTGTGGATGTATAGCTAGAGGGAATGAGAAAGGCAACCAGAAGGCCCAGAATCAGTCCCAGCGCGGAAATGCGAAACAAAAACGTTCGTTCAGCCCAGAGGATGCGCACTCTGGCAGCAAGACGCAACCGAGCCTCGCGACTTTCGATATCTCGAAAGGCCTCCACGGCCTTGAAACGCTGAACGACCGCGGATCCAGGCGGTGGTTCGTTCTGGCGCACCTAGATCAACTCCCTTCCCGCCGCGGGCCTACCATCCCATGAAACAATCGCGCCATTGGTACTAGATCGCGCTCGGCGCGTCATCAACTGTCGTACTCGCAAGCCGTCCAACACTCAAGCCTCTTTCTGGAGCACTAAGAACATGGCCCAGGGCCTCAATTTTTGAAAGACATTCGTCGCATGATAGCGTCGCGACCACCATGGGAGATTGCTAACGTAATCATCAAAGGCGGTGATCCAGTCCGAGTTAAACACAAAGTCCTTCCGGGGAAGCAGAAACTGGCAGCGCGGAATAAGCGCAAACATGCACCGCCGTTCACGCACAATCCGTAAGCCAGCATCGATGACAATCTTGCGAAGGATGGCCGCGGGAATTCCACGCTCGCGGGGAGTGAGCAAGCGGCGAGGCTTATCCCAATTCCCCATGGAATGGGTCGGTTCGCAAATCAATTGCCAGCCGTGGGGCTTGGTACATCTGGCCATTTCTCTGACGACCGCCGAAACATTTGGAATGTGGTGCAACACTCCGAGGCTAGTCACCAGATCAAACGAATCGTCGGCAAAGGGCATGCGTCCGCTGACATCGGGCTTCACATATTCGAACTTCGGATTCTGAAACTGGCCGGCTGGTTCGAGAATCGTTACGTTTTTGGCGCGGCTAAGGATGGGCCGAAGTTCATCTCCATAAGCGCCACCAAGGCATAGGACGTGTTCAAAGGACAAGCAACTGGGAAGATGGCGGAATCCATGTCTCCAGTTACGGGCATGGTAGGCGTACTCCCCGGGAGTGCGGCCTTCCGGAAGATCATAGTAAGCATGCGATTCGTCGTGGAACCAAGCCTCGATCTGGTCCGCGGAAAAATCGTCGCCGTAGAGAATCGTTCCGTTAGAGTACTGCTCAAAACTCGAATTCATTGATTCACCGGATTGGCAGACGAAACATAAAAATTCATAAAGTTAGATGGTCGGCTGACTGACAACTTCATTGGGCCTATTCGCCGCGAAGAGGTTTGTGCGGATAGTCGAAGCACGATTCGTGACGGCGAAGTGGGAATCAACGAAGGCGCGGTGCCACAGTTCCAAAACAACCAGCGAGAACACTTCCGGCGTATAGCGGACCGATCGAGAGTTGCGATTGATCAAATCCTCGATGGCCTGCCTCTGAAAGTAGCCCCGCCCTATGGACTTGGAGTCCAAAAGGATATCGGCAACCGTGTCCTTCAAATCGTTTGCCAGCCAATTTGCAGACGGATTCGGAAACCCCTCTTTTCGGCGGCGCAAGATTTCAACAGGGACGTAATCCGCCAAAGCTTTCTTTAGTAGATATTTCATTTGAAAGCCGCGGATTTTCTGATCTCTTGGCAGACGGGCGGCAAATTCCAAAACTTTATGGTCCAGAAATGGCACCCGGAGTTCGATCGAGTTGGCCATGGTCATTCGATCGGCCTTGATCAACAAATCGTCCGGCAGCCAGGTTTTCGTATCGATATACAGCATCTTCTCGAGTGGGCCGTCATTCGATCTGCGCGCGACAAAGTTCCGGGTAACCTCTGCGGATCGAGACTTATCGGCCCTCTCCGACATCTGGTCTGTGTAGATAGGGGACGGTGTGCGGTTGAAATACCGGAATGGCGAAGAAGTCCGGCTGAGGTAGTGCTCATCGAGGTCCTTACCGATCAGTGGTGCATATTTCTTGAGCACCCGCGAATCCGACAGTTGGCCGATCCACTCCATGCCGTTAGCAACCGCGCCGCGAAACGGCCCGCAGACTTTTTTCATTGCTTCAAGCCAATGGAAATACATGTAGTTGTGATAGCCCGCGAAGGCCTCATCCCCACCTTCCCCCGAGATGAGCACTTTCACGTGCTGCCTGGCAAGCTTCGAGACGTAATAAAGAGCAACGGCGGCCGGTTCACAAACAGGTTCCTCCATGTACCAGACATAGTCGGGGAGGAACGAAGCAAAGTCCTGAGCCGAGATGGTAACTTCGTAGTACTCGGAACCAAATCGTTGCGCCGCGATTTTCGCGAACGGGCGCTCGTCGACACAACTGGGATGAGCAAAACCGATAGTAAAGGAACTGATCGGCTTGTCGACTTTCCTGGAGGCGAGACTTAACATCGCAGTAGAATCCACGCCTCCGCTAAGCAGGAACCCAACTGGCGCGTCACTGATCATGTGCAACTGAACCGTTTCGTCCAAAAGTTCTATGACTTGCTGCTCGAGATCTTCTGTAGATTGGCGGTCATCGCCAGGCTGGAAATCGATGTCCCAGTAACTCTGGATGTGGACTGTTCCGCCCTGGATGAGAACCCAGTGTCCGGGTTCAAGTTTGTAGAAATTTCGCAGCAGCGTCGACGGCCCTGGCACATAGTAGTAGGTCAGAAAACGGTCGACCATGCCCGGGTCAATTTCGCGGCGAACAGCGGGATCGACCAAAATCGCTTTCATTTCAGAAGCGAAGCTGAGGAAGTGTTGTCCCATGTAGTAGTACAGGGGTTTGATTCCGACTCTGTCTCTAGCCAAAAACAACGACTTCTTTTTTGAATCCCAGATAGCGAACGCAAACATTCCCCGGAGCTTCTCGACCGCAGCTGAGCCATACTCTTCGTAGAGATGGACGATGACTTCAGTGTCGGTCTGGGTCTTGAAGACGTGGCCCTTGGCGACGAGCAGTGCTCGTAGCTCTTGATAGTTGTAGATTTCGCCGTTAAAAATAATCCAAACAGACTCGTCTTCATTGCTGAGTGGCTGGTGTCCGCCATTCAAATCGATAATCGAAAGACGGCGAAAGCCTAGTCCAACCTGGCCGTCAACATGATAGCCTTCGTCGTCCGGACCGCGATGCGCTATCGCATCGGCCATGTGCTTCAGCAGCTCCGGACTAACTCTAGCCGCGGAGTCAAACTCTAATTTTCCACAAATCCCGCACATGCACTTCGCTCCTGGCTTAGCTGAAGGTCGTTTCGTAGAGCTTGCGGAGTTTAAGCAATCTGACGTGCTCTCGTCACTGTGACATTTGGAGGAGCACCGGCAGCAATAGCCTGCTCGTAGATATTCATTAGCAAGGAGTAGTTTTTCTCCGCTGTGTATTCGTCTTCGTACTTTTGTCGCGCCAGTCTTCCCATCCAAGCGAGCTCAGAGGAGTGATTCCAGGCCCATTCGACTTTCTCAGCTAGATCTTGGGGATCTCCAGCATTAAAATGTAGACCTGTCCTGCGGTCACCGACGATCTCCGACATTCCCCCTAACTTCGAGCACAAAACGGGAGTGCCGCACGCGAAAGCCTCAACAATACACATCGGAAAGCCCTCATACCACATACTGGGCACGATGATGAACCGCGCGCCTTTGATCATTTCTACGGCCGCACCATGCGATAACCGTCCGTGAAACGTGACGTCAAAAAGGCCCTGTTCACGCGCCTGCTGTTGCATCCACGGCAGGTCCGGGCCATCCCCAACTACCTCCATGGGACACGTGACGGGCAGCCTCTTCCAGGCATCGAGCAGAATCCTCGTACCCTTTACTTCGTCCATACGCCCAATGAAGAGAGCATATTCGCCCGTACCTTGCCTTTCGCCCGGGTCCGGATCAGCAAAATTGGGCTTAAGGACGAACTTGTCTGAGGGAAGCCCTGACCGAACGAACTTCTCCTTCGCAAAGCGCGTTAAAGCAACGTACCGAGTCACTAATGTTTTCCAGGTGCCAAGCGCTCGATGGGTAGCCAGCATCAAAGCCACGGCGCCGGTAGCTACTCGTGAGTCTCGATAGCAGCCGTGAACAATGCTTGGCAACAGGCCGTCCATACATTCTTCGCAGACCAGACCGTTTCGAGAGAAGGTGGACGCTGGGCAGATCAGCCGGAAGTTGTGCAGGGTCTGGACCACCGGGATGCCTCTTTCAGAACAAGCCGAATAAATCGACGGGGAAATCGCCATAAACGTGTTGTGTACGTGGACCAGATCGGGCCGCTGAGATTCCGAATTCGCTGCGAACACCTGGTCCGACTGCTGTCACCAGATCATTTGAGACACACTGTTGATGCGCTGTCCCAGCGATGCGTCCTGCAAATCCATATTGCTTCGAACGAAAGGAATGACCGTGTGACCTTTCCTTTCAAGCAGCCGTTTTTCGCTCTGAAAAACAACGTCTTCCCCGCCGGGCTGACGGTACAAGTTGTGAACCAGTACGATCTTCATCGCGTCTAGCGCTTAATAAGAGTTCCCTTGTGCGGGTTGGGAGCTTGGCCTCTCTGAATTCCGATCGGCAGCGCGAGGCACGCAGCGGTTCAATTCCCCCACGAGTTCCGCTGCAACTTGACCCGCGGTCTTGAGTCGGCTGGGATCAGCCGCAGACAGCCTGCCGGAAACGGCGTCGCGCAGCTTCTCCTGAAACTCATCGGGGTCGTCTGGTGAAAACACATTTTCCAATGTGAATAGCTCGGAAGCACATCCTGCATACCTCGAACACAGAACGGGAACGCCTGAAAGGATCGCCTCATTGGCTACGAGTCCCCAAACGTCTTCCAAGGTTGGAAACACCACGACATCGGCGCTCCGGTAAACCGCAGGCATTCTGTCCGGCGGCAGCGCTGGCTGGAAGTGGACGTTCTTCAGGCCGAGCGCCTCGGTCCGCCGACGAATGGTCGGCTTGTCGCGTCCGTTGCCAACGAGCAGAAGAGAGAATTCGCAACCCTGTCTTTGGAGTCTGGCTGCGGCCTCGATAAGCAAACCGATTCCTTTCCGCTCGATGAACTGCCCTGCGTGGAGCACGACCGGCCTGGGCTTGACCGCCCACGCGGGCTCGACATCCGCTTTGAAGCGGACTTCGTCGATTCCATTCTGCGACTGCAGAATTCGTTCACGCTTGACGCCGAGAGAAAGTAGGAATTCAGTTGAAGTTTTACCGTAGGTAATCCAGTGATCCGCCCACAAGGTAATGGCTTTTCGAAGCGTCTTCCTTAAAAAGCCGGTATTGCGCTCACTGTGCAAAGTTCCTCCCCACCAAATCCAAACGGGTTTGCGAAAGAACGTGGCGTACGCTAACGCAAGCACTGAGCGGAATCCCATTTCGTTGCTAATAATTGCGTCTGGCCGAAAGCACAACAAGTGCCACAGGAAGCCAGGCGTGATGTGCATGAACTTCTGGTCAAAAAACTCCCCGTTCAGCTTTTTCCGGTACGGCAACTGCCAGCCCCAGGCGCGAATCACTCTAGCCTTTGGCAGCGCGCCTTCAACTCCATTCCACGAGTCTCGGTTAGCCTCCCTCCCACCGTGGAGAATCAGGAGGTCGAACTCGTCTGCTAAGGCCGAATAGAGTGGCACCCTGTAGGGCGCGATCATGTTCAGAAGGATCGCTAACTTGACCTTTCGATTTGGCGCCTGCATGAAAAAGTTCTCCGGAGGGTTGCTAGCTCGTCAGCGCCCAGCAAGCAGCACGGGAACTGGACCGATATCGACAATCGTTCCTTGCAAAGGATGGGAGTCCTGCAAGAGACGCGTCGCGCTGGTCGCACGCCAAGTACGCGGAACATCAAATTTGCGGCTCGCTTGAGTATTCCAGACAATCCATTTCTTCTTCCCGGAACGCTCCAGCTGGCAGGTCCAGGTGTGATCGGCACTTTCGGTGCATCCGTTCATGGTGGCTCCAGTCATCCATGTTTGAATGATTCCGTATGCGTGTCCCGCCGGCGTGACCGTACGGGTATCTTCTTTGTACGCTTTGATCGCTGCGTATTGGTTGTCCCACGCATACCAGTAGAATCGTTCGACACCGGCCGCCCAGTTAACAAGGTAAGCCCGTGCGAGAAACCCTGCGGCGATCTCGTCAGAGTCAAATTTGGCCGGCGGAAGCCATCCCGTTTCGGTATTCCACACCGGTTTGTCGGCCAGGCTATTATCCGCAAGAACCTGCCGAACCCGCGCAATGAGAGGGATCATTTCTTCCGGTGGAAGCGTGTGTGGATCAACATAGAAATGAAAGGCCACAACGTCCACGAACTGCCCTCCGCCTTTTTTCAAGAATTCCGCAAGCCAGGAAATTCCGTCAGCAGCGGCTGCCGACGGAGAAACAACCAGCGCCTTGGGATCGACGTCGCGGATGATCTGGGACGCTTCTCTGGTCAGCGTCAGCATCTGATCCATCGAGCCGCTCCAATAGTCTGTCCAGTTCGGCTCATTCCAGATTTCATATGCCTGCATGCGCCCTTTATAACGTGAAACCACAGTGCGAACGTACTCGCGCCAATCCTCTATATTTGCGGGCTCTGCGGTAAACCCCGGATAATAATTGGATTTGAGTTGTGGCCTTGCTGACGCCCATGTCGGTGTGCCACCCAGGCTCATCAACAGTCCGGTGCCGTGTTGTTCGGCCAGCGAAACATATCCGTCAAGCGTTCCGAATTGCCACTGACCTTTAGCTGGCTCCAGGTTCGCCCACGTCACGTTCGCGTCCCAAAGTCTCCACTGTGGTACCGGGAGGTTTGGCCACGGCGTCGGAACGGGATACGCAAGATGATGCATATGCATGCCAAAGTAAGCAGCGGGAATCACCGCCTTTGGAGGCTGTAAGTCGTTGGCAAACGCGGAGCCCAGGAGCGTAGCGAAAAACGTCAAAATCAGGATCCGGCCGCAGCAGCGCGCCATCGGTCTTCCTCTTTGGGGGTGTTCTGAATGCCCGCCACCATTCCGTAGATTTCTTCCAGCCGTCTAGTACAATGCTCCAAATTAAATTCTCGGACGATTACCTCGCGGCCCGCTCGACCGAATCGCTCCCTTAATTCCGCATTCATAAGAAGCATCGCCAGATACTGGGCCAAGGACTGCCAGTCCCGTTCTGGTGCCAAAAACCCTGTTTTCTCGTGCCCAATGATTTCCGGGATCGCTCCACTGTCGAATGCGACGACCGGCTTCCCCGCGGCCTGCGCCTCCGCGCACACCATCCCGAAGCCTTCCGCTTCACCAGCACGTGTCGTTATGGAAGGCACGCACACCACGGAGGCACGGTTCATCCACCCGCTGACTTCCTGGGTGCTCAGTACGCCTAAGAATCGGAAGCGACGAAGAGATTGCTGCGCAAGCCTCTCCAGCTCCCCACGTAACGGGCCATCTCCAATTAGCACCAACTCAACGTTTGGGAATTGCTTTTGTAGTTCGGAGGCGGCGCGAATCACAAACTCTGTGCCTTTGACTTCAACTAAGCGCCCCACAAATAGGATGATCGGCCGGCTCTCGGTTGACGTTGGCTTGAACTTCTCAGTATCCACGCCCGTGTATGCAACCAATATTCGGTCCGACTCAAATCCTTGCTCCAACAGCCTGCGACGAACGAATTTGGAAACGGCAAGGAAGGTTGCGCTACTTGCTCTTAGTTTTCTCCTGTTTGCCATATAGATTCGATAGCCGAGGTAGGTTTTTGCATAACGCAAGTCTCGAATGGTTATGTCGGAACCGTGAAAGGTGGTGATCAAAGGGATACGCAATCTACTGACCAAGGGTAGTACGCGCAGCCCATTCGGGCCGTAGTGCGCATGCAGCAAGACTGGACTAAGCGCTTCTAACTGCCTAGCCATCGCCGGTGCGGATCCCGAGATCTTGAACCTTATCTCCTCAAGCCTTGCGAACGGTCCCCCGCGATTCACCGTGTACACTTTTTCCGACGGAAGCTCCAAGCCGGGAACCCGGCGTGATCCCGCGAAAACCGGTTCGTATTCACGCAGAGCGCTGGCCTGCGCCAGAATGAAAGTTTCTGAGGGATAGAGCAAATGACCGGAAAAAATGATGACCTTTGGCTTGTCAGCCACGCTTACCCCAACTCTTCCGCAGGAACTAACGATAGTTCGGCTTCCTCTTCATCTCTACACACGAGTAGCCGCAGATCGGCCCCCGCGATGCACGAGATGCACATAGCCCATTCAAGATCTTGCACCAAAATAGTGCACTCCCCTAGGTTGTGAAGAAGGAAGTACAGGAGAAACGCAAGGGGCCACAGTTCCAGACCGTATGGAGGCTGCTTTGACAAAGCAAGAGCCCGCTTCATTCCGCTTCCAACAAAAAACAGCATCAGCACAAATCCAGTCATGCCCAGAGTCAGCAGCATCTCGAGGTAGCCGTTGTGCGAGTACATGATGGGGCCACGCATGACCCGGTCAACGACCGATGATTCGGGCGACGCACCCAGCCAAAATCCCGAATAGCCAAAGCCCAGAAACGGCCTTTGCGCAATGAAGGAGATAACCAAGATCCAAATTTCTGTTCTTCCGGTTAAGTTCGACGAGCGGCCCAACACACCCAGAAATTTGTCGCCGTTCACGACAACGAAGAATAAGGCGGTTGAGACAAGAACCGTGGTCAAGGAAAGCACTGCATACAGCGGAACTCTTAGTTTAAGCGTGGCAAACTCATAGATCTTAAGCAATACCACAGTGCCCACGAGGGCGACGGCCGGCGTAATAGAGTCCGAATTTACCAGCAGAACCAAATACAGCAATATGGCCAGGCCTTTGAGGACTTTCGAAAAGCGACCATCGGCAGGCAGCCGCCATTCTATTAGCAACGCCAATCCCATCGCCGATCCCAGGGCATTCTTATGGTTGAACACCCCCATCCACTCGCCCTCGCTCGAGATTCCGTAACTGGGAAACAACAGGACGCATCCGAGGCTCAGGGCCGCCAGAATTCGGAACAACCAACTCAACATGCGAAGTTGTTCTTCGAACGAAAGCCGGATCGCCAGCGCCGTTCCGAACAGGGTCATGCCAAAGACCCCTATCCATTTCCGCAAAACCAAATCCGGCAGCTCCGCCCAGAAGCTGGAGAGCGCTGCAAGGGCCAGCAGGGCCACAACGGGCCAGTTTCGGCGCAGGACAAAGAGGGCCTCCCTGTACACTGGAAGTAAAACTAGAGCGACGCCCAAGTAAGTAACGGTTAGAACCAGCCTCCAGGCGGGATTGCCTTCGATGGCCGTTCGCTCCTTTTCCAAAATCAGGGATAGGACCGCTCCAGACAGCACGAATGCAGCCCCCCCCAGCGCGATAAATTCAAATGGCCTTTTAGGTCGGTTCATGCTTCGGCTGTTGCTTGAGTCTTTTCGGTCCGGGCAACCAGATGGTCCGAGCGGCGGATCAACATGAACACCGCTGTGCCCAGTACGCTCACAAGCAGAACGTCGGAGGCGATGCTGGACCAGGCAGCTCCACGCCATGAATATTGGGGAATAATCCACAAATTAATACCTACGTTGAACAGCGCGGCACCGGCGCCGATCGCAGTTCGCAGTGCTTGGTGGCCTGCTCCCGTCAGGGCGTCCGCGAGAAAGAAGTGAATCGCCTTGAATAGCGGCAACACCGCAAGCCACCGCAAGGCTTCCGCAGTTAGCCGGTATTCACTGCCCAAAATTGCTGGCACCACTCCGGCGCCCGCCAGGAACAAAATCGCGAGAAACGTCGCATAGCCGAGGGCGCGCAGGAGCAACGGCTTCACGTAGCGAAGCGTCGCTGGAATACCGTGCACGCCGACCCGGAAGAAATTCGGATAGGAAGCAACTAATACCGAGGCCACCGGCGTGAAGCTGACATCAACCAGCCGATAGGCCGCGCCGTAGATTCCCGTCGCCTCAAGAGTGCTCAAGCGGGCAAGCATAGCCTTGTCGATATCGTTGTAAATGGTTTGGGCACTCTGCGCGGCGGAAAAGTAGAAGCCTTCAATGATTTTCGCGCCAGGCCGCTCAAAGCTGAACGTCGGAGCGCCGAGCTTTGCAAGAACGAGAATGAATGCCAAGAGCGCGACGACAGCGGTGCTGCCCAAATAGTATTCTCCCCAGTCCAGCGCGCTCGGATGGCCCTTGCCGAGAGCCAAAACACACGCCCCCCCGAACCGAACCGCGCTCATCAGTACGTTGATCGAGGCCGTCCAGTTCATGCGCTCAAACGCAATGAACGCCTGCGCGCAGATTCCCGTCACGCTGGTGCCAAAGAGGTCAGCGCAGGCAACCATCACAATCAGGTTCACCTGAATCTTGGCGGGCAAGAGAAAGTGCGAGATCGCCACGGCAACGCAAAACAGAAGGCCAGCCGACAAGGAAGTGGTCATGAGCGCGCTTCCGAGGCTCTTGCGAAACTGGAATTTATCCAGGGAGACATTCTTGATTAGCAGATATCCGCTGCCCATCGTTGCAAAAGGCAGAAGAATTCCGACAAAGCCAACCACGCCCACAAAGGCACCGTAATTCTGTGCCCCGAGAGACCGAGCAATTACTGTGAAATATAACCCCTGGATGAGCAGCTTAAATCCCTGCCCCAGGAGCATCCACACCGTGTTGCGGGCCACCGTGCCCGTAAACGGCTGGCCAACTGTTTTCAGTCCAGCGGTCGAAGTCCGCGCTGTACCCTCTGACGGAGCCTGTTCCGAATACGATTGACGGCCAACTAACTTCGCTCCGTTCTGTCCGCTGCCGATCTCTTCTTCCGAACGATTGTTGATGTCCGAACTGCTATCAGGCAGCGCCCACCCCCTTAATCACCGCTGGAATGGTCATCGCCAGGATTTTCAGGTCCAGCCAAAGGGACCAGCGATCGATATATTGCATGTCCATCACCATCCACTGATCGAAGGGAATGCTATTCCGCCCGCATATCTGCCATAAGCAGGTGATCCCAGGCGGAACACTGAACCGCCTGCGATGCCAGTCTTCACTGAAACTTTCATAGTCCCGAACTGGAAGCGCGCGGGGTCCAACCAGGCTCATATCGCCCTTCAGCACGTTGAAGAGCTGCGGCAATTCGTCGATGCTAGTCTTTCGCAGGATCCGCCCAATCGGAGTGACCCGCGGATCGTTATTAATCTTGAATACCGGGCCCGTCATTTCGTTTAGGTGGGCCAATTTTTCCTGAATACTCTCCGCGGCCGGCACCATCGTCCGAAACTTATACATCGTAAATTGCCGCTTATTGAGGCCCACCCGCTTCTGTGCGAATAAGACTGTGCCTGGGGACGTGATCTTGATCAATGCCGCGACTATCAGGAATACAGGTGCAAGCAGAATCAGCAGGATCGCTGATCCAACCACATCGATGATCCGTTTCATAAGCAGTTGCCAGCCTTCCACACCGTTGCTGCTGACAATGACCTGCGGAACGCCATCCGCGGCATCTGTACTGTGATGGGCAAACTGCAGATCAAAAATATTCGTGTCCAACCTCACCAGAATGCCATGTAGCCTCGCCATTTGAGCGATTTCCGCCGCCCGCTCATAGAACGAGCGCAACGGCAGATAGATCGCGATTTCGTCCACCACATGCTGTCGCAGGAATTCCGTAAGACCGTCACAATTGCAAGCAAGCTGGAATCCGGATTGCTGAAACCCCGGCATTCCGCTCCAGGTGTCATCCACGAATCCGAGCAGACGGAATCCGCGCGCGGGCGTGGCCGTTACCTTCCGCCCGAAAGCCACTGCGCGCGGATTTGTTCCGAGCACCAACACATGATGCAGGTTCCTCCCTCTTTTGCGAATAAAGCCAAGTGTAAATCGCAGAACGATTCGCATCGCAATGATCATCGCGGAGCCGATCGTCCAGAACCCCAGCAGGCACTGCGTCACCATTCCGGGAACCCGAAACAATCGCGCCTCACACCACAGGCAAAGGGTCAACAACATCATCGCTCGAAGAACCTCCAGAGCCTCCGCCCCCTTGGTGGACAGCCGTTTCGACTGGTACAAGTCGCACATCACCAGAATGCCGTGGCTCAAAAAGAGCGCAACCGCGAACAGAATGCAGCTCAGAACGGTCACTCTGGTCGCCAGAAAACTTGGAAAATCGGTCCAATGCCTATCGCTCGCGGTCAGAAACACGGCTACGATAAACGCCAGGGCCAACAAACCGATGTCGACCGCCATTAACGCTCTTAGCGCAAACCTGCGCCGGATTTCCTGAATTTTAAGGTCCATGTTTTCCTGCTGACTCGCGAGAATTGGCTGGGTGACTAGGCTGGTTCTACTTCGAACCCATCGATGCGTATGGCCACGGATTTCTGGATGAGCTCGATCGAAACCACAAGTGTTCTATCGTTCTGAATCTGGCAAAGAACGCCCTCGATCCCTTCCAACGCGCCCCCACGGATTCGGACTCGCTCTCCAATCCTGAGAAACTCATGCGGCCTAGTGGGCAGGCCATGGGAAACAATGGCGCGAAGACCTTCGACCTCTTCGTCCGGGATCGGACTTCCTCGTTCCGTGGCTCCAACAAACTGAAGCACGCCGGCGGTCTGCAATACCCGGACTCGCGATTCCCCGTCTGCGGGAACCCGTACAAACAGGTACTGCGCGAACATAGGCAGTTCAACCCACCGGCTGCGATCGCTCCAGCGCCTTCTCTCGCGGTGAATCGGAAGAAAACTGTGAATGCCCTTTTCTTGTAACTCGTGGTTCACTTTCTTCTCGTGCCGTGGCTTCGTTTGTACGGCGAACCAAAGCGAATGGGGCTCTAAAGCCGCGCCTGGCACTGACGCGGCCTGATAAATTGCACTCGAAGTCCCTGCAGACAAGGCTCCGCCTTTCTCAGTCACAGAGTCCGCTTATTTCCAGAATTCAACTGACTCAACTAAAGCCGCTTGTAAATCGCTGCCGGTATGGGAAACGTGCGATTGTTCAACACACTTCCCAGCACAGAGACGTTGGCAGCCCGCAAATTCTCCACGATGCGAACGGCCGCCTCTCGACGGGTATTGTTCGCCTCGAGTACAAGGACGACACCGTCCAGCAGCCGGCCAAGCACGAATGCGTCGGCAAAACTGCTCAAAGACGGCCCGTTCACCACAACGAAGTCAAATTCCTTACGGAGTTCGGTCACCCGTTCCTTCAGTCGATCTGAATTGAGCACCAACGCTGCATCCTCAACCTTGCCTGACGAAAGCAACCAAAGGTTTTCCGGTCCGACCCGCTTTGCGAACGCTCGGATGGGACCCTCCTGCTGCGTTGCATCTACCACTCCCCGCTCCGGTTCTAGGCCAAAAACACGCGGCAAAGATGATCGGCGAAGGTTTCCGTCAACGACGCACACTGAGCCAGGGACGCTTTTCGCCAGCAGCTTGCCGGTAATTGCTGTCAGCCAATCGCAATCGCGATTCGCATCAGTCGCCGCGAACAACACAGCCTTTGCGGGGGAAAGTTTCGTATCCAGAAATAGGCGATGCACCAGCTTTAGAGCCTCTTCACGGATGGACGGTTCCAGGAAGGGCACGACCTGAGCGGGGGCCTCAGTGGGTTCATACGCGGCGGCGTTGGCTTCCTTCGGCCACTCCTGAGCGCCACTGAGACCGTAGCCGGCCTGCTGCAGCAGTTCGTAATTTTTACTCATGGTTTGCTCGCCTACTCAAATGCAAAGAGTGCCGTCGTCCTGCCCGGAACCCGGCCCCAGTGATGCCGCTTTTCTCAAACGGCACCACCTTGTGTAAATTCGAAGCTTGCACTCCAATTCCAAGCTCGCCGGGATTTGCCTGCTCATTGGCCGCCACAGGCTGCGGACGGTTACCTGTCCTCTCGCCGGGAAAAGCTTGCACAGATGCCAGCAAGCCTGCTATCACAAGAAGGCCCAAGCCAAAGACGCTAACCAGCCGACGCCATCCCGGCAAACCTAGCGATCGCCCGGGAGCCGGAAGGCGTGTGTCCGGAACAGTGATTTCTTCGTTGCACGGAACCACGGTCGCGACTTCCAAGTCGGCGATCGCTTCCCGCACCATCGACTCGTGAACCTGAGATTTTCCTAGGGCGCAGGCCAGGGTCATGGAATTGAAGCAAAGATTATTGATATTGCGCGGTATGCCTTCCGATTGCCGCGCAATTAATTCGCAGGCTTCATCGGAAAATATTGCGTGGTCCGCGGGAGCTCCGGCGACTCGCAGACGGTGCTCCATGTACTCACGCGTTTCTTGCGCATTCAGGGGCGCCAGCTTGGCGACGATGGAAATCCTTTGCCTCAGCTGAGTAAGGCCCTCGGACGCGAGCTTCTCCGCGAGTTGGGGCTGGCCGGTGAGAACCAGGTGCATCAGCTTCTTCCTAGGCGTTTCGAAGTTCGAAAGCATCCGAACGAGCTCCAGGACGCGCTCGTCGAGGCTTTGCGCCTCGTCAATAACCACGACAACATCCCGGCCATCTTGCGATTGGCGGAGCAAATAGTGGTTCAATTTCGCATGCATGCGAACAATGTCGCCACCCTCGTCTTCGAGGCCAAAATCCGCGAGAAGCGAGCGTAGAAATGCGTCCGGCCCACAGAGTGTTTGAAAGAGGAACGCGGTCCTGGCGCTTTCGCCAATCATGCGCAACAGGTGAAATAGCAAGGTGGTCTTGCCCATGCCGGGACGCGCGACGAGCGCAACAAATCCCCGGCCCGACCGCAGCCCATACAGCAATGAACTGAGAGCTTCCCGATGAGTAGCGCTCGGAAACAGAAATCGATTGTCCGGCGTAGTGCCGAACGGTTCGATCTTGAGTTTGAAATGATCCTTGAGCATCGGGATTACGCGACCTGCCTGGGCATGGCTGCAAGGATGGGAACATTGAGGAGCTTTTCGACTTCCGCAGGTGTCCGGATAGACGGATCAGCCAACTCCGCCAGGTATCCCGCGACGACACCTCCGAGCAACGCCAGCCAGAATCCCATGAAAATCACGGACGTTACGCTATGGGCGGGAAGAGTCGGCACCGTCGCAGGCACTGCTATGGTCACGTTCGCAATTCGCTGGGCGTCCAGAGCATCCGAGGTTCTCTCCTGCTCGCGCTTGGTCAGATAGAGCAAATAGTTCCCTTCGTTGGCCCTGGCTTCCCGCAAGAGCGCGCCCTGTTCGACTGCCTTCGCATCAAGGTGCACCATCTTCAGTTGCATGTCGTGAATGCTGGATGTCAATTCGGTGGCCCTGGCCTGCTCAGCCGCGAGATCTGCTTCGGTCCTTGCCTGATCCTGCCGCAGATATTCGAACGTAGGATCGCGATCCGTTGTTTTGTTGAAGTAGCGTGCCTGCTCGGCACTGGCGATCGCATCTTGCGTTTGCTCGATCTCCTGCTCGGCCTCCTTCACCAGAGGATACGAGGGGTCATATTTCAAGAGCAGTTGCGTTCGTTTGAGCTGTGCGGCCAGCAGTGTGGATCTCAACTGGTCGAGCAAAAGATTTGCGGAAAGAGAAGCCTCGATGGTGCTCGACCGAGCCGGTGTCACGGCCATTTGCGATTTGATATTTTCAATTCGCCGCTGGTCGGCAGCAATCGCTTGTCGCGAGTTGTAGAGGCTCGCCTCGGCCACAACCAACTGCTGTGCCAAGTTCGATCGAATCAGGTCCGGGGCTGCCAATCCCTGACTCTTGCTGAAACTCACCAGCTGGCCTTCGGATTTGGCCAACGCCTTTTGATACCTGTCGGTTTCTTGGACGAAGAAATCGAGCGCGCCGGCCGGACGTTGCAAGCGCATATGCTTCTCGAGGTAAACCTTTGCGAGATTTTGCAGCACACATGCCGTTGACTCTGGGGTACCGGTGCTGCCGTAACGCACCTCGATTACGTGAGAACCCTTCTGAGCTTCCACCTTGAGCGCACTCGCAAGGGTCCTTGTTTCGGCTTCTAGCGCCGCCGCTTTCCGGCCTTCGGACGACCGCGAGTCAAATCGATCCAGGAACGAGAGGCGGCTATCGCCTGGCCTGCAGGCCCGCACAACCTCTCTCAGCATGTCCTGCCCCTGCAGAATCGAAATCTCCGAAGCGATGTCATCGGTCGTCACGGCCTGATTCGCGTCCTGAATCACGGTCGTCGGCTGAGGAGTAACTGTGGGATCGAGCCTCTCGCGAGCCACCACTACTTGCATGGTTGCCACGTAGTAGTGCCTGGCCCATAAGAACGCCACCAAAATGGAGACCAAAAAGATCGTGCAGAAGGCAGCGATGACGGCGGCGCGATGCCGGAACAGCGGCCCCAACATGTCCCGCAGCGTTAGATTGGGAACCTCATACTGGCCTGGCTTATAGCCTCTGATGTCTTGCATGTTCGTCTCTGCTCACCACTTGTCGCGTTTTCCGTCCGTCGAGCGTGCTTAGAACGTTTTGTTATATTGAGGTGGTACCAAACTAAAGGAGTAGGGGACGTACCGCCTGAACTTGGTTATCGTCTTCTCTGGCACAAAAATCATGTCGCCGGGCCGAAGATGTACATCCTCGTTGATGTTCTTGCCGTTCAGCAGATTCTTGAGCTTGAGTTCGCGAACCTCCGCCCAATTCGACGAAACCGCCCGAAACAAGAAGACCTGGCTCTTGCCGCTGTCGGCAAAGCCACCCGCAACCGCGATAGCCTGAGTCACCGTGATGTCCTGACGTAACTCGTACTGGCCCGGCTTGCCGACCTGGCCCAAGACATAAAAGAGCGGCCTTTGAAAATCGGCCAAATCGACATCAACAATTGGGTCGTGCAGGGTACCCAGGTAGGCTTTCTTTATGGCCGCGATCAACTCCGGCAGAGTAAATCCCGCAACGAAGACGCTCTCTCCATTCTGCAGCGAAATGAACCCATCCGGCTGGACGGTCACTTTCTGATTCAATTCCGGAGAAAGAGGGAAAGAGATTGCCAGCACATCTTCGGGGCCAATCCTATAGCGCGGATTTCGTTCCATGGGCGCGGGACGGTCCGACTGTTTGCCTTCGGCATTCGATGTTTTTGCGTCGTCCGGCCCCAAATTCGCACCCGCCCCTTGTTGTCCAAGAGTCTGTAGGCCATAAGCAAAGAACGCTAGGGCCACAAGACAAGCCCGGGCATGTCGTGCGATCACGGCTGGCTCCTCCACGGTAGGTGCTACCTTGTCGAAATCGAACTCTCGTTCTCCACTTGGCGCAGACGTAGACAGAAGTTAGCTCGGTTTTCTGCCGGGGAGCTAGGTGCAGTCACAAGCTGGTCGTTTATCCAGGATTTTCGCTAACCCTTCAACAATGGAATGTGAATAAAGCTTTAACGTTTATTTGAGAAATCTGTTTTACAAGGTTGTTACGCCGGCTTCACGCAGCCACAACAAAAGAAATTTAAGTTCCCATCAGCCTTCGAGGATCGTTGAATCGTTTCTTAAGCCAAAAATCGCCCGAGTTAGTCCGAGTTAGAGTGTGCCTCAGAACGATTCAGCGCAAGGATTGCGAGGTCACGTACCGCCAGGCGCCGGAGTTTATCGAAGAACTGACACCTTCAGGCGAAGATCCGAGCGCGACCCGGAATCTAGGGTGTACTGCTTTTGTCAGAAGTATGGGGTCTAGCAGACAACACCTTTCGTAGATGCCATCGAAGTGCACCTGTTAAATCCGCCTAGCACGAGGAGCGTATGCCTGGAACGTTTTTCCGAATAGTGAGCACGACATTTTTTACGCTTCTCAGCTTTGCCAACGCCTCTTCGCAAACGAACACTGGGCAGATAGCCGGCCAGGTCTCAGATCCTCAAGGGCTGGCAGTCCCGAAGGTCAAACTCACTCTGATCAATCTAGAGTCTTCTGCTTCCAGCGAGACAACCGCGGATGAAGCTGGTCACTACCAGTTTGTCGGCCTTCCCGCCGGCCACTACAAAATCGCGGTCGAAAGCGAAGGTTTCAATCCTTTTACGAGCGACGAAATTGTTCTTTCCGCCGGCCAGTCTTTGGTTTTCGAAGTCAAGCTGGCGGTCGCCCAGGAAAAGGCTTCGGTTACCGTCGAGGGCGGGGGCGCCGGTCAGATCGAGACTTCCAACGCCGAAGTTTCGGGGACTCTGAACGAAACGGAAGTGAAAACCTTGGCTCTCAACGGCCGCATCGCTTATCAATTGGTCGCTCTGGTGCCAGGGGTAAGTAACCAGACCGGACAGGACGAAGGCAAAACTGGTGCGGCCGGGAGCGCCAAGTACAGCGTCAACGGCGGCCGCGTGGAATACAACATTTTCGAGGTCGACGGAACCGACGTGCTGAATAACGGCATCAACGCTGCGCGCGGCGCAAACACCTTCATCGTCAATCCTAGCGTCGATGCCATTCAAGAGATGAAGGTCTTGACGTCGAATTACGGCGCGATGTACGGAAAGACGGCCTCCGGGATCGTTTTGCTGACCACGAAGTCCGGGACCAGCGATTTCCATGGAGATGCTTACGAATTCTTTCGCAACGAAGTGTTTAATGCGCGCAACTTTTTTGACCAGACAAAAAAGGCGCCGCTATATCGGCGCAATGACTTCGGCTTCACTTTCGGCGGACCCGTTTTTATCCCCGGTAAATACAACAGCAGCAAGCAAAAGACTTTTTTCTTCTTCTCGCAGGAATTCCGCTACGAGAAAACGCCCGTTGACTACAATCAAGCTGTTCCCTCCGTTGCCGAACGCAACGGCGACTTCAGTGACGTTTGCCCTGCCGACAAGACATTTGGAATTGATACTCAAACGAAAATTCTTTATCCAGATTGTCCGGTGGTTCTTTACAGCAACGGAGGCTACGCACGGTCGGCCTATAACGGCACTGGAATCAGCGGGGCTACCGACCAACTTCCTGTTGATCCGAGCTCGCAGGCATTGCTGGCCACCAATCTCCTGCCAGTGCCTAACGCTGTAGCCGGCTGCAACTCGCCGGCATCATCGCCTTCCAATCCGGCCTGCTACGTGGCTGCGGTTTCCCCTAGCACAATCTGGAAGGAATCGCTGGTGCGGATCGACCACAACCTCAGCACCTCGGAAATCCTGGCTTTGCGCCTGGTACGCGATTCCTGGAACACGAATGTTCTCACGCCCCAATGGGGGCTGGTACAGAACAGCTTTCCCACCGTTCAAAACCACATCGACGGCCCTGGGTTGAGCGTCATTGCCAGCCTTTCGAGCGCTCTTCCGAAGGGCTTCTCGAACCGCCTATCGTTTTCCTACGTTCAAGCCAGAATCAACCTAACGCAAATCGCAGGTCCAGGCGTTAACCTTTCCCGTCCCGCTATCCTGGATGCGCCATGCCCTGCCGGCGGCGGCGGTTTGAACTGCACAATCACTGGAATCGGCAGCGCTTTGACGCCGCCAATCTCTCAAACGGGTCCGACCGGCGCGTTTTTTGACAACGCTTTCGGCAGCAAAATTCCGGCGCTCCTCTTTAAGGGTTCAAACACCGCTTATGGCTCGCACGGCTTTAACCTCGACACGGGTTACACCCCTTGGAAAGACACGATTCCCACCTTTACGATCCGAGACGATGGCACCAAGACTGTCAAAAGGCACCTTCTCCAGTTTGGCGTAGAAGCCGTTTTCGCCTTGCAGAACGAACGCGGGGCGGCCAACGGACTGAATAGCGGTGATGTGCAAGGGGTCATTTCTTTCAACGTTCAGGGAGCCGGCCCCAGCCCCACGCGCGTTCCGCAGGGATGCAATGGCACATGTGCACCGCTGATCGACACTTCCAACGTATTCGCCAATTTTCTCAGCGCACAGATCGCCAGCTTCCAGCAGGACAGCGCTCAGAATAAGTACTACAACCGCTACAAGTTGGCCGAGCCGTATATTCAAGACGACTGGCGCGTAACACCGAAAGTGACCGTGAATCTGGGCTTCCGATTGGGTTTGTTTGGCTCTTGGTATAACCCCAAGAATACTGCTTACAATTGGCTGCCTACGGCTTATAACGCTTCGACTGCCGTAGGCGTCTTTATCGACCCTGCGTTTGGATTTTTGGTTCGGCCACAGCAATCGGTCTCGGGGAATACCTTGGCGGCGATTCCTTTGAGTCTGAGCAATCCAGACCCAGCCATAACCAACGGATTAGTGCAGTGCGGCGCCAACGGAGTGCCGAACAGCTGCATGACCAGCCATATTGTCAATCCCATGCCGCGCATCGGCGCTGCCTGGGACGTTTTCGGAAATGGCAAGACCGCTGTTCGCGCCGGATACGGAATTTTCTATGAACATGGTACGAGCTACGAAGCGAATACTGGCTCCCTGATCGGTAGTGCTCCGCTCACTCTAAGCCAAACGGAATTGAACCCGCCGAGTTACCAGTGCATCAGTGGATTCGGGCGGCTTGGAACACCCTGCAGTTCGTACTTCGCTTCTGACCCTTTGAATCCGGTGATCGCAGGTCCCGTTGCTTACCCAATCAACATTACGTCCATTCCTTCTACGATTAACTATCCCTACGTCCAGCAGTGGAGCCTGAGCGTTGAGCAGCAGGTTGCCAAGGGACTTACGTTCACCACCGCATATGTGGGCAGCGAAGGCACTCACCTGACGTCGGTTCGCGATCTGAATCAGGTACGCCCGGTTGAACCGGCTTTCAACCCATATCCACTCGGGAGGCCGATCCTCTCGACCCTCGATTGCGCCGGCAGTTCCGGCGGCGTTTTTGAATTGGGCGGTGTGGGAAATCCAAACGGGGGCGCGACCATTGCCGCCGGCCAGCCCGCTTGGGTCAACATGAGCATCGCATGTTATGGCGTACCCGGCTTTGGAAATCCGTTCAATCCCACTGTGTTTCGACCGTATGCGACGCTCGGAAGCATTCTTGCTGTCGCCAACAATGCAAGTTCTAAGTACCACGCTTTACAACTGAGCATGCGCAAAGCAACCGCGCCCCTTGTGTACGGACTGTCTTACACCTATAGCCACTCGCTTGATAATTCCTCGGACCGGGCGGATGCAGATTTCGTGAACTCCTACGACTTGGCCAGCAACCGAGCCAGTTCGAATTTTGATCAGCGTCATAACTTGAGCCTCAGTTTCATCTACTCGCTTCCCGCACGCCGTTTCTTGAACAATTGGCTTCACGTATTTGATGACGACCCCACAAACGAGGCCGCCACGCACAATTCGTCGGGTGGATCCATCCTGGACTCTTCTGCCGCAAAATTGCTGCTTGATGATTGGCAATTCTCCGGAATTATGGTCCATCAGACTGGCACCCCCTTTAGCGTCATCAATGGCGGGAGCCCGGGTGGCATTTCGGTTTCCGACAACGGGGGAGTTGCTAACTACTTTGGAACCGGTTCCTACGCTGACTGCGTCGGTAGTCCGTACACGCACATCGCCAGCGACCGAAACGTGGCGGGAACTTTTGGGCCCCTTTTGGACAACCCGGAGGCGTACGTGGCCCCTCGAGGACTCACCTTCGGAGATTGTGGCCGTAATTCCGTGCATAATCCGAGCCGGACAAATTTCAATCTATCCCTGCTGAAGCACTTCAAGGTGCTCGGCGAGCGCGATCTGGAGTTCCGCGCCGAGTCTTTCAACATCTTCAACCACACGCAGTTTCGAATTTACGATCCCTCGCATCCCGGAAACACCGGCAACAACATCATTGGCTGCTACGGAACCGCCAGCAAAAACTATTCGGCTGCCGGAGGGGGTGGGGTGGATTGCTTGACCGGCAACTCATTTCTGCATCCGGTCGACTCCCACGATCCGCGGATTCTTCAATTCGGCTTGAAACTGAGTTTTTAGCAAGAAGGCTCGTGAACGGGTGCTGACCGCGCAGTTTGGCAAGTCTTAGAAATCAAAGCCGCCACTACGCAAGGAGTGCGCATGGTAAGGGAAAGGCAAATGTCGAATGACCGATGCATTGTAAGAAGTGTATTTTCTGGACGAAGGAGCTTTGTTTTGTCCGCGCTGTTGGCCGGATTGTTGCTAGTTTGCGGCGGCTGCGGGCAAACTGCAAAGTCGGTGCTTTCGCCGTCCGCAGACAAAGTCGACACCTATTTCGGTGGCCCTTTCCTCGTCACCGGCAGTCCGTTAAGCCAGCCCAGCGCCGCGGCTTTCGATCACTCGGCGAGTCAGGTCGCTGTTTCCAGCCAAATCATAAACAATGCCACGCACTTACCGGTGCAGGTGCCCGTCAACACCGTCGGCGGCACATTCACATCCGCAGATACCGGTTTCCTGGCGATCACAGAGAACTTTACAACGACTTCCACCGGTATTCCGTCGGCTCAGAATCCCGCCATAACCGGCGCTTGGGCCGTTGAGATCCCCGGGGCTGGGGCTTTGGCCAACTTTCTCAGCGTCCACACCCAATCGATTCCGGCCGTTATCAGCGCAGCGCCGACAGCCCTTGCGCAGAACACCGCTTGTCCTAATTTCACCGCGCCCGCTCAATTCTTGTATGTGACCGTCCCGTACGCGGGCAGGCTCACTGCCGATACAGCTGATTACGGAATCGTGGGCATCACTTCGCAGGGATCTGCAGTTACCTTCGCTGCCCAGCCCTTTTTAATCGGATCCAACCTGCAAACGGCTTCGACCGTAACTGGCGCCTGCTCGCAGACTTCTTTCGGCGCTCTTACCGCCTATCCGCTAAACACATACGGTAACTCCGGCCCTTTACCGGAACTGATTAGCATAGGGAGTTCGGGACTTTTGGTGAGTAACTTTGATCCTGCACTGGGAGGTCTAGGAGCCTTTGGAGGCGGAACCGGAGCCATCGGAGTCGCTGAGCCTTCCTCAGCGTTGGATGTCAGCTCCGCGGTTTCTGCGAAGTACAATGGTTTCATTTTCTCGCCGAGCAATCCGGTCAAGCAGGCCAACGGCTACGACATCACAGTGCTGGCGTCGGCTTTCGGCAACCATGCAGCAGGGTCGCAACCCTGTTCCGCCCTGCAAGCCTCGCTTGCTGCAAACAACAGTCCAGGTGGAACTGTTCCCGTTCTTCCCTCGGCCAATAGCATCTTCGGCGGCGAATTTCTTACCGCTTCAGGAGGAGCCGGCGTCAATGATCCAACCGGAGCGCTCGGCTCGGAAAACTGCGATGTGGTGATTGATCTCGGCCCGCAGGATTCGACCTACAACGGCTTGTTCCCCAATGCCACCATCTTCATAGGTTCGAACTTCCCCCCGTTCAGCTCTGCCAATCCGTGGACCTGTGGAACTGGTCCATGCGCGGTTTCCTTCCCTGCGGCGGCGATCGTGGGGCAAGTGCAGGGACAATACGTAATCTTTGTCAGCGCTAGCGGCGTTTCCACTCCGCCGGCACAACTGCCCACTGGAGCCGGATTCCTTCAGCCGCAGCCCGCAGGTATTTATCTCTTCCAGAAAATGTGATGGCGGCGGCTTTCCGCTTGTCGGTTCCTAAATTCGATTTTCGCTTGCCGGCCAGGCGTCAGATTATTTCTAAATTTTAATCTGGCGGGCACCTTGAAAAATCGTACTGCCAACCGTTTTTACCTTCGTGAGTTGTTGCGTCTGTGCGCTGTCCCGGCAGATACCTCGTGCCAGGAGCCTTGAACTTCAGTGTTATTCATAAGCGTTTGTTTCCTCATTGATGCCACTGAAATCGGTTCCCAGTACAAAGGCGGCAAAGGGGGCGAAGCGCGGGCATGACGGGGAGTGCAAAGCCAAGCAGTGCGCCGTATTCATTGCCCTGAACTGCTCGCCGCACGTTTCGTTCACGGAAGGGCATCCGCAACGCGGCTCTTCCGCGGTCATTTCAGCCAGCGGTCGTTGCATCTTGTAACGAATAGCAAAAGGAGAAGATGATGAAATTTGCGAAGTACCTGTTTATGCTCGCGATTGCGTTCTGCGCATTCGCGGGTATCACCAAAGCTCAAAACGGGACGGTCATGTTTTTGGGAGGCGGCTCGTCTGCGTTGTTTCAGGAACTGGGCTCCGCCAGCCAGGCAATTACCGACGCGAACGGAGCCGTAACTTGCCTGTGGAGCCAGGCCCAAACAACGAACCCTTCCGTTACGCCGTACATTGCGTTTCACGATGGCCGCTCTGGAGTCGGTCTCGATGAAACCGGGAAATTCTTCGTTGCCTGGAATGTGGGTTCCGGTGGCACGTGTACAGCCCCCGTGGCTCCGTTTAGCATTTATGCCTACATGCAGTTGGACTCCGTCGTGGGCGACCGCTGCTATTTCATTAGCGATGGTGCGGGTACCGGTTGTACCTTGACCTTGTCTAATATTGCCGGGGCAGCGGGCGGAAACATAATTACGACCAACGCTGACAATGTTACGAGTCTTCCGTCGACCGTCTACACCCCGCTCAGTGGTGCACACTCCTTCGTTGCGGGCACGGACATCCGTCCAGAAGATGCTAAGTTCGCGACCCAGCGCATGTTCACCCCGTGCAACCAGATTATGCCCCGCCAGTACTTCAACCAAGACTCTTACTACCTGTTCGGGCTGGGCTATGGAAGTGGAAACGTAGGTACTGCGATTCAAGGCAGCGGCGGCCCTTTTAACGTTGTGAACTTCAACATCACGGGCAACGACCCTATCAGCGGTTCGGCGGTGCCCGCCTATTCTGTTAGCACCATCGGTGCCCAGCCAATTATCGTCGCCGTCGGTCCCAATACCGACTCGCAAGTCGCTCTCATGAAAGATATCAATGCCTTTACATTGACTCTTTTCTACCAGGGCGTCCTCGGCCGCACCACTGACCTCTTGGGCCCGACAGGGGCAGCGGAGCCTTTCACGATCTACGTTCGCGAACCACTCTCCGGAACGTACAACACCTTTGAATACAGCATTCCCAACGGCACTCAGTACCACGCGAGCCAGGATTACGGGAATTGCGACGGCAGCGGTAACGTGTTGACCAATCCTCTGACACTTAACAGCGGAAACGGTGTATTCGGAACGGCCGTACAACGCATCCGGGTCATCGGCACTGGCACAATGGTCAACGCCGTGAACGGAGCCTCAAACGGGACCCCTGCTCTTGGTTATTTCTTCTGGAGCGCCGGCAACGTCAAAAACAAGAGCAAGCTGAAATACCTCACCGTGAACGGCGTTGATCCCATTCAGAACTCCTACAGCAATGGCCTGCTGCCGGGTAGCGGAGCCTCCGGTGCTCCTGCGTGCTGCACTACTGTTACGTTTGCTGGCCTAAACGCAGGCGACTATCCCATCTGGTCCGCTCTGCGTCTGGTTGGGCCTCCAGGGAACGCAGGCGTCTCGAACATGATCACCGCTCTGCACACCATCGACTCCAGTCAAAATGACTACATCCCGCTCAACACCATGAACATCTGGCACTCTCACTTCTTTCTCAATGGGCAGAGCATTCCGACCCCGGCGAACGGTCCGTCGGTCGGCACGAGCACGCTCTGCACTGGTGGTGCCGCTGAATCCGGCGGCGATGCCGGTGGTGCAAACATGCTGATCATTAATAACGCCCATTTCTGCGCAGACTACAGCAACAGTCAAGGTCTGCTCAACAAGACGCAGTAACACCATTTGCTCGGTCCTGCTTCCTTGGGGACAAGCTGGAAGCTCCGCTCCGGCTTGTCCCCGTTCACTTCCCGCCGCCCGGACGCCGGAGTAGCTGGCGAATGGCCAAATGGATACGAATTGGTGGTTCGAGGAAACCGAAACCAGATCTGGATTCAAGAAGGAGATTCATGCGTCGTCGTTGGCTCTGCTTGCTACTGCTGACTGTCTCCGCCATATTCCTGTCGGCTGCCGCTCAACTGCCCCAGGTATCCCCGTCAAAGGCCCCGGCTCCGCAGACCGGCAATATCAACCTTCCGGTGTCCAAAGAAAAGTGGGGGGTGCTTAACGACATCAAGACGGGGCTCGACCCGCGCCCTGCCGCTCTATTTCAGACCGACGAGCGGCCGGAGTTTGTCCGCGATCTGTTTCGCCTGCAGTGGCGCGCTGACGATCCCATTGACGTCTGGTTGGTTCGTCCCAAGATAGCCGGCAAGCTCCCGGACAAAGCACCGGTAATTCTTTATCTTTACGACTACACCGACACCGGCGAACGTTTCCGGGACAATGACTGGTGCCAGCGCGCCACTGCCGGCGGCTACGCTGCCGTGGGTTTCGTGAGCGCTTTAACGGACTACCGCTTTAGAAATCGCGGCTTATCAAAGTGGTTTGTGAGCGAGATGCCGGAAGCCTTGGGAAGCACGACCCACGACGTGCAACTGATTTTGAATTTCCTGGCACAAAGAGGCGACATGGATATGAGCCGGGTGGGCATGTTCGGCATGGGCTCCGGCGGGACCATTGCTGTGTTGGCGGCCCAAGCCGACACGAGAATCAGTGCGCTGGATATCCTCGACCCCTGGGGTGACTGGCCAGACTGGGTCCGCCATTCAACTCTTTTGTCGCCGGAAGAGCGGCCAAAATACGACAGCAATGAATTCCTGGCCAGGATCTCTATATTTGATCCAGTCGCTTACCTCCCCACGCTGCGGACTCCGAACATTCGTTTGCAGCAGATGCTGAGCGAACCAGTTACTCCGCCCATGGCGAAAGAACAGATCTCCGCCGCCCCGCCATTCCGCGCTACCGTCGTGAGGTATCAGAGCCCTCAGGATCTGTTTAAGGCTTGGCAGATCGCAGGCCTGTCGGGCTGGATCAAACAGCAATTGCGTCCGCAACCGGTGAAGGAAGCCGGCGACCAACACCATGTGGCAAAGAATTAACACGCCAGGCGTGCTGCTGGCGGACGCCGAGTCGTCGGCACTTCCCGCGACCCCGGGACGTAAGAAAAATGTTCTCGGAGTTTGGGTGAACGTGACTGATTACAGCGGGGCCGCTGACCGCATCCTCCAGGCTGCTCGCAACAGGAAATCCTTGGGTGTTACAGCCTTGGCGGTTCACGGCGTAATGACGGGGGTTTTGGATGATGAACATCGCTTCCGGCTGAACTCTTTGGACCTGGTGCTTCCGGACGGACAGCCTGTGCGCTGGGCGCTCAACTGGGTCCATAGAGCTGGCCTCAAGGACCGGGTGTACGGGCCGAATCTCATGCTGGAGGTTTGCAAACAAGCAGAGCAGGAAGGGCTGAGTGTGTTTTTCTTTGGTGCAACGAAGGAGATTCTAAGTCGGCTTCAGCAGAATCTGCGGACTCGTTTCCCCCGTCTGGTGGTGGCTGGGACCATGAGTTCCAGATTCCGTCGTCTCACGATTTCAGAGAGAGACAGCATGGTAGATGAAATCCGGAAATCCGGCGCCTCCATCGTTTTCGTTGGCTTGGGTTGTCCACGTCAAGAAATATGGGCGTATGAGTTTAGAGAATCGCTTAATTGCCCGATCCTCGCCGTTGGAGCAGCATTCCCCTTCCTGGCGGGAACCATTCAGCAAGCCCCGGCCTGGATGCAACAACGAGGTCTGGAATGGTTGTTTCGCTTGTCCAGGGAGCCGTTCCGGCTCTGGGATCGATACCTTTTCTTAGGTCCGCAGTTTTTGGCGTTGCTGCCGTTGCAGCGCCTGGGCTTGGCTCAGTTTGCGAACCGAGGCAGGCTGCCATCGGAATCCGTCCTGCCGGGATAGGACGCGACGACGCCGACGGCGGAGTTAATGAGGTCGCGATCTCGCCCATTGGTAAAGTCCACCGATTGCCTCTTCCTCACTCATACCTTGCATTAGAAATTGAAGACATCAAGTTTCTTTCCGTTCAAACCCAAGCTGCGAACTGTTCTCAGCGAAAAGAGTCCAAGCCACGCATGGCTCTTTGGCCGCTGTCTTCTGCTATAGCATCGGCGCGGGCAAAGAAATAAAAATCCGCAACCGATGTTTCCTCCGGCAGCGTAGGGTCCGCTGGAAATCGATTTGCGACGAACTTTTGTTGCTGCCACGCAGTCGCATTCTTTGCGATCCAGTTGGTAAACTTGCGGTGCCGGACATGAGGTGCTTGGGTCAGCGCATCATAGTTGCTTGAATAAATGGCAACATACTTCAGAGAGGAATCGAAAAGACGGCGCATGTAAGCATCGAAAACGGAGTTTTCCACCAAGTGGTAAATCACGTCGAGTGACATCGCCAGGTCGAACTTGCCAAGGTCCGCAGGGAGGGCGTTAACGTGGTAAAAGCTCTTGCTGGGGTCTTTGGCGAACAGCTCGAAACAACGCTCTACTGCGCCGCTTGCAACATCTACTCCAACATATTGCGGGTAACTCGCCAGTCGCAGTTGTGCGCCATCACCGCAACCAAACTCGACAACGCTTTGGATGTTCTTCGCTCGCACGAATTCGTTAAGAATTTCCGCCTTGAACTGCGCCAGCCGGCCATAGGAACCCGGTCCGGAGGTTCCACCCTCGCGGTACACACTCTCCCAGAACGGCGCCGATCCCGAAAATGCGAAGTAGCGGGCGCATGCCAGCCCCGGCCAGCGTGCGATCCTCTGGGCGGTGATTCCTACGACCGGAATTCCCTTAATGAAATCCTTGACGCGAGAACCTCGAGTTGTATCGCTCTTCATGTAACTCCGGTAGCGGGGGCAGTTGGCTTGATGACTACGATTCCAGTCCAGAATGATGTACCGCCGAGATGCACGAACTGAAAATGGAATGTTAAAAATTGATGTCCAGCCGGTTTCAACAGGATCACATTCCCGCTGGGGCCAGAACCTAATCTCGCCTCTGGCCCAACTGTAAAGACTCCGTTACCGAGTATTGTTCGCTGGTTTACACAAGATATTTAGCATACCGGACAGTCCAAATCTAAACAGGTCGGCAGCAAACCGATTACTTACATAAGACTAGCGATCAGTAATGGCTAGGCCGAGTCGGTTCCGTCCGCTCGGAGTTAGACCAATCACGAAAGGCATGAAGTTACTTATGATTCGTCCTCATCGGAGTGACCGCAACGTGCAGTTGCCTGCGCTCACGGATTTCGTGGCAACTCTGGCAACACAGCTGACGTCAAAGGCTCCGGGTGTTGGTGCGTTTCTGGCAGTCTTTTTCAGCCTCGCCAGCTTTGTCCTTTCAGCAGGTTGTGGCAAGAGCGGAGCCGAAATCTCCACTTCCCAGACACCCGTTATATCCGTCGCGATGACTCAAGCGCCGCCCAGTTCGATGATCGCGGGCAACGCCGTGAGCGTTTCGGCCACAGTCAGCAATGATCCATCCAATGCGGGAGTCGATTGGGTAGCCACGTGTGCGAGCGCACCCAACTGCGGCAGCTTCGCGCCTAACCACACCGACAGCGGCGCCAGTGCTATTTACACTGCTCCCCCGGGCGTTCCTAAGAAAAACAGTGTCGCCGTCACCGCATTATCCACCACTGATCGAAGTAAATCCTCCGCGGCCACTGTCACCATCACTTCCACCGTCACGAGCATCGTCATTACTTCGCCTTTGCCAGCCTCGGTGCCGGCTGGCGCCGTTCTGAACCTGGGCGCATCCGTGGCCGGAGATCCGGCGAATTTAGGTGTGGATTGGACCTTCACCTGTCCCACTCCAGCGGGAGCCGTTGCTTGCGCCTCCAGTCTCCACTCTGTTGCGGGTGCTACTGTTGCATTCACCGTCCCGCAGACGGTTCTCATCCCGGGGACAGCCCAGAACCTGTCGCTGGTGGGAGTCACGATCACCATCACCGGCTTCGCCGCTGCGGATCATTCTTTCTCGGCCCCAGCGAATTTAACCATCACCCCACCCATATCTATCAGTATTACGGAGGCACCTCCCGCCACGATGTTGACGAATGCGACGGCTCCGGTCATTGCAGTGGTCACCAATGACACGACAAACGCCGGAGTGACCTGGTCCGTCGCCTGCGAAGTGGCGCCCTGCGGCACCGTTAATCCGTCCCAAACCGCGAGCGGCGTTTCGGCAACCTTTACCGCGCCGCCCGCAGTGCCATCTCCGAACCCACCCCCAGGTTATGCAGTAACCATCACTGCGTTCGCGACCGCAACCGATCAGAATATTCTTGCCCGGGTCACGGTGAACATCGTCGCCCCTGCTTCGGTGAGTATCACTCAGGGCGTCGTGAACAACACGATCGTTGTGAATGCCAACGCGCCTTTGGTCGCCACAGTCAGCAACGACCCAGCAAACGCCGGCGTGGATTGGGCCGTTACCTGTCGCAGCGTCGGAGCCTGCGGGTCATTTTCACCCACACACACTGCTAGCGGGTCCTCAACAACCTATACGGCTCCCGGTACGATTCCGACCGGCACGACTGTAACCATTACGGCCACCTCAACAGCCGATACGACCAAGAACGCCCAGCAGATTGTTACGGTTACGAACGCTCCCCCTCCCAACAGCCTTTTACAAGGACAGTTCGTGCTCTATCTGAATGCCAGAAACTCTCAGAACGGCCCTTTCGTTCTTGGGGGCGTCATTTCGGGAGATGGGAACGGAAATATTGCGACTGGGAGATTTGACCTGGCAGATGCCAGCGGGAACGCGGCGCCGGCCATTTTCCTGCCCGTGGTGGCTCCCAGCACCTACTCGATCGGCTTAGACGGGCGCGGTCAGATTCAACTGACCCTTGATACCTCCGCTTTGAACAGAGCTTTCGGCGTGCCTGGCACTGGCGGCACCGGCATGCTTGCATTGAGTGTCGTGTTCTTGACTCCGGGGCACGCACTCCTCACCGAGACCGATACCTTCGGCAATGCCACCGGAAGCCTCGACCTGCAAAATGCAGCAGACCTGGCTTCCTTCGGGAACGGTTCCGCCGGCCTCAATGGAACCTATTCCCTGCAACTTACGGGAACGGAATTGTCTGGCCTCCATCCCGGGTTTTTCGTGGCAGCCGCCATAACGAGTCAAGCGTCCGGAAGTTCCTACACATTCACGGGGTACACTGCGGATCAGTCGGCCAATGGAGCCATCACCAGTGTGCCCTTTACCGTGGGTTTCCAGAACTTTCCGTTCTCCGCACCGACTCCCCTCGGCAAGATTGCCTTGAGCGCTGTCAATTTGGGACTTCCCACTAGTTTCAGCCTAGATCTCTGGCTCATTGACGCAAATCATTTCGTCGTGACGGATACCGCCGATGCAAGCTCGGTTTTGGTTGGTGGCTATCTTACAGCCCAGCCCGCGTCGCCTGCAGTGTCCGGCACGCTCGCTTTCACGGAGACTGGCGCGACTACCGTTGCACAACCCCAGGTTGCCGGGGGCATACTTACCTGCGGTTCGAGCGGAACTTTGGATGTAATTCCTCTGAATGGAACTGTGATGACCAACCAGTCCATTAGCGCGGCCTGCTCGGGACCTTCTAACGGGCGCGGTCTGGTATCTATCTCGGGAGCGGGAGCCTCTGGCATCAGCCAATTGGCCCTTTATCCCACACTCGACCGGGGTTTCTATATGATCGAGCTCGACGGTGGTGCGGCAGGGACCTCGGGTCCTTCCGGTGCCGGGGTGGCGTTTCAACAAACGCTGTCCACTCCGATCTCCAGTTCGGCTTTGAACGGCAACTACGCCTCGGTCTTTTCGGCTGGCACTGCAGTCGGCTCAGAAGCCTTCACAGCGCAAGTTATCTCTGACGGTGTTTCGAATTTGTCGGGAACTGCTGACGTAGGTTCGTTTGACATCACAGCTGCGCCGCCGATGGCCACTCCCTCTCTGGGTGCGTCCCTGACGGGATCGTCGTTCACCATGGGGAGCAACGGGCGATTCCCATTTACTCTGACTCTTACACCGGCAAGCGGTCAGCCCAGCCCCCAAGTCACAGTTCTAAATCCAACTTGCTACCTGGTTGATGCAAACACTTGCTTGCTCCTTGGTCTCGATCCTAGTGCGCCTGGGACCGGCATCATGCAGCTACAGAATAATGGCCTCTGAATCGCGCCGGAAGCGGAGTTGCTCGCTTCAGCGGTCCATCATAGTGAAAGCCGCACGGATTTGCGCCACCGCGGCGTCAACGGCACTACTTATGTTTTCGATTTTGGTCTTGGGAAAGTAGTGGCTTAGGATCTCCCGGTAAGTGAAATCCCGGGTGGCCATGAACTGGGCGCCGCGCTGGCAAAGACCGATTCCGTGGCCCTGTCCTACGCCGTCGATCTGCACCTCGCCTTTCACGTCGCGCGCCGTGAAACTGTTGCTCGGTACGGAATTCCAGCCCAGTTTTCGACACAAAGCCAACCGGCCCGCTTCGCCCTTGCTAGAGAGCAGTGCGGCATCTTCCGCAGAAAGCCTGCGGCTCCAGCGCACCGGATCGGCTTGGCAGGCCGCACAGGCCACGGCGAAATAAGGGTACCCGCCTGGCGGTAAGCCCAATTCTTGCGGCGTCCGGGTGCGCCCGCCGCAACTGCGCGTGAACATGCTGGCGACGACTCTCCCTTCGAACGTAAGCACCAGCCCGCGCGTGGCGGCGGCCGCTTCGGCGGATGGACTGGGCGGTGCCGGGGGCTCGCGCAGAGCCTGGCAGTGCGTGAGGTCGCAAAAATCGAAATTTTTATGCCGGCCCTTGTTGGCTACAAGATAAGAGCGGCTGACCACGGCTTGCGCTTCGAGCGCCTCCAGCGGCGTACCGGGATTGCTCTCGGCCCGAACGATGGAAGCGACAGCGGTTTCAAGATCCATGGTGATGACCGAAATCAGCTCGCCGTGCTCAGCTTTTATTTCGAGCAAGCCTTCGTAGCGCCGCGTTACCTTGCCTGGCAGTGTGAGGACGAAGCTTGCGGCTTGCTGATTGCGGCCCGTGAATCGAATTTGTGCGCCGCGGAGCACCTTTTCTCCGCAGTGAACCGCGAGCTGTTCTGCGTTTTGCCGGATGGCCACGGAACTACACTCGGAGCGCGCGCGCAGGAACATCTGCTTGTCCCCGGCCGAAACCAGCAATTCGGTATCGCCTTCAGGAGCGACCACCAGTTCGTGCGTATGAAATAGCCCCAGCACACCGATGCGGACCGTTGGTGCCTGCGCGAACGAAACCATAGGAGCGACCGACACCAGGAGCGTTGCAGAGAACGCGCGCAGCATCATTCCTCGATCTCGCGAAGCAGAATGCCCGCGGTGGCGGCTGCAGTGGCCCCGGTGACACTGTGCTCGCGAACCATCAAAAGAATCTGAGGATCGTCCGCGGGGAACATCACGATGGTGAACCCATCGGCCGGCGCCCACGGAGTGTGGGTACAAGGCGCGGTTCCAGTCTTTACGAGTGCCGCAGTGTGCTCCAGCTGCCGGCCTACTCCGGCACCGGTACCCCGCACCGAAGACTCCTTCATACCCTGCAGAATTTCCAAAACACCGGGCTGTTCTTTGCGGCGATAGAGTTCCAGGTAGGCCCGCGCCATGCGCAGCGGCGAAATTCGCCATTGGGTGCCCAGTCCGGCGAGGGCTGCACTTTCGAAGTGATCATCCGGTGGTTCGAACCCAAACTCCAGCGTAATCGGCTGAATCTCGTCCGCGCTGACGGCTTCCGCCATTCGACGGAAGTAAGCATTGCAGGACAGAGAGATGGCAGATACGAAGTCGAGATTGCCGTGCGGCCGCGCTTGCCAGCAGCGGCTGGCCGTTCCCCGGCACTCATAGTGGGGATAACGGAATTCGTGGGAGGATGCGTAAGCGAGCGCGGTGAAGGGTTTTACCAGGGAGCCTAGCGGAATAGGCTTTTCCGGATCACTCCAGCGTTGGGCCAAGACAGTTCCAGACCGCGCGTCCAGCAAAAGATACGAGGAACCAGTTCTTGGAAAATCGCGGCGGAGAATCTCGACAGCGGATTGAGCGAAAAGCGAACTCTGCTGCGGCGGCGTTTGAGGAGGCGCCTGTGCCGAGACGCAAAAAAGAGGCACGAGGAAGGTCGTCAGAGCCAGCAGGCGAATGTAAACGCTCAGTGCCATGTGTAGGTAACAACCTGGGTTTGCCTGTCGGCCGCGTCGCGCACGACGAGCTTTTCCGAAGAAACATTCTTCAAGACCGAGCTGAGGCTGGCGATATTTTCGGAAAAAAATTCCGGTGCCGACCCGAACCCGGCCGATGGCACACCGGCGGCAAGAAACTTACTCATCGCGGAAAAATTCCCCCGCTCGCGCCCATGATCGAAGCCCGCGGCAAGAGCCGCCGGCGTGCCTGCAGCTTTCTGATTGAAGTTGGCCAGCATCCGGGCAAGCAGTAAAGGGTCATCGGCAAGAATCAGGTATTTTCCACGCGCGGCTGCGGCCAAGGGCCAGAGGCCATCGAGCACGCTGCAGCCGGATGAGGTCTTCCACTCCAAGCCAAGCTCGGACGTCGTAAGCGCCGGGCCAAGGAATTCGACAACTGCGGCCCGGATCTCCTGCTCGTTCCAATCGGAGTCGCTCGAAAAAGCAACCGCGGAATGGAAGCGCACAAAAACGCCGGCCGGATCGCGCTCTGCGCTCTCTAACTGCAGCTGCGCAAGAATCTTGTGACGGGCCAGGACGTTCTCGAGCGCGTTCTCATTTCCAGAGGAAATCGGCCTTTGCGAAGGCGGCGGATCAATACGGGTTTCGAGGTCGGCAGCCGAGCCTGTTTCCCCATTACCGAGCTGGACTTCCGGAGCGATGGTTGGAGCGACTCGAGGGCCCACATGCGGCGCGAGAATTTTGCCGGTAAGCAAAGCGAAGCTAAGTTTGGCATCAGGGTTGGCCCGCGCTTCGTAGAAGCCAATGTTTTCCGGGATCAGGCGCTGCAGATCCGCGACAGAATCAGGGCCTTTCTGCAGCAATGCATCTGGCGGCGCTGCATCCTTCTTAAGCAAGAGCCGCTCTTCGCGATATTCGCCGCCCGAGCGCGTCAGATCCGACACCGCGGCGCTATATTGCTTCATAGCCGTGATGTTGCGCTGAATCCAGTACGAGCGAAAGTAAGGACTGGGAACCATCTTCTCGAGATTCAGCACCATTCGCAGGTCGCCCGGCGCTCCTGTGCTCGAAACGGGCCGGACCCACCATGATTCCTCTTCAAGAGAGTGGGCGTTGGCTCTAGTGATGAGCTGCAAGGCACCGACGACAAGATCCTCGCGGGTAGCAAGCAGAAGATAGTCTTGCACCAAAGCGAAGGCGACTTCACGGCCTGAATCCGGATCGCTGCGATAGAAAAAGTTGACCCCGGCAGCGCTCCGGGTCTCAAATTTCGAGCGGGTCTGCCAGAGCGCGGACTGCATGGCATCGCCAGACGAAAGGCGAGTAATGTAGAGGAACTGCAGTTTGCCAATGTCGTAAAGAGCGAAAGCGGCCTCTTTGCCAGCAACCTGGTGCAGCAGGTCCGCGTTCGCAGGAACGCCGGCGGCGCTCGCGAATTCTGCCGCCGCGTCTTTGAGCCGCAACAGCAGGCGCGATTGAGAGAAGACTTCCTCGTTTTTGCTCTTAAGCCACTGCTTCTTTTCGGCTGAACTGTCCCAGTCGGACAGCAGCGAAGAAAAGTCTTTCGCCTGCAGATAGAGAAGCGAACCTTGAGGAACGAACCGCGAGAGCGCCGGATCGGGTGGGGCAGCAACGCGATATGCACCCCAGCCGAGACCCAGAAGAGTTGCGCACATGGCGGCACTTGCAATCCAGCGTTTCATGGCTTTGCTCCTGCGCTTCCTGCGGTCGCATCCGGCTTGACGTTCTTGGCAACAAAACGAGGTCGAACCCTGCGATCCTGATCAAGGTCGGCGTGAAGGATCGGCTGGCGCGCTGCGTTCTGCCGCAGCCGGCGCAGGCGGGCTTTGGCCTCCTGAAGGTCGGCGTTGATTTTGGCTTTTTCCGGCTGCGACGTTTCGAGCTTGTAAGCAGTCTGCAGATAGTCCACGGCCTCGCTGAGGCGATTGAGGCGCAAGCAGGCCGTTCCGGTCTGCCGAGCAAGTTGTGCCTGCTGTGCGGGAGTCAGCGTACCGCTCGGAGGCGCCGCTGGACTCTCCGCATCGGCGCTGTTGTTTTCGTCCGCAGAGGAATCGTCGTCAGTCAGAATTTCTTCGTCTGCGGTCTCGCTCTGATATCTCCGCCGAGAGAGTTGATCGCGGAGGAGCTGGTCAATAGAGGCGAGCGCCAGTTCGTCTTGAGAGATGGAGATCGCAGCCCGGAAGAAGGGCAAGCGGGCCTCATCGCGCGATGGCTGGTCGGCCAAGGCGCCGGCGAGAATTTGCATCCTGCCGCGAGCAGCAGGCGTCGTTTGTGCGGCAGCCAGGCGGGCCGCGTAGAGAAACGGCCGTTCAACGGCAGCTGCAGTGATGTTGGACGAGCCGGAAGCGAGAAGTTTCAGCTCGGCGCTTCCGAAGTCGCCAGCCGGATGCGTGCCGGCAACAGCGGTGGCTGCTTGCACTCGAGTCGCATAGAGCGCAGTGGGGCTGGCTGCGATCTTCGTCAGCTCCTGCGAAGCAACGCCCACGCCGGGAGTCACCGCAAGCTGGGCCTTAGCCAGCCGGAGCCGGAATTGCGCATCCCAGGGCGTTGCTTGCACCAGCGGTTCGAGGAAGGTGATGGCTTCCCGAGGATGGCTGGTCTTTTCGAGAAGCGCGGCGGCCGAGTCCATGTTCTGATAAGCATCGCCCACCACGAGGACCAGGCGCTTCAGCAGAGACACCGCGCCGGCTGTGTCGCCGTCGGCCAGCCGGATTTCGGCAAGACCCAGGAAGTTGGCGGCCTGCAGCTGATGCTCCTCGATGTCGCGCGCAAATACAAACTCCAGAAGCTTGCGGGCGGACTTCTTGTCGCCGGCCGCAAACAACTGCCGCGCGGCCGTGCGCAATTCCTGGGCAGGCGGCGCCTTGTGAGGGTCATCGCGGTAACCGCGAAGTACCGCATCGAGCGCACCAAGTTTAGCTGCACAATTGATTTCCAAAGGAACCAGAGGCAGAGCCTCGGACTCCGAAGCTTCTTTGCGCATGGCAGCCAGCAGGTCACTGGCTTGGCTGTATTGGCCAGTAGCGATGAGATTATTCACCCAGCGCTTCTGCCACTCGAGCAAGGCATATCTGGCATTTTCCTGCGCCAGGCCTTGGCTGGTCTGAGTCTTGGCACGCAACCCTTCGAGAATTTTCTGGAAAATGGGTGCACGATTGGCAGCGGGAATCCAAGAAATTTCCGCGATGTCTTGCAAAACTTGGACGGAATCAGGCGCGGCGGACGAGACCTCGATCAGCCAAGCGGTTGCGGCCGCAGGGTCCTTGTACGCTGCATAGACACTGTGCAGCACGGCGTTCGAGCGGTAGTTGCCGTTGAGCTGCAGATAGCGTCGCACCAATGCATCGACCTGGGGCTTCAGTTCGAGAAAAACGCCGCGAGCGCGAAGGTGATCGCAAGAGGCGCCAAAATCCGGCCAGAAACTTTCCTCTACCTTGTTCCTGTTGACCTGGTCCAATTGAGCGGCAAAGAACAGTTTCCATTGTGCGACGGCTTGCGCACGGTTCTTTTGCCGGAAATAAGCTACAGCCAATTTGTCGTGAACCGACGCGCGATTGGGCTGTAACTCTAACGTGTATTGATATTCCTCGATGGCCTTTGCCACATTCCCCTGTTCAAGGTAGTAGTCGCCCTGCGACTGATAGGCATCGGCTGAAGCCGGAGTGTGCTCCAGCTCCGCGGGAAGAAAGTCTTCGGCGCCGCTCAGCCGTGTACGATCGAGATACTCGCCATAGCGGCCGGCGTAGTAAAACCACAAATCCCCGGCAAGCTGCTGATCGCGATTCGCCGCCTTGCCTAGACGACCTCCTATTGTGGGATCAACCAGGACATCGTCGAACGCGGCTTTCACAAACGGGCGAGGGTCGGCGAAATACAAACCAGCCAGGGCGGTAAAAGATTTGCTCCAGACCGGCGGGCGGCTGTGGCCTCGAGAGGCAACTACCGCCTGTGCCAGTTCGGGGTCGCCCTTCGCAATCGCGAAATCGGCCCCAGCCTGGCCAAACGGCGTCCAAGCGGACGCTACGGAAACTAGTTGCGCACGGTTCTTCTCCAGGAGCAGTTCGAACCAGCGTGTCTGGTTTTCTCCGTACAAGTGCATTGGCCCGAGGCCGGAGAGAACGCGCAGCTCGTTGTCTTTGTCGCCAGCCGAGCGATACGCGGCCGCGGCGAGTTGTAGCGTATGCGGGCGGGTCAAAGGATTTTCACGCGCACCGATTTGTTCCAACTGTGCGCCGAGGTCCGCGAATTTCAGCCGCTGGCGCTGGAGCTGCTCGAAACCTGTAAGCAGCCCGGGAAATCTGTCTTGAGCGCCGGGGTTCCGGAGAAGAACTTCGAAACGCCACTTGCCTTCGAGGTCGGCCAGACCTGCAGTACCGGCCAAAGGTATGGCCAATTGGAACGCCTCTCTATCGTCCATCGAGGCGCGCATCTTTTGTGCGAAGTCAGCAAATGCGACCTTTTCTTCGGGCGTGAAATAGCGGGCAACTGCCGCACCCATCTCCAGCAACGCGGCTCGCATCCCGTTTTCTGCCGTCTGTTTGCGCGCTGTGCGAAGGTGCTCGCGATACTCCCGATCGGTGACGGCAGAAAGACCTTGCCTCGCCACTTGCTCTTTCAAAACGGGAAGCGTGTCGGAAGCTGCGCTTACGGCGGCCTGCAATGTGTTAAACGCCTCTTGCTGGTTACGGAGGCGGGTCATAATGCGAGCGTAGAGTCTCGCTCCTTCGTGATTCTCCGGAATCGCAAGCAATTCGCCACCGGCGATCTTCAGACCTTGTTCCGCAAACGATTTTGCCTGGTCGAGCAGGCCCCAGGACTCCAGACGGCTCGAAACATCGAAATAGTTTGCGGCGCGTTCGGATCCGGGATCGATACGAGCGGCTTTCAGCGCCGCAACCGCGTCGGCGGTTCTTCCCTGGCGAGCGCGAACTTCCGCAAGCTTGTCCATCCATTTCGCGTCCTTATAGGTCAGTTGATAGAGCCGGTCGTAGTCGGCGGCGGCGTCATCAAAGCGCTGCAGGCGTTCCTCGAGCGTGGCCCGCGCGGTTCGCAGGTCAGCGCGATCGGGACGTATGGCCAGCGCCTTGGAATAGGAATCGATAGCGGCCGCGAAATCTTCCTGGCTGCTCTCGGTCCTGGCCAGTACCATGGGCCAGCGGTAGTCGCGCGGCGATTGCTGAATGGTTTTGGCGTAGAAATCGAGCAGCTGCGATTCGCGATGATAGCGCTGCGCATAGAGTGCCGCCTCGGACGTAAGAGCTTCATCTTCCGGGAAATTGTTGAGTACTTCGATGTATTGATCCACCGCTCCCGGATAGTCCTTCAACTGCGTGAGCGCCGGAATCAGCCCGCGGCGGAGAGTCGCGGTGCGCGTTTTGCGTTCGTCGCCTGTGAACGGGGCGCTGCGGAAGAGCGTAATCTTGTCGAGGTAGAACTGCTTCAAACCCTGGGCCTCGCCGGCACGGGCGTAGGTATCTGCCATGGCCGCGAGATAGCTGCTGTCGTAGGGAGAGTCCTTCAGCAAAGCGTCCAACAAGATACGAGCCTGGGAAAACTCGCCCGCTTCGGTGGATTTTCTGGCGGCCTCGAAGGAAAACTGCTTAGCCATTTCCGGGTAAGCATCTTTTGCAGCCTGGCGGAGCACCGCGATCGCCTGCGGATATTGCTTGGCCCGCCAGTAGAAATCCACAGTTGAACGAACCACGCCCAGGATCTTCGAATTGGATTGATAGAGAGCATCGATGTTCCGTTGGGCAGAGACCAAATCCTTGCGGCCTTCGTAGAAGCGAACGAGCGCGTAATGCAGTTGCAGCTGGGTGACCGGATCTGTGGCCAGACTAGCCTGCCGCTCGAGAGCCTTCTCCCGGACCGTTTCAAGAGACTTCTGCTGGGCCAGGGATTCCACTGCCGCGGCTTGCTCCATGGTAGCGGCGTGTTCAACTGCGGAGGAGAGAAACATCAGCAAATCCTGTTTGCGGGCCTGCGCCTCCAAAACGCGGACGCGCAAGTTGATGGCCGGGAAGGAGTAGTTGGAGTCCACCGCAGCTTTTTCCGTCGCATCATTGATCAGGTCGCGAAGTTTTGGACGACGGGCAAGTTCGAGCAGCCGAAGCAGTGCAGGCGAGTCCGCGTCGGAGGCCAGCGCCGCGCTAGTGTATTCCTGAACGGCGCGGGAATACTCCCGCTTGCTTTCGTAGATGGCGCCCTCTTCATAGCCGTAAAGAGCCGGATCGTGGAGCTTCCTCCTTCCTTCATCCAGTAGCCGCAGCGCATTGGGAAAATCGAAATAGTCCCAGTAGATTGTCGCCGCTGCGAGATAGCCGCCGGACTCTCCGGGCGAGGCGAGAGGAATACGTTCCCAGTAGGGTGCGGCCTGCGCGAAAAGATCGTGATCGGAATAGATGTCGCCAATCCGGGCAAGCATTTCCGTATCGCCTGGGTTGACGGCAAGAAGGTTGTCTTCAATTTTGACGGCCACAGCGGCTTTGCTAGCGTCGTAGTACGCCAGTGAGCGGTAGACAGACGATGCAGCGCGGTCCAGTTCCTTGTCGGCTGGATAGACCTCAGCAAGAGCTTTCAGGGCCGGTGCGCTCTGTTCGAAATGGCAGCGCCACTGCTCCGCATCGGCCAGTTCCAAAGCGGCGGCTGGATTATTTTTCGCAAGGTCTTCGATTGAAGTGCCGGAAGCGTCTGCTAGCAACGTTTGCAGCTCGCGGTCCAATTGATTCGTCGCCGAAAGATATCCGAAGTATTGGTTGCGAAGACCACTATCCTCAAACCAGTGCTGCTGCAAGAGCCGCAGCCAAGCAGCGTGGTCGTATGTGGGGGTGCTAAGGTAGGCGTCCAAGAGATTGTGCACGAAATAAAGATTATGAGGAAAGCGAGCATTCGCGTACTGGTTCAGGCGCAGGTACAACTGTGGTGTGCCGCCGTTGACAGACGAAAAGTAGTTCTGCAAGTCACTGCCATCAAATTGCTTTACGGCGTCTTCGGTGAGTTTCTCCAATGCACTGTATTTCTGGTAGCGAAGGTAAAGGCGGGCCAGCTTGCTGTACCAGGAAGGATCTGAAAAACGGGCGAAGGCGCGGCGATAGATTTCGTCCTGTTCCGTAAAAAGATCGTTTTGCTGCAGAAATGCCGCGAGGCGCTCGTATAAGCCAGGGTCGTCGGGATTGTGGTCAATTTCGCGGCGAAGAACGCCGAGCGCCCGGGGAATCTCCTTGAGTTCGACGAGTCGAGCCAGGTACCGCTCAAGGACCCGGGAGTATTCCGGCGAGCGTGGACCGGAATCGGGCACCCCTGATGGCCGGTTGATTTGCAAGGCCGCGGAAGCGGCCAATGTCCGCGCGCGAACGCCGCCTTGCTCGCCACCCGCTTCCGATGCATCGCCTGTTTCCGACTCCTCTTGCGGGGAACTAGACGGCGGCACATATCGGCCAGGGTTGCTGAACGAAGTGTGGTCATAGTTCAGCAAGGCCTTTCCCAATGGCATTTGTGCGGATTGGGCTGCGAGCTCCTGCAGAGCGGCGTCATAGATCGCGAATTCATCCTGGGTCCTTCCCAAACGGGCATAGGCCTCGGCCATCAGCAGTGCCACACGAGTGCGATCGGGTGATCTGGGAAACGCATCCAGAAATTGGCGCCCGCCCTTCAGGACTGCTTCACTTTGACTGTTGGCTGCGTAGAACTCGAGCAGCTTGGCGTGCAGGTCCGGCAGGCTAGGGGAATTCGGAGCTGTTTTGTCGAGCAACACCAACAGTTCGGCGGCGCGGGCGCGGTGGAAGTAGGAAACGGCGTGTTGCTCTTCCTCTGAGTACGCTGACTCCGGCAAAGTTCCATTGAGAATCAAAGAGAGGATGCCGTTCAGGTATCCAGGCCCCTCGTCCATGGTGGCGATATCTTTGTACAGAGAGAGTTCACCGGCGCCCAGTCGGATGGGGCTCTCCGGCGCGGTGAGAAGGATGTCAGTCAGCCGAGCAAGCGCACGTTCCTGCGAATCTGGAGCACCATTGCTGTTGTAGAGCGCGAAATAAAAGCGCGCAGCTTCCGGATAAGCGTGAATCTGTTCGAGCAGGCGGCCGCAGGTGTACAACTCCTGGTGAGTCCATGGCGATTTCGCCGCTTCCTTATGCGCACGCAGGCTCGTGATGGCCTGCTCGGCGGCGTCCATCTTGCCCTGCTGTTGGTAGTAGTAAAAAACGCGGCTGGCTGCCTGCAGATCCTGGGGATTCTTGTTCAGCGTGACTCGTGCTTGGTCCAGAAACTTCCGCAAACTTTGTGTCTGCGCGAGGAGATCAAAATAGCCTTTCACCAGTTCCGGCTGCCAGAGCGGCTGATAACTCTGTTCATAAACCGTCAGGCCTTGCTGAATTGAACCTTGTTTGTAGGCCACGAGCGCTTCCGCCTTGACGGGAAAGATTTCGTCGCCCGGAAATTCTCGGCGATGGTCGGCGACGAGCTGGCGCGCTGCGGCAAACTCCTTTTCGGCGAGCAGATAGTCAAGAAAGCGCGCGTAGAGATCATCCTGCTTGGGATAGCGCGCGAGCCAAGCCCGGTACGTGGCAATCGTCAGGTCTTTGCCGAGCGCCTGCGTTCGAATTGTGGTTAGAATGCGCTCGAAGGCTCTCCAGGAGCGCTGTTCATTCGCGCTGGTGAATTTTTCCGAAGCATCGGAAGATGCGTCGGCGATCGCACGCAGGGTCGAGATTTCATCCTGTGGGCGCAGCCTGCGGTGATAAAAATCGGCCAAATCCGTCAACGCCGATGGTTTGTTTTTGGCTTTCTCGGCGTAAAGCTTCCAATCCTTTTCCCCAGCGGCAAAGTCCAACTGTTGCTCGTCTTCCAGCGCACGCAAAGAATACAAGTCGCCGTCATTCGGCTTTTGATTGACCAGGGAACCGAGCTCCACACGGGTTTCCGCCGGAGGCCGGCGGAAAACAACCTCGCCGTAAGGCAGCCGCATCGCGCGGAAGAAGACGCGCTCCAGATCCGTTTTGGCCTCGAGATTCCGAATCCAACTGGGCAGTTCACCGCGAGCGCAAAGGGCAAACATGACCAGGACGGCAGCCAGAGTGGCTGCTGAGGCTAGCCACTTCCCTTTCAAAAAACAATCAGGGAACCACTTCAATTTCCACCCCCTGCGAGCCCATGTTGTGCGCGATGTCTTCCGCAGTAACGGTGAGCCGATAACTTCCTGGAATCATATCGTTGGGTATGGCCAGTTCGCCGGTGCTGGCGCCCGCTTTTGCGTCCCACTTTAGATTCACGGGAAGCGCGCCTTCCAGGCGGGCGACCAGGGTCCTAGTGTTCTGCGAAGCATGGACCCGCAGTTCGAGCATTTCACCGCGCCGATAGCGGTTCTTCTCGAGTTTGATTTGCACCACCGGCGACTTGCTGGCGATCACAAACGTCTTGGACTCGTTGTAGGTTTGCCCGGCGCGGTCACGCAAAACAAATCGGACCGGGTAAGTCCCATCCTGTAGGTCTGCGGGCGCGAAAAATCGTGTTTGCCAGATGTCCTCACCAGGGAGATATCTGAGTTTTTTGACCAGGCCAAATGGAAAGAGTGCGACGACGGAAGTAATAGCCGGATCCGTCTTGACCCGGATGACCGGATCGCCGGGACGAATTACCCGCGGACGGAGCAGCGCGCGCGGTACAGCCAGGAAGGAAGTGTAAGGCGTGACGAATTTGTATTGTCGCGAAAGGCGAATAATTTCTTCGATCGAGGCCGGATCTTCTCCGTCACGGTCGATTTTTTCTAGTAGTGCATCCACGCGGGCGTGGGCCCAAATCCGCGGCAACTGAGGATGGTCTCCGGACTCCTTAGGCATATTGGCCTTAGCTGCGATGGCAAGAGGAGTTCCATCGCGGATTCCATGCACCGTGAAGCTGACGTCCTGCGCGGGCTTTTGAAAGCGGCCGACCCATGCGGCGCGCGAACCCGCAAAAGCGGCGTCCTGCAGCGGATAGACCAAGTCAGCCGCGGACTCGGGCGAAACAGTCAAGCCGAGTTGGCCAACGGGGCTGCGACCGATCTTCGAAAGAAATGCGTTGAGTTTGAAGTCCAACGCTTCGGTGGAAAGAACATGTTCGAGAACACCATCGTGCCGCGCGAGTAGTTTGAGCAGCGGCAAGTTGGCGTCGTCTCCGACCGCGAGGATGTAGGTCCGGGGCCGGTTGGGTTGTGGCAATCGGTTCCATTCGATTTCGTACCAGGCCGCGAGCTTGGCGTTGCGAATCAGCCCTTCGGTGGATTCTCCATCGCTCAAGAGAACTAGGTAAGGATTGCCTGTAGCCTGGCCGCTCTGCTGCAGGGCGGCTTCGAGCGCTTTTACGAGTGAAGTTCCTGCGCGCAGCCGGCTGGCGCGGACAAACTCAAGGGCCCGTTGCGCAGTCGCGGCTTCGGCGGCGACCGGCCAAGGCTGGAACGGCTGTACCTGACTATTGAAAAGGATCACGTTGAATCGGTCTGTGGGCTTAAGAGAGCGCAGCAACGTTTCCAAAGCCTGGTAGCTGCGTTCCAGTTTTTCCCACTGCATGGAAAGCGACGTATCCAGCAGAATCAGCACCGTCTTCGAAGCGTTGGCCTTCTCGTTAGAGTTCTCGGCTGAAGTGGCGCCGCCGCCGGTCCCCAGCAAAGCATCGGCGAGGAAAAAGCCCGGCTCGTTCTTGCTGCGAACAGGCGCGGTTTCGGTCGGCGAAGGCGGTCCGGAATCCGGATTGCGATGAGTGATCACCTTCAAGGTGTCACTCCCGGCCTTGTCCAAATCAAAGGTGGCGACAAAGTCTTCGATGAGATTCACGTTTTCGCCTGCGAAAGAGCCTCGAACCGTATGCGCAGAGCTTTCTTCCACCTTAAGCGGGTAGGATTTGGCGGGCAGTTGAAGATTGCGAATGGCGTGCGCCGATTTGAGTTCGAAGTTGATCCGGAAATGACGCGCAGCCTGGGCCTGGTAAGCATCAGGGCGAAGCGGAATCGCGAAATAGGATCTAAGGTTTTCAACGGGAATCGTTTCGTGGTACTCGAATTCAAGCCGCTTGGTGCCGAAGGCGGGAATGGGCACGATACGCGCGCTGAAAATCGAACTGCGCTTGGCTTCTTCTGCGCCGCGCTCTCCCATTTGCAGCAGCCCGGGATCAATCGATTGCTGTTTCAGTTCGTTGTAAATCTCCCCGGCGCGTTTGCGTTCCAGGATCGCTGCCGGAATACGCACGGGGCCGTCCCAAACGCCAAAATCGGAAACGGTCGCGCGGCTTGGAAGCGCGAAAATGTAGTTGCCTTCCTGTATGCCCGGAGTGTGGTTGGCGAAAATCTGCCGGACAAAAACCCGCGCATCCCCGTTGTCAATCTGAACCGTGATTTCCATCTCTTCCAGCGAAAGGATGGATGGATCCGGTTGAGTCTTGTCGCGCGGAATGAGCACACCGCCGTCCGGAAACGCAGCGGCCGGCACCAGGAGCAGCAGGAAAAGCGTGCACAGTTTGCGATTCATGGCTGCAACTTCCTCTCCTCGATGCGAACCAACCCGTTGTCCGTCCCGACGTAAACGTAGCCGCCACCCGCGGCCAGCGCGGTCACGTTGCCAGACGGCAGACCTTCGGTGAAAACGTCCCAGCGGCGCCGGGCGCGGTCAAAAACGTAGAGTCCGCGTCCCAAAGTTCCTGCGAAAACGTGGCTTGCGGTAACGAGCATGGCATTGGGATTGATTTCCATCGCGCCAGTAGCTTTTTCAAAAGAGTGAAATTGTCCCTGGTCGTCCAAAGCCATCACGCCGCTTCCATAGGTACCAACCATCCACTCGTCGTCCACTTTGGCCAGGGCGGTGATCCAGTTATGTTTGAGCCCGGAGCGGCCGGCCGTGTAATTCACTTTGAGCAATCCTTTTTCCAACAGCGAAAGCCCGCCCAACGTGCCCACCATCAGGTCGTCGCTCGAAACGCCGAGCGCATACACATGGTTGTTCACAAGTCCATGAAATGTGTACATGCTGCGCGTGCCGGTCGAGTCCAGGAACGTAATTCCAGCAGGCGTGGCAATAGCCAATCCGTTTTGATACGGGGCGATATCGGTGACGTGGTCAGCGATCAGGCCGTCTGCCCGCCCCAGCACGTACTCCGGCTTGCCGCTGCTATTAAACCGAACGAGTCCGTTGGCAGTCGCGACTTCGACGGTCTGTCCTTTGGCATCCGGCCAGATGCGATTCACGCAGAAAACATGCTCGTCCTCAACATGGATGGTTGGTATGGGTCCGCCTGGAAGAAGGTCCAAGCCGCGATCGAAATAACCGACCCACAGCTGACCATTCTGATCAAAGGCGAGCGCGGAGATGTTGCGATCAGCAAGCGTCTCCGGTCTTGGAGCCAGCACTTGCTTCCAGCTTGTTCCTTTAGCTTTCATTTCGAAGACCCCATCGCGCGCCAGAAAAAGGGCTCCGTCCTCAGAATCGAGAATCTGTCGTACTTCCTGAAGGGCTGGTGGCTGAAATCGGGCCCGTGAAGCACCTATTGACGGGCGCTTAGCAGTAAGCCCGATCCGCGCAACACCTTGGTCTTCCGTGCCAACCCACAACAGATCGTCCTTGACCTGCAGTGCGTTCGCGAAGACACCGCGAGCCAGCACCCGCGAAAACCGGCCTTGGTTGAATTCTGCTATTCCTAATGGCGTACCGACGAAAGTGCGCTCTCCTTCCTGAGCGATCGCCTGCACCTGACGGTCGGGGAGCCCCTGCTCGTCGGTAAACGTATCGCTAGTGCCCGCGTGCCAGTGCTTTACCCCGTGATCCAGCGTTCCAATCCACAGATCGAGGTCGCTTCCTGCTAGAGCCTGGACGTAGAGGTGATCGAGTGTGGGATGGAGCTCTCGGATGGTCTTACCGTCATAAAGCAGAACACCCCGCTTCTTCGTACCAAACAGGAGACGGCCGTTGGAAACAGGCAGCAGCGTCGTGATTGCCCGCGCTTCTGCGCTTGCCGGGTAGATTTGCTGAAAGCTTCTCCCGTCGTAGGCCAGAATGCCTTGATCGGCAGTCGCCAGAATCAGCGCCGGCTCCGCGGCGGCGCCAACTTGCCCTACGGCAATGGCTACTAGCGTGGAGGCCGGAAGATCCCGGCCGGCCTGAAACTGACGGAGTAGCGATCCGCGCAAGTCGTATTCGGCCAGACCGGCGGAGTTTGCCAGGTAAAGGCGGCCGCGCCAGCGAACCATCTGCACAAACGCTTCGGTGGAACCCACCGGCTCAAACTTGGTGCCCGCTGGCGCGGCGAGCGGGCGAACAGCAAAAGCAAACTCCCGTTCCGCTTGCTGCGCCTCTTTCGAGGCAGCCAGTTCGCGCGACGCGCGCCACACGACCCAACCCGCGCCTGACGCCAGGACGGCGAGGGCTATCAGTGCTAACCACAATAAACGTGGGTTTGGGATCCGGCGCATCGTTCTATCAGCCGAGCACGGCTGGTGCAGGAATCATGCCACTGGAAATTCAAAAGGAAACTCAAGTTTTTGCAAACATGACTTTCTGAAGGCTGTGTCCGGCTAGTGACACTGCGGCCACCGAGACACAGCCGCGAGTTTTCTTCGCGGTGCTCAGAGTTTGGGCTTGGCGGCGGATGCGCCTAGCCACAGGATGGCGTCTTCGAACATCTGGTTCTGCTCCCGCGAGGCGAAGATCTTGTCGCCGTGGCCCATGTTCAGGTACAGCATGCGGTAGTGGGTGTTGGTCCAGACGACCGGAAGGTCACCGGCGATAATCGTATCTTTCAGGCCCAGGGGATAGTTGGAGGGATCAAGAGTGAGGAGGACCTTGACCTTTTTGTCGAGGCGTGGGCTCGGCTTCCAGATGTACCACTCGCTCGCGGGCGCGGCCAGGGTCGCGGAAAGATGCTTGGTGACCGGGTGAGAACGGTCGTCCACGACGAGCTTTGCCGGCAGCGGAGGCCAGCTGTTCCCGAAGAAAACGGCGCCGCCCAAAAACTGCACGAACCAAGGCCAGTGCGTATCTTCGTCGTTGTAGGCGGAAACGTGGAAGCCGAGCCAAGCGCCGCCACGGTCCATGTAGTTCTCAAAGGCCGTACGCTGTGAGGCGTTCTTGGGAAAGTCATTGAGCCATAGCACCAGCTCGAACTTCTTGAGTTTGTCGGCGTTGCAGGCGTCCCAGTTTGTGGTGGCCTCGAAACTGAAATGATCGCGGTCCGCCGCCTTTCGAAAGAAGGCCAGGGCTTGCTGCGCGAACGTGATGTGGTCTGGCTCTCCTTGGTCGGTATAGAACGCGAGAACGTGAAAGGCCGGCGCTCGGGCCGCTCTGCCGGCCGGCGAAAAGACCACAGCGCACACGATCAGCATCAAAAACCATCGCATTGTTGATGTCCCGCGCAAAGTATGGAATCGTGTACGGCTTAGCGAGGATATATCCGGATGACCGGCAAAACAACAAGGCTCGGAAATCTTCGGTTGGCAGGCGGCATTTCGCTCTTTGCGGTTGGTTGGGCTGCCTTGGCCTTAGCGCAGAGCACGGACCCGGTAACAGGGCTGGTCAGCAGTAACGCGGTGGTGTTGAATTCGCGGACGGGCAAGGTATATGCCGTGGATCCCGCCGACGACGCGGTGATCGTTTTTGCGTCCGGTCAACGGAACGGCACGCGGGTGGCGGTCGACGCGACGCCGGTGGCGATCGCGGTGAATGAGGCGACCAACCTTATCTATGTGGCGAATGCTGGCACGGCCAACGTCAGCGTAATTGACGGCGAAACAAATGTCGTGACGGCAAGCGTAAAAGTGGGGGCCCGGCCCTATGCAATCGCGGCGAACCCGGCAACGAACAAGATTTTCGTTTCGGTTGCATTCGGCGACACCATCACGGTCATTGACGGTACGACGAATTTGACCACTGCCAGCAAAATTGGAAACGCGGATTCCATCACGGTGGATGCAAAGCTTAACAGAGTTTATTTGGCTGGGTACGAGGATGCGAACCTCACGCTAATTGATTCCTCGCCAAAGGTTGTTGGCAAAATCGCCGCGGGGATCCATCTGTGGGGAACGGCAGTGAACGAGGCAACGCACACCCTTTACGCGACGCGCTCCGGAAACACAGCCCTGGTTGCCGTAAACGAGCTTTCGGGGGCGATCGAAACTGTGACCCTGGGACGAATCCCCTGCGCCGTTGCAGTGAATCCGGCGACGGGCAGGGTCTATGTCGTGAACGACGGCGACGACTCAGTGACCGTAGTCGACGGCGTGAAAAACACGGTCGTGGCAACGTTGCGAGTTGGGAGCCGCCCGCAAGGAATCACGCTGGATCCGAAGAGTAATCGGGTTTACGTAGCGAATAAACACAGCGATAGCGTTACGGTGATTGACGGCGGGCACAATCGGGTCTTACGGACACTCGAGACCGGCAAGAATCCCTATGCCCTGGTCGTGAACCCCAACAACGGCCTGGTGTATGTGGCTCTGGAGGGCCCGGAGCCAGTCGAAGTGCTTGATCCCAACGCCGGATAATTTTCTGACGTAGTAACCTAACCTAATCTGAGTGCGCGGCCCGCAAAAATTCCGCATAACGCTTGGCGATTGCCGCCCAAGACAGGCTTTTTTGGTAGGCCTCGTGATTGCGCCGAATCAGCTCAGCCCGCAGAGAACGATCTGCCAGCACTTTCACCAGCGATTCGCCCAGCTGTCGCTGGCGCACTTGGTCATCGATCTCTTCGCGGAGCAACAAAACACCGGCATCCGTGATGGGCGGCGCCGTTTCATCCCCTGCGACCGCAACCACCGGCACACCGCAAGCGATTCCGGCGATCGCGCTTCCTCTTCGCGACGAAATCTGGCCACGCACGAACAGCAAGACGTCTATCGCGGCGAAGCGTTCCAGAAGGTCTGTTTCCCCGATGACGCCTTCGACCTGGACCTGAACCGCCAGATCCCGCAAGCCTTCGCTCAGTGTCACTTCTCGCAGTTCAGCGTGCCGCCCAAATACGAGCAGGCGGGTCGCGCCGATATGCTTCGCCAAGTAGCGAACCGACGCCACAATGTCGCGTGTCTCGCGTTCGCCGGCAGCTCCTCCGGTGATACCAAAAACGCCCACTGTAGGTGGTGAGTGCAGCTCATCGTGATTTTGAGGTCTTAGCCGAAACGGCAGATTCGCGCCTACCGGAATAAACACGGCGTTTTCCGGCGCTGCCTGGACCCAAAGCACATGATCAACGGCCACCGTCAGTACCGAACGCTCCGAATACTTTTGAGCTGCGCGCATGACGCGCAATTGATGTGCGCGGCGCACTCGATCGATCACCCGAGTTCCGCCGAAGGGGGCCACTTCATGATAAACAACAGCGATCCTTGCTCCGGCAGATCGAAGAATTCGCAGCGCGGCAAGAATCCGGCGGGGAAAACCGCGACTGGACCACGCCAGCGCCGTATATTGCAGCAAAACCGGCGCGCCGCGCCAGGATTGTGCCTGCAACTTCAGCGCGTTCAGTGAGCGGCCCCAGCCGTGCTCATCCCAAGGGACCCGGCGAATTTCCAGCTCAAAACCATGATGAACAAGCTCGTGGCCCAGGTACCGACAATACTCTTCCACAGCATCGGTCGGCTGGTCTCTGCGCCCGAGCAACGCGATGATTCGCTGAGCGCTCATTTCCCGTCCCTATTTTTCGGATTCATTTTTCAATGAGGAAGCTGCCAAGGACCAGCGCATCCATACCCGAACTGAAAAAGGTTCGTAACGCGTCGGTGGGAGTGTTTACGATCACTTCTCCGCGAAGATTGAATGACGTATTCATGATCACCGGGACCCCGGTGATTCTGCCGAACTCATCGAGCAGCTGGTAATACAGAGGATTGACGTCGCGTTCGACGGTTTGCGGGCGAGCGCTGCCATCAACATGGGTAACCGACGGAATTACACTGCGCTTCTCGGGCCGGACCTGAGCGGTCAGGATCATAAACGGCGAATCGTAAGCTGACTCGAGGTATTCCGGCGCGGCTTCTTTCTTGAACGATGGCGCGAAGGGCCGCCACCACTCGCGGAATTTCACCGCGTTATTCATTTTGGTATTCATCTCCGGATCGCGCGGATCCGCGAGAATCGACCGGCTGCCAAGCGCGCGGGGGCCGAACTCCATGCGGCCCTCGAACCAGCCGAGGATCTTCCCTCGGCTGAGCATTTGAGCGGCACACGCGGCCACGTCGCTCAGTTTGGTATGGCGAATCTTGCAGGTTCGAAGCACCTTTTCGATCGATTCGTCGTCATACGACGGGCCCCAGTAGCCGTGGCGCATCGGCTTGCTGGGTAGCCGTCCATTCCCATCCAGGCAGGGCGCGAGCGCTGCACCGAGGGCCACGCCGTCGTCAGCGGCCGCGGGCTGCACAAAAATCTTCTCGACCAGACCGGACGAGGCGATTTTCCCGTTGGCCTTTGAATTTAGCGCCACGCCCCCTGCCAAGCAGAGGTTCTTTGCCCCGGTCTTCGCCAAAGCCATTTTGGCCACCGACATCATTGCTGCTTCGCTCGAGTCCTGCACCGCAAATGCAATATTTTTGTGACGGTCCGAAATGTCCGACTCCGGTTCGCGCGGCGCTCCGAGTCGCTCAGCAAAATGGGAATACGCCGCACCGTTGCCGATCAACTGCTTGGTGTGAATTCGATATGGCGCGCCGACGGCGTCTAGATACGGAGTCATGTCCACGCCTGGCTGGCCATACGGCGCCAAGCCCATCACTTTCCATTCGTCGCTGTTGGGAACGAATCCAAGGAATCCAGTGAACTGCGCGTAGAACAGGCCCAGCGAATCCGGCCAATTAATGGTAAGGACGTGATCGAGTTTGCCTGCACGCCCGTGCCAGATTGACGTCGCTTCCCAGGCCCCGCGGCCATCCATGACCACAACAGCGGCATCATCGAACCCTGAGTAGCCATACGCGCTCAGTGCGTGAGCAAGGTGATGATCCACATACCGCAAGCGAGCGTTACTGGCGCCGAAGATTCTTCGAAAGGGAACGGCGCCAGATTCCTGGTGCCACATGCTCAAGAAATGGCGCGAGGAATTCAGAAAATTCATATACGAAAGGGGCCACTGCCCAGTCGCATACAGTTTCAGATCATGGCGATAAACAGGCCCGGCGGTCTGCCAGCCAAAACAGATTTCGTCCAGTTGCGCGGCGCCGACCTTGGCAAAATCGAGGCAAGCCTGAATCGCCAGTTTCGGAAAGCTGGCATCGTGCTTGACCCGCGAAATGCGTTCCTCGGCAACGGCAAACAACAACTCGCCGTCCTGAACGATACACGCCGAAGAATCGTGCATTTGTGAATAGTTAATTCCGAGGGTCAGCATGAATTCTCAAGAGAACCGGTAAAGCGCTCTCGCGTTGAATGAGGGGATTGATCATGGAGTGCGCAACGATTTCACCCAGGAACGGCCGAGCAGCGAAGCCCCTCTTATTGTCTCGCGAAATCCGCGCCCAGCAACATGGCGAAATTGCCTGGCTGCGCATCTGGCGAGCCCGTGCGCCGCGTAGTAATCAAGCGCGGCCAGGCGCGCCCGCCAGGCCGGCCACGATCGGGCTGGAGCAGGGCTTTTTCCGGCGTTCCGCTCGAGCCGAGTCAGGATCTCCGCTGCCCGCTGATCGTAGGTGTGTTCCCTCAACACCACGGCTCGCACTGCTTCGGCAATGGCCGCCCGACGGTCTTCATCGTTCAGGAAACCGCGCACCAGGCCGACAAGATCATCGCCCTCGCGGTAACCAACAAAATGCACGCCATCCTGGAACCCCAGCGCGCTCAATTCCGTGGGCAGCGCGGTCACCAGTAGCGCTCCAGATGCCAACGCCTCGAAGACCCGCAAATTTGCGTCTTGCGGAAAGTCGTCACGCCCGATATTCACCACAACGCGCGAGCGCCTGTAGATGTCCGCGACCTCGGCAATCGTGTAGCTCTTCGACCAATCGTTGGTGCGAAACGCTCGCGCCAACTCCGGTAGCCACCGCTCTCGCGCTTTATAAAACCTCCCGCTCGTTTGCCCTACCCAGCCTACGTCAAATTCGCGATGTTTCGCCGGTCCGTCAAACAGCTCACGGCGCACCGCGTGCGGAAGCAGGAAGGCTCCTGGATGCCCGGCTGAGGCAAACCTTTCCACATAGCCGGGATGAAAAACAGCGACATGGTCGAAAACTGTGGACCATTCGATGCGGCGTTCGGTAAACGCATAGGTGTCCGGATGAAAGCAAATTGTCGGAACTGGAGATCGCTCGAGGCCCACTGGAAATAAGGGATGCGCCGATTCGAAATGAAAAATGGCAGAAATGGTCCTGGGGCAGCGTTCTAAGAGCGCTTCCAGCGGAATGTCGAAGGGAATCAAGTCGTCAACGCAGAGAAACTCAATCCCTCGCCGCCGGAACGCGTCGGCATAGCCCGGAATCAGTTTCCAATGATGTTCTTCACGGCAGAGACAGAGGATGGTCATGCCGGTAGGGATCAACCCGCCGCAACGGAACCCAAGGCAGCCTGTTGCGCGGCGATGATCTCGCTGAAAATGTTATCGAGGTCGCGGGTGATACTCCAGTTTGGATAATGCGACTGAAACTTGCGCAGGTCGGAGATGTAGCAGACGTGGTCACCCTTGCGCGCCTCTTCCACGTACTTCCAATTCAACTTCTTGCCGGTCATGTCGGCGATTTTCGCAATGGCCTCCAGCATCGAAATGCTGTTCCCGCGCCCGCCGCCGAGGTTATACACTTCGCCCGGTCTGGGGTTGGCGGCAAACTCCTCAATCGCGCGCACCACATCGTGGCTGTGAATGTTGTCCCGCACCTGTTTACCTTTATAGCCAAATACGGAGTACATGCCCCCATTCAGCGCTACCTTAACCAGATAGGACAGAAAACCGTGTAGTTCAACGCCGGAATGCGAAGGCCCCGTCAAGCAACCACCGCGGAAAATGCAAGTGTTCATGGCGAAGTATCGCCCGTACTCCTGTGCGGCCAGATCGGCTGCCGCCTTCGACGCACCAAACAAAGAATGCAAGGTCTGGTCGATTCGGCAACTCTCGTTCACACCTGCATAGTCCTCTGGACGCGCATATTCCCAGCGCGTCTCCAGCTCTTTCAGCGGAATCTCATTGGGAGCATCGCCATAGACTTTGTTGGTGCTCATCAGAATGAACACCGCGTCGCGGCAATGCTGCCTGGTTGCTTCCAGCAAATTCACTGTGCCCAGCGCGTTCACCTCAAAATCCAGAATCGGAATGTCCCGGGCCTTGTCGTGCGAGGGCTGCGCCGCACAGTGCACAATCAGGTCAAACCGGTTGGACCTGAAAAGGTCTTCCAGCGCTTGACGGTCGCGGATGTCAATACTTGCGTGCTGAAAGTTTCTTGTGACCTCCCTCAACCGGCTTAAATTCCATGTGGTGTCGCCAGGTGCGCCAAAAAATACCCGGCGCATGTTGTTGTCGACGCCGATTACCCGATGCCCCCGGCGGTCAAAATGCTCCACAGCTTCTGATCCGATGAGGCCGCTGCTTCCCGTTACCAGAATCGTTTTCAGGTCCGACATAAGCTGCCAATAAGTCTAACCAACTTTATGGAGTGCCGCACTGCGTTCTGGAGGGAGAATGGGGCCAACACACTCAGCGCGGCGTATTTCCGTAGAAGAGGCCTCCTCCGTTCCTCAGGTCGCGTCCGTAGGAAAGCGCCACCGAGATGGTTCCGAGTACTCGAACGCGCGCCTGAATCCCGCTGTCCACCAGCCACTCCCGCGAACCAATCACGCCTGAAGAGTCGGCAATCGCTCCGGTATCAAGAAACGGGCCGATCTGAAGCCGGAAAAAAGTACCGTCATGCACTGTTTTGAAAAAGTCCGCGTTGAACACCGCGAATCGCCGGCCAAGGGGCGCGCGCCCTTTTCGGCCTCCCAAAGTTCCGCCATGCCCGCGCAGCCACAAATCGTTGTCGCGCTCCGCTCCGAGTTGGTAAAGCTGGTCCAGCGTTACAGCTCCATAAGTGTCGCCGGCTCTCCACCTGGTCGTAAATTCGTAGTCATCACCAGTGGCTTTCGGCAGCCATCGTGTTTTGAGCTCGCCGCGGACTCCCCCGAACACACCCAGGCCGTGGGCATAATTCCGCCCCACGCTCACCTCACCTGAGACATCGATCGTAAACCGCCTTTCCGGCACTCGGAGCAGCGATCGATAAGCACTGAGCCGTGTGTCCGCCGACTTTCCGCCGACAAGAAATGATGCGGCTGGACCCGGCAACCCGACCGGCACGTTTCTGAATTCCCTCGCCGCTACTTGGCCGCCTAACTCCAGTCCCCAGCTCCCGCTCTCGATCAAGCGAAGTTCGGCGCCGCCTGCAAACCGCCTGAAATTGAGATCGGTGATTCCGATACTTCCCGTTTGGAAAGTCTCGGAAAGGTTCCAGTTCTCGTCGCGCTGATCAAAAAACAACCTGAGCCTTTTATTCGGTTGCTGAAAAAGTGGAAACGTCAAACGCGCTGCGGTTCGCCGCTTCTCGGAATCCCAGCGCACCAAGGACTCGAAATTTACGGCCCGCCGCGCAAAGTTGTAGTAGGACGGATACACCGTCTGATAAGTCACACCCCGGAACAAAGAGATGGCGCCTTCGACCAACGACGTGCCCCAACCAGCGCGCTCACCTAACTTCAGTGTCGCGCGGTACCGGTCATCGCCCTGTGCCTCCGGCTCCGGCGCCAACTCCACCCGCGCCTGCGGAAACACCTCCAGGTTTGCGAGCAATGATTCGGTTTTCAGCAGTGATGATCGCTCGAGCGTCGCGGGCGGTGCGAAAACGATGGCGCGGAGGAGCAGTCTCTTATCCGTCTTGGACGAAGGCACGATAAGCACAGATGAAAGCTTTGGCCGGTCCAGTCGGTTCCAGTATTTCAGCGCCGCTTCGGTATTCCCCTGCAAAAGATAAATCGTCCCGAGAAATTCCGGCACATAAGAATCGGTGGGGTCCAGCTGCCAAGAGCGCAGCAGATCGTGTTTTGCCGCGGCAAGCTGGTTCAACCTGTACTCCGCGCCCGCGCGCTCGGTCAGAAAACGCGCCTCTGCAGGAGCCTTTCTGGCGCCGGCTGAAAAGGCTTCTTGGGCTTCACTCCAGCGCTCCAAGCCCGCTAACGCCATTCCCGCGTAGTAATCGAAATCCGCGGACTGCGAAGATGGGCCTCGGGCCTCCCGGACCACCTCTTCCCACTGTTTTTGTTGGTAGAGTTTCTTAACCGTCTGGAGTCGCTGCTGATCGTCCGTACCGACGGTGGGGAAAGCCGCACCCACAACGATCAGTGCAAACAATAAAGCGCGAAATGAAGCTCTCACTCCGGTTGACGCGGCACGGCCAGCAGCGTCCAGTTCCCCGTGCCCTTCCACGCTCTCTCAAATTCTCCGCGTTCTGCGCGGACCAGCTTCCCGCGTTCCGGATCGTTTACTAACACCGCGGCATCGTCCGGCGCAACGCCGGCGACCACCACGTAGTGAGCCGCCGCTGCTCGCGGCTTGAGCGCCACGATCAGCGGCCTCCCCTTTTCAATGTTGGCGCGCAGATCGCTCCATTCGCCCCGAAACGCGAACGCTTCCATTCCGGAATGGCGCAGGTACTGCTCCATGCGCGCAGCGGCAATCCCGCGCAGCTTCGGAGTGTAGAGCTCCTGCTGGATCTTCGCAGGTTCAGCCCGCTCCGTTGCCAGCGCCGGATTCTTTACTTGCCAGTAGCGCAAAACCATGGCCAGCGCAGCCGACCCGCACCCGTCCCGCTGCTGGTGCACATATGGCACGTCCAGCCAAAGGCCGGAGGCGCCCAGCAAAGGCGAAACACAGCACGCCACGAAAATCGCTCCGGCTATAACGGTTTGCGTTAGGTTCTTCGGCATTTCTTTGCTCGAAAACGAGCAGGCGATTGAGCTCTAGCGGACTGCCACGACGATCAGCACAATCGCGACGGCAACCAGGAGGACGATGAGCAAATCGCGGTCGGCCATGCGCCCGGCGGCAAAGTCCCTATTGACTTGCTGGGCGCGCTGCGCCATGCGCGCCAAGTCTTCATCGCTCACCTGGCTGATCGCCTGATCCACTTGCTGGTAATCGACTCCCGCCGATTTCAGCGTTTGCCGGGCGGCGTCGGACGCAAACATCTCGCGCACCGCGGCTTCGTTGGCCTGCCGGGTTTCGGCGGCTTTCTGTACATCCTTGCGAAGTTGGCCCGAACTTACGGCGTGATCCTTCTGTTGAGCGCGGGCCGGAACCACTCCCGCAAAGGCCAGGCTTGCAGCCAGCAGCAACGAGCAAACACGCGTGGTGTTGCGCACTCTCATCGATCCTCCCTGTTGCTGGGCACTTGCTATTTTAAAAGCCGCGGCTGTCAGGAAACAAGAACAATTCGTCCGGACCATCGCCGCGCGGGGCCGATTAAGGCGTCACCGGATAGGTCTGGTATTTCGCGCCGTCAATCTTTTGCCATTCGCCCTTTTCGATTCCTTCGCGAATCTGCGCTGCTGTTTTTCCCTTACGCGTCTGCTCGTGCGCGTACAGGGCTTCCCCTATGCACACGTTGCAGCCCGAACCGTGAGTGCTGGTAAAACAATCCAACAAGCTGCCGTGCCCCTGGCTCCGGTCGCAGTGGCAGTAGCAGGGCTGCTGGTACAACACCTTCTTCACTTTTCCGGCCGCTGCATAGGCATTCTTCACTACGGGATTTTCAAAGCGTGAGGGATCCAGTGTATCGGGCAACGCTGCCGTGGGTGCCTTGGCATGGAAAGCGGGGACTGGCTCCTCGGCTTGCGAAGCGGATCGCGATGCATGAAGGACCTGCAGGTTGGGAAGCAGGACCACCAACATTGCCGCCGCAAGAATCGCTCCGCCGAAAACCCGCTCACGCCTGTTCAGCATAAATACTCCGTTTCAGTCTATTTTCCGCCGGACACCGTGAAGGCATCGTCTCCCCGCCCGCGGCGCCGCACATCGATTCCCAATCGCTTGATCTTCTGATTGATCGTGGACAGTGGAATCAGAAATCTCTCTGCGGCCTCGGTCTGGTTCCAGTTCGTCCGGTCCAGCATGTCCACAATGATGCGCCGCTCGATTTCGTCCATGATCTGGAACAGCGACAGGCGCGACTGATCCGCGCCCGTGCGCGCGCCTGGCTCGCCCGGCAGTGGCGGCATGAACTCCGAAAGCTGCAGCCGCACTCCCCGAACGATCTCCTTGCTTTTGATGCTTTCCGGAAGCAGCTCCACGTCCACTCGCTCGCTGGTGGACAAAACCACCGCGCGTTCAACGACATTCTCCAGTTCCCGCACGTTGCCCGGCCAGTCGTAGTCCATCATCAGTTTCATGGAAGCCGCTGTGAACTGCCGCATCGGCTTCGCGTTTTCCTCGCAGTAGCGCACCAGGAAATGCGCCAAGAGCATGGGAATGTCCTCGCGCCGTTCGCGCAACGGCGGCAGCGTCAGGTGAATGACGTTCAGCCGGTGATACAAATCTTCGCGAAATCGCCCTTCGCGTACCAGCGAGAGCAGTTCGATGTTCGACGCCGCCACGATGCGCACGTCCACCTTGATCTGTTCTGTCCCGCCCAGCCGCATAAACTCGCGTTCCTGGATCACGCGCAAGAGCTTCGCTTGGGTCTCCGGGCTGATGGTAGCAATCTCGTCAAAGAAAATCGTTCCCTGGTCGGCGACCTCAAAAAGTCCCTTCTTGGAAGAAACGGCGCTGGTGAACGCGCCTTTCACATGCCCGAACAGTTGCGATTCCAGCAAGTCCACGGGAATCGAACCGGTATTCACAGGGACGAAAGCCTTGTCCGCTCGCGGTGAAGCTGAATGAATGGCCTTGGCGATCAGTTCCTTGCCCGTGCCGCTCTCTCCGCTGATCAGCACCGTCGAGCGCGATGGCCCGACCTGCGCCACCAGGTCCAGCAGCGCCAATATTTTCTCGCTCTTGCCGACGATATTGGTGAAGCTCGAGCGCTGCTTGAGCGCCCGTTTCAGCTGGACGTTTTCTTCGCGAAGCTTTCTAGACTCCACCGCTTGTGCGACCTGAGCTAGCAGCTCGTCGTTGGACCACGGCTTGGTGATGAAATCGAGCGCGCCACCCTTGAACGCGGCTCGGGCCATGTCAATCGAACCGTAGGCCGTGATGAGAACAACCGGAAGGTCGGGATCGCGCCGGCGCACTTCCCGCAACAAATCCAGCCCGTTGCTGTCCGGCAGGCTTACGTCCAGCAACAGTAGGTCGTACGGTCGCTCCTCCAGCTTGCCCAAGCCGGACTGCCCGGTCTCGGCGCTCGACACGCCGTAGCCTTCGCTGCTCAACAGCAGCTCCAGCCCTTCTCTGATTTCTGATTCATCGTCAACGACGAGAATCGCACCTTTAGACATGAACCGTCTTTCTTACCGCGGGGAACTCGACGTGGAACGCGGTCCCTTTTCCGGGCGCCGACCGTACATCCACTTTTCCCGCGTGTTCCTTGATAATTCCATAGCTTACCGACAAACCCAGTCCTGTGCCGCGGCCGCTGGCCTTGGTCGTAAAAAACGGATCAAAGATCTTGTGGATGTGCTCGCGTGGAATTCCCGCCCCGGTGTCCACGACTTCGATCTCCACGCTGCCGTTGTGCGCCGAAGTGCGCACTTCCAGAATTCCTCCCGACGGCATCGCGTCCCGGGCATTTAAGAACAAGTTCAAAAACACTTGCTGCAGTTTGTTCGCCGAGCCCCGCACGGCCGGCAATCCCTCTGCCAAATTCTTCACCACCTGAATCTGCGAGGTTTTCAATGGATGCGAAACCAGCGACAGCGTTTCTTCCACCACGTGGTTCACGTCCACGTTGGCAATCTCCGCCGCGCCCGTGCGCGAAAAGTTCAACAGGTTGTTCACGATCTCGCTGGCCCGGAACGTCTGCTTCACAATCTTTTCGATGATGGAATGCCGGGGATCGTTTTCCGGCATTTGCTTGGCCAGCATCTGGATGTAGTTGGAGATCACCGCCAGCGGCGTATTCACTTCGTGGGCTACCCCGGCAGCCAGCAAACCGAGGGAAGTCAGCTTTTCGGTCTGTGACATCTGCTCTTCCATGTGCTCGCGCTGAGTTACGTCGTCAAACAGCAGCAGCCGCCCGATCCGGTCGCCCGACTTGCTAACTAGCGGCGTAATCGAAACGTTGAGCGTCAGCGATTTCCCCTGGTGCTGCAGTCTCTGCTTGTAAATGCCGGTAATCTGTTCCGTATCGCCGCGCGCGGCAATTTCCGCGGCCAGGTCTTTCGGCAACAATTCGTCCAGCTTCGCTCCGATGGCATCCTGGCGCGACACTCCGAACAACTGCTCCATCCGGGTGTTCCAGCTCTCCACCAGGCCGCCGAGGTCCACCGCCAGCACGCCGACGTTCAGCGATTCCACGATGTTTTCGCTGAAGTCTTTCAGACGAACAATCTCCAGCGCCTTTTGCTCCAGCGACGTGTAAAGCTGTGCGTTGTCCAGGGCCACTGCGACGTAGCCGGCGATCGTTTCCACCAGCTCCACGTCGTCGCTCGACAGAAAATCGCCGTCCACCGTTTTGCCCAGCCCCAGGACGGCAACGCAATGTTCGCGGATCCTGCACGGCACGTAGTAGTTCAGGTCCAGCTGTTCCAGCGCGCTGTGCACCGAAGGGCTGACGTCGCGCGCCGTCCGCGGCGCCTCAAAGAACAGCGGCCCTCTGGCCATTTCTAGCCGGGAGGCATCGAGAAAACTCAAGTCGAGCGGGTCGCTCGCCCGCACACCCATCGAACGGGCGAGTCGCAGGGTCCCCGGCGCTTCTGGTTGTTCTACAAAGATCGCCAGCCGGTCCACCAGCAGGGTCTGCGAAATTCGGTCCATGACCGAACTCAGCATCGGGTCCAGCCGCACTTCGTTGGTCAGGGTCTTGCCGAACTCAATCAGTGTGCGGCGGTAGTCCAGTCGATCGCGATAGAAGAAATGATCCAGCCGCCGCTGCGTCCACTCCCGGATCGGTTGAAACAGGAATGACGCCACGATGATCGCCAGTACGGCCACTAGCCGGTCGCCGAAAACTCCGCCGCTCAGACCAACCAGTCCGAAGCACAGCGCCGCGACCACTGCAGTCGCAGCCGTATGCGCCAGGCCGCGCTTAAAGATAATGTCCACGTCCATCAGGCGGTAGCGAATGATGGCGTAGCCGAAACACAGCGGAATCAGCACCAGGCTCAGCGCCGAAAACAGCAGCCACGGATTTTGGAACGGACTGGCCAGGAAGGGCGCCACGTACAACAGGGCAAAAGGCAGACTGCCGACCAGCGTTCCGCCGGAAAGCCATTTCAACTGCTGGCGCAAAACGCCGGATCCCGTCCGGCGAAAGCTGAAGTAAAACACCAGACCCGCAGCCACAAAACACAGCGCCAGGTAAGCGAGTTCAATCTTGTCCAGCGAAACTCGAGCGCCGATCCACGGCACAAAGCCCAGTGCGGCGTTCGCTATCCACACGTGCAACAGCAGCAGGCCAAGCGGCGGCCCGTAAACAATGGCTAGCCGCGAAACAAGTTTTCTCGCCGACTCCCTGCGCTCTGGAAACACCAGCGCGAAATGCAGCAGCAACGCCGGAGCCAGCAGTCGCGCCACTACGCTCGACCAGTAAACCTCATAGTCGAATGCATCCAATTTGCCGCTGTAGTGGAAGCTGTAAAGGACAAAGGAGACCAAGCAGAAAACGTAAAAATGTACCGCGCGCGGCGCATTCCAGCGGCGCACGAAAATGAAGATACCGATGAAGAGATAAACCAGGCCAACGACGCGAAGGTAGTTTTCCGCGGTGATCGGCTTCTCCGCCGGTGCCAGGATCACCGGCGTTTCAAAGGTGTCGGCTCCGCGCTCAACCTTGTACCTTAGCTGGCTCCAAAGCCCGGCCCGCCAGACTTTCTTGGTCACTTGGACCGCGCTTTGAACCGGCTGGCCGCTAATTTCCAGCAGCACATCGCCCTGCCGGATGCCCGCCTGGGCCGCCGGCCCGTTGGGGTCGATCTTCCAGGCCTCTACGCCATGGTCCGTATCCCGCCAGGCGACCGCGTCGTCCGGCGCCTCAAAGCGCGACCGCTGATCGAAATTCAGCAGAGCAAAAATCACCGCCGCCAGCGTCGCTAACGCCAGTACGACCGCTCCCAGGCTGACTCGAAAGCTCTGCTTCATGTCTTGGACCTGACCGGGTACACCACCGCGCTAACTCAATTGCGGTGCAACTGCGCTTCCACACTCTGGATACTGCGCATTGATTTTAACGCTACTCTTTTCTGTAACTTACATCAATCAGCGGGCCGTTTCTCTGCGGAAGTCCAGATTTTGGAAGGACGCTACAGCTTTCGAAACCTATCTAGAACTGCAGGCTCAGCCCTCCCCGGAACGTTCGGAAGGCTGGTACCAGAGTCACCACCCCGTCTCGCGTCGCCATCGTGATGTATCCCTGTGCCAGGAGGTTGTCGCAGTCGGCGATCGCCTCCCAACGCCCGGGGCCAAACTTCGGCAACTGCTGCCGCACCGAGATGTGCAGGAAAGGATCGGTCTGAAACAGCGACTCGCCGTAGCTATCCACCCGGGTAATAGCCGTGCCGTTGATCCACTTGTAGCCGACAGTAATTCTTCCAGTGGCGCGAGGCAGCTTTGCGGATACATTCACGCCAGCGCTCCGTCTCGGCGCCATGCGCAGCGAGTCGCGCAGCAGTCCGTCGACCGCCGCCTCCGGAGTCAACGCTCCGGCCATCGCGTACACCGCCGTCAGGTCCAGATCCTCGCTTAACTTCTGGCGGTAAGCGACGCGCCCGCCCCAGCTGCTCGACGAGCCGCTGTCATACGCAAACGCATTCGAAAAAACGTCTTCGAAGAAATTCGCTGAAGGCAAATCCTCGCCCCGGCCGTAAATTGCCGCGTGGCGCATGTCCTCATGAAATGCGGCGATTTGCAGCTTTCCGCGCTCGCCGACTTTGTGCTCCGCGGAAAGCTCTTCGTGGTAGCCGCCCTGCAGCACCGTCCGGCCGTCCCGCCACATCAGCGCAGGAAACGCGTCCAACTCATCCAGCGCGCCGAGCAGCGCCGAGTGCAGGTCGTCGCCTCCGGCTTCCATCGCATTTGGCGTAGCCGGTTGCGAAGCAAACACCAGACTTGCCCGCCATCCGCCTCCGACATTTGTCTCCACGCTCGCGCGCGGACGCAAGGCAGTGGCCGGCTTTCCCAACCCTACCAGTACATATTCCGCGCCATAACGCAAGAGCAGGCGGTCGCCCAGATTCAGCGCTCCGCCCTGATCGATGCGCACGCCGCGGAACGTAATTCCTTTGTCTCCGATTTTCGCTTCGCGCAAAACCAGCGCCGTGTGCGGCCCCGCACCGATCGTTCCCGTCGGAAGCCAAACGGTAGCCACTCCGCCCGCGGCTGTGTCGTCATAACTCACCTGTCCGGCAATCAAAAGCCGGTCCAGCCCGCCGAGCTTCTGGTCATACGCAAAAGCTGTTCCGGGAGCCGACGCCACATTTGAAACCGAACCTGGCCGCCTCGCACCGTCCGTAAATTCCATCACCATACTTGGCGTGGCAGGGGCCGAATCATTTTGTCCAGCCGTAAGGACCGCGTGCTCATCCCACTCTAGAATCGGGCGGGTCCCGGCGGCCGAACGCAGCACCCACTTCCAGTCATCCGCATCCGCTTTTCCGGAACTCGGCTGCCGCCGCAACTGATCCAGCGACGCGAACATCGACTCCATTTCAATCCGCACCATCGTCGTGAGATTCGGATTGATTCGCACATGCTGCTGAAGAGTAGGAAGGAAGCCCGCCAGCGTCACCCGGATCGCATACAGCCCCGGGGCCAGCTTGTCGCCGCGGAAAATTCCTTGGATGTTGGTGAAATATCCCAGCGACTTTGTCGCGCCGGGCGCTTCGGAAAGAACTTCCACGCTAGCGCCCATCTGGGGAACACCGGAAAGATCGCGCACCACTCCGGCGAGTTTCCCGGAGACAAGTTTGGACTGCGCCGTCGCAGCGCTTGTCCCCACGGACGCACCTGCAGCAATCAAGATCAGGGCTGTCAGATTACGGAGCCGCCCCTGCTGCACGTGGTTACCTCCCAGGTGCCGTGTTCGCCGCCGTCGTCTTCGCCGGAACCGTAACCGGCGGTTTTACCGAAAATTCCGCCTTGCGCGTCACCGTCTGATTCGACAAACCGTCGGTCGCCTGCACTTCCAGAGTGTACTTCCCGGGCGCCAGGGTTGCCAGCGGCAACAGCCGCTCAATCGTCACCTGATCGCCGGTCTGCTTCATCTGCTCGCCGGTCTCTTTGTACTGCATGATCGGCTTCTCGTTGGCTTTCTGGTCCGCCTTTTTGACCGTGTACTCGAACGTCGAAGTGGACCGATGCGTCTTGTCGTCCGGCTTCAGGTTATAGACCTGCATGTAAATTCCAAGCTTGTCCGCCGTCGTGAAGTCGCCTTCCAGCCGCGGCCGCACTTTCGAAGAACCCAGCACGAACTGCCCCGCGCCGATCTGCTTCGCCGGCACATGCTCGATCTGATCCGCCAGAATCAGCGAACTCGCCTCGAGCTTCTCATCCTCATAGCGCGGAACCTGCAGCCGCGTGTTCACCACGCCCACGTTGCCGCTCTGCACATCCTTAATCACCAGATCCAACCGGTACAGCCCCGGCCGCAGTGGCACCGCTTTCTGATAAATCGATTGCAGCTTCACCGACTGCTGGAACAACGAATCCGGAAAATCGCGGCTCACCGCTTCTTCAAACGTCTGCACCACGCGCCCGGTCAGCGTGCTTACCCGGCCAAACACGTTCAGCGTCGCCGAGTGCACGCCGTCCTTGGCCTTGAACGACAACTGGCTGTTGGGCACTTGCACCGTCACCGGCACCAGCACCGTGTCATTCGTAACTTTCAAATAATCGGTCCGCCAGGCAAAGTGCACCTGATCCCGCACGATGCGCGAAGTCACCAGCGCTTCCAAATCCTTGAACTTCACCGCTGGCGCCTGCTGCACTTTCGCGAACTGCTCCAGTCGAGTGAATTCGTTCATGCTCGCTGGCTCGCCGCCTAGCGTCTTCGGCAGATTCGTTCCATCCGACCGCGTGAACCGGTCCGTTTTCGACGCCATGCCCATCGATTCCAGCAAGCTCAGCCCGGCACCCGGTACATGCAGCAAGGCGTCCTTTTCCGATGGGTCCATGGTCATGTGATATTCGCCCGATCCGGACGGATCCACGAATTCGATGATAACGTTGTTCCCGATTCCTTCCAGATAGCGGTAGCGCCACGTCTCCCACGGATAGGTCGAAGTCGAGCCGCCGCCCTCTTCCATCGGCCGGTCATACGTTCCGCCCGTCGGATGCGAATCCACTTCGTCCGCCGGTCCCCAAATGATGTAGGTCCGTCCGCGGTCCGTCTTCCATCCCGGAATACCCGAAGCATAGTGTTCGTTCGCGTAGGCAATTCGGCGGTAGTGCTCTTCTTTAAAATCATTTTCCGGCAAATCCGGATTGCTGCTGCGACGCAGCCAGAACTGCTCAATGAACTGTTCGCGCTCTTCGCTGGTGCTCAACTGCAAAAAAGCGGTCCGCTCTTCCGGCGAGATGATATAAACCACATCTTCGCCGAGCCACTGCTTGTATTGGGCGTCCAGCTCCTTCAGAGCCTTGCCCATCTTTTTCTTTTGTTCTTTGGTCAGCTTTTGCGGAGTCGCGGGAATAGGGTCCGGCGCAGCCTGCTGCGCCACCACAGGAGAGAACGCAATCAAAACCGAAAACGCCAACGCCAACGCTACGAGGGATCGCACTGCCCTGGCCATGAGTACACCTCAACTGCGTGAACGGTAGAATTCTAACGCCCTGGGAAGCGGTGCGTCAAACGGGTTTCAGGGTCCTTTTCCAGGCTCCGGCCAGCAAATCTCCCGCGTTTTCAGACACTTGCCCCCGATCCACCTTAGATTGCAATTTCGCTAAGCCGGGTTGCCTCACTGGCGTATGCACTGTACGCCGGTACAGTGTGGTTCCACAACATTTGTTGCATTGAACCGAACGAATTCCTGGAGCGGTGGGTGTTCCTGGTCCCTGATTCAGAATCCCTAGTCGCCCGCTTGCCCTTACTGCGGCCGCTGCGGCGTCTTTTCCGAATCGATCAGGGTGTCAAAGATCGCCAGCACGTGCCTTCGGTAATTCACAATGCGCGACAACAAATCCCGCAGCTGGGGCTCACGCTCGGCCTCGCGATGCCACTTTGCCAGCACCGCGGGCGGCACCTCAATATCGTGCCTCAGTTGGTCCGCAGAATGCCCTCGCAGAAACAGCCCGTAGAAAAAGGCGGCTTCCCGCTGCGGAAACTCAAATTCCGCCGCTGTCTCAACCGGCGCGAACTGGACCGAGCTGGCCATAAGCGAAAACGCAGTTTACCCAAAACCCTTTCCTAGTCAAGTAGTACGCGCGGTCTTCGCGTTCCTTTCGGTCAATCCCTGATCCGCCGAAAAGCCCATGCGGCCTCGGCAAACGGGTCCCCTGCTTCGAGCCAGCTGTAATTTCTCTAGCGATGCCGGCTGACGCTTTCCCTTCACTCGCATCGCGGGTATCGGTCAGGTACCGATCTATTGCCGCTTGCCGCCAACCGGCATAAGATGCTGGAAGCCATGGCCAAGGTACATTCCGGCGACGGCTCCCCTATCAAGCGCTTCCTGCGCTTCGGCCTATTCCAGGGACTGCGCTCGGTCGAAATCGATCCCGACGACTTTCGCGACTACCTTGCGCGCAAGCACCGTCTGCATGTCTCCGACTTCCGCAATATGTATCGGGTTCCCATCGAGCGCCTCGACTACATCGCCAAAATCCTGATTCGCGACGCACAGCGCATGGCCCTGGCCGAAGGCGCCGGTTTCGGCCTCGGTGGACTGATTACTCTTGTCCCCGATGCCGGCATTCTGGCCATCATCACGCTGCGCCTCATTCAGCGCCTGACCCTTCTCTACGGCTTCGAAGCCAGCGGCGCCGACCAACAGCGCAAACTCTGGATGGCCGCCGCGGCCGCCGCCGGGATCGACATCGGCAAAGACATCGCCGAAAAACAGGTCATCGAGAAACTCGCTCCGCGCATTGCTGAACGCCTCGCCGTCAAGTTCGGCGAAGAAGCCGCTGAAAAATGGGTTGCGCGCCTCATCCCGGTCGCCAGTTCGGTCATCGGCGGCGCGCTCAATTACACTTTCGTGCGTGGCTGGGCTCGCCGTGTCCAGCGCAATCTCCGCGCCCGCCATCTCGCCGAGCGACCTATCAACATCTACACCGACCACCCGAAAGTCACGGTGTCTCTTCCGTCCCCCGTTCACTAAATGGACCCTCACGTTGCTGAAAAAAACGAGCCAGCGTCGCCGCCCTATTTTTGACCGCAGGCGCACTCGTTGTGGTTTTTGTGTTTCAGTTTGGAGGATTGGAGACGCAGGGTATTTGGCTGCTCGTTTTGCTACCTGCTGCGATGCCCGTGTACCCGCTTTCGGATTTGGTCTACCGGCAGGCACCACACGCAGAGCCGATTGTCTTTTGGACGCTGACGGCGGGCCTCAATTTTCTCCGGTATTGGCTCTTAAGCTTTATCGTGATCAAGATTCGTCGCGACTTCCTGTGATGAGGCTTCTCTAGACCGCCTCACTCCCGCACATACGTAAACTCCCCTGACGGGTCCCGCTCTTTCAGTCCTGTGACCTTTCCCGCCTCCATCACAAACTCATAAATGGTGTCAGCAAACTGCGGCGTACGGAATCTCAATTCCTTCACCGGAACGAGTTTCCGCGGTGGCCCTCCCGGAAACGCCAGCCAGAGCCCCGTACCCGGTTGATACGTCACCTGGAACTTCACCTTCGTCGGCGTCAAGTACGTGCCCGCCAATTTTTCCAGCAGCGCCGGTTCCAGCGTTTCCGGCTTGCGTGTGAACACAACTTCCGCTTCGTCCAGCGAAATCACTGCGCTGTCAATGTCCCCCTGCGGATTGGTCCGGAAATTTACTGAAAATTTTCCGTACTGCTCGTCGTCCGGCGTATCGAAACGGTCGTAATGGTAATGGCTCATCGGAAACTGAAACTCGTGAAACCCGAATTGCAGTTCGTCATTCTTTAATCCGATATTCAGCAGCCCATACGCCGCATTCTCATAAGCTCCCGCATAGTCGCCCAGCGCGTGCGAAGGCTTGGTATTGGCCACGCGATCACCCCCCGCTTTGCTGCGGGCTTCCTTTCCCGCCTCTTTGCCGGCCAAACGCTGTTTCAACCGCCGGTCGCTCCACGGCGTCTGGTCCATTCCCAACAGCCGCTCATAAACGTTGTAGCTCACCACGTTGTAAAGCGGCGCGCTGTGGTCGCTGATCACCAGCACGATTACGCCGAGCTTATCGTTCGGCAGGAACGAAACCTGCGAATGAAACCCTGGCAGATCGCCGCCGTGGAACGTGAGCAGATGGCCGCGATACGCCGCCGTTTGCCGACCCATCCCGTACGCCGGATTCAGCAGCTCCCAGAATCCCAGCGCCTCGCCCATCGAATTCGGCAAACCAATCGCCGGCCGCAGGGTTTCTTTCAAGACCTCCGCAGGCAGCACCTGCTTGCCGCCATATTTCCCGTCGTTTATCAGCGCAATCACCCAGTGCGACAGCTCCTCGATGTTCGAAACAATCGCTCCCGCAGGCGCCACACCTTGGGTACCTTCGTAATAAGGAATTTTGTACAGCTCGAACGAATCGCGCTTTTCCCGGTACGGCACGCCGTGGTCCGGATTCTTGGCCATGTCCGCAATCAGGTAGTTCGTCGCATTCATCTCCAGCGGCGCAAAAATCCGTTCGCGCACAAATTGTTCCCAGGTCTTTCCTGATTTCAGCTCGATGATCTGTCCTACGCCCGCAAACATCAGGTTGTTGTAGAGAAATGCCTGCCGCATCGGCTCCTGCGGCTCCAGATAACGCAGCTTGTCGAACAACTCCGCCCTTGTGAACGGCGACTTGAACCAGATCGAATCGTGGCGCGTCACCCCCGTGCGGTGCGACAGCATGTCCCGCAGCGTCACATTGTTGTTCAGCTCGTCGTTGTAAAACCGGATCGTCGGCACCGACTCCCGCACCGGCTTGTCCCAGGTCAGCTTGCCTTCTTCCACCAGCATCCCCGCCGCTACCGCCGTAAATAATTTCGAATTCGAAGCAATCGGGCACAGGGTCGTCGGAGTAAACGGTAGCTTCTTTTCCAGGTCACGGTAGCCGTAGCCCTTGGCGAACACCAGCTTGTCGTTCACGACAATCCCCACGCCAATCCCCGGCGTGTTCCAGTCCTTCAGCGTCTTCTCCATGTAGGCATCAAAATCCCCCAGCTTCTTTGCCATATCCCCCGAAGCTTGCCCCTGGGCCCGCACAGCCCCCGGCGCCATGGCTAGCCCGACAATCAGAATCGCAGGCAGCAATCTGGAAAAAACGCGCACGAATTTGTGAATCGTGGAGAGAAACATCTGCAGTCTCCTCTCAGGATTTCGATGAAGGGAAAAACACGACCGGCATTCTATAGCTTCACCGAAAATTCTCAACACTTGAAGCGCCGTGACCCGCGCCCCGAAACTCCTTTCCTTTCACACTCACAGATTTCCCACTCTTTGTTTTCAATCACTTGCGCACTCAGGGCAGGGGGGAGGAGGTGATCACGAGCGGGCTCAAAAGGTTCGAACGGTCTTTTTCATTCCTTAGTGCTCCCGGCCACGACCAGCCAAGCTCTTTAAAACGAAATACTTACAGGAAAAGGGGTGGACTCAATCAGCAGGCTTGCTATGCGCCAAGAGCGAATACAAATAAAGCAACATGCCGGCACCAACGATCGGGCAGCCAACCACGCCCAGCGTACGAACGGCCGGCGGCGTTGGGCGTGTTTCTTGCTTCTGTAACTTCAGCCCAGGACGACCCTTAGGTCGGAGCAGGTTAAAATCGAGGGCTTTCCGGAACCCTCGAGGTAGCGTGAACGAGCGATCTACCGAACCCGTTTCTCGACGGTATTCCCAGAGAGAGGAAGCCCGCAATCGGAGTTTTGGCCCAATTTGAGTCGCGGCGGTTTTTTTGTCGCGCACGCCGCTTCTTCCTACGGCTCGCAACCGGCAAGCGGCCCGGTGATCGAAGACCCGTGGGGCATGAGCGGTCGTTCATCCACCATAGGGCAAAGACTTTCCGCTTGCGTCACCCGCTGGCGCTTAGGCACAGTGTTTCGCGATGAATTTTGCGATTCCAAGTCCGCAAGGCCGGATCTTGATGGTGGTGTCGAGCGCAGTGTTCGCCGCAGTGCTCACTTATTTCGCCGCCCGAAACGCGCTGGCCACTCACTACCAAGACAACGACCACGCCACGCGGGCTGACTACGAGCACGCTGTCCGGCTGGAGCCAAACGACCCGCGCAACTGGTATCTGCTTGGCCGGTCGTATCTTTACGATCTCGAGCAGCCTGATCCCGCGAAAGCCATGGAAGCTCTGCGCAAGTCGGTAGCGCTCGATCCCTATTCCGCGGAAGCTCTGTTGGACCTGGCGAACGCTTACGACAGCGAAGCTGACGTTGCCCAGGCACTCGAGGCGTATCGAGCAGCGCAGCGCGTGTATCCGCTCTCCGCGGATGTTTGCTGGAGCTACGGAAATTTTCTTTTGCGCCAGGGCCAGCAAGATGCCGCGTTTTCGCAAATCCACCAGGCCCTGGAACTGGAACCGAAGCGCGCCAGCGAAGCGTTCGCACTGGCGATGCGCGTGCAACCCGATGTCAACGTCCTGCTCGATCAAGTCGTTCCGGCAAACGCGGCTGTTTATCTTCCCATTGTGCAATCGCTCTCGGTCGCGGGTGAGATCGCAACGGCGCAAGCTGTCTGGAAGCGCCTGCTGGCACTGCACCAGAAAGTCCCGATACAAGACACGGTCAATTACGTGGACGCAGTCAATCGCAAGCTTGGCCCGTCGGAGTCTACCCGCGCCTGGAAAGAAGCGGTTTCCATCATGCAGAATCCTCCTCCGCCCGACCCTCCGGGCTCGCTCGTCTGGGATGGCGGCTTCGAATCCGGCTACGGCGGCGGCGGTTACGCCTGGTACTTCAGTCGAAACCCACGCGACCTGCAGATCTCGTTCAGCCGAAGCGAGAAACACTCCGGCGACCGATCCATGCGCCTTCTTTTCTATGGGCGCAAGAATTTGAACTTCGAAGACGTTTGCCACAACATCGCTCCGCAGGAAGGACAAACCTATCTGCTGACCGGCTGGGTGAAGACCCAATCGCTTACCAGCAGCGAGGGCGTCCGGCTGCAGATCTTTGCCTTCGCCCAGCCGGAAAACGTGACCGCCATGACCGCTGACGTGCGCGGCACGCAAGACTGGAAACAGGTTCGACTGACCTGGACGGCGCCGCGGGGAGCCAACTCTGGCAGGGTGTGTGTGCGCCGAATCATGAGCGGCATGCCCGGCAGCAACATCCAGGGAGCGGCATGGATTGACGATGTGTCATTGATTCCGGTACCCCAGGAATCCGGCACGCCATGAAGCTGCTGCAAACCGGCATCTGCGCGGTGGTGGCGTTCGCGGTCCTCAGTCATGGAGCGGTCGAGCCGTGGGCCCGGGCGGTGCTGGAATTCTCAGCAGGCTTCCTGCTGGTTCTGTGGACGCTCAGCTATTTGCCCTCGCCAAAAGAAAAGGCGATCGTGCTGCCCCCAATCCTGTTCCCGCTGGCGGGTTTTGCGGCTACGGTTGTCGCGCAGTATGCACTTGGTCTGACGGCTTCCCGCTTCTCCACCAGAATCGAGCTGTCGCTGCTGCTGGCGATGCTGGTCATCGTTTTCGTTGCGGCCCAGGTGTTCCGCACGCTGGCCGACTTTCGCGCGTTCGCCTGGTTTGTCATGCTCCTTGCGTTTTTGGTCGCGGGACTGGGCATCCTGCAGCACCTGACTTTCAACGGAAAGCTCTATTGGTTCCGCGAGATGCGTTACGGCGGAATTCCGTTTGGGCCGTATGTCAACCGCAACCATTTTGCGGGATTCGCGGAGCTGGCTCTGCCGATGTCGCTGGTGCCGCTGCTGGCGGGAAGAGTGCGGCGCGAGCGTTTCATCATCGTAGGAATCCTGGCGGTGATTCCCTTAAGCGCGCTGCTTCTTTCCTCCTCCCGCGGCGGAATCATCAGCTTGGGAGCCGAACTGGTGTTACTTGCAGTCGTGCTCCTTTGGCAAAGGACCGGACGCCGGCAACTGCTCGCGGGCGGAGCGGTACTGGTGCTGGCTTTTCTGACCGTTTCCTGGATCGGTGTGAACCAGATCCTCCGGCGATTCTCAGGCCTGCAAAATTTGGAAGTGACTCAGGGCAAGAGGGCCGCGATGCGCAACGGAACCTGGCGCATCTTTCTCGATCACCCGCTATTGGGTACTGGTCTCGGCACGCTGCAGCAAGTCTATCCGCCTTACGAGTCGCTTTATGACGGAAAGATCGTCAACCACACCCACAACGATTATCTGGAAGCGCTTGCCGAGACCGGCCTTCTTGGAGGGGTTTGTTGCGCAGGGTTTGTGGCGATTCTTTTTGCAGGCGCCCTGAAGCTCCTGCAGTCCAATGAACGGTCGTTGGGGGCCACACTTCACTTATGCGGTTTCACCGCGTGCTGGGGCTTGCTGGTGCACAGCCTGGTGGATTTCAACCTGCACATTCCTTCGAATCTTTTGCTGTTTCTGCTGATGGCGTTGTTGACGACCTCTGAAATCCAGACGGCTGCGGGAGCACGGATCAAGGCTCGCGTGCGGCGTCATAGGAAGGAAAACCGTGATTGACTTGCGGGCCCCGGCTGTATACTTACGATTCGGGGGTCCGTGCAATACATGCTGCGTGAAAGAACGGGTGCCGCATCCTATTGTCTAATCGCGGCCCTTCTGCCGGCCTTGCTGTTTGCGGCCGCAAAAACTCAGGCCCAAGCGGCGGCTGAAACGCAACAGCAAGTTAATGAAAGAATTCGCGCGCTTTCCGTCGATTCGGTCACCGGGGGCACGCAGGAGTACGTAGTCGGACGGGGCGACGTTCTGGGAGTGGAAGTGTTTGATATCCCCGAACTTACACGTGAGATTCGGGTCAGCCAAACCGGTTCGATCGGGCTGCCGCTGCTGCCGGTGCGGCTCTACGTCGCGGGCCTGACCGAAATGCAAGTACAGCAGAAAATCGCGGAAGTGCTCGAGGCTAACGGCCTGGTCTCGCATCCCCAGGTGATCGTTTCGGTGAAGGAAAGAAGGAGCCGGCCGATCACCGTCGTCGGTGCGGTCACAAAGCCCATCGTGTATCAGGCCGACCGCGAAGTGACCCTAGTCCAGGCGCTGGCTGAGGCGGGCGGCATCTCGGCCGACGCTGGCGACGTGGTGATCGTGACCCGCTCAAGCGGACCGACAGAAGCTGCGAACGAGCCTCCGCAAATCGGACCCGACGACATGACGCCGATTGGCAACCCTTCGCCCGCGGATAAAATAGCAGCGACGCAGCCGGCAGGGCCGGAGGCGGCAATCGAACCACAAAGCCCGTTCCCTGGCCCCGCGACTTCACCCAAGCCGGCAACGAAAGCCGGCAATGAGCCCCCTGCGATCAGCGCGGCGGATACGGCGCCGCTGCCAAATACCATCACGGTCAACCTTGCCGAGTTGCTGGAGCGAGGCAACACCCAGAACAATATCCGGCTCGAAGGCGGCGACATCGTTACCGTCCCCCATGCCGGGATCGTCTATGCGCTTGGCGCGGTACAGAAACCCGGCGGCTTTGTATCCACCGGCGACCGGGCACAACTGTCGACTTTGAAACTGCTGGCATTAGCGGGCGGATTTACGCGCATCGCCAAGAAAGATCACGCGGTGATTATCCGCACGGATGCCAACGGCAAACAGCAGGCGATACCGGTCGAACTGGGCAAGATCGTCGATCGCAAGACCGAAGATGTGCGATTAATGCCTAGTGATATATTGTATGTTCCTGATAACAACGCCAAAGCGGCACTGATTCGGGCCGGTGAGATCGGCTTGGCCATCGGGTCGGCCTTGACGATCTACCGGCTGGGAACCGGCCGCTAGAAGGCATGATGAGCGACGACCACAAACTCATTCCGCGGGACAGCGGTTCGGCTACGGTGGAAGTCGTGTCCCTGCCACAGCGTTTTTCGGCCATCGAACTGTCTCCCCGCGAGCCGCACCTCTACGATTACCTGCTGATCCTGCGCAAGCATCAGTGGCTGATCCTGTCGTTCCTGCTGGCGATCGTCACCATCGTTTCCATCGCTACTTTCCGCATGCAGCCGGTTTACACCACGTCCTCACGCATCGAGATCGAGCGCGAAAATTCGAGCTATCTGCCCTTCCAGGGCGGCGATCCCTACGAATTCGTGATGGATTTGGACAACTACATCGAGACCCAGTCCCGGGTCCTGACCAGCGAAACGCTGGCTCTGCAGACCATCCGTAACAGCGGATTGATACCGCATTCAGATTTGCCGGGAGGAAGCGTTTCCGAGGCCCTAACTTCGGGCAGCTTGGCCAACCACAAGCGCCCGCCGGAACTCGGGGCATTCCTCGGGAGCCTCAGTGTAAAACGCGTCGGGCAAAGCCATTTGTTGGACGTCACGTTCGAATCCACCGATCCCCAACTGGCGGCGGAGATTCTGAACGCGCACATTGCCAACTTTATGGATCGCAACCTGCGCAGCAAGTACGACGCAACGGCCAGCGCCACGGCCTGGCTGCAGGAACAGCTAAGCGACTTGAAGGTGAAAGTCCAAACTGCGGAAGACAAGCGGCTCGCCTACGAGCGCGAGCATCAGATCTGGCAGCTGGACGACAAACAGAACATCACCACGCAACGGCTCAACGATTTGAACAAGGAGCTGACCGACGCGCAGAGCGACCGCATGCGCAAGGAAGCGCTCTATGAGTTCGCCAAGGCGGGAAATCTTGACGTAGTGCCGCAACTGCGCGAAAACAACGCCTTTCAGGAATTGATGAAACGCCGGACCGACTTGTATACCCAGTCGCTCGACGCCCTCAACCAGTACGGCCCGAACTTTCCCAAGGTACAGCGGATTCAGGCCCAGCTGAAGGAAGTTGACGGCATGATCGAGACCGAGAAGCAGAATATTCTGGCCGCCCTGGGAAATGACTACAACGCCGCCAGGCAGCGGGAAGGCTTGCTCGGCGAAGCCCTGAACGACCAAAAAGCGCAAGTGAACCAGATGTCGGAAAGCATGGTCGAGTACAACATCCTGAAGCGCGATGCCGAAGGCTACAAGACCATGTACGACGGCTTGTTGACCAAGCTGAAGGAAGCCAATATTGCCGCCGGATTGAAGTCTTCCAACATCCGCGTGGTGGATCCAGCGATGGTGCCCACCAGTCCCTCGCGCCCCGCCAAGGCCCGTAACATTGCGCTGTCGTTCCTGGTCGGCCTGGTGGGCGGAATCGGGCTTGCGCTGCTGCGGGAATATCTGGACAACACCGTCAAGACTCCCGATGACGTCGAAATGCTGGCGCGGCTGCCGGCTCTAGCGGTGGTTCCGGCGTTCAGCGGCACCGGCAGCGGCAAGAGCAAACGCAACCGGCTTCTGAATGGGGCTTCGTCGAATGGCCACGAGAAGCGGATCGAGCTGGTGGCGCAGCATTTGCCCAAGTCGCAGATGTCGGAGGCTTTCCGTGCGTTGCGCACCGCGCTGCTGCTGTCTCAGGCCGATCGTCCACCGCAAGTGATTCTGGTGACCAGTGCCCTGCCACGGGAAGGGAAGACGACGGCAGCGGCGAATTTGGCAGTGACCCTGGCGCAGCTTGGCGATCGCACGCTGGTGATTGATGCCGACTTGCGCAAACCGGGCGTGGGCCGACTGCTCAACTTGATGGACGGCAAGTACGCCGGCCTCAGCTCGTATCTGGCGGGCGTGTCAAGCCTGGAGCTGGTGACCGTTCCGCATCCCTCGATTCCAAATCTGGTGGCCATTCCGACCGGACCTTTGCCGCCCAATCCGGCCGACCTGCTTTCTTCTCACAAGCTGGCAGAGGCGCTTCGCCAGCTGCGCACGGAGTATAAATTCATCGTCATTGATTCGCCGCCGATCATGGTCGCGACCGATGCGGTGATTCTGTCGGTGCAGACCGACGGCGTTCTGATGGTCGTGCGGAGCGGCGAAACTCCCAAGGAAGCTTTCACCCGCACTCGCGATCTCCTGGTCAGCGTGAAGTGCCGCTTGCTCGGCGTCGTCTTGAACGCCGTCGATTCCAGCGCTCCCGACTACTACTATTCCTACCGATACTATCCCTATTCCTACGGCTACGGCCCGCAGGAAGCGACCGATCTCTACAGCCACGGCAGCGGGCAGGAATCGGACAGCGGGCGCTCGCACTACCCGGGTGACGATTCCGATTCCCTGTAATTTTCAGCAGGAGGCCTGGTGCGTTATCTGATTACGGGCGGTGCGGGTTTCATCGGATCGCATCTTGCCGAACGATTGCTGGACCGCGGCGATTACGTGGTGCTGCTGGACAACCTTTCCACCGGAAGCATGGAAAACATCCGGCACCTGAAATCGCAGGAGCGGATGGAATATCACCTCGACGGAATCGAGAACCGCAGCTTGGTCGCGGAACTGGTTGACGACGCGGACGTTGTGGTGCACCTGGCCGCGGCGGTCGGCGTGCGGCTGATTGTGGAAAGCCCCGTCCGGACGATCGAGACCAACGTCAACGGCACGCAGATCATCCTGGAAGCGGCGGAAAAGAAGCGCAAGCTGGTGCTGACCGCTTCGACTTCCGAGGTCTATGGAAAGAGCACCCAGGTCCCGTTCCACGAAAAAGCCGATCTGGTCCTGGGACCGACCATAAAGGGGCGCTGGAGCTATGCCGCCTCGAAAGCGCTGGACGAGTTTCTGGCTCTGGCCTACTGGCGCGAGCGCAAGGTTCCGGTGATCGTGGTGCGACTTTTCAATACCGTCGGCCCGCGGCAGACCGGGCGCTACGGCATGGTGTTGCCGAACTTTGTGAAGCAGGCGCTGCAGCACGCGCCGATCACGGTGTATGGCTCGGGAATGCAGTCGCGCTGTTTCTGCGATGTGCGGGACACTGTGGAAGCTCTGCTGCGGTTGATGGACAACGACCGGGCAGTCGGGGAAGTGGTGAACATCGGCAACACGGAAGAAGTATCGATCGCGGAGCTGGCACAAACCGTGAAGGCCCGCACCAAAAGCGCGTCTGAGATCATCCATGTTCCTTACGATCAGGCTTATGAACCTGGCTTCGAGGACATGATGCGGCGCGTGCCCTGCGTTGAAAAGCTGCAGGCGCTCACCGACTTCCGGCCGCAGACTTCTCTGGCCGAAATCATTGACCGGGTCACCGCGTACCAGCGGGAAAAGCTCGGCGCCGAACGGCCGCGTGTGGTTTCCGGTGCTCAGGTCTAGCCGGGGAATTGAGTCCCTCAGCCCTTCCGCTATAACATGTAAACCAAAGAAAGCCACAGAACCGGGTCAGTGGCTGGCACACTCTCCTCTCCCAGGTTTTTTACGGGTGGCTTTGTGGCGAATCGGCAAGTCGAAAATCAGCCCGCGACGATTTCGTCGTGGCTCCCGCCGCGTACATTTATCATTTTGCTTCTATTCTCGCTGCCCCTTTTAAATCCGTGGGTGCGCGGTGACGGCGTCGGGTATTACGCATTCGCGAGGGCGATTCTCATTCAGCACAATCTGGATTTCGCCCCGGACTATCAACACGCCAATGAGGGTTTCCGGGAAGCCCGCCTGGACCCAACCGGCGCCCCTAAGGAAGCATTTCGGACGGCGACCGGCCATCTGGACAATCATTTCACCGTAGGTCCGGCAATGTTGTGGGCGCCGTTTTTGATTCTGGCGCACATCGGAGTGTTGTTGGCGCGCGCCTTCGGCGCAAGTGTTGCAGCCGACGGTTTCTCACTGCCCTATCTCCTGGCCATGGCGGTCGGCACCTTGTGCTATGGATTTCTGGCGTTGCTGCTTTCCTACCGGGTAGCTTGCCGATTTGTTGCTGAACGCTGGGCGCTGCTGGCTACGATCGCCATCTGGTGGGCCAGTTCGCTTCCGGTTTACATGTATTTCAACCCGTCGTGGTCCCACGCGCATTCCGCTTTCGCCATCGCTTTGTTTTTCTGGTATTGGCTGCAGACACGGGGAACTCGCGGATTGTGGGAGTGGTTCGTGCTGGCACTGATGGCCGCTCTGATGCTGAACATTTACTACCCCAATGTGCTGACTCTGGCGTTGCTCGTTCCCGAAGCGCTTTCCGACTATCGCAGCGCCATCTCCCGCAGCAGGGAGAGCGCGCCGCGCTTGGTTCCCATTGCCGGAAGCCACTTGCTGTTTTGCCTGGTTGTGCTCCTGGGCATGTTACCGACCCTGATCTCCAAACATGTCGTGTATGGCGGGTTCTTTGAAACCGGCTATATCCCGCTTGCCGATTGGGCCTGGCAGTCGCCGTGGTTTTTGTCGCTGCTGTTTTCCAGCAATCACGGCCTGTTTTCCTGGACACCGCTCTTGCTGATTGCCAGTGGAGGAATCTTTCTTTTCTGCTGGCGCGTTCCGTCTCTTCGAGCGTCGGTACTATCGGTAATTCTGGCTTTCTACTACTTCATGGCCGCCTATCCGGATTGGGCCGGAATCTCTTCGTACGGCAATCGCTTCTTTGTCGGATTCACGGTGTTCTTTGTGCTGGGCTTGGCGGTCCTGATGGATACGGTCGCCACGCGGTTTACGCGGCCGTCCGTGGCTTTGGCCACCACTGCAACCGTGCTTTTGCTGTTCATCCTCTGGAATCTTGGGCTGATCTTTCAATGGGGCTCGCACCTGATTCCTGCGCGCGGGCCGGTGTCGGTGCGCCTGGTGGTGCACAATCAATTCCGGGTCGTGCCGCGGCAAATCTGGTCACAACTGAATTCCTACCTTTTCCGCCGCAAGGACGCCTTGCGCCAGATCGAGCAGAAGGACATCGAGCAGCTGAATCGTCCGGCGCAGTCCGACCCGCAGGCCAGCCCTCATCCTTGAAGGGCTTAGGGGTCTGCTATCCTAGCGTTCGCGTTTGGCGGAGCATTTTTCTGTGCACATTCTGATCACAGGCGGCGCGGGATTCGTGGGCTCAGAACTTGCGGTTCGCCTCCGGGAAAAAAATCATCGCGTCTTGGTGATGGACAATCTGGTCCGTCGCGGCAGCGAATCGAATCTCGAGCGATTGGCCCGCCACGGAGCGAAATTCGTGCACGGTGACGTTCGCAATCCGGAAGACTTTGCCAATCTACCGGCGGACATCGAACTGGTTTGCGACACCAGCGCGCAGCCTTCGGTTGTATCGGGTTACGCCAATCCGGTTTTCGACATCACCAACAATTCACTTGGTGTGATTCGCGTGCTGGAGTACGCCCGCGCCCGCCGCTGTCCGCTGATTTTTTTCAGCTCCAACCGGGTCTTCGTCGTTGATCGCCTGCTGGAGCTGCCACGCCGCGAAGCAGCAACGCGCATGGAGTGGGATTCCGGGGCCTGGCAAAAACTCCCGGCCGACAGCCGGCCGCGCGGGTTCGACCCGATTCACGGAGTAAGCGAAGAATTTCCGGTGGATGGCGGGCAGCGCAGCGTGTACGGCCTGAGCAAATTGATAGCGGATCTCGCCTGCCAGGAGTACGCGAAAGCTTTCGACCTGCCGGTGGTGATCAATCGTTTCGGCGTGATTGCCGGAAGCGGCCAGTTTGCCAAACTCGATCAAGGCTGGGTCACCTGGTTTGCGATCGCGCATTACTTGAAGCTGCCGCTGCAGTACATCGGATGGAACGGCAAGCAGGTGCGCGACATTCTTTTCTTGGACGATGTGTGTGCTCTCTTGGAGCTCCAGCTGGCGCAGATCGAACGTTTTCGCGGCGACGTTTTCAATATTGGCGGCGGCGGCGCGAACTCGCTCTCGCTGCGCGAGTGCACCGCCCTACTGGAACAAAAACTCGGGCAAAGCACCACGATTACGAGCGACGACACCCTGCGCCGTGGCGACATCCCGCTCTACTTCACGGATAACCGCAAGATTGGAAAGGTGTTGAATTGGCAGCCGCGCGTTACGCTCGACGCTGGCATCGAGCAGATTCTGGCGTGGATTCGCGCTAATGAATCCGAGCTGCGCAAACGCTACCTGGGATAAGAGCTCAGAACGAAAAAGAAAAGAGCTGGGTCAACAGCGACTTCTTCGTTTCGCCGCCGAATCGCTTCCCCGCAAACCGGCCGGCCATCTCTCGAAAACTGCTGGACAGGGAATCGCTCCTTTGGTCCACGCTGACTCCGCGCAGCGTCGCGTCGGTCACGTGTTTGAAATCATTGGGCACGCGCGCGAAGACCGGGATCCGCATATCCTTTTCCACTTTGCCCAGCGCTTCTTCATCGTGTTTGTGCCAGCGGTTAATCACCAGGCGCAGCCGCGTGGAAGGCACCTTCAGGTTTGCCAGCGCTTCCAAGTGGCGTTGCAGCTTCGCCAGACCCGGGAGGTCGGCTTCCGACACCAGCAGCACTTCCGAAGCCTGCAACTCGTTCTGCCATTCGGCCGAATAAAACGAGCCGAGGTCCATCACCACAAAATCAAACGTTCGCTGTGCCACTTCGACAATCTTTTCCACCGCAGCAAATTCCGCAACATCCCAATCCTCCAGCTGCGAAGCGCCGCACAACACGAACAATCCGCTGCTGTGCCTGGCCAGCAGCCCGTGCAGCATGGTGGCGTCCAGCCGCTTGAAACCCTCCAGCGCATCGCGCAACTGGAAGCGGGGCCGCAGATCCAGCAGCGCTGCCACGTCGCCCATCGGCCGCGAGAAATCGAGCAGCACCGCAGTCTTCCCGGGAACCCGCGCCAACTGCACCGCAAGATTTACGGCGACCGTGCTGGTTCCCACACCGCCTTTCGTGCCCAGCACGGTGAGCAACTGGCCGGTAACTGCCCTCTTTGGTGAAAACTTCTGTTGTGCCGCGCTGACCCGGCCAATCAGGCCGCTAACGTCCACCCGGTCATAGGGTTTTTCAAGAAACTCGCGCACGCCGGCGCGCATGGCCCGCAACAGAAAATCCGGATTGGACTGCTTGTTCGCGGAACAGACGACAACTGTCGCGGTGGGGCGCAGCTTCGATAGGGTCTGCGAAAACGCAAAGTCCGCTTCATCGTCGCCGGACAAGTGGAGCAGCACCACGTCGGGAACTTCTTGCGGCGAATGCAGTTCGACCGAAGAAGGTGAGGCCCATTCCTGGATCTCCTTCACCAAGCCGGTCTGCATCAGCATGTGCCGCAGAGTCGAGGCGCCGACCGGGTCGGGGCTGACCATGGCGGCGCTCACCCGCGGAGCAGCGCTCCCGCTTTCGCCGGGGTCATCTGTGGAGATTTTGGATGGTGCCGCGGGCCTCCGGGTCTCGACCAGCAAGGCCGCGGGGTTGCCTTGTTCCTTGAACATGCCCTGACTTTACGAAGGAGCCTTGCGAAGCCAAATAGCGCCGGAGTACCAAAAATTGGCTCTGATAGTACTGCCGCAAAATAGGACGGCCGTCTGTTATATCTATGAGCACATATTACGGCAGGCATCGGGCCGCGAAGATGCCTCGATCCTTAGCGGACCAACGCGTCCACCAGAGTCTCTTTTTTCTTCTCCGCAAGCAGGGCCAACGCATCCAGGGCCGAGCGATAACCGACCACCGCCACAGCCGCCAGCACGGCAAAGATTTCGGCCGGAAGCCACACATTCCAGCGCCCGGAAAACAGGATGGCCGCGCTCACCCCGGAGAACCCAAGCTGTGCGGCGAATAGAATGAACACCGCCATACCCGAATTCCGCTGCCCCTGCATTTTTCCGTATTGCACCCGCTTCGGATAACTGAGCGAGGTGTAATTGGCCAGTGTCAGTTGCCCGGCAACGGTGAAAATAAGGGCTGCAAGAGTCGCACACAGCACCGGCAAGGATGGCCATCCCACGCGCCACCCGAGAAGCACCACGCAAAGAGCTATTTCCGCCAGCAAGATGACCGCGGTCATCAGATTCTTGGCCAGCAGCACTGGCCGGAACGTCGCCGGGCACATGAAGTAGGTTTGAATCCCGCGCCCTTCGAATGCAAAGCAGTTGTATGACGGCGCGATGAGGATCAGCACCACGTAGGCCATCATTCCGGGAAAGAACAGGTCGGGCGAGACCCCGTGTTTGAGCGCTGTGGGATGCTTTCCCGAAAATTGCACGGCGAAAAACAGCAGCATCATCGGCGGAATGATCAGCCCGAAAAACAAAAAGGTGTTGCGTTTCAGGTACAGAACTTCCTTTCTGAATACGGCAAGCACCTGCGAAGGGAGCAGCTCCAGAAATGTCCCTTCTTTGGTAAAACTGGAGGCCGCGCTTTTCTTTTCCCGCGTCGGGGCGGCTCCCTCGCTCAGTTCTTCTCCGGAGTACAGCTTCCGGTAGCGCTGCATGAGCAAAGCCATTAGACCGAGAACATAGACCCCGAGGCCGCCCAACTTCAGCAGCGCCGCGAACCAGGCCTGCTGATCGAATTTCGCAATAGCGTCACCCGCAAAAGAAGAAGGCAATAGCCACAAGTACGGCAGGCTGTTGCGCACGATCGGCACGATGACGTGACTGTACTTTTGCATGATCGGATTCAGGAAGTTCAGGCTGATCATGCTCAAAATGAATAGCGTAAAGAAGATTTCCCGTGACCGGCGGGTCGCCAAGAGTTTTTCCAGCCACGCGCCGAACAGCCGCTCCATGGTCACGTTGAACAATGCAAACAGTACGCAGACTGCCAGCATCAACGGTGCGGCGGCCAAATGAGTTACCGCCGTAGCCACAACCATCATGGCCATCCAAACCAGGGCGGCCAACGCCGCGGAATCCGCGAAGCCGTAGGCCAGCCCGATGATGTAAAACGCGGAAAAACTCAGCGGAAAGCGCAGCATCGAACGAAAGGCAAATTGCGGTGAAAAACCGGCCAGCAGAATCGGGAACAGTTGCCACCACACCAGCAGCGCCAGAAACAGCAGGCCAAAGTATTGCTCTTGGTGTTCCTCGAGCAGGTAGGCCGTGCCGGCAAAAAACGCCACGGTGACGCCGGCTACAAAAACTGCACTGAAGACGCTGGAGAAAACGAATCCGAGAATGTCCAGCCGGCGGTTTTTGTTGCGCAGACTGTTGCGCAGCGTCCGCCACCGCAGCCAGGCTACGGTCCGGACCTGCTCGACGAGTGCCGGTGCCGCGCTCATGTCAGCCACGACAGCTCCTCCAGCTGCGGGCGGCCGGCTCCGCGTCCCACCACCGAAAGGAAAATATCTTCCAGCGTCGACTTTTCGCCTTCCGTGCTCGGCACCCCCGCGCGTAGCTCCTCCATCGAACCCTGCGCCACCAGGCTTCCCTGTTTAATGATCGCCACATGGCTGCATAAGCGCTCGACGATTTCGAGCACATGCGAGGTCAGGAAAATGGTCACGCCGCGCTCGGTCATGCGCGCCAGCAGTTCTTTCAGAGCGCCCGCCGCCAGCGCGTCCACGCCTTCAAACGGCTCATCGAGAAACAGGATGCGCGGCCCGTGAATCACTGCCGCCGCCAGCGCCAGCTTTTTCTGCATGCCATGCGAATAGTCGGCAATCAGCGTTTTTTGCCGGTCCGCCAGTTGCATGAACTCCAGCAACTCTTCGCTGCGCTTGCGCGTGGTGGCTTTATCCAAGCCGTACATTCGCCCGATAAATTGCAGATATTCCGGCGCATTCAGCCGCTCGAACAACCCCATGCCTTCCGGAACGACTCCGATCTGGCGTTTCACCTCCACCGGATGCTGCGCGAAATCAATGCCCAGCAGCGCCATGCGACCCGAGGTCGGAGCCAGCAGCCCGGTCAGCATCTTGATGGTGGTGGACTTCCCGGCCCCGTTCGGTCCCAGGAACCCGAAAAACTGTCCGGCCTCCACCTGCAGATCAATCCCGTCCACGGCGGTCAGCGCGCCAAACTTCCGGGTCAGTTTTTCAGTTGCGATCGCGATTTCAGGCATGGATTCCGTCATTCCCCCGCAGGAGCCCCGCTGGCAACCTTTGAGGGACTTTCAAAGGGCAGGCAACGTAGCAAAAGAGATCCCGGCACTTCCAAGAACTCTAGCACGAGTCTTTCCAGGGTCCGCGGTGCCGTTCTTGTTAGCAACTCCGGCGATTCAGCTAGTTCCGTTTCGGCCGCTAGAGCGGCTTCATTCTTTTGACATACGTCTCTGGTATCTAACCTAGGGCAGTGATACGTTCTGGCTCCCTCTGGCACTATCTCTTCGCTCGCCATCTGTCCTGCTAGGAGGAACCTATGACCACCCATCCTACCCATGCCCATGCTGGGGGCGCGGGCGCAGGAGCCGCTCTGGCCCCGGCCGCAGGCGCCATCCAGGTTACTTTTCTCCAGGATGTCGATCACGGCGGAGACCCCGGCCAGCCGCAAACCATCGCCAAGCTGATTACGGACTTCGTCAGCAAGGCCCAGAGCAGCATTCACATTGCCATCTACGACTTCCGGCTGTCGGACGATCTTGGCAAGGACTTCGTGCAAGCGCTGATTGACCGCGCCAACGCCGGCGTGGACGTCAAGATCGCCTACGACCACACCAAGCCCAACTCCTCATCACAGGACGCTTTTGACGCCCTTGGCGGCGACCCGGCTCCCAAAGGAACCCACATCGCCATGCACAAGCACTTTGCCAAGACCAAGGTCCAGACCAAAGCCGTTCTAACCATTCCATCCGCCGTCGCCAATGAGCCTGTAGGCACCGAACCCATCGCGGGCAGCCATCTGATGCACAACAAATATATCGTCCGTGATGCGAACACCTCGCAGGCCACGGTCCTCATGGGCTCTGCCAACTTCACCGACGACGCCTGGACCCATCAGGAAAACAACATCCTGCAGATCAAGTCGCCCGATCTCGCTTCGCTGTATGAGACCGACTTCCAGGAACTGTGGGCCAGCGAAAACATCAAGTCCACCGGCGTGAACGACATCGGTACGGTGGATGTGGATGGCACGACGATTGACGCTGCGTTCGCCCCCGGCGAAGGCCCGACCATTGACTCGCACATCGCCAGCCTGATCTCCTCCGCCAAGAAGCGCGTGAAGATCGCCTCGATGGTCATCACTTCCCAACAGATCCTCGGCGCGCTCAACGACGTGCTGGATTCCGCTCCCGGCGTCGCTTTCAGCGGCATCTACGACGGCGCCGAAATGGATCACACCCTGGCCACCTGGCAAAAGAGCGGCTCACCGCAAGCCGCGGCGTTTCAGTCGGTCGCCGCCCACCTGGTGAAAAAGGCCTCCAACACCTTCACCAAAAACGGTGTGCACAACTTCATGCACGATAAAGTTGTTGTCGTTGATGACGCCGTCGCCACCGGCAGCTTCAACTTGTCCAAAAACGCCACCATGAACGCGGAAAACTCGCTCATCCTGCACGACCCTGCGCTCGCCGACCAATACGCGCAGTACATTGAAAACCTCGTCGCCGCCTACAGCGCCTAGCAGCTACTAGGTCCCTGCAAAAGGGCCAGCCCTGGTTTTCGGTTTCTGGGGATGGGCAAGCTCTGAGGAATATTCAGTTCTTCCTGGCGGGTACCGGGGTTGGGCTTTGCGCGTCGCGGGTCGGCAGCGCGGCCAGAACGGCGGGAAGTTCCACGCGGAACACTGCGCCGCCTTCCTGGGCGTTGTAGCTCAGAATTTTTCCGTTGTGCTCCTGCACGATGCCGAAGCAGATGCTCAGGCCGAGACCGGTGCCTTTTCCGATGGGCTTGGTGGTGTAGAACGGATCGAAGACGCGATGCGGCTCCTTGATGCCCGGCCCGTTATCGGAAAAGACGATGGCCACGTTGGCGCGGTCGCGCAGCGTCTTAATGGTCAGGGTGCCGCCGCCCTTGTGCGATTCCATCGCGTCCACGGCGTTATTGATAATGTTGAAGAACACCTGCATGAGCTGGTTGCCGTCGCCGCGCACTCCGGGCAAAACCGACTCCAGCTTCAGGTCGATCTTCACGCCGGAGTGCTTCAAATCCAGCGCGCGCAACTGCACCGCATTGGTTACCACGGTGTTAAGGTCGAGCAGCGTGCGCTCGGCCGGGACCCGCCGCGCGAAGCTCAAAAGATTCCCGACCAGCGTCTTGGTGCGGCGTGCTTGGTCGCGGATCTTGGCGGCCGTTTCGCGGGCCTTGTCGGGCAGCGCTGGATTGTCCGCCAGCAGGTCCGAGTAGCCGAGAATCGCGGTCAGCGGATTGTTGATTTCGTGCGCGGCGCCGGCAGCCAGTTGCCCCAGCGAAACCAGCTTTTCGGTCTGCACCATTTGCGCCTGCAGCCGCTGCAGATTTTCCAGTGAATGCTCGGCGCGTTCCAGCAGGCGGGCGCGCTCGTGATCCGCGAAATGCTGCCGCAGGAAGATCAGCAGGCCCAGTGGAATCGCGGCCAGCAGAATGGTCATCAGCCGAAAGTCACGCACGGCAGCAGAGGCGTGGGAAAAACGGATGCTGTAAATGGCAAAACCCGGCAAAGAGATCACCGCGGCCATGGACAGGCGCGCGGTAAGCGTACCCGGGCCTTTGCTGGAGGTGGCTTCGGAACTTTGCTCCGACGCCGCCTGCTCCTGGCTGTCATCCAAGGAGTTCCGCTTTTCGTATCCGATGGCGCCGGCCGCGGCAAACCACAGGAACGTGCCGATCAGTGGGATATCGTACAAACTGCCGGTGTGATAGAGCTTCTGATCGATGGCCACGTTGATCGTGAGTGATGACAACATATGCAGCGCCTGCGCGGCGAAAACATTGGCGTAGATGATGCGCCAGGGGCCGCGGCTGCGCAGCCAAAGCGCGCCGAACCCGATCACCGTGATGCTGTTCTGAATGCTGTCGAGTAGGTTGTACTTGTAGTTGTATTCAGCCAGGCTCGGCGCCGCGTACATCCAGGGCAAAACCACGAAGACGTACAGGAACAACCACCACGTGACCAACAGGCCGAAATCCAGATAGGCGAAGCGAAACTGCACGTCGCTTCGCTTTTGATGCGGGCAGACGGCAACCGCAGCCATCAACGGCACGCCACAGAGGAAAAAGATGATGTCGCCGGGCCACATCTCCGGCAGTGGCCTGTGCAGATAGACTTCGTAGTAGGTCCACTGGAACTGCCCGATCATCCACAAGGTGCAGGAGAGCGCGGCCAGCATCCAGAAGATGTTGCGGCGCCAGTGCGGCGTGCCGGCATTGAGCAGCAGGCAGGCACTGGCGAGAAGCGGCACCAGGCACTGCCCGATATTGCCAAAAGGCTCGACGGGTTGCCCCAACTTTGGCAGCAGCAGCGATCCGCCGGCATAAATTCCGGTGACCGCTGCGGACACGCCTATGATCCAGGTATAGGTGCGGGAGAAGGCCATTGCAGTGCGTCCATTCTAGGCCTACCAGACCAGGAGACGCAGGTACTGTTGGGGCAGTTTTGGCCAAAGCATTACTGAGAAGTTCGTACCAACGACAGTGGTACGGGCGGAGGTTCACCGAACCCGGTGAAGGTGCGCGAATCCGCCTTTAGAGAGCGCTTAGAAATGTCACCTGCCCGCTTGTTCGCCCGATCCGCAGGCTCTCGCTTTTGGTCAGGCGATCTTCCGGCAAGACCTGTTCTTACTCGACAATTTTTGAGCTGCTGCGACTATTTCTTTACGGCTTCGTCGGAGGCGATTTTGCCGTCGCGGATGAAAACGATGCGGTGGGCGTGTTGGGCGATGTCGTTTTCGTGAGTAACCAGAATGATGGTGTTGCCCTGGGAGTGGAGGTTGGCGAAAAGAGCCATGATTTCTTCGCCGGTTTTGGAGTCGAGGTTGCCGGTCGGCTCGTCGGCAAGAACGATGGACGGCGAATTGACGAGCGCCCGCGCGATGGCAACTCGCTGGCGCTGACCGCCGGAGAGTTCGTTGGGCTTATGCATCATGCGATCGGTGAGGTCAACGCGCTGGAGAGCCAGTTTTGCTTTTTCTAGGCGCTCTTCGGCGGGAGTGCCGTTGTAGATGAGCGGAAGCTCAACGTTGTGTAGCGCCGTGGCCCGGGGAAGCAGGTTGAAGGTCTGGAAGACGAAGCCAATTTCCTTGTTGCGGATGTAGGCAAGCTCGTCGTCGTTGAGTTCGCTGACCAGGCGGCCGGCAAGCCAGTATTTTCCCGAGCTGGGAGAATCGAGGCAGCCGATCAGATTCATCAGCGTGGACTTGCCCGAGCCGGAAGGGCCCATGATAGCGACGTATTCGCCTTTGCGGATTTCAACATCAACGCCGCGAAGGGCGTGCACCAGCTCCGAGCCCATTTCATAGGTCTTGGCGAGCTCGGCGGTCTTGATGACGACTCCGGAGGAGACTAGATCGTCGCGATACGATTCGGTTTCTAGTGTGGCCACGGGCATTTGCTCTCCCAGTTCTTTCCAATTGTTCGCTAAGGCCGAGGATGCCGGGCTAAAGGCCCGGGCGATACATCAAACCCTAAAAACTGCAGCGGGCTGAGGCCCCAGCCTTACAAAAACAGAGACTAACTCTGCTGGTCGTCAGTCTTCTTGGGCGCAGAGTTATCCACCTTGATCTGCGCTTCGGGTTTCAGAGTGCGCAAAGCTTTGTAGCTGCCAACAACGATTTCGTCGCCTGGCTGCAGTCCATCGGTCACTTCGATATCGGTTACGCCGCTGATGCCGGTCTTCACCGCCTTGAAGAGAGCCTTCTTTCCGTTGACGACGAACACGCCCTGAATTTCGTCTTTCTTAGGATCGCCTGAGGAGGCGGGAGGCGGTGCGGCGAGAGTGACGCCAGTTTCACCTTTGGCGTTTTTCTTGGCTTCCTCAATGTCCTTGCGGGTGCGGACGGCCAGAGCCTGGATCGGTATGGCCACGACGTTTTTCTTTTCGGCGGTCTTGATCTTGGCGGTGGTGGAGAGGCCGGGGCGGAGATTATCCGGCGGGTCGTCGAGCGTGACCACAACCTTGAAGTCCTTCGCTTCCTGAGTGCTGGTGGTGGATTGAGTTGTGGCGAGGCCGGAACTGCGCAGAACGGCCTGCGAACCGATTTCGGTTACTTTACCGTGGAAGGTCTTGCCGGGCACCGCGTCAATCGTGACGTCGGCTTCCTGGCCCATGCGCACGTTGACGATGTCGGTTTCGTCCACTTTCACTTCGGCAGTGACAGTGGACATGTCGGAAAGAGTCATCAGATAGCTGCTGGTGGAGTTCTGAATACCGGGAACGACGTACTCGCCAAGGCGAACCGGTAAGTAGCTAACGATGCCGTTGATGGGCGAGACATAAGCGGTCTTGCTGAGGACGTCCTTGGAGCGCGCGAGTACGGCCTTGCTCTGATTCACCTGAGCCCGCGACTGATCGAGCTGGGCCTTGATTTGAAGAACCTTAGCGTTCGCGGAATCCACGGAAGCAACCGACCCGTCATAGGCGGTCTTGCGCTGATCGAAGTCCTGCTTGGGGATAAGCCCGTCTTTGTACAGGCCCTGGCCGCGGTCGTAGTCCAGCTTAGCCTTTTCAAGATTGGCTTTTTGTGTAACCAGATCGGCTTGAGCCGCTTTGTAGCTGGCCTCCGCAGCCATGATGCCGGATTCCGAGGAGTTCAGCGCCGCCGATTGCGCCTGCACGTCGGCGCTGGCCTGAACCGCATCTTGAATCAAAAGGCGGTCGCCCTTTTTGATATGGTCACCCTCGTGAACCAGAATCTCGGTGATACGGCCGTAGCCCTGGGCCAAGACGTTGGTATAAGTAGTGGGCTTGATTTCACCGGAGGCGGTCACAAGCGAAACAAGAGGGTCTTGCTTGGCGACCTTGGCGGTCTGCACGGTCGTGACGCCCTTGTTAGCTGCGTTGACGCTGTAAAGGACGATCCCGGCCCCGACCACCACGACGGCGGCTCCGATCGCAACTTTTTGCCACATCTTCATAACTTTGCTTCCTTCTGGGCTTCCTTTGGATGCCTTGCAGTCTGACCACCTAAACGCCTGAGTAATCAAGCGATTACTTGCCGGGACCGATGCCCGGAGAGCGGATTTTTCGGTGTCTAATGATCCATACGGCCTTTATAGGTTAAATGTTTCGCTGGAGTGCCCGGTATTGAACCGAATTCCGCCCAGGAGACGAGCCACGCGCCCGCAGAAGACCACACTCTGGCTCACGATAAGCTGCTTCTAAACGCCCTGGATGCACAAGCATTTTAGAAGCAAATGACACGAAAAGATAGAGTCGCCCTCGCTGGTGGACCGACCACTCACAGGCTTAGACGCAGGGGGGCGTCGTTAGGTCGCTCGCGGCGACTGGTGCCAAGCCCCCGGTGGGCAATTTTCCCGTGGAGTTATCCTGCCCGCGATTGGTATGAACCACTCGGCACGAGGAGCCAGGAAACGTTGCCGTGAATCGAACTTGCTGGGCTATAATGTCCAGGTCAGTCTACAACTCCGGAGAGGTGGCAGAGTGGCTGAATGCGGCGGTTTGCTAATTCACCCTGACCTGTTTGTACTCACACCCATTCGTTTGTTTTCAATGATTTAGCTGACTCTGATTTGCGCTAAAGCACCTCATTTGCAGGTCATAGTGCACCGAGAGCGCACCGGACATTGAGATAAATAGTGTGTTTTCCATTCGAAGGCCGCCGTAGATGTGCGCGTCGATCTGTGGCGTCTTAGAAACTACTTCTGTTCCAACAAGATCGGCTCGGTCTCAATGAGTTTCAGAGACTTCACCATCCCCTGGGTCGCACCATTGTATTTCTTGAAATGAGGAGTTCGTAGATGAAATTCGTACGCCGCCTGATCTTTGTATGTCTCGAAGATTCTGATCTGGTTTGGATGATCTCTCAGAGAAACCGCAGACAGAGTTAGCACACCCGGCTCCACTCGCATCGAAGTCGATATCTCTTCCTTCAACAGAACCTTATATGTCTCAATCTGGGTCGGATCAATTTCCAGTTCAGCAATTCGGACGAGAGGATTCTTCATTGGGTTCGCGCCTGATATTTTTAGCGTTCCAAAAACCGCTGCCAAGACTATGGTTCCAACATCACTGCAAAAACTCTCGCCATAGCATCCTCCAAACTTGGGCTCGAGAAGTCCTTCTCGCTCATCGTCCCGCGTTCGTTCCAAGCTCTATAAAGAGTGAGGTGGTTCTTCCGGTCCAACTCGCACTAAATTCGCACGCCGAGTAGGATTATTTCCAAAAGAACTCACGCGATTTGTGTCATCGGCTCGGAAGCACTTGTCCCGGACTCGCGCAAAGCACGGATGTCTCTTATAGGTGGCTGGCCGAAGAATCGGCTGTATTCACGATTGAATTGTGTCGGACTCTCGTACCCAACCTCGAAAGCGGCGCTCGCTGCATCCATGCCGTTGTTCAACATCAGATTTCGCGCGGACTGAAGCCGGAGGTGTTTTTGATATTGGAGCGGACTCATAGCAGTCAGCATACACTCCCATGCTCGCGAGTTCGGCGAGTTTTTCCACCCGCAGCGTCTTGGAATAGTTGGCGGCAATCCACGCAATGGCTTTGGCTGTGCGGTGACTCTGATCACCGAGGGTTGCAATCGCGCGCAGGCGCGCCCCCTCGGGTCCACGCAAAATGCGATAGATGATCTCGCGCTGAATCAACCCGCTAAGGAAAGGAATATCCTCCGGGCGGTTCAGCAGATCCAGCAGGCGGCGGCATGCGCTCAGGAATTCAGGCGTCGTTTTGCCGATAGACATGGCAGGACTGTTAGACGGCGGTTCCGCGACGTGAATCTCCTCGCGGCTGAGCAGTTCTCTAATCATCCATGCGCTGTATGGCAGATCGAAAAAGTTGGCCACCCCAAGCTCAAGTCGATACGATAAGCCTATGAAGATCTATTTTGGCTTCACTGTGGCGGGAAACCGCAGCTCACTAGAGGCAGCCCGAAAACTTGTGGACCTACTTGTGAAGATGGGGCACGAAATTTTGACACGTCATCTGGTCCAAGATGACGCGTGGGAAGCGGACCAGCGCCTCACGCCTTTAGACGTGTACCGGCGAGACATGAAGTGGCTAGAGCAGTGCGATCTTTTCATTGCAGAAGTTTCGGGGTCGTCATTCGGCGTGGGATTCGAGACGGGCTATCTCTTGGGAGCAACTAAAAAGAAAGTCGTGCTCTTCTTTCGACGAGATGCTGAGAAGACGATATCTCGCA